>JAEETA010000021.1 GCA_016286555.1 Lachnospiraceae bacterium | reverse complement strand
ATGCCAAGGCTTCGGAGGTTCATTCCAGCATATACAGCCTGATCGGCGGTATCGTGATTGTGGGCCTGGTAATGATGGTTGTCATCATTGTCCTGTTTATTACCACTCTGGGCAAGATGATCCGGAAGCCCGTAGCGGCTCTGACGGACAACATCAAGCAGATCAGCAGCGGCGACTTTACCGTGGAGATCAAGGCTGACGGCGATGACGAGATCGCATTTATGAATCAGTCCATGAACGGCCTGGTGTCCAACATCCGTGATGCGGTGCGGAACATCAAGGATGTGTCCGAGCGACTGGAGGTGGACTCCAAGGCGTCCAAGGATACCGCAGAGGTTCTGACCACCGAGGCCAAGGAGCAGGCCGAGTCCATGGAACTGATCCTGGACAGCATGCAGGCCATGGCAGAGTCTGTCACCGAGGTGGCGGAAAACGCTACGACCCTCGCTACCACCGTGGTGGATCTGACCGAGTCCGAGCGGGAAGTGAAGGAAAACATGGACGAGCTGGTGGAAAAGGCCGGCGTCGGCAGAACGGATATGAGCCATGTCAGTGACGGCATGAGCGACATCGTTGCATCCATGAACGAGATGAACAATGCGGTCCGTTCCGTGGATGAAGCTGCGGAGCAGATCACCCAGATCATCGATATGATCAACAGCATTGCGGCCCAGACCAATCTGCTGAGTCTGAACGCTTCCATCGAGGCTGCCCGCGCAGGCGAAGCAGGCCGCGGATTTGCCGTAGTCGCTACGGAGATCGGCCAGCTGGCAAACAACAGTGCGGATGCCACCAAGCAGATCGCCGAGATCATCAGCGGCATTACCGGGAAGGTGCGGGATCTGGCAACGAAGTCCGAGCACAATACGAAGATGATCAACGAGAACTCCGAAGCCATCACCAATGCTGCAGCTACCTTCCAGCAGATCACCGACGATCTGACCCGTGCAAGCGAGGTTATGGCAAAGATGGCAGGCCAGATGGAGCAGGTAAACGACGTGGCCACCAACATGGCTTCCGTCTCCGAGGAGCAGTCCGCCACCACCCAGGAGATCACCGCTACCGTCAATCAGCTGACGGACAGCTCCAGGAAAGTGGCAGCCTCCAGCGACAGCGTGTCCGCTGCAGCTGCTTCCGTGGCAGATGCCGCAGACCAGATCAACGAGAACGTGAAGTTCTTTACCGTATAATCGCTATAAAAATCCGGGTATCACAAAAGAGGTCATGCCGTCCGGCATGGCCTCTTTATGTGGCAACAATCCGGAAATCAGCAGAGCAGGAGCCTGCCCTCTCGATCACCCTTATTTTTCCGTTTTCTGTTCCGGGGATACTGCTTTTGACGGGGAGAGGCGGAATAGGTCTCCCACTTTCTTTAAAAGCATGGCGGAGGGAAGCCCCAGGGCAAACACCACCAGCACGAAGAGACCGTTGTTCCGGATGTAATACAGGCTGGGCAGCTCCCCTGCAAAGGAGTAGCAGAACAGCTCCACAAAGACCCCGTGGATCAGATAGAACTCCAGGGTCATCCTCCCAAGAAAGGCCAGGAAGCGGTTTCCGATCCGAAGCTTCATGCCGATGAGATAAGCCGTAAACACCACCGAGGAGGAGACCAGGATCTCGGAGATCAGACAGATGATCCGCCGCAGTACCTTGTCTGGAGCGCCCCAGTTTTCGCCGTAGTAGGAGAAAAAGGACTTGGCAAATTTCGTAAAGCCTGTAAAGAGGAGAACGCCCAGGATCCCCAGCACCAGGTACCTCACATAGTGCTTCTTGATGTGCTCCAGGATCGCCGTTTCGTGCTTTGCCACAAAGAGTCCCACCACAAAGAGGTGGATGGAATTGTACCACCACTCGCCCCGCATGATCCAGTCGTTGTGATCGATGGATGCGCCCAGCAATTGATAGGCGATGGTAAAAAGCAGTACCGCAGCGAGGGCTTTCCGTTCGTCCTTGATGAATCGGAAGGCCAGGAAAAATGCGAGATAGAAGAGGGGCATGATATAGACGTACCAGCTGTTGGGGTTGCACAGCTTCAGGCCCGTCAGATACCAAAGGAGCTTCTGCCCCGTAATCCGTTCCCCCAGGAAAAATCGCACCGCCAGATATACCAGGCAGACTACATACCCGATGCCCAGAATGGGCACCACCCGTTTCCGGAAGAAGTGATCCTTCAGATAATGGGGCTTTGCATGGAAGCTCTTATAGAGTCCGTAACCGGAAGCAAAGGTAAAAAAGGATACCAGGATATACCCGATGGGGACGAAAAAGTCCAGCCCCGGCACATAGTAGCGCTGATCGATCCAGGAGGCGGAGGTCTTCTGCCCGCAGTGATGGAGCAGGATGCACAGGGCAATGAATCCCTGCATGGCCTTCATCTGCCGCAGAGAAAATACTTCCTCATTCCATTCGCCGCGCTTTTTCAGGCTGCTTCCCCACAAAAGAGCCAATGCCAGCAGCGGGTACACCAGATAGACCAGATAAGCCATTTTGTCTCTCCCTTCCGAAGGATCTCTTAAAACCTCATGGCATAGATTATACTCCAAAGGCATTTTTCTCAAAAGAGTGCCATATCTATTGCGTTACGGAATGATGTGATAAACTGATAGAACAGAAACGTATCTGACATTCTGCAGACGATGAAGGAAGGAAAAACGTATGAAAAAATGGGCCAGAGCATTGTATCAGCCGGGGGTTCCTTTAAATGGTGACAAGCGTGTCACAATGAGTGAAGAACACAGGAAACTTTCCTGTAATGCAGCAAAGGAGGGCTGCGTCCTTCTGAAAAACGAGGACGGAATCCTGCCCCTTTCCGGCAGCGGGAAGCTGGCACTCTTCGGCAAAGGCACCTTTGACTATGTGAAGGGTGGCGGCGGCAGCGGCGACGTGTACACGGGATATGTGCATAATCTCTACGACGGCCTGTCCATGCTGGGTGCGGAAAGCTATGGACCTCTCTGTGATTTTTACAGATCCTACGTGGAGGAAGAGTACGGAAAAGGCTGCGCTCCGGGCATGATCTCCGAGCCTGCGCTGCCTGCGGAAATGGTGGCGGATGCCAGACGCTTTGCTGACACGGCCGTGTTTACCGTCTCCCGCTTTTCCGCGGAAGGTTCCGACAGAGCGGAGGTGGATTACACCGGGGAGCCCAATCCCTGGGCGGGGGAAACCACCATGCCGGGAGAACTCCATCGGCTCTTTCCCAAGCGGGATTTCTACTTGACGGCGGAGGAGGAAGCCCTTCTGGATGCAGTGTGCGGCGCTTTTGACAGGGTGATCGCGGTGCTGAATATCGGCGGCGTCATCGATACCACCTGGATCCGGGACAGGCAGCAGGTGAAGGCTGCCCTGGTGATGTGGCAGGGAGGCATGGAAGGCGGCAGAGCCGCGGCATCCGTGCTTCTGGGACTGGTGAATCCTTCCGGCAGGCTGACGGATACCTTTGCGGGCAGACTGGAGGATTATCCTTCCACAGAGGGCTTTTTTGAATCCCATTTCCATGTGGATTACACCGAGGACATCTACGTGGGATACCGGTATTTTGAGACGATTCCCGGAGCCAAAGAGCGGGTGGTCTATCCCTTCGGCCACGGCCTGTCCTACACGAAGTTCACCCGGGAGTTGCTTACAGTAGAAAAAGAGGAGGATGCCCTGCACTTCCGGGTTCGGGTTACCAACACCGGCGCCGTCTCCGGAAAAGAAGTGGCGGCCCTGTATTTCAGAGCACCCCGGGGGAAGCTTGGAAAGCCCGCATCCGTGCTGGCAGCCTTTGAAAAAACTGCGGACCTGGCCCCGGGCGAGAGCAGCGAACTGGATCTGGCCGTGGCTTTGGAGCAGCTGGCATCCTACGACGATCTGGGGAAGATCCGGAAGTCTGCCTGGGTGACGGAAGCGGGAGACTATCACTTCCTGCTGGGCGGCAGCGTGCGGGAAGCAGAGCTTCTGGACTATGTGTATAAAGTGGAAAGCGATGTGATCTGCAGGCAGCTTACTTCTCATCTGGCCCCTGTGAATCTGGCAAAGCGCATGTTGGCAGACGGCAGCTACGAAGCTCTGGAGACGGGCCCGGAGCCGGATATCAATGCCTGCATTTTTGAAAAACTGAGTCCCGGGTCGGAGGAAGCCATGGTTCCCGCCGCCAAGGGAAGACCTGTTTATATGATGATGCACCCCTATGCGGAAGGCGTGCATCCCCTGATGGATGTGTATGAGGGGAAGATCACTTCCCGGGAATTTGTAGAGCAGCTTTCCGACGAGGAACTCATCGACCTCCTGGGAGGTCAGCCTAACACGGGCGTGGCCAATACCTGGGGCATGGGAAATCAGCCGGCCTACGGCATTCCCTCCGTCATGACCGCCGACGGCCCTGCGGGGGTGCGCCTCAGTGCGGATTGCGGGATCCCCACCACCGCATGGCCCTGTGCTACCATGCTGGCATGTACCTGGAACAAAGAACTGGTGGAGGCAGTGGGCGCAGCAGGCGGCGCGGAGCTAAAGGAGAACAATCTCCACATCTGGCTCACCCCTGCGGTAAACATTCACCGTAATCCCATGTGCGGACGGAACTTTGAGTACTATTCCGAGGATCCACTGGTAAGCGGACGGATGGGCGCCGCCATGGTGCGGGGCATCCAGTCCCACCATGTGGGAGCCAGCGTCAAGCATTTTGCGGCCAACAACAAGGAAGTCAACCGGAAAAACTGCGACTCCAGACTGTCGGAGCGGGCGTTGCGGGAGATCTATCTGAAGCCCTTCGAGATCATTGTGAAGGAATCGGATCCTCTGACCATCATGTCCGCCTATAACGCCATCAACGGGCAGCGGGCATCGGAATCCCGGGAGCTGCTGACGGACATCCTCCGGGGAGAGTGGGGCTTCAAAGGCATGGTGACCTCCGACTGGTGGAACCGGGCCGAGCATTACAAGGAGATCCTGGCAGGAAACGATGTGAAGATGGCAAACGGCTATCCCGAGCGGGTAAAGCGCGCTATGGAGATGGGCGCCCTGACCCGTGAGGACCTGCTTTCCTGCGCACAGCGCGTCGTGGAAATGATCCTCCGGCTGGATTGAGTTTGTGATCTCAAAACAGGATATTTTGAGGGCCGATGCTTCGCTTTTTTGGTTGAAACATCGGCCCTTACTGTGTTAGGATTTAAGGGTAGAGGAAAGATAATCCGGCCTGATTATTTTTTTGTATTGGAGGTTGAAATATGGGATGTTTTTTGGTACCTACAACGGAAGCGGTGATCGTTACCATCGCAGAGCATGTGGCTGAGAAGAAGGCGCTCTCTTCCGGTAATCGGGAAGAAGCTTTGAAGGAAGTCCAGGTTCCCAAGGTTCCTTTTACCAGGAAGCTCTCCTGGCTGCGGAATATGCTTTGGGGCGGCTCCGGACTCCTTGCGTTCGAGCATGTGTGGCACGGTGAGGTGGTGCCCTGGTTCCCGTTCCTGACCGCTGCTTCGGATCCCGCAGACGCTGCGGAGATGCTGCATGAGATGTCCACGGTGGGCGTTACCATGGCTGCCCTTGTCACGGTGGCGTGGCTGGGCATGGTAGCCGTCAGCAGCGCGGTGGAGAAGAAGGCAGCGCAGCAGACCGCGGAGGAAGCGGAGAGCAAGGCATAAGGAGGGGACACCATGACCTTACTGACAGCGGTATTTGCGGCCGTGATCTCTACGGTGATCTGGTACAGAAATGCACCGGAGGATGAGATGAAGGTCAGCATACTCTGCTTTATGTACTGGGGCGCATCTTTGATGTGGCTGGTAGATGCCATCTTCGAATATGCGGAGCTTCGGGAAGCTTACTTTACACCGGAACCTGCGGATATGCTCAATGACTTTTTCCTGGGGATCTCCGTAGTGGCCCTGGGCTTGGTTGTATGGGTAGTGGTCCTCCTGGTGAAGGATCCCAGAGGTGCGGTAAGAAAGACACTTCTGAAGAAATAAGATCGAATGAACAGCGGTTCTGCCTTCAAGACAGAGCCGCTGATTTTGAATTTTCACATATTTTTGAGGGTACAAATTTATGAATACAGAGATCAGGAGACTACTGGAGGGGGTACGGGACGGAGACGTGTCCGTGGAGGATGCCCTTCTGCAGATCAAACGGGAGCCCTTTGAGGATCTGGGCTTTGCCAAAGTGGACCATCACAGAGCCTTCCGGCAGGGGGCTCCGGAGGTGATCTACGGCGCCGGGAAAACGGCGGAACAGATCCGGGGCATCGCGGAAAGCATGATCAAAAACGGTCAGGAGCCCATCCTGATCACCAGGATGGATGCCGAAAAAGCTGCGGCGTTATCAGACCTGCCGGGACTGCACTATCACGCGGACGCTAAGGTGGGCATCATCGGAAAGATCCCGGCGCCCACTGGGCTGGGCAGGATCGTGGTAGCCACGGGGGGCACCAGCGATGTGCCTGTGGCCGAGGAAGCAGCGCTGACAGCAGAATGCTTCGGGAACGAAGTGCAGCGGATTTATGATGTGGGCGTTGCGGGACTTCACAGACTCCTGCCTCACCTGGACGAGATCATGAGCGCTTCCGTCATCATTGCCATTGCGGGAATGGAGGGTGCCTTGGCCAGCGTCATCGGCGGCCTGGCAGACTGTCCCGTGATCGCTGTGCCCACCAGTGTGGGGTACGGTGCATCCTTCCACGGTATCTCTGCGTTACTATCCATGCTCAACTCCTGTGCCAGCGGTGTGTCCGTGGTGAATATCGACAACGGATTCGGGGCCGGATATCAGGCAGGGTTAATAAATCATCTAACGAAATAGCGATTTGGGGGTACGCAAATGAAGACACTCTATTTGGACTGCGGCATGGGGGCCGCAGGAGATATGCTGACGGCGGCACTGCTGGAGCTGATGCCGGATTCGGACGCTTACTTGAAGAAGCTGAACGACCTGGGAATTCCTGATGTGACGTTTGTGTCGGAAAGATCCGTGAAGTGCGGCATCACGGGAACCCATATGAAAGTATCGGTGGCAGGCACGGAGGAGGGCGAGGAGATGTTCGATCCCTCCCATGATCACGAGCATGACCATGGGCATGATCACGAGCACGACCATGGCCACGAACATGACCATGGCCACGAACATGACCATGGCCACGAACATGACCATGACCACGGACATGACCACGACCATGGGCATGACCATGACCACGAGGGCCATCATCACCACCACCACAGCAGCATGGCGGACATCCGTCACATCGTAGAGGAGCATATGCACCTCCCGAAAGCGGTGGTGGAAGATGTGATGCATGTGTACAGTCTCATTGCGGAGGCGGAGAGCACTGTGCACGGCGTCCCCGTGACGGAGATCCATTTTCACGAGGTGGGCACCATGGACGCCATTGCGGACATTGCCGCAGTGTGTCTCCTGATGCGGGAGATCGCACCGGAGCAGGTGGTGGTTTCTCCCGTTCATGTGGGATACGGAAAGGTGCGCTGCGCTCATGGCATTCTGCCGGTTCCTGCACCTGCCACAGCATATATCCTGCGGGACATTCCCATTTACGGCGGCAGAGTGGAGGGAGAACTTTGCACCCCTACGGGAGCTGCTCTTCTAAAGCATTTTGCCACCCGGTTTGGTGACATGCCTGTCATGCGCGTAAACTCTGTCGGATACGGCATGGGAAAGAAGGATTTTCCCGTGGCCAACTGTGTCAGGGCCATGCTGGGAGAGACGGAGGATGAGACGGATTCCGTGGTGGAACTTTCCTGCAATGTGGATGACATGACCGGCGAGGAAGTGGGATTTGCAACGGAGCAGCTTTTTGCGGGAGGCGCCAGAGAGGTCTATACCGTTCCCATCGAGATGAAGAAGAGCCGCCCCGGTATTTTGCTCCGGGTGATCTGCTCTCCTGAGGACCGGGAAAAAATGATCCGGCTCATCTATCGCTACACCACCACCATCGGTGTGCGGGAAGCGGTGATGAAACGATACATTCTGGAGCGGGAGATCGGCTTTGTGCATACGGTCCACGGCGATGTCCGCGTCAAAACTTCCGTGGGCTACGGCGTCAAACGCAGAAAATACGAATATGAGGATCTGGCCCGCATCGCCAGAGAGCAGGGGCTTTCCCTGGAACAGGTGCGGGAGATCGTGCGGGAAGCAGATCCGGATGCGGAATGAGATCCGAGGGGGATGAAGACATGAACGGTAAGGCAGAAAGCATCAGCAAGAGGACCAAGTGGAGTTATTGTGTGGGTGCGACGGGCAGAGACGCGGCGTATGTGCTGGTCAGCATGTTTGTCCTGACCTACATCCAGTACACTTGCAAGCTGACGGTGGCGCAGTTTTCCGTGATCTCCGCAGCTATGGTGGTGTGCATGATCTGGGATGCGGTAAACGATCTGATGATGAGTACCATCATCGAGAATGCTCATCTGAAGGGCGGAAAGTTCCGCCCCTTTATCCTGGCGGGAGCACTGCTGAATGCGGGCGTCATCATCGCCATGTTTACCATCCGCCCCACGGGCTGGGGATTTGTCCTGTTTTTCTGTATCATCTATCTCCTCTGGGGAATGACCTATACCGTCAATGACATCGCCTACTGGGGGATGCTCCCCAGCTTATCCAGCGATCCCGGAGAGCGGGATACGTTGGTGACCCTCATGGGGATCTTTGTGTGCATCGGCCAGTTTTCCGTGGCGGGTATCGTGCCTGTGGTCATTGCCGGAAATGCTGTGATGGCCTTTCGGGTGACTGCCCTGATCGTGGCCTGTGCCTTCATCGCTTTTCAGACCCTGACTTTCTGGGGAGTGACAGAGCAACCGCGGACGGACAGTGAGACGAAGGTGACCCTGAAGGGAATGGCTTCCATCCTGGCCAGAAACGACCAGCTCATCAGCGTGGGCATCGCCTACATCCTGTTTTGCGTGGGGCAGCAGCTTTTGCTCCTTCTGGCGGTGAACTTTTTCTATTTTGCCTTTGGCTATTCCACCGCAGGAGACCTCATCACCCTGTTTACGGTAATGTACGGTCTGGGCACGCTGGCGGCGCAGTTCGTTTATCCTGTGCTTTCCGCCCGGTTCCCCCGGATGCGCATCATCACGGCCTGCCTCATCTGCCTGGTGGTCTGTTATCTGCTTTTCCTGTCCTTCGGTTATGTGATCCCCATGAATGTGATCCTGCTGAACGTGGTGGGCTTCGTGATCTTCTTCTGTCAGGGTCTTTTTAACCTGGCGGTCATCGTCATGGTCAACAACACTATCGAGTATGACGAATACCGGTTCGGCGAGCGGCATGACAGCATCATTTCCGCCATCCGTTCCTTTGCGTCCAAGCTGTCCGGTGCCCTGAACCAGGGGGCCGCATCTCTCATCCTCATCATCAGCGGCATCTATGCTGTAAGCCAGAGCATCAGTGCCCTGGAGGTGGAGATCGGCAGCGGTACTCTGGACCGGGAGACGGCGCTTCAGCAGGCAGACGGTTTCATCGCAGCGGTGCAGCCCTCCCAGACATTGATGCTCCGGGCGGGAATGGTATTCGTTCCCCTGGTGGTGATGATCGCCGCCTGGCTCATCCTGAAGCTCCGGTATCGCATTGATGAAAAAGAGTATGAGAGACTGGTGCGGGAGATCGCAGAGAGGAAAAACCATGGGTAAGTATACCGAAGCGGCACGGGCACTGGTTTCGCAAATGACACTGGAGGAAAAAGCAGGCCTCCTGTCCGGCGCGGATGTTTGGCATACCAAGCCGGTGGAGCGACTGGGACTGCCCTCCATCCTGGTAAGCGACGGCCCCCACGGTCTGCGAAAGCAGGTCAACACCCAGGACAATCTGGGCATCGGGGAGAGCGTTCCCGCCACCTGTTTTCCCACTGCTTCTCTGCTGGCCTGCAGTTTTGATCCCTCCGTAACGGAAGCGGTGGGCAGAGCCATCGGGTCGGAATGCGTGGAGGAAGAGGTTTCTGTCCTGCTGGGGCCCGGCATCAACATCAAGCGCAGTCCCCTGTGCGGACGGAACTTTGAATATTACAGTGAAGATCCTCTGGTGGCCGGGCGTATGGGCGCAGGCTTTATCCGGGGCGTCCAGAGCACGGGAACGGGCACTTCCCTAAAGCACTTTGCGGTGAACAATCAGGAAAAACGGCGGATGATGATCAGTGCCGAGGTGGATGAGCGGACTCTGCGGGAACTCTATCTGAAGGGCTTTGAGATCGCTGTAAAGGAGGGACGCCCTGCCACCGTCATGTGCTCCTACAACAAGGTAAACGGTACCTATGCCAGCGAGAACCGCCACCTTCTGACAGAGATCCTCCGGGAGGAGTGGGGCTACGAAGGGGCAGTGGTATCCGACTGGGGAGCAGTGCACGACAGAGTCCTGGGGGTGGCGGCCGGACTGGATCTGGAGATGCCGGGCTGCCTGGGGCAAAATGACAGACGCGTCATAGAAGCGGTACGCAGCGGCAAACTCCCGGAAGAAGCCGTGGATCTGGCGGCAACCCGCATAACCGAGCTGGTTCTGGGAGCGACGGAAGTAGTGAAAGTGGCGAGCGTGGATGCAACGGATGCTGCGAAAGCGGCGGAGAACGCGAAGGATGCCAAGGCTGCGAAGGCTGCGGAGGTGTCGAAGCGCGCAAAAGGCGCGGAGGGGCACGAAGCAGCCGTCCGGGCAGCAGAGCAGTCCATGGTGCTGCTGAAAAACGAAAGTAATGCCCTGCCTCTGGGCCGGGAACGCATCGCCGTCATCGGCGCCTTTGCCAAGGCTCCCAGGTATCAGGGGGCAGGCAGTTCCAAGGTAAATGCGGTCAAGGTGGATGCCCCTCTGGCTGCCATGGAGGCGGCGGGCCTCCGGCTCACTTATGCGGAAGGATATCCTCTGCGCGCGGATGCTTCTCCGCAGGAGAAGGAGGATCTGTTAAAAGAGGCAGTTCTGACGGCTTCCGTAAGTGACAAGGTCGTCATTTTCGCGGGCCTTCCTGAGCGCTGCGAATCCGAGGGCATCGACCGGAAGGATATGAAGATGCCGGAAGAGCAAAACGCGCTCATCCGTGAGATCTGCAATGTTTCGAAGCAGGTGATCGTAGTCCTCATGGGAGGAGCTCCCATCGAGATCCCCTGGGCAGAAGACGTACAGGGGACCCTGCTGGCCTATCTGGGAGGAGAAGGCGTGGGAACGGCGGTCGCTTCCCTTCTGACCGGAAAGGCGAACCCTTCCGGCAAACTGGCGGAGACCTGGCCCCGCACTGCAGAGGATGCGCCCTGCGCAGGAGATTTTCCGGGAGACCGGTGCCATGTTCTCTACCGGGAAGGACTCTATGTGGGATATCGGTACTATGCAGAGCACCCGGAGAAGGTGCGTTATCTCTTCGGCCACGGTCTGTCCTATACCGATTTTGCATACGAAATACGAGAAGAGACTGTAAGCGCCGCCTTCGGTGACCGGATCAGGGCTCGTTTTTCCCTGCGGAATACGGGAACTGTGCCCGGCAGTGAGATCTCTTTTGTGTTTGCAAAGCGCAGAAAAGAAGCGCCCTTCGGACCGAAACTGACCCTGGTGGGATTTGCCAAAACGGCGTTACCCCCCGGAGAGACCAAAGATGTGGAGATTTCCGTTGACACCCGGGATCTGGGGTATTATCATACGGGAATCGGCGCTTTTTACGCGGATCCCGGAACATACGAACTTTTGGCGGGGGGATCCATGGAGGATCTCCGGCCTTTGATGACGGTGCAGTTATCTGCGGAGGAGATGGAAAAGCCCCTGACGGCGGCAGATCTGAACACACTCCCGAGCCGTCCCTGGCCCGGACCTGCAGGTCCTGCAAAGCGTCCCTTCACGGCAGAGAACTGCCTGGAGGATGTGCAGGGAATCCCGGCAGGGAGACTGCTGGCATCCCTGGTCCGGAAAATGGCGGGAGACGTGGAAGGAAAAGAAGAAGGACAATCCGATATGATCGATGCCGCATTGATGGAAATGCCGTTTTTTGCGCTGCAGACTTCCTCCGGCGGGGCCATCAGCCCCCGGCAGCTGGAGGGCATCATCGACTTCCTGAACGGCCATCCGCTCCGGGGCGCCCGGAAGTTCCTTCGAAACAAATAGGAAAGAAACAGGAGAAATGTGTCCGGAAGAACGGACGAGTGTAGTGCAATGAAAAAGTATTTCGGCGACAAAGCCTTTTACAAGCACCTGCTGGTGATCGTGGTTCCCATTCTGGTCCAGAATGCCATCACGAATTTTGTGAACCTGCTGGACAATATCATGGTGGGACAGGTGGGGACCAACCCCATGTCCGGTGTCTCCATCGTGAACCAGCTGATCTTTATCTTTAACCTGTGCCTCTTCGGCGGAGTGGCGGGAGCCGGGATCTTTACGGCTCAGTTCTTCGGGAAAAGAGATGAGGAAGGGATCCGGCATACCTTCCGGTTCAAGATCCTCACCGTGGTGATCATCGACATTCTGGCTGTGGGGATCCTGTATTTCTTCGGCGAGAACCTCATCACTTTCTATATGCACCAGAACGGTGAGACGGGAGATGCTGCTCAGGTACTGCATTACGGGAAGCAATATCTGAACGTGATGTTCTTCGAGATGATCCCCTTCTCCCTGACCCAGGCCTACGCCTCCACTTTGCGCGAGTGCGACGATACCATGCTTCCCATGAAGGCGGGGATCGTGGCCATCTTCATGAACCTGATCCTGAATTACATCCTGATCTACGGAAAGTTCGGGCTTCCTGCCCTGGGCGTTGTAGGTGCGGCACTGGCCACCGCCATTGCCAGATGCTTTGAAGCAGGCATCATTCTGATCTATACTCACAGGCATACGCAGCGCCACGGATTTATCGTGGGAGCCTATCGCAGCCTGCACATCCCCGGAGCCCTGGCCCTGGATATGATCCGGAAGGGCTTTCCGCTGCTCCTGAACGAGACCCTCTGGTCCATGGGTATTGCGGCACTGGGGGTCAATTATGCGGTACGGGGACTGGAGGTCATTGCTGCCACCAACATCAGCAATACTCTTTCCAACCTGTTTAATGTCATCTTTTTCTCCATGGGAAGTGCCACGGCCATCATCATCGGCCAGGAGCTGGGTGCGAACGATCCCAATGTGAAGACAGATGCGGGCAGGCTGGCGGTTACTTCCGTGGGTGCCTGCATGGTCACGGGAGCGCTCATGTTCCTCTGCGCCGGCTTTTTCCCGCTGATCTACAATACAGAGCCGGAGGTGCGGGAGCTGGCAACGGGACTGATCCGGATCGCCGCTGTTTTTTCACCCCTGTATGCCTACGAGAATGTGGCTTACTTTACCATCCGCTCCGGAGGAAAGACCTGGATCACCTTTGTTTTTGACGCAGGATTTCTGTGGCTGATCCCGGTGCCCATTTCCTATCTGATGGTGCATTACACCGGGCTGTCCATCCTGATGATCTATCTGCTGATCCAGTGTCTGGATTTTCTGAAAGCGGGTTACGGATTCTATCTGGTCCGCAAGGGGGGCTGGATTCAGAATCTGACAGGGGCGTCGGAAAAAGCAAAAACCGCTGCGGAATAAAGAAGGACAGATTAGAACAGAATAAAAGTGAGAAAGCGGGGTACCTTCGGGTATCCCGCTTTCTCTTGGAGAATGTATATCAGAAAGGTTCTTGTGTTAACGAACCTTGCCGAGGCTGGTTTTTACATTCACATTGCCGATGTCGCCCTTCAGATCGATGTCGCCCATGTCGGTGGTGCAGCTGCCGGACCGGATCTCGGACTCGGAGGCTTCGATGTTGCCCATGTCGGTGTCGGCATTGATGGAATCGATGACACATTTGTACATCTCCAGATTACCTGCATCCAGATCCACATCAAAGGTGCCTACGTTGCAGGACTTCAGATCGATGTTTCCCGCATCAGTGTCAAGGCTGAGCGTGTCTGCGGTCAGCTCATCCAGATCCAGATTGCCTGCATCGGTATTGATGGAGATGGTGGTTGCGGTGATTTTTCTCACACTTACATTCCCCGCATCTGTATCGATGGAGACGTTCTTCGCATTCAGGTCGCTGACCTTGATGTTTCCCGCATCTGCATTCAGCTTCAGGGAGGACAGGTCCGTACCTGCAGGCACCGTAACGGTGATGGAATAATCGGTGTTCAGGAAATTATTGGTGATGAAAACCCCCTTCTTGCGGGTGATGGTCAGTTCGCCGTTATCAAACTCGATGACAGGAACCTGCTCTTTGGGCATGGTGTAGCTGACGGTCAGAGGGCCGTTGCCGGGCTCTACGGTGACGTTTGCAAAATCTGCGATCAGATCGATCTCAGTCACGCTGCCTTCAAAGGTCACGGTGTCGGAAACGACACCCTTGCTCTTTCCTACGGTGATACCACCGAAAGCGCTCATTCTGCTGAACACATGGATGTACAGTCCTAAAAGGACCGCAATGATGGTGGTGATGGAAAGAATCGTAATGATTAGTCTGCTGGTATTGTTTTTCATGATATCAAAACTCCTCCTCTGCTTCGCAATTCACGACCACAGCTTTGTGTGCCACAGCTGCCACGGGCCAGATGATCCAGGTGATATGCCACTGGAAGGTCAGAAAGCTGATGATCAGGTACAGGCTGGTGACTGCGGGCCAGTAGCAGGTCACGATGGTCTCAGCGGTCTTGCTCTTGTACCGGATGGGAGCCTTGACACCCTCATTGTAGGTACCGCTGATGGTCTTGGCATCATTGATGCCCAGGAGCTTGTCGAAGGCGCTGCTGATCATGCCGGAGTAGATCAGAAGGAACACGCCGATACCGATCAGAAGGAACATGAGTGAGGGGCCCAGGGTGTACAGACCCTTGGTAACGAAGAGGTTGGGTACCCAGCAGATGATGAAGAGCACTACCGCAACCGCAACGCAGATGGAGCGGATGGGGAGAAAATGCTGTCTCTCGCCCTTCAGGTACTTGGCGGTGTTCATGTCGATGCTGCAGGGCTCCTGCTCAATATATTTGAACTCGGCACCTACAAAGCTTCCGTAGATGACCAGGCCTACGCCGATGGCGATGTCCAGGAACATCATTCCCGCACCGGCGGCACCGTGCCCGGTGATCAGGATGGGAAAGACGACGCAGATGACGAAGAGCATGACGCCCAGTGCGATGAGAAATGCTTTCTTCATCCGTGCTGCCATATAATCCTTCACCTCGTCCAGGGTCAGGTTTCTGCGAGGGGTTGCGGACTGAATGTCGTGTGCCACCTCCAGTGCGGTGCTCAGGCCCAGATCGTCGGCCAGCTCGTCCAGATTTCCGAATTCGGAGATCACGGTTCCCACCGCAGCATTTTCACTTACGCCCTCGGCAATGAGCTCGTTGTACTTGTCCTCCATCATCTGGAGCAGCTCAGCCTTGGCCTTGCGTACTTCCGCAGTGTTGGGTAATCCCGCAAACATTGCTTCCAGATAACTCTTAATTGTTTCCATATACATTCTCCTTATTGTCGATGAATCTCTCGACCACTTCTTTGGTCAGTTCCCATTCCGCACATTTTTCGCTGTAGTAGGCTTTTCCCTGTTCGGTAGGGCGGTAATAGGTACGCTTTTTTCCGTTTCCCTCGGGATCCGGGTCAGCCACGAACGATTCGATGTATCCGTTCTTTTCCATTCTCGTGAAGGCCGAGTAGAGGGTGGTCTCCTTGATGACGTATTTTCCGTCGGAGATGCTTTTGATCTGCTTGGAGATCTCGTACCCGTAGGATGGCTCCTTCATGAGGATGCTCAGGATCATGGTGTCGTTGTAGCCGCGGATCACATCACTGCTGATCTCAACCATTGGCTTCCTCCTGTGTATATTTATTTCGACTGTCGTACTACGCGTGCCGTGCTATGTTTGTCGTACTACGACTGTCGTACTACATCTGTCGAAGTGAATATACTACGACTGTCGTAGGAGTGTCAACACTTTTTTTCAAATTTTTTCAAAAAAACTTTTTTAAGGGATATAGTCTCCTTGCGTAAATAGGGGATTTGCCATAATATGAGGGCAGAAAATAACTCATAAAACGAGTGGGGGCGCGGTAGGGTGTCTTCTTTTTTTGCGGCAACGAGCCGGACATGCAACATCATGCTCGCATGAAATGGTGCATGTACGGCGACTGCGGTAAACCGAAAGACGTAGTCTTGAGGTTGCGGCAACGAGCCGGACGCACTGCTCTCGCTCACTTATCTATGGGAGATTCAAAATGAAAAGAAAGGTTGAGGTTTCCGTTTGCCTCCTGCTGTTCCTTTTGCTGACGGCATGCGGATCTTACAGTGATACAGGTGCAAATGACAGAAGTGCCGGTACTTCTTCCGCGGTGAACGATGCCCTTGCGGCAGGCGTTGCCGCTGCGGATGCGGAGAAAGAAGCTCCCGCAGCCGAAGAGGAGTTCTACTTTGACGGGGAAGGTCCCGTGATCACGCCGGATACGGACAGCTCTGCTGCTTCCGATGCTGCCGGCAGGCAGAGCGGCGTGGACGACGGTGCCCCCGCGCCGGAGGAGATGACGGACGAGGTACTGAGCACTTCTGAAGATGTGGATATCGACCTGACCATCCTCTCGAGTACCATGGTGTATTCGGAGGTGTATAACATGATGGTCACCCCTGAGAATTACATCGGAAAGACCATCCGTATGGATGGCTACTATTCCTGCTATCATAGCGAAGAGACGGGCATGACTTATCTGGCGTGCATTATCATGGACGCCACGGCATGCTGCTCACAGGGCATTGAATTCGAACTGGCGGAGGAGTTCCTGGATCCGGATCATGAACCGGCTCCGGGAGACACTATCACCGTGCAGGGAGAGTTCGACACGTACAAAGAAGGTGACTATACCTATTGTACTTTGCGCAATGCCCGATATCTGTAGACAGGAAGGATGAGATTCCGGGGTGATGGTTAATTCTTTCGGAGGTGTTAACTATGACTACGGAAAAAAGATCCGCTGTCGGTGTTTTGGCTCTTCTGGGTGCGGCCCTGTTCTGGGGCACCACCTTTGTGGCGCAGAATCTCGGCGCCGGACATGTGGGAACCTTTACGTTCCTTGCACTCAGATGCTACATCGGAACAGCATTTTTACTGCCCTTCATTATGTTCCGGGACCTGCGGGGACGCAGAAAAAACCGGAAGGTTACTTTGGCCGCTGTGGGAGAGAGCACTCCCAAGAGCGACAATATCGTTGATGCGGAGGAACTGACGGAGCGCAGAAGGCTCCGTAACAGGGAAAGCCGCAAGGTTCTCCGGATCGCAGGTTTTTGCTGCGGCGGCGCCCTTTTCCTGGGAAGCGCACTGCAGCAGTACGGCATCGGCCTCTATGTGATGGATGCGGATCCCTGCGGCACCGCAAAATCCAGCCTGATCACCGCACTTTATGTGGTGCTGGTTCCCATCATTTCCACCTTTGTGGGAAAAAAGCCGGACCGGAAGCTCTGGATCAGCGTGGTGATGTGCCTGGGCGGCATGTATCTGCTTTGCATCAAGGACAGCTTTGTTCTTACCCGGGGTGATATTTTCATCCTGCTGTGCGCAGTGGGATTTGCACTCCAGATCATGGCGGTGGGATATTTCTCTCCCAAGACGGACGGGCTGAAGCTTTCCGCCATGCAGTTTTTTGCAACTGCTCTGATCTCCACGGTGTGCATGATCCTCTTTGAGGAGATCGACCTGAACGCCATCCTGGCTGCGCTGCCCAGCATCCTGTATGCGGGCATCATTTCCAACGGCATCGCTTACACCCTGCAGATCGTCGGGCAGAAGAGAGTCAAGGCAACGGTTGCCAGCCTTATCATGTGCACCGAGTCCCTCTTCGGAACCCTTTCCGGATGGCTGATCCTGCATGAGGTACTGTCGCTTCGTGAGATGGCAGGCTGCGCTCTGATGTTCGTGGCGATCCTGCTGGCTACCGCCTTCACCGGATATACAGCCCGTGCGGCCCAGAGAAAGCCCCACAGAAGGACGTTCCGTCCCAGACAGAAGCAGACGGCGTAATGGATTCACTGCCGCGTTAAAGCATTAAACTTTTTGTTGACAAAGCAAATTGAAAAGAATACTATGTTCTGCAAGAGGCAAAGGAGTCTCTAATGGATGAAACCATTAGGGACTCCTTTGCTTTTTTCTTATTATCTATTGTAAATACGACATGCGGAAAGGATGAGCAAGATGAAAGGCGGGATTTCTTACGACAGAGAGCATGATGCCTGCGGGATCGGCGCAGTGGTAAAGATTGACGGAGTGCCGGAATACTCCGTTATGGATGATGCGCTGACCATTGTGGAGAAGCTGGAGCACAGAGCCGGTAAGGATGCCAGCGGGACCGTGGGCGACGGCGTGGGGATCCTGCTGCAGATCTCCCATCCTTTTTTTGCGTCCGTGGCAAAAAAGGATAAATTGAAGATCGGCCGCGCAGGGGAATACGGTATCGGTATGTTTTTCCTGCCCCAGGACGAACTGAAGAGAACCTTTGCCAAGAGACTGTTTGAAGTCATCGCCGGCAAGGAGGGAATCACCGTCATCGGATGGAGAGAGGTTCCCACCCACCCGGAGATCCTGGGGGGCAGAGCGAGAGACTGCATGCCCGCCATCTGGCAGTGCTTCCTGAAAAAACCGGAAGAGCTGGCGAAGGGCGCGGACTTTGACAGAAGGCTCTACGTGGTGCGCAGAGAGTTCGAGCAAAGCTCGGAAGATACTTATATCTGCTCTCTATCCTCCCGCACCATTGTCTATAAGGGCATGTTTCTGGTGGGACAGCTTCGGAGATTCTATGAAGATCTCATGAGCAGGGAGTACGAGACCGCCATCGCGCTGGTCCACTCCCGTTTCTCCACCAACACCCTCCCCAGCTGGGAGCGTGCACATCCCTATCGTATGATCGCCCACAACGGCGAGATCAACACCATCCGTGGCAATTCCGACCGTATGCTGGCCCGTGAGGAGACCATGCATTCTCCTCTGGTGGACGCGGAGAAGGAGAAGATCTATCCTGTCATCTCCGCCAAGGGTTCCGATTCCGCAATGCTGGACAATACCCTGGAGTTCCTTTATATGAACGGCATGGAGCTTCCTCTGGCCATGATGGCGCTGATCCCCGAGCCCTGGAAGCACAATCGTTTCATGAGCGAGGCAAAGAAGGACTTCTACCATTATTATGCCACCATGATGGAGCCCTGGGACGGCCCCGCTGCCATCCTCTTTACCGACGGCGAGCTTTTCGGCGCTACTCTGGACCGGAACGGACTGCGTCCTTCCAGATATTACATCACCGATGACAATCGTCTGATCCTGTCCTCCGAGGTGGGCGTGCTGGATATCAATCCCGCCCATATCATCAAAAAATCCAGACTGACTCCCGGCAGAATGCTGCTGGTGGATACCCGTAAGAAGCGCATCATTTCCGACGAGGAGTGTAAGGAATACTATGCGTCTTCCAATCCTTACGGAGAGTGGCTGGATGCCCATCTGATCCACCTGAAGAACCTGACCATTCCCAACCATCAGGTGCCGACCCATACCCAGCAGGAGCGGGACAGACTTTACAAGGTCTTTGGCTACAGCTACGAAGAAGTGAAAACCTATCTGCTGGAGGCTGCCACTAACGGCGCGGAGCCTACGGTTTCCATGGGACATGATGTGCCCCTGGCACCCCTGTCGGAAAACGATCCTTCCCTGTTCCGGTTCTTCCAGCAGCAATTTGCGCAGGTCACCAATCCGCCCATCGACTCCCTGCGGGAGAAGATCGTGACGGACACCACCGTCTATATCGGTTCCGACGGCGATCTTCTGTGCGAAAAGAGCGACAATTGCACTGTTTTGGAGGTGAACAATCCAATCCTTACGGGTGTGGACCTTATGAAGATCCGTTCCATGAAATGTAAGGGTTTCAAGACGGAAACGGTTTCCCTCCTTTATTATAAGCACACATCCCTCTCCAAGGCAGTGGAACAGCTGTATCTCTCCGTGGACCGGGCAGTGGCGGGCGGTGCCAACATCATCATCCTCTCCGACAGAGGGGTGGATGAAAACCATGTTCCCATCCCCTCACTGCTTGCGGTGTCCGCAGTAGAACAGCACCTGGTCCAAACCAAAAAGAGAACCGCCGTCTCCCTGATCCTGGAGAGCGGCGAGGTGAGAGACGTGCATCAGGCGGCCTGCGTTCTGGGCTTCGGTGCCAGAGCCGTGAATCCTTATCTGGCTCATGAGTGTATCGAAGAGCTGATCTCTCTGGGGCTTCTGGACAAGGATCTCCATACCGCCATCGACGATTACGATCACGCACTCTTGAACGGCGTTGTTAAGATCGCAGCAAAAATGGGAATTTCCACCATCCAGTCCTACCAGTCTGCCCGGATCTTCGAGGCCATCGGCCTTTCCGATGAGGTCATCGACCGGTACTTTACCGGCGTAGCCAGCAGAGTGGGCGGCGTAGGCATCAAAGAGCTGGAGGAAAGTATCGCCCACAGACACGACAGAGCCTTCGATCCCATGGGTCTGCCCGTGGATCCCGTGCTGGACAGCACCGGTTTCCACAATCTCCGCAGCGGCAAGGGCAAGGAAGACCACCTCTACAGTCCCAAGGTCATCGTCCTGCTGCAGCAGGCAGTCCGGACGGGGAATTATGACAAGTTCCGTGAGTACACGGAGCTGGTGGATGACGCAAAGCACCCCCACACCTTAAGAGGTCTGCTGGAGTTTGTCCCCGCGGGAGAGCCCGTGGATCTCGGTGAAGTGGAGAGCGCAGAAGAGATCGTGAAGCGCTTCCAGGTAGGCGCCATGAGTTACGGCTCCCTTTCCAGAGAGGCCCACGAGACCATCGCCACCGCCATGAACCGTCTGGGTGGCAGATCCAATACCGGTGAGGGTGGCGAGGCTTCCGACCGTTTCGGCACCGAGAAAAACAGTGCAGTCAAGCAGGTGGCTTCCGGCCGTTTCGGCGTCACCGAGGAATACCTCCTGAGTGCGGAGGAAATTCAGATCAAAATGGCACAGGGCGCAAAGCCCGGCGAGGGCGGTAACCTGCCCGCCAAGAAGGTGTACCCCTGGGTTGCCAAGACCAGATGCTCCACTCCCGGCGTGCAGCTCATTTCGCCGCCGCCTCATCATGACATCTATTCCATCGAGGATCTGGCGCAGCTGATCTATGACCTGAAAAATGCAAACCGTAAGGCTCGCATTTCCGTAAAACTGGTTTCCGAGGCCGGTGTGGGGACCATCGCATCCGGTGTTGCCAAAGCCGGCGCACAGGTGGTGCTGATCTCCGGCTATGACGGCGGTACCGGCGCAGCGCCTTACAGCTCCGTTCACGGCGCGGGACTGCCCTGGGAGCTGGGTGTGGCTGAGACCCATCAGGCCCTCATCGAGAGCGGCCTTCGTACCAGAGTCCGGATCGAGACCGACGGGAAGCTCATGACCGGAAGAGATGTGGCCATCGCAGCGCTGCTGGGCGCTGAGGAATACGGCTTTGCTACGGCGCCCCTGGTATCCCTGGGATGTATGATGATGCGTGTCTGCTCCAAGGACACCTGCCCTGTGGGCATCGCTACCCAGAACGAGCAACTGAGGGCACGGTTTGCCGGAAAGCCCGAGGATATCATGAACTTCATGACCTTCGTGGCAATGCAGCTGCGGGAGATCATGGCTTCTCTGGGATTCCGCACCGTGGACGAGATGATCGGCAGGACCGACTGCCTGCGGAAGCGCGACCACTTCGAGCAGCCCCATGCCCAGACCATCCTCTTTGACAGGATCCTGACGGCGGGCTTTGCCGGAGCGGAGGAGAGCCGCTTTGATCCCGACCGGAGCTACGACTTCAAACTGGAAGACACTCTGGATGAAAAGGTGCTTCTGCCCTGGTTTAAAAAAGCAAGTACCTCTAAGAAAAATCAGTCCGAGATCAGTGTGGAGGTGAGCTCCACCGACAGAACCTTCGCCACCATCCTGGGTTCCGAGATCGTCAGCAAGTACGGCGACGATTGCAAGAGCCTGCCCGAGGAGCGGTATCTCATCAAGGCTGCCGGCGGCGGCGGTCAGTCCTTCGGTGCCTTTATCCCTCACGGCCTCACCGTAAAGCTCTGGGGTGATGCCAACGACGGCTTCGGCAAGGGCCTGTCCGGCGGTAAGCTGGTGGTCCGTCCTCCGGAGGAGAGCACCTTTGAAGCATCCGAGAACATCATTGTCGGTAACGTGGCCCTTTACGGCGCTACCTCCGGCAAGGCATACATCTGCGGCGTTGCCGGCGAGCGCTTCTGCGTCCGTAACTCCGGCGCAACGGCAGTGGCGGAAGGCTGCGGCGATCACGGTCTGGAGTATATGACCGGGGGCCGTGTGGTGATCCTGGGCAGCACCGGCAAGAACTTTGCAGCCGGTATGAGCGGCGGTATCGCGTACGTTCTGGACAGAGACCACAGTCTCTACAGAAGGATCAACAAAGACATGGTAGAACTGGAGGAACTCACGGAGAAGTACGACTGTGAGGAGCTGAAAGCCATCCTGCAGGACTATGTGAAGGATACGGATTCCAAGCTGGGGAAGGAGATCCTGGAGAACTTTGACCGGGAGATCCTGAACTTCAAGAAGGTCATCGCAAGAGATTATCAGCGGATGATCCGCACCATCGGCAAGTACGAGGAGCAGGGCATCTCCAGAGAGAGTGCAGAGCTGGAGGCCTTCAAGGAGATCACGGGAACGGCAGTCTAAACATCAGAACAACGGAAGGTTAGAGTATGGGAAAGCAGACCGGATTTTTGGAATATCAGAGATGTGAGAACCGGGAGATCCCGCCGAAGGAAAGGATTAAGGGATACCAGGAGTTCCACACGGTGCAATCGGAGGAGATGCGCAGAAAACAGGGCGCCAGATGCATGAACTGCGGCGTGCCTTTCTGCCAGTCAGCCATGAGCCTGAGCGGCATGGTAGTGGGGTGTCCGCTCCACAACCTGATCCCGGAGTGGAACGACTGTATCTACAAGGGAGAGGATTCCCACGCATTGGCCAGACTCCTGAAGACCAACCGCTTCCCGGAGTTTACCGGAAGAGTCTGTCCGGCCCTTTGCGAGAAAGCCTGCATCTGCGGACAATATGACGATCCTGTCACAATCAGGGACAATGAACTCTACCTCATCGAGACCGGTTACCGCAAGGGATGGATGAAGAGCAATCCTCCCGCAGTGGAAAGCGGCAAGCGTGTGGCGGTAGTGGGCAGCGGCCCCTCGGGTCTGGCTGCGGCAGATGCCCTGCGCAAGCGCGGACATGCGGTGACGGTGTATGAGCGGGAGGACCGGATCGGCGGCCTGCTCATGTACGGTATTCCCAACATGAAGCTGGACAAGGAAGTGATCCTCCGTCGCAGAAAGCTCATGGAAGAGGAAGGCATCGTCTTCAAAACCGGTGTGAACGTTGGAGTGGATGTCAGCCCCGCAGATCTGAAAAAAGAGTATGACGCCGTGATACTGTGCTGCGGTGCAAAGCAGCCCAGAAGTCTTACCGCGGAAGGCATCGACGGCGTAAAGGGTGTGTATTTTGCGGTGGACTTCCTGACGGCAGCCACCAAGCACGTACTGGGAGACGGCGCTCTGCCAAAGGGCTTTGACGCAGCAGGAAAGCATGTGGTCATCGTCGGCGGCGGCGATACCGGCAACGACTGTATCGGTACCGTGATCCGCCAGGGATGCAAGTCCGTGACGGCGCTGGAGATGATGCCCAAGCCTCCCGTACAGCGAACGGCTTCCAACCCCTGGCCCGAATGGCCCAAGACTCTGCGGACCGATTACGGCCACGCGGAGGCTGCGGAAGTCTTCGGTGCAGATCCCAGAGTCTTTTCCACCACGGTAAAGAAGGTGATCTCCAAGAAGGGAACCATCACCGAGATCGAGACCGTGGAGGTGTACTTTGAGAAGGGCAAGCTCCTGGAGAAAGCAGGATCTGAGAAGAAGTTAAAATGCGATCTGCTCCTCATCGCCGCAGGCTTTATCGGTGCGGAGAAGCCCGTGCCGGAAGCACTGGGACTGGAGATGACAAAGCGCGGCACCGTGGCAACCCCTGAAGGGGAGTACACCACCAATGTGCCCGGAGTCTTTTCCGCAGGCGATATGCGCAGAGGTCAGAGCCTGGTGGTATGGGCGCTGGCGGAAGGAACTGCCTGCGCCGCAGAGGTGGACGGATACCTCATGGGCTATCGCAACGGTTGAAAATGGAATTGACAGATGGCGCCGGGTACTCCATAATGGGTACGGTGAACAAAGGCGTTCCTTCCTTAGGGAAGTGACGCCTTTTTTGATTTTTCCGGAGGGCAGTTTGAAAGAAAACGCTGATGCGCTTTTCTTTCAAACCGGAATTGGTGTGATTTGGAGACACTTCGCGTGCACACCAATTCCCCGATTCCGAGAAATCGTATGCACGATTTCTCATCACGGAGGATAATATGAATTATACACAGCAGGAAGTGATGCAGTTCGTGGAAGAGGAGGATGTAAAGTTCATCCGCCTGACCTTCTGCGATGTTTTCGGAAGACAGAAGAACCTTTCCATCATGCCTTCGGAACTCCCCAGGGCTTTTGAAGAAGGTATCCCCATCGATGCCTGGGCAGTGGAGGGATTCGACAGATATGACAGATCTGACATATTTTTACATCCCGATCCCGGGACACTGGCGATCCTGCCCTGGCGGCCGGAGCACGGGCGCGTGGTGCGCATGTTCTGTGACATCACCTGGCCCGACGGAATGCCTTTTCCCTGCGACACCAGACATTTTCTGAAGGGAGCGGTGAAGGCTGCGGAGGAAGCAGGTTATACCTTCCGCTTCGGAACGGAGCAGGAGTTCTATCTCTTTGACAATGACATGGAGGGCGGCCCTACGGACATCCCTTATGACAATGCGGCATACATGGATATCGGACCTGAAGACAGAGGGGAAAATATCCGCCGTGAGATCTGCATGACCTTAGAGCAGATGGGGATCAATCCCGAGAGCTCTCATCACGAGGAGGGCCCCGGGCAGAACGAGATCGACTTCCGTTATACCGATCCTCTGAAGGCAGCGGACGATGCCATGACCTTCCGCAGTGTGGTTGCGGCCATCGCCAACAGAAACGGCGTACGGGCCGATTTTTCACCCAAGCCCGTTCCCGGCGCACCGGGCAACGGTATGCACATCAATTTCTCCGTCAGCGGACCTGCGCAGGCCACCGATGAGGAAGAGGTGACCGCCGGGATCTTGAACCGGGTAAAGGAAATGACTCTCTTCCTGAATCCCGTGAAGGGCTCCTATGACAGACTGGGCAGCAAGAAGGCTCCCGCATATGTGTGCTGGGGGTATGAGAACAGGTCCGCGCTGATCCGCATTCCGGCAGCCTTCGGGCCCCAGCGCAGGGGCGAGCTCAGATCACCCGATACCACTACCAATCCCTACATCGCTTTGGGACTGATGATCTACGCGGGGCTGGAAGGTCTGAAGAATCATACGAAGGCACCGGAACCCGTAACCGTGAATCTCTACCGCAGCGAAAATGCGGAGGGCCTGGAACTGGAAAAACTTCCCGGCTCCATTTCCGAAGCTGCAAGACTTGCATGCTACAGCAGTTTCATCGGCAGCCACCTGCCGGAAGCGATCCTGAAAGAATATCTGGACAAGGGTAAGGAATGACTCCTGCAAAACACGTGTACAGTGTGCTGCTGGTATCCGCAGCCAAGAAAATGAATACGGCAATGATGCCACTTCTCGAGGGCGAACGGTACGGCAACGTGTCCGAGGTCGATACCATCGCCGGAGCACGCCGCATGCTGGTGGAGCGCGAGTATGATCTGGTCATCATCAATGCGCCTCTTCCGGATGATTTCGGTCGAAAGTTCGCCGTCGATGTCTGTACCGACAGCAACCGTGCGGCCCTTCTTCTGGTGCGCAGCGAGATGTATGACGAGATCTGTTACGCCATGTCCGACAGGGGCGTCATGGTTGCGAAAAAGCCCATGGAGCTTTCCAACATGGAGCAGTTTCTGAACGCCACCTGCAGTGTTGTGGAGCGGCTGAAAGGTCTCCAGAACAAGACCATGACTCTGGAGGAGAAGATGGAGGAGATCCGTCTTGTGAACCGTGCAAAATGGGCCCTCATCAAGTCCTGTTCCATGACGGAGGAGGATGCCCACAGGTACATTCAGAAGCAGGCCATGGACCTGTGTATGAGCAAGCGGGAGACCGCCGAGAAGATCTTGAGTACCTACGGTTGATGAGCCAAAAGTTTTTTCTCAGTGTCATCAAAGAAATGATTGACACCGGGTGGGGAGAGTAGTATTGTATCACTTGAAAAGGCAAAGGCGTCTTTTCTGTAGTCAATGCAGAAAAGGCGCCTTTGCCCTTTTTTTGCATTTTCAAACTTTTTTTGAGGAGGATTTGAAAATGGAAACTAGAAACGTACCGGATTACTTTGGTGAACTGCTTTTTGACGATCGTCAGATGAGATCCAGACTCTCGTCCAAGGTTTACGCTTCCTTACGCAGAACCATCGACAGAGGCGAGAAGATCGATTCCATGGTGGCAGAGTCCGTAGCACAGGCCATGAAGGAGTGGGCGCTGGAAAAGGGCGCAACTCATTACACTCACTGGTTCCAGCCCCTGACCGGTGTCACCGCAGAGAAGCATGATTCCTTTATCGCTCCGTCTCCTGACGGAAGTGTCATTATGGAGTTCTCCGGCAAGGAACTGATCCAGGGCGAGCCCGATGCATCTTCCTTCCCTACCGGCGGCATCCGCGCTACCTTCGAAGCAAGAGGATATACAGCATGGGATCCTACCTCCTATGCTTTTATCAAGGATAAGACCCTTTGCATTCCCACCGCATTCTGTTCCTACGGCGGTGAGGCACTGGATAAGAAGACCCCCCTGCTTCGCTCCATGGAGGCACTGAACAGACAGGCACTTCGTATCCTGGCACTCTTCGGAAATACTTCCGCAAAGCATGTATCCACCTCCGTGGGTCCCGAGCAGGAGTACTTCCTCATTACCAAGGAAATGTATGATCAGCGCCCCGACCTGCGCTTCACCGGCAGAACCCTTTTCGGTGCAAGAGCTCCCAAGGGTCAGGAGATGGACGATCATTACTTCGGTGTCATCAAGCCCCGCGTACAGGCTTTCATGAACGACCTGAACGAGGAACTCTGGAAATTAGGCGTACTGGCAAAGACCGAGCACAACGAGGTTGCCCCCGCACAGCATGAGCTGGCACCCATCTACTCCACCACCAACCTGGCAACCGATCAGAACCAGCTGATGATGGAGATCATGCAGAAGGTAGCATCCAGACACGGTCTGGTGTGCCTGCTTCACGAGAAGCCCTTCGCAGGCGTCAACGGCAGCGGTAAGCACAACAACTGGTCCATCGCTACCGACACCGGTGTTAACCTCCTTTCTCCCGGTGAGACACCTTATGAGAATGCGCAGTTCCTGCTGTTCCTGTGTGCAGTCATCAAGGCTGTGGACGATTATCAGGATCTGCTGAGACTTTCCGTTGCCACCGCAGGCAACGATCACAGACTGGGCGCCAACGAGGCACCTCCGGCCATCATTTCCGTCTTCCTGGGCGATGAACTTTCCGCTATCCTGGAAGCCATTGAGAAGGATGTACCCTACAACGGAACCGAGAAGAAGACCATCCGCCTGGGCGTGGATGTGCTTCCCGCATTCCCCAGAGACAATACGGACAGAAACCGTACTTCTCCCTTCGCTTTTACCGGCAACAAGTTCGAGTTCAGAAGCCTGGGCTCCTCCAACAGCATTGCATGTGCAAACATCATGCTGAACGCAGCTGTGGCTGAGTCCCTGAAGATCTACGCCGATCGTCTGGAAGGCAGCGCTGACTTCGAGAAGGATCTCCACGAGATGATCCGCAAGACCATCTCCGATCACAAGAGGATCCTCTTCAACGGCAACGGTTACGACGATGCTTGGGTGAAGGAAGCTACCGAGGTCAGAGGTCTGTGCAACTACCGCACCACTCCCGACTGCATGCCTCACCTGCTGGATCC
Source organism: Lachnospiraceae bacterium (assembly GCA_016286555.1). Lineage (GTDB taxonomy): Bacteria > Bacillota > Clostridia > Lachnospirales > Lachnospiraceae > AC2028. Next base: position 13,985 of record JAEETA010000021.1, on the reverse strand, counting down.
CAAGAACGTTGAGATGCTTACTTCCCAGAAGGTCTTCACCAAGAAGGAGATGGAATCCCGTGTGGAGATCATGCTGGAGAACTATTGCAAGACCGTCCGCATCGAAGCAAACACCATGCTGGATATGGCACACCGTCAGATCCTGCCCGCCATCACCTGTTATGCTGCAAAGCTGTCCGGTACCGTGGCTGCAAAGAAGGGTGTAAACCCCGATCTGGCATGTGCATACGAGACTTCTTCCGTATCCCGACTGTCTGTCCTGGCTGATCAGATCAGTGCAAGATGCGAGGAGCTGGAGAAGGCCATCCTGAAGCTGGAAGGTGCGGCAGACATCATTGAGGAGAGCGTAGCCATCAAGGACACCGTCCTTCCCAAGATGGCAGAGGTAAGAGCAGCTGCAGACGAGGCAGAGACCCTGGTGTCCGCCGAGTGCTGGCCTTTCCCTTCCTACGGCGACCTGCTCTTCAGTGTCAGATAAATAGGAACCAAGGAGGAAGAACAGATGTGTTCGATTATGGCGCAGTGCGGTCCGGGCTGCAGCAAAGAGACCTTTGCGAAGGCTCTCGATGAGATGATCTCAAGAGGCCCGGACGCTGCCGAGATCATAGAGACGAAAGGAGGGCTGCTGGGTTTCCGGCGGCTCTCCATTATGGGACTGACTCCCGAAGGAATGCAGCCCTTCACTCTGGGTGAGTGTGCGGTGGTCTGCAACGGCGAGATCTACGGATTCGCCGCACTTCGGGAGGAACTGGTCCGGAAGGGATATACCTTCAGGAGCGACAGTGATTGCGAGATCCTGCTGCCGCTCTTTTTTGAATACGGGACGGATTGCTTCGCCATGCTGGATGCGGAATTCGCCTGTATCATCTACGACGGGAGAACGGACAGCTGGATCGCAGCCAGAGACCCCATCGGAATCAGACCCCTCTATTACGGGAAAAATGCGGAAGGGACCATGGTATTTGCCAGCGAGCCCAAGAGCCTTGTAGGGGTTACCGAAGGAGAGATAAGGCCCTTCCCGCCCGGACATTTTTATAAGGACGGCGAGTTCACCTGCTTCCGCAAGATCGAGGAGCCGAAGGAGGTTTCCGGAGATGATCTGGAGACGGCCTGCGGCAAGATCCGGGAGAAGCTGATCGCCGGTGTGGAGAAGCGACTGGTTGCGGATGCGAAGGTCGGATTTTTGCTTTCCGGAGGTTTGGATTCTTCCCTGGTGTGCAGCATCGCGGCACGGAAGAGTAAGACCCCCATCAAGACCTTTGCCATCGGTATGGATCTGGATCCCATCGACCTGAAGTATGCAAAGCAGACGGCGGATTACCTGGGTGCGGATCACACCGAGGTCATCATTACCAAAGAGGACGTGCTCACCGCACTGCCGGATGTGGTAAAGCTCCTGGGTACCTATGACATCACCACCATTCGCGCCAGCATGGGTATGTACCTGCTCTGCAAGGCGATCCATGAGCAGACTGACATCCGCGTCATTTTGACCGGTGAGGTGTCCGACGAGATCTTCGGATACAAATACACGGATTTTGCTCCCACGGCGGAGGCCTTCCAGGAGGAAGCCCAGAAGCGTGTCAGAGAGCTTCATATGTATGACGTCCTTCGGGCGGATCGTTGCATTTCCGTGAACTCTCTGGAAGCGAGAGTGCCCTTCGGCGATCTGGATTTTGTGGAGTATTGCATGTCCCTGGATCCGGAGATGAAGCGCAATCATTACAACAAGGGAAAATATCTGCTGCGCCACGCTTTCGAAGGCCTGGACTATCTGCCTGAGGATATCCTGATGCGTGAGAAGGCAGCCTTCTCCGATGCGGTGGGACATTCCCTGGTGGATGATCTGAAGGAGTACGCGGAAGCGCGGTACACCGACGAGGAGTTTGAAGAGCGGAGAAAGAAATACACCCATGCCACTCCCTTTACCAAGGAATCCCTTCTCTACAGAGAGCTGTTCGAGCAGTTCTATCCCGGACAGTCTCAGATGGTGAAGGATTTCTGGATGCCCAACAAGGAGTGGGAGGGCTGTAACGTGAACGACCCTTCGGCCAGAGTATTATCGAATTACGGAGACAGCGGTAAATAAGGGAGAGCATTAAATAATGGCTAAATTTGTATTTGTGACGGGCGGTGTGGTGTCCGGACTGGGAAAAGGAATTACGGCGGCGTCCCTGGGACGACTCCTGAAGATGCGCGGATTAAAGGTGGCTTCGCAGAAGCTGGATCCTTACATGAACGTGGATCCGGGTACCATGAGCCCCTTCCAGCACGGAGAGGTGTTCGTGACGGACGACGGTGCGGAGACGGACCTGGATCTGGGACACTACGAGAGATTCATCGATGAGGATCTGACCAAATTTTCCAACCTCACCAGCGGTAAGGTCTACTGGAATGTGCTGAACCGTGAGCGCAAGGGAGAATATCTGGGCCAGACCGTACAGGTGATCCCCCACATCACCGACGAGATCAAGCACTTTATCTACATGGGTGCCCATGATTCCGAGGCGGATGTGCTGATCGTGGAGATCGGAGGAACCATCGGTGACATCGAGGGCCAGCCCTTCATCGAGGCCATTCGTCAGATCTCTCTGGAGCAGGGACACGAGAACTGTCTCTTCATTCATGTGACCCTGGTGCCTTACCTCAGCGGCTCCAACGAGCACAAGTCCAAGCCTACCCAGCACTCCGTGAAGGAACTGCAGGCCATGGGTATCCATCCGGACATCATCGTGACCCGTGTGGATGTGCCCCTGGAGCAGAGCATCAAGGACAAGATCGCACTCTTCTGTAATGTAAAGAAGGACTGCGTTATTGAGAACGATACCATGGACTGCCTCTATGAGGCGCCTCTCATGCTGCACAGCCACGGTCTGGATACGGTGGTGTGCAGAGAACTGGGTCTGGAAGGAGAAATGACAGGCCTGTCACAGTGGGAGGAGATGGTGGAGCGGATCCATCATCTGAAGGGCCATACCAAGATTGCAATCGTAGGAAAATACGTGGGACTCCACGATTCCTATCTCTCCGTCCGGGAAGCGCTCTATCATGGCGGATACGAGAATGATTCGGAGGTGGAAGTCCTTTGGATCGATTCGGAGCAGATCACGCCGGAAAACGTTAATGAACAGCTTGCGGAAGCGGACGGTATTCTGGTGCCCGGCGGTTTCGGTGACCGCGGCATCGAGGGAATGATCACTGCCTGCAAGTATGCCCGGGAGAACAATGTCCCTTATTTCGGCATCTGCTTGGGAATGCAGATCTGTGTCATCGAGTATGCGAGAAATGTGCTGGGGCTTTCCGACGCCAACAGCAGAGAGTTCGCAGAGAACGGGAAAAACTGTGTCATCGATCTGATGGAAGAGCAGGTGGCAGTGCTGCGCAAAGGCGGCACCATGCGTCTGGGAGCATATCCCTGCAAGGTCTTCCCCGGAACGAAGCTGGAGGAGGCATACGGAATGCCTGAGATCTCCGAGCGACACAGACATCGTTTCGAGTACAACAACGAGTATCGGGAGCAGCTGGTGGCAGCAGGTCTGCAGGTATGCGGTACCTCTCCGGACGAGAGCCTGGTAGAGGCTGTGGAAGCCGCAGGCAGCGCGTTCCATCTGGGCGTGCAGTTCCATCCGGAATTCAAGTCCAGACCCGATAAGGCTCATCCACTCTTCAGAGAGTTTGTCCGGGAGGCAGGAAAACGGCATGGCAATTCATGAGGAATGCGGCGTCTTCGGGATCATTTTTCCCGGAGAAGCGGCTGTTCGGGGAATCGCAAAAGAGGTCTATCACGGACTCTATGCACTGCAGCACAGAGGCCAGGAGAGTTGCGGGATCGTGGTAAACGATGACGGCGTGTTTGCCGTGCACAAGGATCCGGGCCTGGTGGGAGATGTTTTCTCCGAAGAGACGCTGAACGCACTTCCTGCCGGCGGCATGGCCATCGGACATGTGCGTTACGGCACCACGGGAGGTAATACCCGCAGCAATATTCAGCCCATGATCGTCAGCCATCAGAAGGGGAATCTGGCGCTGGCCCATAACGGGAACCTGACCAATTCCATCGAACTGCGGGACCGTCTGGAGCTGTCCGGCGCGATTTTCCAGTCCACCAGCGACACGGAGACCATCACTTACGTGATCACCAGGGAGCGCCTGGCAAAAGGGAGCATCGAAAAAGCGGTGCTGTCCGCCATGGATTTTCTGGAGGGGGCGTTCAGCTGTGTAATGATGTCCGCAACCAAGATGATCGCGGTGCGGGATCCCCACGGGTTCCGTCCTCTCTGCTACGGAAAACGCAGTGACGGCGCTTATGTGGTGGCATCGGAGAGCTGTGCATTGGACGCAGTGGGGGCAGAGTTTGTAAGAGACTTAGATCCCGGGGAGATGGTGGTATTTTCCCATGAGGGTGGGGAGAAAGAGATCGTATCCTACCGGGATCACTGCGGCGGGAAGATCTCGCCCTGTATCTTTGAGTATATCTATTTTGCAAGGCCCGATTCCGTGATCGACGGGATCTCCGTCCATGAGACGAGAGTCAACGCCGGAAGGATCCTGGCCCGGGAATTCCCCGCAAATGCGGATGTGGTGGTGGGAGTGCCCGATTCGGGACTTGACGCTGCCATCGGTTTTTCCGCAGAGAGCGGGATCCCCTATGAGATGGGCCTCGTGAAGAACAAATACGTGGGGAGGAGCTTTATCGCGCCTTCTCAGGACAGCCGAAAGGACACGGTGCGGATCAAGCTGAGTCCCATCCGCAGTGTGCTGCAGGGAAAGAGTGTGGTGCTCATCGACGACTCCATCGTGAGAGGGACCACGTCCCAGCGAATCATCCGTCTTCTGCGGGATGCAGGGGCAAAGGAGATCCACCTGCGGATCTCGTCCCCGCCCTTCCGTCATCCCTGTTTCTACGGCGTGGACATCGATTCCGAGGATAACCTCATCGCCAATCATCACAGCCCGGAGCAGATCGCGGAGATCATCGGCGCGGATTCCATCGGATTCCTGCCGCTGGAGAGCCTGAAGGAGATGAGCGGGTGTGATGCGTTTTGTTCCGCATGCTTTGACGGAAACTATCCCACCAAGCCTCCTGCGGATCCAAGGAAGGACCGGTTCGAGCTGAAGCTTTCCGCACGGAATGTATGACAGATGCGTCATAAATATGCACGATTTGCAATGGATTTTTCGAATTTGAAAAAAATTCAAAAATCTATTTGACAAATAAATATCATCAGAGTAATATCAGTTCTTGTAAGGAGCAAGGGTGTTCCGGAAATACTTCCGGGACACCCTATTTTTTGTTTAAGGCAAAGGCGCTTTGAACTTTCGAAGGAAAGGTCGAGGCGCCTTTTGTTTTTCGAAAAATGCTTCTGAAGCCTCACGAGAAAATTCATAGAATGAGGAGGAAAAGGTTATGGAAGAATTATTGAGTACGTTAGAAGGTGAACTTTTCTCGGTATGGTTTTTGATCGGCGCAGCATTGGTGTTCTGGATGCAGGCAGGTTTTGCTATGGTGGAGACCGGTTTCACCAGAGCAAAGAACGCAGGTAACATCCTGATGAAGAACCTGATGGACTTCTGTATCGGATGTTGCGTGTTCATCCTGATCGGTTTCGGACTGCTTCTGGGGGAAGATGTTGTGGGCCTCATCGGTAAGCCCGGTTTCGACATCTTTACCGCTTACGAGAACTTCGACTGGTCAAACTTCGTGTTCAACCTGGTCTTCTGCGCAACCACCGCTACCATCGTATCCGGTGCCATGGCAGAGAGAACCAAGTTCCTCAGCTACTGCGTCTACTCCGCAGTGATCTCCGCTCTGATCTATCCCATCGAGGCACACTGGATCTGGGGCGGCGGCTGGCTGGCTCAGCTCGGCTTCCATGATTTCGCAGGTTCCTGTGCGATCCACATGGTCGGCGGTATCGCAGCTCTGGTAGGTGCCGTTCTGGTAGGCCCTCGTATCGGCAAGTTCGAGAAGGATTCCAAGGGCAAGGTGACCAAGGTCAATGCATTCCCCGGCCACAACATTCCCATCGGTGCTCTGGGTGTATTCATCCTCTGGCTCGGCTGGTACGGATTCAACGGTGCTGCTTGTACTTCCGTTGATCAGCTGGCATCCGTATTTGTTACCACCACCATCGCACCTTCCATCGCAACCGTCGTTTGCATGATCTTTACCTGGATCAAGTACGGCAAGCCCGATGTGTCCATGTGTATGAACGCTTCCCTGGCAGGTCTGGTTGCCATCACCGCTCCCTGTGATGTGACCGATGCTTTCGGCGCTATCGTCATCGGCGCTGTTGCAGGACTTCTGGTATGCTTCGGTGTCTGGTTCCTGGATTACAAGCTTCATGTTGACGATCCCGTCGGTGCCGTTGCAGTCCATATGATGAACGGTATCTGGGGTACCATCGCAGTCGGTCTCTTTGCTACTCCCGATGCTCCCGACAGTGAGCTGACCGGTCTCTTCTACGGCGGCGGATTTGAGCTTCTGGCAATCCAGCTCCTGGGTGTTGTGGCAGTTGCTGCATGGGCAGCTCTGGGAATGCTTGCAGTATTCAGTATCATCAAGGCAATCTTCGGACTCCGTGTTACGGAAGAGGAGGAGATTGAAGGTCTGGACATCAAGGAGCATGGTCTTGCTTCCGCATACGCAGGCTTCAGCATCGTGGATCTCTCCGGAGCAGTCCTTTCCGAGAACGAGAACACCAGCCTGGGTACCTCCGATTATGACAAAGCAAGCGAAGCACAGAAGAAAGCTTCCGTCCCTGTTGTGGATGCAGAGAAGGAAATGCGTGCAGCCGGTGTTGTGCAGGATACCGGAATGCACAAGGTGGTGATCATCACCAAGCTCTCCAGGTACGATATGATGAAGAGAGCATTAAACGACCTGGGTGTCACCGGTATCACCGTAACGCAGGTCACCGGTTGCGGTATCCAGAAGGGTGCCGGCGAGATGTACAGAGGAGTCGAGATGGATATGACCCTTCTGCCCAAGATCAAGATGGAAGTCGTCGTCAGCAAGATCCCTGTGGACTCCGTCATCGAAGTTGCAAAGAAGACCCTGTATACCGGCAAGATCGGCGACGGCAAGATCTTCGTATACCCTGTCAGCAGAGTCGTGAAGATCCGTACCGGCGAGGAAGATTACGCCGCTTTGCAGGATGTGGAGTAAGGATTTTTTGTGAAAGCAACATAATTACATTAGGAAAAAAGGAAAGCGGCAACCGTCTCTTCTCATGGACGGTTGCCGTTTTTTGTGTGCCTTGTGATTTATTGTGAACGCCTAAAGAAATTTTGCGCTAAACATTGTATTGGAATAGAATATTTTTGGGGTAATGGATTTAGGAAGTTACTAAATTTGCTTTTGTATAAGAGATATTTTTAAAACTTGTTCAAAAAAAGAAAAGTCCTTTATCTTTATTCTTGCCATAATAGGGAACAGAAAGGAGGCCACCATATGTCTTTTAAAGATTCGTTTGATGCGATGATAGTTGGGATAGAAAAACTCGTTAAATATGATGATGACCATGGTTGGTACAAGGCTTACGAAATTATTGAGCTTCTTCGAAAGAAAGAGGGAAAAACAGCGAGAGATCTGAATACAATATTTGAATATATATCTGGTCAATCATTGAACAGATACGTGAAAGACAGAAAAATGATGGCAACGTATGTGAAAATGTTGGAAGACAAGGATTATAAAATTCAGGAGTATGTGGAGTGTTCGGGGTACGATAACGAATCATCTTTTAGCACCGCTTTTTCCAAGGAGTTTGGCGTGACGCCTAAAAAAGCGTATCTGCAGAAAGATAAAACAAAGATTATCGCACCACTATCGATGGATGCATTGTTAGGAGGCCCTGATTTGCCTGTAGAAAATGTGGCGATTTCTGATAAAGTATATGGACTGGCTAAGGATGTAATCGATAGATACAATGAAATTTGCGAGTATCAGGCAGTGTTCGGATTTGAAGATAAATTTATAGATCTGGTTGTCTTTTTGAATGATGAAAAAGGAGTGAATCTACTTGATGCATGTAAGGTCGTTGATGCTTTGAAAACGGATTATGAGGATGTATCAAATAGTGAATCTATGGAAGAAATGTTGAACTTTATCAATAAAACAGTTCCGGTCGTATATATAAAACATTTATATCCGGATGTTTGTTTACCGGAGTTGAATTATTGGTACTCTCGTATGAAGGAAGAGGGTGGAAATCTGTTAAACGAGACCCCGGAATTTGTTCATATGTACTTTGATAATGTTTCTTCTGATTTTGCATATAAAGATCTGAAAGCGTTATACAAAAAGTACCTGAATCGATATAAAGACAGATATACATTTTATGACTTTCTTGTAAAGATACAGACGTTTGGAAGCATCGAAGCGTTTGACGAATCCTGTGATGAACTAAGAAAGCTGTATCAGGGAGAAGAAGATGAATCCATCGAAATAGCAAAACAGGAAGATTTATTTTGGACAGAGTTTGACGAAAAACATTTTCGGAATATGTGAATACTTGATTTTTGTATAACCTAATTCGAAGTGGCCTTGGATTTTTTCTGAGGCCGCTTTTTTATTTCGCGTATTTGCTCAGAAAATGGAAAGTATTAGAATCCTGCGACGATTATACTGATTTCATCACAAAAATGTTCGCACCAAAGAAAGGAGAGCGGCCTATGGCAGGTTTGAATCTTAATTCGAGGAAATTTCAATGTGTACTTAGGAAAAATGGTTTTGCATATAGTCACCAGACCGGAGACCATCAAATTTGGTATAGAGGCGGTGAACATATCAGTGTAACGGCCAGGAAACTGAATCCATTGATCGCACAAAGGCTGGTCAAAGAACATGGCTTACAGTTATAACACAACATTATTTGGAGGTATATTATGAGTATAAACACTAAAATGTTTACAGATATTTATTCATATTTGGATGGAATTTGTAATGTGATAAATGCAGATGATACGCATTTTAATATAACAATGATCGCTCCTAATGGAATGCAAACAAAAATTACAACAAGGGATTATGTTTCATTTGAAACATCTGATAGAGTTGCTGCGTTTATCAATGAATCGAAATGCATTTATAAAGGAAAAATAACAAGCAACGTTGAAGATTATCGATTTTTCTATGATCAACAAGAACTGCCAAACACAATAGAATATAGAGATAGAAATATCATGTTTGGATGGCGACCAGGAGAGCCGTTATTATATAGCATTGCTGGCGAAAAAATTTATAGTAATCAAAATCAAGTAAAAGAGAAACTGTTTTGGCACGATTATCTTAACGGATTCGGTATTACTAGCGTTGTTATATTCATATTAATACTGCTTGGCGCGTTTATTTTTTCAGGCAACGCAGGTTCTGTTATTGCGATTGGCTTAATCCCCTTAATTATTTCTATCTTCGCAGTATTTAGAACCATTGATTTATCACACACAATTGAATATGATGATCCGCATAAAGCGTCTTATCCATATTTGTGGTGGAATTTTGCAAAAAATATCTATAAAATACCGAATAAACAATCGCTCGATTTGTTGGTAAAATTATCACAAGCATTAGATAAAGGTAGTGATAAGTATCGCGTATTTGATGGTATGTGGTATTATGATAACAAGACAGGATCACCTTTTTTTAAGGATAATTATATAATTTGTATATTAGATACAGGAGAAGAAGAAATATATCAGACAAAAACTGGTACTTTAACATTTCCGAAAACCATTGATATAGAGCTACCATATGATATCACAGCAATAAAATGGAAGGAAATTAAAGCGCAGATACCAGAGTTAACCAGCTGTTTTATACAAGGAGTTGATGATATATGAAAGGAAGGTTAGAACACGAATTAAGGAAAAGTAATTGAGCTATACCCCATAAATTTAGAACAAACTACTGTTAGTAATTCTCCTTTGTAGTACACAAATGTTTTAGCGCGGATTTATGCACTAGATCAATGCGAGGCTGAGATTAAGTTGCTTTATTCTCAGCCTCTTGATTTTTTTGTATAAGCAAAAATCATTTTTTGAACTTGTTAATGACATATTACATAAACAGTTTTCAACATCGATTGGTGGAGAGGTGAATAGTATAAGCTGCAATCGTCACGGCGTGTTATAATGGACGCTGTAATACAGCCAATTAATCCAAAATGAACGGATAATGCCAAAGGAGACGGGGAAACGATTATGGAATCCTTGAAAGAAAAAGGACTGAACTCAAATCAGATCAAGGTGATCGCAATCATTGCGATGACTATCGATCATATCACCTGGTTATTGTTTCCGGGATGCCAGAAGATCTGGTATGTGATGCTGCTGCACATGATAGGCCGTCTGACGGCGCCCATCATGTGGTTCTTCATTGCAGAAGGATTTCACTACACCCGGAATGTGAAAAAATACATTTCCAGACTGTTCATTTTTGCGATCATATCTCACTTTGCCTATAACTTCGCGGGCGGGATTCCGTTTATCCCCACCGGATTTTTCAACATGACCAGCGTCATGTGGTCCCTAGCCTGGTCCGTGGTGCTGATGGTCATCTTCACCTCGGAACGCCTGCCTCAGTGGTTGAAGATCATCCTGGTAATCGCTATCTGTTTTGTGACATTCCCGTCAGACTGGTCCACCATCGCAGCCATGTGTCCTGTTTATCTCTACCTGAGCCGCGGGGATTTCAAGAAACAGTCCCTTACCATGCTGATCTGGGTATCTATTTATGTGGCAGTCTATTTCATTTTCATGGATAAGGCATACGGCCTGCTCCAGTTTGCTACCCTGTTCTCCCTGCCGATCCTGAAGCAGTACAACGGTGAACGGGGACAGTGGAAGGGCATGAAGTGGTTTTTCTACATTTACTATCCCGCGCACCTTTTTGTCATCGGCATACTGCGTGTAGTACTCGGCAACGGAAGTATTTTTCCGTAAGGAGCTAAAGCATCATGAAACACAAACGATTGAACCGGGACGGGTGGGGATTTCAATACTATCCCTATTATCAAATGCGATTGGATTGTGACCTGTTTCACGGACTGGTGTGCCTGATCCGAAACACGGAGGGCGAGAATAATTACTGGAACACGCCTAAGGCGGGGCGGGTACAGGTCACGGGAACCGGAATGACATGGCTGGAGCTGATCCCCGACAACGAGAAGCGCGTCATTACGGTCATGTATTATCCGGACGGGACGCATGATGCAGAGAGAAAGAACTATCCCGCTTCCTATATTTCCGACTATCAGCCTTCCGTCTGGTATGTGGATGTGATCGAGGATATTGAATTTGATGACGACGGAATCGCCGTGTTTGTGGACAAATACCTGGATGTGATCTTCACTCCCGAGGGGGATGTGATGGTGGATGATCGGGACGAGCTGGAAGAAGCCCTTCGCATCGGAGACATCACCGAGGAACAGTACCGGGCTGCGCTGAAGGAAGGAGACAGTATTGTCAGAGACCTCTGCAGCGATATATCCGCCACAGAGAAATGGTGTGCCCTTGTGCGTCAGATGGTGGAAGAACGGATCGTCTCCGGGGAACCTGTCACGAAATGCAGGGAAGTGAAGGCGCTGAAAACCTGAAACAATCAAAAAGGCAATCGCCCCGATTAGGGACGGTTACCTTTTTTCGTCACTTGGACTTTGCTTGAAAGCAGAGTTTGTTATATCTTGTTATAACTTGTTATAGGTTTCGAATTTTGTTATAACTTGTTAGAGGTTTGCGCAAAACGCAGTATTTATGCGGATCCTCGTTGGTTTGAGATGATTAAGCAGTTCTGTTCTGTGACAGAAGGTACAGACAATATTGGTTCATGCTGATACCTTCTTCTTTCGCCCGCTCTGCAAGATCCCGGTGCAGACTCTTAGGGATTCGCAGTTTAAACTGCCCCGAATACTGCTCTAAAGATCCGGGTTCATTGATGCGGATGCCATCCTCCAATGCGGCGGTGAGCCAGGCCTTTTTTGCATCTTCTGCATTTTCCAATGCTTCTTCTATCGTTTCTCCGGTGGTAATGCATCCGGGAAGATCCGGATACTGAATGGCATAACCGCCTTCGTAAGGATCAGGAACGATTTCCAATCGGTAAGGTAACGACATGTAATATTCAAGGCTCTTCATGCTTCATTTCCTCCTCTACTACTGCTTTGACCATCTCAATATAGATTCGTTTGATGGGACTGTGTTTCGGAATGGTAATGGGATTGTGCCCTTCCTTTCGAAAAGTAAAGTGACTACTGCCACTTCCGGGCGCGTTCATTACATATCCGTAACTCTCCAAAACTTTCTTTAATTCTTCAAATCGAAGATTCTTGTCAAGGGACAGAACCCTGGCAAGTAATTTCTCCCACTTTGACATGGTATTTCTCCTTTTATTATATATGGTGTCATATATGGTGTCAAATTATAAAAATGACACACCCAAACAAGGCCTGCTGCGCTGTGAATTTCATTCACATCTCCGGCACGAGCATATTTCGTTTGCTTTTGGAATTATCTGACTCGAAAGAGTCTAGAAAAATGCGGTCATAGAAATCCTACTTGGTGGAAGATTATCATAGACAGGCGGTCGAGCGCAAGAACTTTTTTTAGTGTGAGCTTTCGTTTTTTGAATGCCTATTCTATTCCTGAGTGGTACTCAATGTGAGAACTACAGAAAAGGAGGCATATGCGTGATGAGATATGGATATATCAGGGTTTCTACAAAGGAACAAAATCCGGACAGACAGTACGATGCGCTGATCAAATATGGGATTAAAGCAGAAAACATATATGTGGATTTCATATCCGGAAAAGACTTTAATCGCCCAAGATATAAATCGATGATCAGGAAGTTGAACACAGGGGATGTTTTGGTGGTTAAGAGTATTGACAGGCTTGGGCGGAACTATGAGGAGATTATTGATCAGTGGAGGTATCTCTGCCGCACCAAACAAGTAGATATCGAAGTAATAGAATTCCCGTTGCTTAATACCAACCAGAAAAGGGAAGGACTAACGGGAGTCTTCATTTCGGATATCACACTTCAGATTCTCGCGTATTTGGCTCAAACAGAGCGAGAGTTTATCCGGAGACGCCAAGCGGAAGGGATTGCTTTAGCAAAAGAAAAAGGGGTGCATTTTGGGGCGAAGAAGGCTCCGTTACCGGAAGGCTTTTTTGACGTATATGCACTATGGAAAGAGAACAAACTCTCAATCCGGGAAGCGGCGAATAAAGTGGGGATGAGTTCGTCCACATTTTATAGGCGCGTCAAAGAATTGGGGGATTGAAAGTTCAAGCGTAGAAAATGCCTTTGTTATGTCAAAAAGTAGGCTAACTGAAACGACAATTATATTTCGCTTACAGCCATACCAAATGCTGTCATCATAACAGAAATATTTTATCACAGATTTGTTTCAGATAGTCTACCATCTGAAACATGCTTTTAGAGAAAATAGCGATAAAATTCTAGCAAAAAGGAGATGCGATACCAATGTGTAATGAATTATCGACAGGCTATCCTGCGGAAGATAAACCTTGGTTAAAGTACTATACTCAGAAGGCCGTTGATGCGACGGTTCCAGAATGCTCGATGTATGAGTATGTATGGGAGAAAAACAAGAATAATCTAGATGATATTGCCTTAATTTACTTTCACACAAAAATTTCATACAGAGAATTGTTTAAGCAAATAGATCATGTGGCATGTGCTTTAATGAAGGAGGGTGTGAAAAAGGGTGATATAGTCACTTTGATGCTACTCAATCAGCCGGAGATGGTTTATTTACTTTATGCCCTTAATAAAATTGGTGCTGTAGCGTGCATGATTAATGTGTTATCTAGTGCTCAAGAAATAAAGCACTATCTTGAAGAAGGAATGAGAGTAAGCAGCTACATACCTATAAGTACACAGATAGCGAGGGAACCCATGAAATATCTTATAGAAAAGGACAGAAAATCACTCCTGACACATTTAATGAATTTGGCGATAA
>JAEETA010000058.1 GCA_016286555.1 Lachnospiraceae bacterium | reverse complement strand
ATTTGTAATCAGCAGGTTACAGGTTCGATTCCTGCCATCGGCTCTTGAAAATTTAATATGGGTGGATTCCCGAGTGGCCAAAGGGGACAGACTGTAAATCTGCTGCAAATTGCTTCGGTGGTTCGAATCCACCTCCACCCATTTCCTACCGAAAGGTAGACTTTAACGCGGGGTAGAGCAATCCGGTAGCTCGTCGGGCTCATAACCCGGAGGTTGCAGGTTCAAATCCTGTCCCCGCTACTTCCTTTAACTACATACTCTTACACATGCCCAGATAGCTCAGTTGGTAGAGCAGAGGACTGAAAATCCTCGTGTCGCTGGTTCGATTCCGGCTCTGGGCATCTTTTTTTACCCATTTTTTCAGGAGGACTTCATTATGGATCATGTATCTTTTTCCCCGAAGGGCGTTTGCTCCGTCCAGATCGACTTTGATGTGGAGGACGGAAAGCTTCACAATGTCGCATTCACCAGTGGCTGTAACGGCAACCTGAAGGCCATCGGCAGACTGGTGGAAGGCAAGGATGCGGCAGAAGTCGCAGACATCCTTCGCGGCAACCAGTGCCAGACCAGAGGCACTTCTTGCGCAGATCAATTTGCTAAGGCCATCGATGCTTTCCTGCAGAAGGCCTAAGTCTATAGTAAAGTCGTAGATACAGTAAATCCCCGCCGGTTTTTTCCGACGGGGATTTTTGTACGCATCCGTATGAAAAATTATTTAGCAGATTCTTCCAGAGAAGCAATCAATCGTGCATTCTCTGCTCTGAGCCGTTCCAACTCTTGATCCTTCTCTGTGAGCAGTGCGCTGTATTTCTCCTCGGCAGCACTGTAGCCTTCATCATATCCGTCGTCATGAATGGCTTCTTTCCAGGCTTCTTCATCAAATTCCAGAAAATTCTTCATGATTATTTCCTCCCGGTTTTCTTTCAAAAACTCAGCCAGAATATCATCTTCGATGCAGGAATCAATGGCAGCGTTCATGGCTTTTACTCTCTCATTGTTTGATCTCGTATCCTTGATGGCTTCTCGTGTAC
This sequence comes from Lachnospiraceae bacterium, assembly GCA_016286555.1. Lineage (GTDB taxonomy): Bacteria > Bacillota > Clostridia > Lachnospirales > Lachnospiraceae > AC2028. The sequence continues at coordinate 9,420 of JAEETA010000058.1, read as the reverse complement.
GATCCACAAAGAGAGAATACTGCTTGAGGGTCTGACAGGCGTTCATCAGCTCCTCATTGTGTCCTTTATTTACATTATACACATGGACGGTCAGTTCGAGAACCGGATTTTCCTCCTTCCGGATATAATGCTCCGAGAGCTTCAGGATCTTCCGGTCAGAATCAAAGGAACGGTCAGTCCCATTGTAGAACACGATGAAGCGAGGTGTTTCCAGCTCCAGCGGCTTTGAAGAGTGGAATTCCTTGTTGGAATGCTCCGACTTCAGCAATTCCGCATAGTAGAGCAGCATACGTACGGGCATACTTTTGGCCCAGGTGCTCTGGTGTTCATAGAGATTCTGACATCCATCAAAGATGAAGGACAGATCATTTTTCAGGCGGGAAAAAATTCCGCTCTGAAACCCTTCCTGATCGCTCAGGGTGTTCACGGTAATGTCGTCAACGGATTCAATCTTCTCCCCGCTGACGGCTTCGCACAGACTCTTCAGCTTCTCCTTATCACTGAAAAGCATGGCAAAAATGGTTGCTTTGTACTCACGATTTACTTCAGGCATAATTGTACCCCTTTCAAAGGAAAATATCTTAAGAGAAAGCACCGAAAGAAAGCCTGCATTAACAGGATTTCTTACACGAAAAACAAAACAGCGGATGCTGCTTCTCGTGGGCTATTCAGTTCTCTTCTCTGGGGTAAATTAGATAATCAGAAAGCAGACCGTCGGTACTCTCTGCTTAGAGCATGAATGTAGCACAGGAAGATAGAAAAAACAAGGACTTCTTGTGCTATAATGCCTTTTGGAGTAAAATCGGGGAATCGGCCCTAAAGATAGTGTCACCCCGAGAGAAAGATTCAATTTATATGACTGATCAAGTAACGGAAAAACAGCAAAAGAATACCAAACAGGTGGATCTGATCGGAGGCCCCATCGGACGGGGCATTCTGCGGTTCTGCATCCCCCTCTTTATGGGACAGCTCCTGCAGCAGCTCTACAATATCGCTGACGCCTGGGTCTTGGGGAACTTCGCGGAGGAGAACGCTTTTGCAGCGGTGAGCTCCGGCGGATCCCTAAGCTTTTTCGTCATCGGCTTTTTCGGTGGCCTTGGAGCCGGCGGAGGCATTGTCATCAGCCGTTACTTCGGCGCCGGAGACCGGGAGAAGACGGCGGATGCCATCCACAGCAATATGCTCTTTGCCCTGATCTGCTGCGTCGTTGCCACGGTGGTGGGGCTCATCGCCGTGCCTGCCCTGATGCGGTTTATCGACACTCCGCCGGAGGTGCTGCCTTATGGCCTCACCTATTTCCGGATCTATTTCGGCGGTATCTCCACCATCATCCTGTATAACGTGTGCATGAGCATCATGCGATCCGTGGGGGACAGCTACCATCCTTTGATGTACCTGCTCTTTTCTTCCCTGATGAACATCGTCCTGGATCTGCTCTTTGTAGCGGTGCTTCCCTGGGGCGTGGTGGGAGCCGCAGTGGCGACGGTGGTCTCTCAGGGCGTATCGGCACTTTTGTGCATTGTCAGGCTCCTGCGACTGCAGGACGGGACGGGGATCCGGCTCCGGGAGATCCCGGTGTGGCATGGGGATCTGATGAAGCAGATCCTGCTCCAGGGACTGCCTATGGGACTGCAGAATTCCGTCATCTCTATCGGCAACATCGTCGTCCAGAAAAACATCAACGCCTTTGGCGCCCACGCCATGTCCGGCATGGGGGCCTATTCCAAGGTGGAGGGCTTCGTTTTCCTGCCCATCACCAGCATTTCCATGGGAATCCCCACCTTCGTCAGCCAGAACTACGGCGCGAAGCGCATGGACCGGGTGAAAAAGGGCGCTGTCTTCGGAATCATCACGGGTGTGGTCCTGGCGGAGCTCATCGGCCTGGTGCTGTACCTGGTGGCAGGGGATACCTTACGGTTTTTCGTCAAGGATCCGGATGCCATTTCCTACGGAATCATGCATGTGTCCGTGGTGGCGTTTTTCTTTTGCCTGCTGGCCTACTCCCATTGTTGCGCCGGCGTGATGCGGGGACTGGGGAAATCCATCGTTCCCATGGTCACCATGCTGACCTTCTGGTGCGGGGTCCGCATCATCTATGTGACCACGGCCATCCGGCTGATCCCGAAGTTTACCACCATCAGCTGGTGCTATCCCCTGACCTGGGGCTGCAGCAGCATCGTGTTCACCATCTGGTTTTTGGCAAACATCCGGAAGTTATCATGATCCAACGGATTGGTTCGCTGCCATAAAAAGACGCCGGAGTTAATCGTAATGAGACTTAATATCAATAACCCCCTTCATTGCCCAAAAACCCTTGAAATATAACGATTTCAACGATAAAATAAGCAAGTTGACAATGCCGGAGCATTCTCAAAAAGGAACTTCGGTTTTCTATAGAATGACCGATCATCAATCGGTATGGAGGAAGTAACATGAGTGAAGCGCAGGAAATTTTGCGGATCAAAAACCTGAAGGTGGGCGTAGACGATAAAGAGATCCTTCATGGTGTGGATCTGGTGATCCGGGAGGGCGAGACCCATGTGCTCATGGGCCCCAACGGTGCAGGCAAGTCCACTCTGGGGAACGCTCTGATGGGCAATCCCAAATACGCTGTCACGGAAGGCTCCGCGATCTACAAGGGCAAGGATCTGCTGGAGATGGAGACCAATGAGCGGGCTTCGGAAGGGCTTTTCCTTTCCTTCCAGAATCCCATCGAAGTCCCCGGCGTGACCTTGAGCAATTTCGTTCGCAGCTCCATGGAGTCCTGCGGCGTAAAACTGTCCCTCTGGAACTTCAAGAAGGAAGCAAAAAAGCAGATGGATGTCCTGCAGATGGATCCCGAATATCTGGACAGAGACCTGAACGTGGGATTTTCCGGCGGCGAGAAAAAGAAGGCGGAGATCTTTCAGCTCCTGATGCTGCATCCCGCCCTGGCCATCCTGGATGAGACCGATTCCGGCCTGGATGTGGACGCGGTAAAGACCGTATCCACCGGCGTGGAGGAGTATCAAAAGAGCCAGAACGGCGCTCTCCTCATCATCACCCACAGCACCCGGATCCTGGATGCACTGCATGTGGATTATACCCATGTGCTGGTGGACGGCCGGATCGTGGCCACCGGCGGTGCGGAGCTCATCGATCGTATCAACAGCGAAGGCTTTGAGCAGTTTACCAGATAAGAGAGGATCTCATGAAGGAAAAAACCTTTGTGGATGATATAAACCGCAGTGTTTATGACGTCCGTGACGAAGAAAAAGATGCATATCGCATCAAACAGGGACTGACGGAAGAGATCGTGCTGAAGATCTCCGAGGAAAAAAACGACCCGGAGTGGATGCGGGAATTCCGCTTAAAGTGCCTGAAGATCTATAACGAAATACAGGTTCCCGACTGGGGCCCCTCCATCGAAGGCCTGAACATGGACAATATCGCAACTTACGTCCGGGCCAACACCGACATGAAGGGCACATGGGAAGAGGTTCCCGAGGACATCAAGGAGACCTTCGAGCGTCTGGGTATCCCCCAGGCAGAGCGGGAAAGCCTGGCAGGCGTGGGCGCCCAGTACGATTCCGAGCTGGTGTACCATAACGTCCGCAAGGAAGTGGAGGAGCAGGGTGTCATCTACACCGATTTTGAGAGCGCTCTCACCGGCCCCTACGCGGAGATGGTCCGGGAGCATTTCATGAAGCTGGTGCCCCCCACGGATCACAAATTCGCCGCTTTGCACGGTGCCGTCTGGTCCGGCGGATCCTTTGTCTACGTTCCCCCCGGGGTGAAGGTGGAGATCCCGCTGCAGTCCTATTTCCGACTGAACGCCAAGGGCGCGGGACAGTTTGAGCACACCCTGATCATCGTGGATGAAGGTGCGGACCTGCACTTTATCGAAGGGTGCTCCGCTCCCAAATACAATGTGGCCAATCTTCACGCGGGCTGCGTGGAGCTCTTTGTGGGGAAAAATGCGAGACTGCGTTACTCCACCATCGAGAACTGGTCCAAGAACATGTACAACCTGAACACCAAGCGTGCCATCGCCGCCGAAGGCGCTACGGTGGAGTGGGTCTCCGGATCCTTCGGATCCCATGTTTCCTACCTCTATCCCATGACCATCCTGAACGGCGAGGGCTCTCACACGGAATTCACCGGCATTACTTTTGCCGGCGAGGGACAGAACCTGGATACGGGACTGAAGGTGGTGCACAACGCACCGAATACCACTTCCTTTGTCAATACCCGTTCCATCTCCAAGGGCGGCGGCTGTGCCACCACCAGAAGCAGCATCGTGGTGAATGCCAACGCAAAGGGAAGCAAGTCCAGCGTGTCCTGCGAATCCTTAATGATCGACGACATCTCCCGTTCCGACACCATCCCTGCCATGGACATCCGCACGGACGAGTGTGACATCGGACACGAGGCCAGCATCGGCCGCATCAGTGATGATGCCGTCTTTTACCTGATGTCCAGAGGACTTTCCGAGGAGGAGGCCAAGGCCATGATCGTCAGCGGCTTTGCCGATAAGGTATCCAAGGAGCTTCCTTTGGAGTATGCGGTGGAGATGAACAATCTGATCCGTCTGGAAATGGTGGGCAGCATCGGCTAAATGAGCCTGAAGAGCTGACCGCCTTCGGGCGGCAGCATACGGAGTGCATATGGAAACAAAACAGATCATTCTGAACGAACTCCCCATGCGGACCTGGAATCATTTGAAAATGAACGAGGCCGTTCTGGAGGGAGTGGAGATCAGCGGAAGTCTCCCGGTGGAAATTCAGGTCGAGGGACAGCTGGAAACAGAAAAAAATATCCCGGAAAGCATCCCGGGGATTCCCACGGGTGCCGGAAGGGCGGTAGATGCCCTGGCAGAGGAAAGTGACGCAAGTGTCACCACTCTGAAAGCTGCAAAACCGGGGGCAAAAGGCAAGGCGATCCTGCAGGTAAAGGCTGCCGGACAGACCATGAACCGCATCTTCCTGGAAGCGGCAGAAAATGCCGAAATGACGGTATATCTGGACATTGACAGCTGCCCGGAAGCGGAAGGGATCACCCTCCTCCAGACCAAGGCAGAGCTGGCACCTCACGCTCTCTTACGCCTGGTGCAGATCGGCCACACGTCTCAGACCCTGGATGTGCTGAATGACATTGGTGTCAGGTGTGCAGAAGGGGCCAGATTTGAGCTGGTACAGCTCTATCTGGGAGGCGGAAGAGTCTGGTCCGGGTACGAGGCGGACCTCCTTGGAGACGACAGCAGCTGCAACGTCTATGTGGGTTACCACTTGCAGGGCGAGCAGAAACTTGATATGAATTATGTAGTGCGTCATCGCGGAAAGAGGAGCGACTCCGTCATCACTTCCGCCGGTGCCCTTAGCGACCGGTCGAAAAAGATCTTCCGTGGAACCCTGGACTTTATCAAGGGAGGCAAGACGGCCACCGGTGCGGAGAAGGAAGAGGTCCTTCTCATGAGCGACGAGGTTCACAACCAGACCATTCCCCTGATCCTTTGCGGGGAGGAGGATGTGGCGGGCAGCCACGGTGCCACCATCGGAAAGGCGGATGAGGATGCTCTGTTCTACCTCTCCTCCAGAGGCATCGGTAAGGAGCGGGCCATCGCAATGCTGGCCAAGGCCAAAGTGGACAGCGCACTGGCCTATATCAAGGATCCGGACCTGCGGGAACGGACCGAAAACGTGATTGAAGGAATCTATGGACACACAGACGAGGATAGCGAAAGTTAATCGCCTGAGAGCGGATTTTCCCCTGCTGGGCGAATGGGATCTGGCATATCTGGACAACGCAGCCACCACCCAGAAGCCGGTGCAGGTTTTAGAGGCAGTGCAGCGCTACTACGAAGCGGAGAATGCCAATCCTCTGCGTGGCGTCTACGCCCTGAGCGAGCTGGCAACGGAGCGTTATGAGGAAGCCAGACGCCTTACGGCAGAACTCATTGGGGCAGCCCGTCCCGAAGAGATCGTATTTACCAGAAATGCCACGGAGAGCCTGAATCTCCTGGCTTACAGTTACGGATCAGCGAACCTGAAGGAAGGGGACGAGGTCATCGTTTCCGCCCTGGAGCATCACAGCAATTTCCTTCCCTGGAAGGCTGCTGCGGAGCGGGCGGGGGCAAAGCTCATTCAGCTGCCCTGTACCTCCGAGGGCGAACTGACCCCGGAAGCTCTTTCGAAGGTCCTTTCCGAGCGGACGAAGATCGTTGCCATGACCCAGGTTTCCAATGTCATGGGACGGAAAAACGACTTAAAGCCCCTGATCGACATGGCTCATGCAGTCGGTGCCGTGACGGTGGTGGACGGTTCCCAGAGCGTACCTCACATGCAGGTAAATGTCCGGGAACTGGATACGGATTTCCTGGTATTTTCCGGACACAAGATGATGGCCCCCATGGGCATCGGCGCATTGTACGGAAAATACGATCTGCTGGATGCCATGCCTCCTTTCCTCACCGGCGGCGAAATGATCGAAACGGTGCACTGGGACCGGGTTCGCTATGCGCAGGTGCCTACCCGTTTTGAGGCGGGCACGGTAAATGCCGGCGGCGCCGTGGGACTGGGTGCAGCCATCCGCTACCTTCGGGATGAAGTTGGATTTGACTTCATCGAGGAGCAGGAAAGCGCCCTGGTGAAGGTGGTGATGGATGGCCTTTCGCAGATGGAGGGCATTACCGTCATCGGATCTCAGAAGGCGGAGGACCACAAGGGCATCGTCACCTTTATGGTGGATGACGTGCATCCCCACGATGTGGCTTCCATCCTGAGTACGGAAAAAGTGGCCATCCGGGCGGGGCATCATTGCGCACAGCCCCTGATGGACTTTCTGGGAGTAAAATCCACCTGCAGAGTCAGCTTTGCATTTTATAACACGGAAGAAGAAGCAGAGGCCTTTTTGCGGGCCCTGGGAAAAGTAAGAGGCCTGATGGGATATGGGAAATAGCACATTTTACAACGAAGTCCTGACCGATCATAACATGCATCCCCTGCACAAGCACGACCTGGAGAATCCGGATTATGTGCTGGAGGGCGTCAACCCCAGCTGCGGCGACGAGATCAGTCTCCAGCTGAAGGTGGAGGACGGGATCATCAAGGGCGGTTCCTTTGTAGGGGACGGCTGCGCTATTTCTCAGGCTTCCGCGGACATCATGATCGACCTGATCCTGGGCAAGACCACGGAGGAGGCCCTTTCCATGGCGGAAAGCTTCCTGCGGATGATCAAGGGAGAGGCCACCGAGGAGGAGATCGAATCCCTGGAGGAGGCCGGCGCCCTGGAGGACATCTCCCATATGCCCGCCCGTGTAAAATGCGCGGTGCTGGGATGGCACACTCTGAAAGAGATTTTGGAAAAAGAATGCGGGAAGCAATGAAAACACTGTTTGAAGAACTGACCGAATACAGCGAATCGAATATCCTGCCCTGCCATATGCCGGGGCATAAGCGGAAATCCTTCGGCGACCTGCCGGAGGATTTTGTCAAAATAGACCTTACGGAGGTGGAGGGCACCGACAATCTCCATGCGCCGGAGGGCATCCTGAAGGACGCCCAGGACCGGGCGGCCCTGCTTTGTCATGCCCGGGAAACCTTCTTCCTGGTAGGGGGAAGCACCGCGGGGATCCTGGCCGCCATCAGCTCGGCGGTGCCTGCGGGAGGTACCATTCTTCTGCCCAGAGGCTGCCACCGCTCCGTGTACCATGCCCTGTATCTGCGCCGGATCACCCCCGCATATCTGGAAACGGAACTGACGACCTGCGGCATCCCGGAGCCTCCTTCCCCGGAGGAAGTGGAGGAGCGCCTTGTCACCTGCTCCGAGGCAGCGGCAGTGCTCATTACCTGCCCCACCTATGAGGGGCGGCTTACGAAAGTGCGCAGGATCGCGGAGATGGTTCATGCCGCGGGAAAGATCCTGATCGTGGATGAAGCTCACGGTGCCCACCTGGGATGGAGCTCTGCTCTTCCCGAGAGCGCGGCACAGGCGGGAGCGGACCTGGTGATCCAGAGCACCCACAAAACCCTGCCTGCTCCGACCCAGACAGCACTTTTGCATCTGTGCTCGGACCGTGTCAGCGAAGAGCGCATTCGCAGGTTCCTGCGGATCTATGAGACCAGCAGCCCGTCCTATCCGTTGATGGCGGGCATCGACAATGCCCTTTCCTTCATGGAAAAAGAGGGAGACGCCCGAATCCGTGCCTTAAACGGCCTCTGCGCAGAATTGCAGCAGCGGCTGAAAGACTGCAAAAAAATCCGGCTGATGCCGGCTTCCAAAGTCCAGGATCCCGGGAAAGTCCTGATTCTTTGCGACAGGGCAGGGGTCGGCGGAAAGCAGCTCTCAGAGATCCTGCGAAGGGATTACCGGATCGAAACGGAAATGAGCGCCCCGGAATACGTGCTGGCCATGATGACGGTGGCGGACGATGCCGCTTCCTTTACAAGGCTGGGGGATGCGCTTCTGGACATTGACAGGCGCCTGGCGTTAAGTGCGGGCGGCGAGAATGAAGGAAAGATCCTTCCGGACACCCCACAGTATGCCGATGATCGGCAGGAGGATCCCGCAGACCGGATCTTCCATGCCTGTGAAAACGCCCTGGCGGAGGAGTGCGGAGAGCCGGCTCTTCCGGAGGTGATCCTGCCCCTTTGGCAGGCCTGGGATGCGAAAGCGGAGGAAATTTCCATCGAGGAAGCGGAAGGCAGGATCTGCGGAGAATTTGTCTGTCCCTATCCTCCCGGAACTCCCATCCTTTTGCCCGGAGAGCGGATCCGAAAGCGGGATCAGGAGGTGATCCGGCGGAGTGTTTTTGGCGGTGCCGAAGTAAACGGTATCCGTACCGCTGCAGATCCAAACGGAAAAGTGCGGATCTATCTTCCCGTTGTGGTACAATAAAAGCGGAGGACAGACACCTATGGGAACCATTTTTTGCCTCCTGGGGAAAAGCTCTACCGGGAAGGACACCATCTATAAGAGACTCACGGAAAACAGGGAACTGAGTTTAACGCCCATCATCCCCTACACCACCCGGCCCATCCGCAAAGGAGAGCGGGAAGGCGTGGAATATCATTTTGTGACGGAGGAACGCTATCGGCAGCTGCAGGAAGCGGGCCGGGTCATCGAGGAGCGGGCTTACAATACCGTGCACGGCCTTTGGCGCTACTTTACGGTGGCGGAGGAATCCGTGGATCCGAAGGAGCGGGACTATCTCATCACCGCCGGTACGCTGGTGGCGTTCCGGGGGATCCGGGAATATTACGGAGCGGAAAATGTGCGTTCCATCCTCATTGATGTGGACGACGGAGACAGACTTCAGCGGGCCCTGAACCGGGAGCGGAAGCAGGAGACCCCGAAGTACGAGGAAATGTGCCGCAGATTTCTGGCGGACAGCGAGGATTTTTCCGAGGACAAGATCCGGGAGACCGGCATCGATGTCCGGAT
>JAEETA010000057.1 GCA_016286555.1 Lachnospiraceae bacterium | reverse complement strand
TCTACCCATTTGGAGGAATTGGCATTGAATCTGTAGTAATGCCATGCACCATTCTCATACCGGAGATCTGCATCCCACAGCAGGCAGGTATAGTCCAGCTCCAGTCCCTGGACCTGGATCTCGGTTGCGGCATCCTCGAGATAGTTGGAGGATCTGGTATCGGATTTATCCTCCAGGAACCAATGCACTGCATTTTCATCGCCGCTCTGGAGGACGTGCACGCCCAGAGGCTTATATCTGGCGGATTCCTTTGTGATGAGGACTCCGGTTCTCTCCGTTCCTCTCACCTGCTCATGCAGCCATCTACGGGCCTTCTCCATATCTCTGGTGAGGACGATGGGGTATTTTTCCTTGATCTCATCATAGATGGATGCTGCATTTCCATCGATGGCGAGAAGTGCATGAACGAATGCAAACAGCTTCTCCGCTCTGTAGGATCGGAGGGATACGCCCAGGTGCAGGCACTCGGAATAGGTCACATGATCATTGCATGCCAGGAGTTCATCCACTCTGCCTTCTGCATACTCAGGCTCTGTGAGTTGAGGCGAGATATATACCTTCCAATGCCGGAAGGTTTCGTTGAGAGAGCGGATCCATTCCGTAATCCCTGCCTCGCCAGTGTTGATTTCCTGACCGCCTCCTACGAGGCAGACGATGGTGGCCCAGTCCTCTCTCTGATCCATAGACCAGATGAGGAAGGAGGCTTCGGACATGGGGAAGTTGGGAACCTTCAGTTTATTTCCATAGGTTCCGCCGCGCTTCAGATAGTCGGCGATCCTCTTATGTGTCCAGGCCCTCTGGGCTTCGTCGAAGATGGCCACGTGCTCCACTTCACCGTAACCGGAACTCTGCACTCTCACAGCCTTCTCTGGATCGATTTCCAGGATGCCGTTCTCTACCGGATTCTTGATCTTCGCCAGCATGTTATCGCGATAGCGATGGATAATCTGGATGAACTTCCCAACCTCACGTCTGGAATCGGAGAGTTTCTTACTCTCGCCTCGCGCCTTGCATTTGGAGAAGTTGTCCTTTGCCAGGGCTTCGTTGAGGACAGCTACTAAAGGGCCATTTCCGGAGAGATACACGGCACCTTCATCGAGGGCGGGCTGATCGGATCCTTGATAGGTTTGCTTTACTGCCACATCCAAGCCTACCAATGTTTTCCCTGCGCCGGGGACGCCGGTGACGAAGCAGATGCTTTTTTCTCCATTTTCCTTGCTCTTCTTGATAACGGATAAGATGTAGGCGATGGTTCTATCCGTGGTCACTTCATCCGCTTCATGTCGGGTGATGTCATCCACGGAGTGGCTCTCATAGAGGGTTCTGGCAGCCTCGATGATGGTAGGTGTGGGGGCATAGGGGCTGATGATCCAGTTAGAATCGATGTCGGGTTCTCCGGGGAAGTGATCCAGGACGTTTTGAATCTGATTTGCGATGCCGCTCTCTCCTGTTACGAGAGGGTTTACGACACGATCGTCATATACGGAAGGTTGAATAAGGGATGATTCCTTCGTGATTTTTGTTGCGATGAGGATGGGAGCGATGATGCGATCCTGGCTATATTTGTGGAAGTTTTTCAGATCAAGGGCATAGTCCAGAACCTGGTCCACGTCACTTTCCAGGATGGAGGATTCCCCTACTTTGAATTCCAGGCAGAAGATAATCCCTTGCAGGAGGAGGACGACGTCGATGCGCTTCCCCAGTCTCGGGATGTCATATTCGAAGATGATGTGAGCATGGCTATCCGCCCAGGGGAGGAGCTGACGTTGGAGGATTTCGATCTCTCCGATCCATGCTTCTCTCGTGGTGGTAAGGGCATCTCCGTGGTACTTATCACAGAGGATGCCAAAGATAGATTCTTTGTCCCTGGTTAGGAATGTGTTGATCTCACTATCATATAAGCACCGCGGGCTTTTGCTCATAGTGGTATCCCTCTTTTTTACTCTATGATCTCATAGCTCATCATCTCGTACTTCAGCTGACTCCCCTCCACGATCTCGGGCGGGAGCAGGGCACGGGCCACCAGCTTCAGATCGTCGGATTCGATATCGGTTCGCTTTAAGTAAACGTAATCCCCTTCAAAGGAGTGGACGATGTAGTACATGGTCTCCATATGGTACCTCGCAAGGATGAAATCAGCGACAAATACAGGGATATTATACCACTATCAAGGGTTGTAGAGGGAATCTAATTGAGTTCTGACCGCATGATCTGCCTTACCCGTCTTTACCCATCTAGTAGCGACCCGCTCTACAGATATAAAGGTCTCACCATAGAATCTGTTTATAGATAATCTTTGCGCATTGTGAATAGGTCGGCGCAGTTTCTTCCAATTCCACTCATATGCCTGATACACTAATTCTTTCTGCACGAGATCAATAACAAGATTCGACGATAACAGAACAGTTCCAAGCGTTTCAACAAATTCTTTTTTGTAAAATAAATCGGTTCCATTCGAGTTCTCCTTTCAGATATCAAAAATGTCATCACAGATTTTCGTTACTTTCATCATTTTTTCTTCCCCCAGCAAACGCATTTGCTTTTCTGCTTCTTCAGGATTTCTTCTCTTGAGATATTCAATTATTCTTATCCGATCATCATTTGAATAACCCCACCACCTATGCTTCGAATTAATCATTATTTTCAGAACCGCAGGTTTATAAACTCTCTGCATACGGTAATTCTCGATGTACTTTGACCTCATGACAATTTCGATATAAGTCTTCCTATGACGAGGGCACCCAATAACCACGATATTTTCATAACCATCACCCCATTGACCTGGAGCAAGATATACTTTGGTTCCCTTTGAAAACTGCTTAATGCCTTCCTTTAATTCATGGTGCTCGCCATATTCATGAGATTCCACAATATTCCCTACCAGACACCAACACCATTCATGCCCGGCAGCAACAAAATCGTCATAAACAGAAATTTCATACTGTTTTATCATTTCGTTGTATGCTTCACATTCCTCAATACTTGAAAATGTTCCACCAGGAGGAGTTTGTGTCCAAATCATTTCTATTACCTCATCAATCTTTTTGCAAAAGCTGTCCGCTTTTATCAAAGGCATATAGCAATACCAGTGTATCGCCGGATGTATCCACCTATTTTCCCTCAAAAAATGAGCCTCCCGAAGGAGGCTCAATCATAGTATCACAGTATTTTGCTCTATTTTCACTCCCCACTACTGGTAATCGGGCTGATGACGGGATGGCCGTCTCTGTCCAGCAGGGGAGTGATGCCGCCGGCGTTGCCGGCCATGTGGACCAGGTAGTTGACGCCGGTCTGTCTGTCCACCCAGATCTCCATCACGTTGACGACGCCCTGGTAATACACCTTTTCAAAACGATCCTTGTCTGCCATAGTTTCTCCTTCCGTATCTCATGTTTTCGGTTTCCGAATCGCCCATTTAAACCATCATTTTGATGGTTTTTGGATGGCGACACACTTTTTGGGGCAATCTTTTCAGGTGCCGATACCCTCCTCTAGATTCCCAGCGCCTCAAAGATGGTCTCGGCGATGAGGCGGGAGCCAGCCGGGGAGGCATGGCGTCTGTCCTCGTAGAAGAGATCCACCTCCGGGTGCTGATGGATGTGCTCCCACCATTTTTCGCCCACAGGGGCCAGGAGGGCGTGGTGCCGCTCCGCCAGGCGACGGTAACGGGCGCTCATCTCGGGCTGGGAGGCCTCGTCTCCCTCTTTGGTCCAGGTCATGTAGTAGCAGGGGGTAGCTTTCGCCCGGCGGATCCACTCCATGATGCGGTCGGCCCCCGCCTCCATGACGGCGTATTCTCCCATGGGATGGGCCACATGCTGGAGGATGATGTAGTCGTAGTCTCCGTAGAGGATGTTGAAGCGGGTCTGCTCGTTGTCCGCATGGTAGTCCAGGCCCATGCCGCCCTTGGTGAGCATGGTGACCTGCATGTCGATGCCGTGCTCTGCGCAGATGTCGCGGAAGATCGCAGGCATATCGTTGTAGTAGGTGTGACTGTTACCGATAAACAGGGTTCTCATGGCTTTTTCCTCCGGTTTGGGATTCAGAAAAGTGATCGCATGTTTTAGATATCCATCATCTCCACCAGTCGGAAGTCTCTTACCCTTCCATAGACCGGCGGGGCTTCGACCCGGAGTCCGATCCTTGCGATTTCCGCCTCCTGCACTTCCGCATCCAGCGTGGTAAGGACAAAATCGATATCCGAAGGATAAATGGACTTTTCAAAGAGGATCTCCTCGTTGCAGGTGATCCGCTTCAGATACAGGGTCACCCGGACTCCGGTGGTGTTGGTTCCGCGGTATTCCACGGAAAGCCGGTATTTTCCCGACTTCTCGATACGGATATCCCTGAAGACATCAAATTCGAAATTGGAAAGGCTGGAAAAGACCAGTTCTCCGTCTTCTGCCGTCACCTCCACACTGTCCGGGTCCTTGCAGATCCACCACCCCGCACACGGATCCTCGGGATTCCCCACCGGAATCAGATTGGTCCCTGCAAGGGGAATTTCCTCTGCCTTTTTGCTGTACAGAGAGGCGATATAGGCATCCAGATCGGGGATGGAAGGATGCGCAGGATCAAAGTCCCGGAAGGCATCAAAACTGGGAAGGAATCGCCCTTCCGTGTCCATCATGCCCATATTTTCATCCCAGCTGCCCAGATCCTCATTCGGGAAGCAGAGGGGTTCCCAGTAATAGACGCCCGTCTTTCTCTCCCCGGAGACCTCTGCGGCGATCTGCATCACCAGCGAGAGAGATTTTTGCTGTTCCTCGATCCCGGCAGGGAATCCTGCCATCTTCATCATCTCCGGATTCACATGCTCCAGCGGGCAGTGCCTCCAGGGATGGGCGGTCTCCACCACATAGACCGGCAGTCTGTAGCGGTCTATGAGCTGTGTCATGGAGTCCTTCAGATCCCGGAAGGTCCCATGCCAGAAGGAGTAGAAGGAGATCCCGATGGCGTCGATCCGGTCCATCCCCGCGGAAAACATGGCATCAAACCAGTCCCGCAGGCAGAAGAACCGTCCGCCCTGATCCAGGTGGATCATGACCTCTATGTTCTCCGAGATATCCCGTACGGCCCGGATGCCCGCATTGATGAGCCGGGCGAGGGACAGGTAATCGGGCACGGCTCCGTCAGGGAAGAGGATACCGCTTCGTACTTCGTTTCCGATCTGTACCATATCCGGAAGCGCGTCGTTTTTGGAAAGTTCTACCAGCACCTGATGGGTGTAGTCATATACCGCCCGGACCAGCGCGTCAAAGCCAAGCCCCTCCCAGGCTGCGGGTTTATTCTGCTTTCCGGGGTCTGCCCAGTAGTCGGAATAATGGAAATCCAGCAGAAAATGCAGATCCCTTTCCTTGATCCTGCGCGCCATCCCAATGGTCCGTTCCAGGTCGCAGTAGCCTCCCGCTTCCGGCACCCTGGAGGGTTCGTTCCAGATGCGCAGACGCACCGCATTCACACCGTGCCGCGTCAGAAGATCCAGGGGATCCCCTGCGGTACCATCCTGATCGCGGAAAATCAGCCCCTTATCCTCCTTCTCGGGGATGCTGGAGACATCGACTCCCTTTAAGAATCCCGGCTTTTCGAAGGGGTTGCCGACGATGGGTTTTGCACCGACTTTGCTGTGGCGGGCGCGCTTTACCTCATACATGTGCCGGTCCGCCATCACCAGGTATTCCTCCGGAGTACGGGAGGAGCCGGGTTCCGTATAGATCACACCGGTGCTCACCTCGATGTTTCGCTCGCTCAGACCGCCCTGCACACGGCGGATGAAGCGATCCACCTTTTCTTCGGTGGCATACGGAATAAAGACGACAAATTCATCCCCGCCGAACCGGTAGGCGTGGGAATCCCCGGGTTTATAGGCCCGGATGGCCGCGGAGATGGTCAGGAGCACCTGATCCCCGTAGTCATGCCCGTAGGTATCGTTGATGGACTTAAAATGATCCACGTCAAAGAAACATACGGCACAGATGACCCCTTCCCGGTCGTAGACCTCAAACTTGGGTCGAATCATCTCATTGTAGGAGATCCGGTTGTACAGACCGGTGAGCACATCCCGGTTATACAGGCCTCTCATCCGGTCCGCCGCATGCTCCAGCTGCGTCCGGACAAAAAGGTCCTCCAGCCTGCTCAGGAAGGTGTGATGCACATCAAAGAACAGGTACTGATCATAGAGAAAATCCGGCTCCAGCAGGATGGTCATCCCCACTCTCCGGTTGCGGAAATGGATGGGGAAGAACATATAATCCCTGGTGTGCTCTGCGGATGCCAGGTATTTTTTCACATCCTGATAGTTCCGGACCGAATACAGCCGCTTTCCCCGGTCCTCTGCCGCCACCACCACGAGGGAATCCATATCCAGGTGGTCCGCGGAAAAACTGCTGTCCGGCGCCGCATCCAGAAGCGCCTGATCCACGCAGATGAAGATCCCGGCGCAGTCGAGATTCCGGATATACTCCGCAAAGCTTTCAACCAGCCCGACGATGTTCCGGCACTGCGTAAAGCGCTTGTCCAGCTCCAGGGTATGCTCCTCGTGGCGGTCCAGATAGACTCTGTAGTCGATCTGCCACTTTGCATAATCCCTGTAGTCCACGAGACCGGTATTGGGACAGCCGCAGGTCTCGGCAGGCACGATCTCGCTGTGCATATAGGTGTACAGATCCACCTCTTCCCCATTCATCAGGGCATACAGCACCTCAAAGGCACGGTTGCTTAAGGTTCCGCGGTTGTGATTGACGCTGGCGATCTGAGGCCTGTAATAGGCCGCCTTGTCCAGATTGTCAAAGCCCGTGACCCGGAAATCCCTCGGGATCTCATATCCCAGCCGCATCGCTTCCTTGCAGATGCCCGCCGCGATATTGTCATTGGCACAGATAAAGACATCGGGAAGCTCCTTGCCCGCTTCCATCCATTCCGAGAAATACCGGACACCGGTGTCAAAGTCAAAGTCCCCGAACATATAGCTTTCTTCCGAGACCGGCAGTCCCAGCTCCTCGAGTGTCTCACAGAAAGCCTCAAAGCGCTGGAAATTCTCGTAATGATACTGCGGACCTCCGGCAAAAATCATCTTCCGGCATCCGTGAACCTCATACATATGCCGGACCATCTCGCGGATCAGATTTTTATTGTCATTACCGACGTAATGAAAACCCTCGACATAGTACGCGATACTCACTACGGGGACATGCACCTTCTGGAGCCGTTCCACCGTGGCCGCGATGACATCGGGATCCTCCATGTTGTTGCAGTCAAAGATGAAGCCGTCGAAGTCGTCGTAATCGATCTGCTCATAGAGCGCGTACTCGCCCTCGTTGAATTTTTCGTCATGGCTGAGATTTCCGTTGGTGTTGAAGGTATACAGGCAGATGTCGGCGCCCAGCTCCCGGGCCCCCTGCAGGATCCCCGCCACCCAGGCATAGGTCACATATCTTCGCCATCCGTCCGTGATCAGTGCGATCTTTTTCATCCGTTCCCTCCTTGCTACTTATACCATATATTGTGCTTGCCATTTTGCCAAGTTATTATTTCCATTCTGTGGCAATTGCAAAAAAACACCCCAGAACAATTGTCCTGAGGTGTAAACAAGTCGTTTTTTGAGGTTTTCCGGATTTCGTTTACTATCTACCGTTTCATTTTCCCATAAAGTTTCATCGCAAGGAACAATACTACGACCGTCCACGCGGCTACCCAGACCTCGACGACCCACAGCGGCACCAGACCTCTCTGGTATATCGCCGGGAACGTGTCCATCAGCATATGCAGCAGGATTGCCATCGGCAGATAGATCTTCTTAGCGTTTACGACACCATAATATACGATGACTGTGAGTCCGATGTGGAGCAGCATTGCAAACAAGCGCTCGATGACGTTCATGGCCATCATCCCGTAGTCAAATGCCGCGGCTGCCTGTACGGAGGGAAGCACTGCAGCGGCCGTTTCTTCGGTGATGTTCAGTGTTCGGAGCGCGTTTTCCGTATCTCCCCGGGAAAACAGTACCGCTACCATCAGATAGGTGATCATCGAAGGCAGGAGGACCGCCAGGATCTCTATTCCGCCGTGGCCGATCCCGTACAGGACCGCATTTTCCCGGGTGCGGTTCTTTTTCATGACGTATTTCAGGATCACATGCCGGCCGCACTCCTCAAAAACACCTGCCATGGTGATCCCGTACAGGACAAAGGCAGCGGCGTTTGCGTTAATGAACCGGGAAACGGGATTATCCGCTATGATGCAAAAGTAATGTACGCCCAGCTCCAGCACGCGGACGGAAACGAGAAAACCGACCGCGCCGACAAGGAGCCAGCTGATCCTTGTCTGTTGTTTATACCTGTTGCGCCAGTAGAGGAAAAAGAGAACGGGAATCGCGATCATCAAAATGACGGTGATGATCAGCGACGGAATGCTGCTTTTACCGATGACGATATTCTCAAATGCGCTCATTTATCGTCACCTCCCCAGACCTCCACGCAGAAGCCTTTATGACCGCAGGAAGTGCAGGTCAGTTTGCGGGCTGTCGGCGTATGATTGGCCCAAAAAGCCTCTTTTAACGTCGGTTTGAATACTTCGTGGCATTCCGGACAGATGTATTTCACATGGCCGAAATAGTACCTGCTGAACAGGGTACCCCAGACAGCTGCCACCAGTACCCAACAGATGAACGGCCACCAGATGCCTCTGACGATCCAGAAAATGATGGAAAACCATTGTAGCGCCGAGACCGGGATTCCGGTCAGGAGCATCATCCCGCGCATGCGTTTCAGATTTTTCTTGCTTTCCATAATTACGGCTATGTCACCGATGGATTCGAGAGAAAATGCCGCCAGGCTTTTCAGTCCGTTTTTCAGTTCACGCAGCTTTTCCAGCGTGGCCTCCTTGACGGAGATCTCCTCCGAAAGGGCTTTCTCCTGCTGTTCGATCAGCAAGGAGATCACCTTCTCGGGATGCTCCTCTTTCAGGATCTGGGAGATCGCATCGATCGGAAGATCCAGTTCACGCAAAAAGCAGATGATCTTCATGCGCTTCAGATCGTCTTCCGAATAGAGCCGTCTTCCGCCTTCGGAGAGTTCACTGGGGATCAGAATGCCGCGGGTATCATAGTACTGTACCGTCCGGACCGTGACGCCGCAAAGCTTTGCAAGCTCTCCCGTTGTATATTTTGACATAGCTTTTCGCCTCCTTTCGCCATGTATCCTATTACATGACGCAGCGTAACAAGCAATACCTTACGCAGGGGGATTTTTCATTTATCCGATTTCGCGGATCCGTTCCACGATGCTGGCACCGGAAAGGTTTTTGTAGGAGATCAGCGGGATGCAGATCCCCAGAAGCGCCATCACCGGGAGGATCAGCAGGATCGGGGTTACGGTGAAGTGCTTCGAATAGAACCAGAACATGTTTGCCGCGGCCGCATTCAGCACTGGGACGAAGACCAGGGATAGCGCCAGGGCGATGAGGCCGGAGCCTGCGGAGTAGATCAGTCCTTCCGTCATGAGCATTTCCTTCACCTGCCGCCCGGTCATGCCGATGGCCTGGAGCACGGCGATCTCATTTTTCCTGGCCAGGATCCCCGCCATCACCGCGTTGAAATAGTTGAGCACGCCTACGACGCCGATGATCCCGCACAGGGTGCCGCCCAGGAGCAGGAACATGTTTCTGGTCTCGTCAAATTCCTGCCGCTCTACGGCTTTGCTCTCGTACATGTACTCGGAGGAAGGATCCCCGCAGTACGCGGAAAGGAAGCTCTCTACTGCGTTTTCCGCTGCGGTGTCCTCCGCATCAAAGGCATAGAACATGGGGACCATCCATTCTCCCATGTCTTTGGCCAGGGAGGCGGAGCCGAAGATCACATTGGCCCCAAAGGACCCTCTTCTCGGTCCGATGGCCTGCGGTACCTTCACATAAGCTGCCACGGTGTACTCGTATCTTCCCAGCTCCGTGAAGACATATTCGCCGTTACTGTCCTGCATGGTGCCGGAAAAGACGAACTCTGCCTTGTCCCCGATCTTGGGCGCATCCGCATCGGGGATCAGATTCCCATACTCATCCTCATAGCAGATAAAAGCAACATAGCGCTCGTCCGGATCGTTCAGAAGCTTCACGTCTCCTTCATAGTCCGTGAGTTTATCGATCAGCGCTTCGTCCATGGCTTCCGCGATGGCATACTCCAGATACTCTCCGCTCTCGCTCCAGGGCGCATCCTCGCCCCCCATGCTGCGCGCAACATACTCCCGGTAGGCTGCCTGATCCACCACCATGGTGGTGTAACAACCGATGTCATAGCCAATGCCGGAGGCTTTCGCCTGCGTGTTTTCCCGGATGTATGCGATATCCTCTTCTGCCAGGCCGTTTTCCGGGAAAAAGGCGCCTTTGAACTTGAAGTAATCGGTCTTTCCCACCACGAAGTCGAAAGTAACGGTCTGGGCGAGCCATTTTTCGGTGTCAAAGCCGCCGACAAAAAGGAACACCGTGTTCAGGAGCACAATGGCCAGCGCCAGGGAAACAAAGACCAGCACGGTCTTCTTTTTGTTCCGCCCCATATTGGCAAAAGCCATTCTCCGGACCTTCGCGCCCTT
>JAEETA010000083.1 GCA_016286555.1 Lachnospiraceae bacterium | reverse complement strand
AGGAAGGCATCGACTGGTACCTGGATACCCGCAGATACGGCGGCTGCATCCACAGCGGCTTCGGCATGGGCTTCGAGCGCCTGATCATGTACCTGACGGGCGTGGAGAATATCCGTGACGTCATCCCCTATCCCAGAACACCCAGAAACTGCGATTTCTGACGCAAACGTCAAATCAGACCATCGAACGGGCGCCCCGCAAGGAGTGCCCGTTTTCAAAGCAGATCGAAAGGAATGAGATGAAAGAAGCGTACTTTTCCGGCGGATGCTTCTGGTGCGTCACGCCGATCTATAAGGTCTTTGGCGTGGATCAGGTGATCTGCGGCTATGCAGGCGGAGCGGAAGAAAACCCCACCTACGAGCAGGTGAAGCACCAGGAGACCGGCCACCGGGAGACCATCAAGCTGGTCTATGATCCGACACGCGTGTCATACAACAAACTCCTGGAGATCTTCTTTGCCAATGTGGACCCCTATGACGCGGAGGGTCAGTTCATCGATAAAGGGTTCTCCTATACCCTGGCCATCTTCTACACATCCGAAGAGGAGCGTCAGCTGGCCGCGGAGAAGATCGCACAGATCGAAGCACAGTCCGGACGGAAGGTCCAGGTAGCCCTGCTGCCCTTCCGGAACTTCTACGAAGCAGAGGAATACCATCAGGATTACTACCTGAAAAACCCGGAGGCCTTCGCAGAAGAACTGCGCACCTCCGGGCGTAAAAACCAGATCCTTTGAATTTGCGGGATCAGCTATCTGTACTTTTTTCGGATATACAGGACCGAGATCACCAAAACTACCGGAAACCCTATCCCCGCCAAAACTCCTGCCTGCAGATTATCGGCTGCCTTTTGCGATACATTCCCTATGATCGCAGGTCCTATGGCTCCGCCCAGGTCTCCTGCCAGCGCCAGAAGCGCAAACATGGCCGTACCACCCTTGGGAAGTATCCGGGATGAAATACTGATGGATCCGGGCCACATAATGCCTACGGAAAATCCGCATAAGGCGCAACCGATCAATCCCGCCAGCGGAGCCTCTGAGAGTCCTGCGATCAAGTAACAGACCAGACACATCCCTCCGGAAGCCATCATGAATACGGTCAGATCCACTTTTTCACCGAATTTGCCATAAAGCAGCCTGCTGATCCCCATACACACCGCAAAGCCGCAGGGTCCTGCCAGATCACCGACTGTTTTGGAAACATGCAGCGCCGACTCGGCAAAAGCCGAGG
Source organism: Lachnospiraceae bacterium (assembly GCA_016286555.1). Classification (GTDB taxonomy): domain Bacteria; phylum Bacillota; class Clostridia; order Lachnospirales; family Lachnospiraceae; genus AC2028. The sequence goes on along the minus strand of JAEETA010000083.1, from coordinate 902 downwards.
CCCACTGACCCATCGCAAGCTCCGAGGAACCGGCACAGATCATCAGAACGATAAAAATCCAGAACGCTTTTGTCTTGAAGAGTTCCGGCATGGTCATGCTCCGGCCGTCCGCAACAAGCGGTTCGATCGGACAGGTTGCAAAATTATAGATGTTGTAAAACGGTATGAGGGACCAGATCAGTGCCATGATCCGCCAACGTTCTATGCCAAAGACCGCAAAGAAAAGCGTAGAACAAAGGATCACCGCAACCCATCCCCAACAGTAAAAGGAATGCAAGAGACTCATCACGGAATCCTTGTTTTCAAACGGACACGCCTCTATGATCGGACTGCCCAGCACCTCCGTCAGGCCGCTCCCGATCGCATAAATAATGACACAGGCAAGGATCCCGAAAAACGGTACCGGAGCTAGATCCGGTAGAAATGCCAATCCCGCAAGCCCCAGCCCCGAAGTGATCTCTGCTGCGATGATGCATACCCGGTATCCCAGTCTGTCTACGATCCCGGCACATAAGAAATCAACGATCAGCTGCGTAACAAAGAAGGTTGAGGATATAAGCGCAAGCCTGCCAAACGATATATCATAGACCTTGTGAAATGTCAGGAACAGCAACGGTACATAATTTGCACAGATCGCCTGCGTTACAAATCCCAGATAGCATGCGAGCTGTGTTTTTTTGTAATTCTTTTTATATTTCATGATCCTTCGCCTGCTCTGCCAAGCTTCGCAGGAAGCCTTTCCTACTCATTAATGTCACCATTATATCAGTAAGCGCTTGGAAATTCATCGCAAAGAGCTTTTTGGTTAACGAAAAAGAGCATCCGTCACCGGATGCTCAAGAATCCCTCTATCAGATCTCCATAGGCAGCTCCTAGCGGGAGCTCATACTCTAGCAAGTATG
>JAEETA010000020.1 GCA_016286555.1 Lachnospiraceae bacterium | reverse complement strand
CGAAATCGATCTTGCCTTCCGCATCTACGGTAACGTTCTCCAGCAGAGCGTTTCTGCGGATCGCATTGTAGATGTCGGGCTCGGAATCCTTGTCCAGGTTGATGACCTTAGCGTAGCAGCCGCCTTCCAGGTTGAAGACACCGTTGTCGTCCCAGCCGTGCTCGTCATCACCGATGAGCAGTCTCTTGGGATCGGTGGAAAGGGTGGTCTTACCGGTTCCGGACAGACCGAAGAAGATAGCGGTGTGCTTACCTTCCATATCGGTATTAGCGGAGCAGTGCATGGAAGCCATGCCGTTCAGAGGCAGGAAGTAGTTCTGCATGGAGAACATACCCTTCTTCATCTCGCCGCCGTACCAGGTGTTCAGGATGACCTGCTCGCGGGAGGTAACGTTGAAGAGTACTGCGGTCTCGGAATTGAGGCCCAGCTCCTTGTAGTTCTCAACCTTTGCCTTGGAAGCGGTGTAAACGATGAAATCAGGCTTGAAGTTTGCCTTCTCTTCCTCGGTGGGACGGATGAACATGTTGGTTACGAAGTGAGCCTGCCAAGCAACCTCCATGATGAAACGAACTGCCATGCGGGTGTCCTTGTTGGCACCGCAGAAGCCGTCTACCACGAAAAGCTTCTTGCCGGAGAGCTGATCCAGAGCCAGCTTCTTGCAGGCATCCCATGCTTCCTGGGAAGCGCGGTGGTTGTCGTTGGGATACTCCTCGGAAGTCCACCATACAGTGTCGTGAGCCTTTGCATCATCGACGATGAACTTATCTTTGGGGGAACGGCCGGTGTAGATACCGGTCATGACATTGACAGCGCCCAGCTCGGTGAGCACGCCCTTGTCATATCCCTCCAGGGAAGGATCCATCTCTGCCTCGAACAGCTGCTCGTAGGTAGGATTGTAAATGATTTCTTTGACATCTGTGATGCCATACTGGGAAAGATCGATTGTTGCCATGCTTAGTCCTCTCTTTTCTAAATTTTTTCGACCAAGATGAGGAAAAATAAAAATTTCCCCCCATATTGAACAATTCTCAATCATTATACCCGACAGACCGAAAAAGGAAAAGCGAAAATGTTAAGTTTCTCCCACTTTTTTTATCAACAAAAAAGAATTCTGAATAAAGCCTGAATTTTCTAAAAACTTCTGAATATCCTTGAAAAAAGGTTGCTATAAAAAAACACATCTTATATAATAAAGGCAACCCGGAGCCCTACCTTTTGAAATTTTTGAACCTACATTTACCTTTCACGGGATTCCTATATCGCATGGCAGCTGCGGAGCCTCGCCTTCCTGAGGTCGGGGATGCAAAAACCATCGCTGCGGTCACCCACCTGGCTTTGGCTAGGCGTCAAAAGGCAAAAGGTTCGGCCGAGGGCGTAACCGGTAGGTTATTGCGAAGAAAAGAGCGGTGAAAAGTCGCTCCTTTTTTCTGTGTGTGGAAGTTATGAAGAAAGAACTATTCGAAATCTGCAGGAATTTTTCCTTGCGGATCCGGGGCAAGGACATTCCTTCTTACGCCGCCAGTTCCTCATTTTTCCTCATACTCTCGTTTGTTCCCATGATCGCTTTGATCTGTGGTATACTCCCCTATACACCTCTTACGGAGGACTTCCTGCTGAAGGCGGTGCTGGAATGGTCCCCGGACGCCATGGACGGCGTGCTGGACAGCATCATCCGGCAGGTGTACGATTCCTCTGCGGGCATCGTCACCATTTCCATTTTTGCGACCCTGTGGTCTGCGGGAAAGGGCGTGATGGCGCTGGTCCAGGGGTTAAACCGGATCAATCATGTGAAAGAGCAGCGAAATATGCTGGTGATCCGCCTCTGGAGCTGTTTTTATACAACTATCCTGCTGGCGGGACTGATCCTGTCCCTGGTGGTGCTGGTCTTCGGCGACAGGCTTCTGGAGCGGGTGAAGAGTGTGAATCCTTCGGTGGTGCAACCGCTGATCGATACGGTGATGCGGCCCAGGGCGCTGTATTCGGTGCTCCTGCTCACCTTCCTGTTTGCGGCGCTTTACAGGTTTTTGCCCAATGCAAAATTAAAATACCGGGAGCAGCTTCCCGGAGCCCTGCTGGCAGCCATTATGTGGACTGTTTTTTCCTACGTGTTCTCCCTCTACGTGAGCACGTCGAAATATCTGTCCCTCTACGGCAGCATGACCACCCTGGTGATCACCATGCTCTGGCTCTACGGCTGTATGTACCTTTTCCTGGTATGCGCCTATTTAAATCGATATTTCCGGCCCATCAATCTGGTGCTGGTTTATCCGAATAAAAAGAAGAAAAAATCCGCGTCCGCAGCCGGCCCAGCGCCCGAGACGGACCCGGGGAATGGAGAAAACGTCAAATGAAAGAAGCATTAAATGCGATCCGGCAGCAAGCCATGGATCAGATCAAGGAGGCTACTTCTCCCGAGAAGCTGAACGAGATCCGCGTTGCCATCCTGGGCAAAAAGGGAGAACTCACCAATATTCTGAAGTCCATGAAGGACGTTGCTCCCGAGGATCGTCCCAAGGTCGGTCAGATGGTCAACGACACCCGCGCCGAGATCGAGAACGTTCTGGAAGAGGCGAAGAAATCGCTGGAGAGCGCTCTGCGCGCCGAGCGTCTGAAGGCTGAGACCATTGACGTCACCCTGCCCGCTCAGAAGATGCAGCTGGGCCATCGTCACCCCAATACCATCGCCCTGGAAGAGATCGAGCGCGTCTTCATCGGCATGGGCTATGAAGTGGTGGAAGGCCCCGAGGTGGAGAAGGATTATTACAATTTCGAAGCTCTGAACATCCCTGCGGATCATCCCGCCAAGGATGAGCAGGATACTTTCTATGTCAACGGCGACATCCTGCTGAGAACCCAGACTTCCGGCGCTCAGGTCCATGAGATGGAGAAGGGTAAGCTTCCCATCCGTATGATTTCTCCCGGACGCGTGTTCCGCGCAGATGAAGTGGATGCCACCCATTCCCCTTCCTTCCATCAGGTAGAGGGACTGGTCATTGATAAAAATATTACCTTTGCGGATCTGAAGGGTACGCTGGTTGCTTTTGCACAGCAGATGTTCGGTGCGGAGACCAAGGTAAAGTTCCGTCCCCATCACTTCCCCTTCACCGAGCCCAGCGCCGAGATGGATGTGAGCTGCTTTAAGTGCGGCGGCAAGGGCTGCAGATTCTGCAAGGGCGAAGGCTGGATCGAGATTCTGGGCTGCGGTATGGTGCATCCCCATGTGCTGGAGATGTGTCACATCGATCCCGAGGAATACACCGGCTTTGCATTCGGCGTAGGTCTGGAGCGCATCGCGCTGTTAAAGTATGAGATCGATGATATGAGACTCCTGTACGAGAACGATTATCGGTTCCTCAAACAATTTTAACGTTGCGAGGGGATCAAGATCACAACGATCGCTTGCTTGCAAGCGGAGCGTTGTGAATTTGAGACCCTGCCGAAAATGAGCAAGTAGCGTTTTTCAAAGAAAAACAGCGGATTGCGAATTTTGGGCGGATGGCGAAAGTTTCGAAGAAACGAGCCATCCGAAGCAAAAATGATTAACATAGAGTGAATCCAACAGGAGGAAAATAGCGTTATGAATACCGCATTATCATGGATCAAAGCATATGTGCCGGATCTGAAGTGCACCGATCAGGAATATATGGATGCAATGACCCTCACCGGTACCAAGGTGGAAGGGTATGAGAGAAGAGATAAGAATCTGGAGAAGATCGTGGTGGGTCAGATCGAATCCATCGAGCGTCATCCCGATGCCGACAAGCTGGTGGTCTGCCAGGTAAATATCGGCAGCGAAGTGATCCAGATCGTTACCGGCGCACCCAACGCAGAGGTGGGTATGAAGGTTCCCGTGGTTCTGGACGGAGGTAAGGTTGCAGGAGGTCATGACGGATCTCCCCTTCCCGAGAATGGGGTCCCCATCAAGGCAGGCAAGCTTCGTGGAGTTCCCAGTGCCGGTATGATGTGCTCCATCGAGGAGCTGGGCAGTGACCGGAACTTCTATCCCGAGCAGCCCGAGGATGGTCTTTACGTCTTCCCCGAGGATACCGAGGTGGGCGCCGATGCCGTAGAGCTTCTGGGCATGCACGATACCATTTTTGAGTATGAGATCACTTCGAACCGTGTGGACTGCTACAGCCTGCTGGGCATCGCCAGAGAGGTTGCTGCTACTTTCAAGCTTCCCTTTGTACCTCCCGTCATCAAGGAGACCGGAAATGACGAGGATGCGGGTTCCTACATTTCCGTGGAGGTAAAGGATCCCGACCTGTGCCCTCGTTATACCGCGAGAGTCGTGAAAAATGTAAAGATTGCTCCCTCTCCCAAGTGGATGCAGAGACGCCTGGCTGCCAGCGGCATCCGTCCCATCAACAACCTGGTGGACATCACCAACTACGTGATGGTGGAGCTGGGACAGCCCATGCACGCTTATGATCTGTCTACCATCGCAGGAAAGAAGATCATTGTTAAGAGAGCGAATGATGGTGACGAGTTTGTCACTTTGGATGGTCAGACCAGAAAGCTGGACAGCGGCATGCTGATGATCTGCGACGGCGAGAAGCCCGTAGGTCTGGCAGGTATCATGGGCGGTGAGAATTCCATGATCACCGACGACGTGGATACCGTCCTCTTCGAGGCAGCTACCTTCATCGGTTCCAACATCCGTAAATCCGCTAAGCGTGCCGGCCTGCGTACCGATGCATCCGGTATCTTTGAGAAGGGCCTGGATCCCAGAAACGCAGAGGTTGCCATCAACCGCGCCTGCCAGCTCATCGAGGAGCTGGGCTGCGGCGAAGTTGTCGGCGGCATCGTAGATGTGAAGGAGCCTCTGGCAGATCTCAGAGTCCTGCCTTTCCGCCCCGACAAGTACAACGCTCTGTTGGGTACCGATATTTCCGAAGAGGATATGATCACCATCTTCGAGAAGTTGGAGCTGGTGTATGATGCTTCCGCTCGGACCCTCACCATTCCTTCCTTCCGCCAGGATCTGGTGGGACAGGCGGACCTGGCTGAGGAAGTTGCCAGATTCTTCGGCTATGACAAGATCCCTACCACCCTTCCCGGGGGCAACGCTCTGGGAGGCCTTCCTCACAAGCTTCGCGTGGAAGCAAAGGCAAGGGACATCGCAGAGTATTGTGGTTTCTCCCAGGCATATGTGTACTCCTTCGAGAGCCCCAAGGTGTTCGATAAGCTGCTGATCCCTGCAGACAGCCCGCTTCGTCAGACCGTGACCATTTCCAATCCTTTGGGTGAGGATTTCTCCGTCATGCGTACCGTTTCCCTGAACGGTATCCTGACCAGTCTGGCTACCAACTTTAACCGCCGGAATGCGAATGTCCGTCTCTACGAGCTGGGCAATGTCTACCTTCCCAAGTCCGTACCCGTTACCGACTATCCCGATGAGCGGATGCAGTTTACGCTGGGCTTCTACGGCGACGGTGATTTCTTCACCATGAAGGGTGTGGTGGAAGAGTTCCTGGACAGCGTGGGCCTCTCCGAAAAGAGAACCTACACTGCAGACGGCAGTCTTCCTTTCCTGCATCCCGGCAGACAGGCCGTCATCACCTATAAGGGTGAGAAGATCGGTTTCCTGGGTGAACTTCATCCTCAGGTCTGCGATAATTATGACATCGGTGACAAGGTTTATGTTGCAGTGCTGGATATGCCTGCAGTGGTTCCTTTCACTTCCTTCGATCACAGATACGAAGGCATCGCCCGTTTCCCTGCAGTGTCCAGAGATCTGTCCATGGTGGTACCCAAGACCGTTACCGCAGGCCAGATCGAGGAAGTCATCGAGCAGCGTGGCGGCAAGATCCTGGAGGAGTGCAAACTCTTCGATGTCTACGAGGGCGCACAGATCCTCACCGGCTACAAGTCCATGGCCTACAAGCTCACCTTCCGTGCCAAGGACCGTACCCTGGAGGATGCGGACATCACCGGCGCCATGAAGAAGATCCTGAACGGCCTGGAGAGCCTGGGCATCGAACTCAGATCCTAAGCAGTAAAACAGGTTGGGGGCAAAATTCATTTGCCCCCAACAGTTCTGCATAAGAATCATAAAATATCAGCCTGAAAAATTGTGGGCACAGGAGGAAAACATGGAACATACCAATACCTGGAAAAAGTACAAGGCAGCGGATCTGAAGAAGCTGGACGCCGTCTGCGAAAACTACAAGGAATTTATCAGCAAGTGCAAGACAGAGCGCGAGTGCGTTGACTATGTGGTGAACGCAGCCGAGGCAGCCGGTTACAAGGAACTGGAGAGCCTCATTGCCGCAGGGAAAAAAGTGAAGGCAGGCGACAAGGTTTACTCCGTCATGATGAACAAGTCCATTGTGCTCTTCCAGATGGGCAAGAAGCCCCTGGCAGAGGGCATGAACATTCTGGGCGCACACCTGGACAGCCCCCGCATGGATATCAAGTGCAATCCCCTGTATGAAGCAGGAGAGATGGCTTACCTGGATACCCACTACTACGGCGGCATCAAGAAGTATCAGTGGGTGACCCTGCCCCTGGCACTCCACGGCGTCATCGTCAAGAAGGACGGCACCACCGCAGAGGTCTGCATCGGTGAGGACGAGGATGATCCCGTATTTTTCGTCTCCGATCTGCTGATCCATCTGTCTCAGGACCAGCTGGAGAAGAAGGGAGCAAAGGTGGTGGAAGGCGAAGCGCTGGACATCATCGTTGGACATCGCCCCATCCAGATCACCAAGGGCAAGAAGGGGGAAGAGAAGGAAGAGACCAAGGACGCAGTCAAGGCAGGCGTTCTGGATATTCTGAAGAAACAGTACGGCATCGAGGAGGAGGATTTCCTCTCTGCAGAGATCGAAGTGGTTCCCGCAGGTAAGGCAAGAGATGCGGGCTTTGACAGAAGCCTGGTGCTGGGCTACGGACAGGACGACAGAGTCTGTGCTTTCACCTCTCTGCAGGCAATGCTGGATCTGCCCAAGTCCCTGGACCGTACCGTCTGCTGCATCCTGGTGGACAAGGAGGAAATCGGTTCTGTGGGCGCTACCGGTATGCAGTCCCAGTTCTTTGCAAACGCTGTGGCGGAACTGCTGAACCTCACCGGTGACTTCTCCGAGCTGAACCTTCGCAGAACCCTGGCACGCAGTGCTATGCTTTCCAGCGATGTCTCTGCCGGCTACGATCCTCTCTATGACGGCGTCTTTGAGAAGAAGAACGCAGCATATATGGGCGCAGGTATGGTCTTTAACAAGTACACCGGCTCCAGAGGAAAGAGCGGCTCCAACGATGCAAACGCAGAGTATATCGCTCATATCCGCAGCGTACTGGATGCGGATGAGATCAACTATCAGTTCGCCGAGCTGGGCAAGGTGGATCAGGGTGGCGGCGGCACCATCGCATACATCCTGGCACTGTACGGCATGAATGTCATTGATGCGGGTATCGCAGTGCTGAACATGCACGCTCCCTGGGAGGCTACCAGCAAGGCTGACATCTACGAGACCTATCGCGGCTATGTATCCTTCGCAAAGGGCGTAACGATCTAAAGAAAGAACTTTAAGCATGGAACCTTTACGTAAATCTGACTACTTTTATGAGCTCCCTCCGGAGCTCATCGCACAGGACCCGCTGGAGGATCGTTCCTCCAGCAGGCTCTTGCTTTTGGATAAAAATACGGGTGCGGTGCGGCACGAGATCTTCCGGGATCTGGGATCCTTCCTTCGTCCCGGCGATCGCCTGGTACTGAACAACACCCGTGTCATTCCTGCCAGACTCATCGGCAGGAGAGCCGGCACCGGCGGCGCTGTGGAAGTGCTGTTGCTCCGCAGGCTGGAAAAGGATGTGTGGGAGACCCTGGTAAAACCGGGAAAGAAATGCCTCCCGGGCCAGAACCTGGAGTTCGGTGACGGAAGACTTACCGCCACGGTACTGGAAGTCCTGGAGGACGGGAACCGCCGCATCGAGTTCCATTACGAAGGCATCTTCGAAGAGGTGCTGGATGCTCTGGGAGAAATGCCTCTGCCTCCTTACATTACTCACAAGCTTCAGGACAAGCAGCGTTATCAGACGGTGTATGCCCGTTACGACGGCTCCGCTGCGGCACCTACCGCAGGGTTGCATTTTACCCCGGAGCTCCTGAAAGCGCTGGAAGCGCAGGGCATCGGACTTACCTATGTGACACTCCACGTAGGACTGGGCACCTTCCGCCCCGTGAAAGAGGATGTGATCACGGATCACCACATGCATTCCGAGTGGTATCAGGTGACACCGGAAGCTGCTGCGGAGATCAATGCCACCAAGGCTGCGGGCGGACGCATCATCTGCGTGGGCACCACCAGCTGCAGGACTCTGGAGAGCGCTGCGGATGAGAACGGCATCGTTCAGGCAGGCTCCGCGGACACCGAGATCTTTATTTATCCCGGCTACCGTTTTAAGGTGCTGGACGGACTCATCACCAATTTCCATCTGCCGGAATCCACGCTGATCATGCTGGTTTCCGCCTTCGCAGGCAGAGAGAACGTTCTTGCCGCTTATGAAGAGGCAGTGCGTGAGAGATACCGTTTCTTCTCCTTCGGTGATGCCTGCTTTATCGCAGATTTTGATAAAAAATGATACAAGCGTCAGATTTGGCTTGACGACAGATTAGGGGAATGCCGGGAATCCGGCGGGAGAAAGCTATTTTGAACAAATTCGGATTTATCGGCCTGGGACTCATCGGAGGCTCCATTGCCAAGGCCATTCACGAACAGGTGGAGGACGCCTGGATCTGCGCATATGACATCCGCAGGGAAGCCACCGAGGCTGCATTGCAGGAAGGGGTCATCCAGGCGGCTGCGCCGGAGATCGGGCATTATTTCGCAGATTGCGACATGATCTTCCTCTGTGCTCCTGTGCAGAAAAATGATGAGAATCTGCTGGCGCTGAAGGGCTGCATTCGCGAGGATGCCATTCTGACGGATGTGGGCAGCGTGAAGGAACCCATCCACAAGGCCGTGACGGAAGCAGGACTGCAGAGCAATTTCATCGGCGGACACCCCATGGCAGGTTCCGAGCGCATCGGTTACGCAGCATCCAAGAGCAAGCTCCTGCAGAATGCATATTACATTATGACTCCGGAGCCTGAATGCCCCAAGGAGCGCGTGGTAAAAATGCGGGAGCTGATCCTGCTGTTGGGCGCCATTCCTCTGGAAATGAGCAGCGAGAAGCATGATTATATCGTTGCGGGTGTGAGCCATCTGCCTCATGTGATTGCGGCCTCCCTGGTGAATCTGGTGAAGTCTTCCGACGATGAGGACGGACTTATGAAGCTGGTGGCTGCGGGCGGCTTTAAGGACATTACCCGTATTGCTTCTTCCTCCCCCGTGATGTGGCAACAGATCTGTCTCACCAACGGGGAAAACATCCTGGGCCTGTTGGATTCCTACATCGGCAGTCTGCAGGAGATCCGGACCCAGATCGCAGATCGGGAAGATACGGAGCTCTATGATCTCTTTGATCACGCCAGAGTCTACCGGGACTCTTTTGTCTCCGCCAGCTCCGGACCCATCAAGGTGCGCTATGCTCTCACCATCGACATCGCCGATGAGCCGGGCGCCCTTGCTGCTATCGCAACCATCCTTGCCCTCAACGGTATCTCCATTAAGAACATCGGGATCCTCCACAACCGCGAGTATTTGGGCGGTGATCTGAGTGTTGAATTTGAGGACGAAGAGGGGCTCAATAAAGCTCGCGAAGTCTTAAATGCAAAGGCATATACAACACACGGATAAAGGAAACAAAAAGGCCCGCCGCAAACAGATACCCGGCGGGTCTTTTTATGTGAGTGAGATAATCTTCGATCAGAGTAGATTATGAAGAAGGCATTCACGAAAAAGTGAGTGGATACAAACGCTGAATGATGCGGATTTGTGAAGGCTCGGGCAGACAGATACCCTAGGCGGTCAACTGCGAGTCGTCACTTAGCGAGCGGTGCGAAATGCGCAGCCGCAGCAGGGCGTGTGTTTGAGCGCAGCGAGTTCAGCCCTGCAAGGCTCGGGTTGGCATGAGCAGCGGCGAGGTTAGTGATCGAGCTCGCCCGCCGGGTATCTGTCTGAACCGGGCCTGTGACTGTTGCGCTTTCTTTTTCTGTTCTTCTTATCCCTGGTAATACATAGAACAATCAAATAAATCACAAAAAATCCTGTTACACCACCGGCGGTATCGAGTAGAACGTCCGCGAATTGCCCGCTGCGGCCGGGAATGAACAATTGATGGATCTCGTCTGCAGCGGCGCTGAGGAAGAGCCACAGCACCTCGATCCGGAACCACTTCTTCGGGAAGGGCCGTAGAGCCTTGTGCGGACTCCAGATCCCGAAGATCAGCACCCCCATACAGGCATATTCGCAAAAGTGCGCCAGCTTCCGGATGGGGTGCTCGAAATACAACGCTAAGCTTTCGCGGTAAGCGTCCGTCCAATGTTCCCGCTGAAGAGCTTCCAGGATCTCCGCACATTTCCGAGAGATCGTCATGCTTAAGGAGGAGGAGGTCTCCCCGTCCTGCTCCGAGAAAGAGAAGATCAGCACATAAAGAAGGGAAAGGAGAATTGCGCTCACTACCGTGATAGCAACCTTCTTTCCCTGTTTTGTTACGCGTACCTTTTTTCCGGCAGAAGAGCCCATCAATGCGTCTCTTCCGTGACGGTCTGATAAGTGGCGATGCGCGCTGCATCCATCTCGGGCATGCCTACAAAGTGTGCTCCGTAGAAATACATATCCCCTTTCAGCTCAATGCGGACGATCTGCAGAAACGCATGGATCACTTCCTTCGTCCAGATGGTCAGGAAGGACTCGTATACTGCACCGATCTCCAGAGCATTCGGGCAGGTGAATCCCACGCCGCTCTTGGAAACGTCGGTGATCTCGATGCTCAGCTCCTCGGAGGTATTCCCATCGAGACGCTTGATCACCAGCTTGGAATCCAGGCTCGTCCGTTGCGCATGTCTTCTTTCTTCCATATCGTTTTACCCTCGCTTTAGTAAAAATGATATAGGTCCAATTTCTGAAATTATACCATTTTGACCGCCTGTAAACAAGATTTATTTCGGATTTGGCCTATTTTTCGCTCAATTTTCCCTCTGTGAAAAAACACAATAACTTCCTTGCGCTTTACTCGAATTCCTAGTACAATATGACTATGTGCAGACGAATTTTTGGAAAATTTTGTGCAAATTTGACAATTTTCCGAAAGGGCCGCACGAAATCTATTATTGGAGGTTTGACACATGAAGGTTTATACCACCGACAAGATCCGTAATGTAGTACTTCTGGGGCATGGCGGCAGCGGCAAGACCACTCTCGCGGAGAGTTTTGCATACCTGTCCGGTCTGACCAGTCGCATGGGCACCGTAGCGGACGGCAACACCGTCACCGATTACGGCAAGGAAGAGATCCGTCGCGGATTTTCCATCAGCACTGCCGTTCTTCCGGTGGAGTGGGAGGATCACAAGATCAACTTCTTCGATACTCCCGGATATTTCGACTTCGTGGGCGAGGTTGAGGAAGCCGTTTCCGCAGCCGGCGCAGCCATCATCGTAGTCAACGGCCGTTCCGGTATCGAGGTCGGTACCAGAAAGGCATGGGATCTGTGCGAGAAGTACAAACTGCCCCGTATCATCTACGTTTCCAACATGGACGTGGACAACGCTTCCTACCGTCAGGTCGTGGAGGATCTGGTTGCTCTGTACGGCAAGAAGATCGCTCCTTTCCATCTTCCCATCCGTGAGCAGGAGAAGCTGGTAGGTTACGTCAATGTCATCGCCGAGTCCGGAAACCGCTGGCAGGGCAAGGAAGTGGTTTCCTGCGATATTCCCGATTACAACAAGCCTTATCTGGAGCAGTACAGAGAGACTCTGATGGAAGCGGTCGCTGAGACCAGCGAGGAGATGATGGAGCGCTACTTTGGTGGCGAGACCTTCTCCGACGCCGAGATCCGTGCAGCCATCCGCACCAGCGTGCTGGACTGCAGCATCGTTCCCGTGACCATGGGTTCCTCCATCACCTGCCAGGGCGCTTACGCACTGCTGGATGATGTGATCAAGTACTTCCCCAGCCCCGAGAACCGTACCGTGGCCGGCATCAATATGAAGACCAGCGAGATCTACAATTGCGACTACGATTTCTCCAAGGCAAAATCCGCTTACATCTGGAAGACTATCGTGGATCCCTTCATCGGCAAGTACAGCCTCATCAAGGTAAATTCCGGCGTGCTGAAGACCGACGATGTGATCTACAACATCGATAAGGACATCGAGGAAAAGATCGGCCGTCTGTATATCCTCCAGGGCAACAAGCCCATCGAGGTTCCCGAGCTTCACGCAGGCGACATCGGCGCTCTGGCAAAGCTCACCGCAGCCCGCACCGGCAACTCCCTGTCCACCAAGGCAATGCCCATCAAGTTCGGTAAGTTTGACATCTCCACGCCTTACACCTTCATGCGCTATAAGCCGAAGAACAAGGGCGACGTGGACAAGATCTCCCAGGCGCTGCAGAAGATCGGCCACGAGGATCTGACCATGAAGGCCGTCAACGACGCCGAGAACCGTCAAACCCTGCTCTACGGCATGGGCGATCAGCATCTGGAGATCATCGTCAGCCGCCTGCTGAACGAGTACAAGGTAGAGATCGAGCTGAGCCAGCCTAAGGTGGCTTACCGCGAGACCATCCGCAAGACCTCCGATGTGGACAGCAAGTATAAGAAACAGACCGGCGGCCACGGCCAGTACGGTCATGTAAAAATGCGCTTCTCCCCTGCAGACGATCCCAACGTTCCTTACGTCTTCGAGCAGGAAGTCGTGGGCGGCGCCGTTCCCAAGAACTTCTTCCCCGCAGTGGAGAAGGGTATCCAGGAGAGCGTGGGCAGAGGACCTCTGGCAGCATACCCCGTTGTGGGCGTGAAGGCTGTCCTCTATGATGGATCCTATCACCCGGTAGATTCCTCCGAGATGGCGTTCAAGACGGCTGCCAAGATGGCATTCCGTGACGGCATCATGAAGGCCGGCCCCGTGCTTCTCGAGCCCATCGAGAGCCTGAAGGTCGTCGTCCCCGATGCCAATACCGGTGATGTCATGGGTGATCTGAACAAGCGCCGCGGCAGAGTCCTGGGAATGAATCCCGTGGGCGGCGGCAAGACCCAGATCGACGCGGAAGTGCCCGAGAGTGCACTGTTCGGCTACTGCACCGTGCTCCGGTCCATGACCGGCGGTATGGGAGAGTATTCCTATGAGTTCGCCCGTTACGAGCAGGCGCCCAGCGACGTTCAGGAGAAGGAGGTTGCCGCAAGAGCAGCCAAGGTCGCGGAGAATTCTGTGGAGGATTAAGTTTTTTCCTGTAGTACCTGCATAAATATGCGCAATTTTTCGAATCAAAGGCACACTCTTCGCGGGTGTGCCTTTGTTTTTGTGTGTATCGGCAAGAAAAACGAAATATGTATAAATAGCCTATAACCATATTGGGATGAGTGTGCTATAATCTAAAAATGTGTGTTTTTCTTATCAAATCGTCATAGAGATTGTTACAAGGAATCAGGAGGCCCCATGAATGTACTTTTGACCGGTAACACGGATCTGTTGTCCAGAAAATTCACCGAACGGCTGTCCCAGGATTACAAATGCATCCTGTCGAAGGAGCATATGGCTCCCGGCATCGGCGGAAAAAATATTTCCACCTACCCGGCGGGAGGAGAAGAGGAAGAGGTCGCGGTATACGCAGCCTTCCGGCCGGAGGCGGTCGTCTTTTTCTCTCATGCGCTGGATGGTGCGGTGAAGGTCTTCGATGAGCTGGAAGACCTGGAAAGCAACCTGTATCAGGCCCGCCGCAGCAGTGTGAAGCATTTCATCTATGTTGCGACCAATGACTACGAGTACTATGACGTTTCCGTCATGGATGGCACGCCCAGCCGTCAGGTACTGTTGAAGGCCTGCGAGGAGCTGTGCAAAACCTTCACGGAAAAATACGAGATGCGGATCACGATCCTGCATGTTCCTTTTATCTACGGAACCGAGCGCTCCGGCTGCAGAGTCTGGTACCTGATCGACAAGGCGGTCTCCGGAGAGAGTCTCTCCTTCCGCGGAGCGGCGGAGGATGTGACCGATTATCTGAACGATGAGGACCTGGCAGAGCTTCTGAGCCGGATCCTGGACGATCCCATGGAGGATCTCTTCAGCGAGATGCATCTGGATGGGCAGAATCATCATGCCTTCAAGGAAGTATTCGAGCTTCTGGTCCGCGGTAAGGACAATAAGGTCCGGTTCCATGACAGCGTGACGGCCATCCCCGTGGCAAACGGAGATGAGACTGCCCGCAAGGAATACGGATGGTTCCCGACGCATCAGCTCGTGAAGGATCTGCCGGCCATGCTCGATGCTGCGGCGCAGGAAAGCCTGCGTAAGGGCCGCTCCTATACGAGACGTAAGAACCGCAGGCAGCTGCGGGAGCGGATCCGCGTGGTGCTGGAGGTGATCATCGTATGCCTGCTTGCGGAATTCTGTAACCGGCTGACCGCCAATAATATTTTCCTGGATTTCTTTGATTTCCGGTTGATCGCGATCCTTCTCATGGGTACGATCAACGGCCTGGTCCCCGGCGTCGTTACCGCAATCCTGGCTTGTATCGGATTCCTCGTGGAAAATGCGGTTATCACCCAATGGCAGATCCTCTTTTTCAACATCCAGAACTGGATCCCCTTCGCCACCTTCTTCATCCTCGGTACCATCACCGGATATACGAAGGACAAGCATGACGATGATGTCATCTATGTGAAGGAGGAGCATGACATCCTGGAGGAAAAATACACCTTCCTCACAGGTCTCTATGATGAAGTCCTCTCCGGCAAGGAGGAATTTAACAGCCAGATCATCGGATACCGCGACAGCTTCGGCAAGATCTATTCGGTTGTGACCAGGCTGGATTCCGTGCTTCCGGACAAGGTATTCTATGAATCCATCAACGTGCTGGAGGAGATCCTGGAGAACAATACGGTGGCTGTCTACACCGTGCAGGGCGGCAGACCCTTCGCCCGCCTGATGGTAGCCTCCAACGCCATCTCGGAGCATCTGACCAAGTCGCTGGATCTCGATAAATATCCCGAGATGCATAAGGCTCTGCGCGACAATCAGACCTTTGTCAACCGGGAGGTAAAGGAAGGATATCCTTCCTATGCGGCGCCGATCCACAGAAACAACGAGCTCCTCGGTATCATCATGATCGAGGAAGCAACGTTAAAGCAGCAGAATATGGAGTTCCTGAACAAACTGAATATCATATCCAACCTGATCTCCGATTCCTTCGTGCGCGCAACGGAAGCACAGGAGCGCAACGATGAGACCGAAGGAGATACGCTGGTGCTGAAGGAGGAGTATTTTGCGCCGATCCTGGAGACCCGCCGGGAGATGAGAAACAAAAATCTGCTTGATTTTGTACTGCTCAGGATCGTGCAGGATAAGAAGTCTCTGACCGAGCTTTCCAACGCGGTTTCCAGCTGTGTCCGCAGCAATGATATCCTGGGACGCGGCAGGGACGGAGAGGTGTATCTGCTTCTGAGCCAACTCGATGAAGCGGCATTCGGAAAAGTATCCGAGCGTTTGTCGAAGTCCGGCGTCAGCTATGAGAAGGTAACGGAGTAAAAAACATGATGATCTTTTTACTGATACATGCCCTGATCTGTATCGTCACCGGTATCTTGATGGCGACGAAACGGATCCAGGTGCATGCGAGACTTTATACGCTTGTCCTGTTTCTTCCGATCGTGGGGATCCTGATCCTGGTCGATCAGATCTATGTCGAGAAGAAGCAGAAATCCGCAACCAAAGAGATCGGTCTGGAGAAGATGACCATCGATGAGATCCGCTATAAGCGCATCGATCACAACGATTCCAGAGATCAGGACATCACGGTTCCGCTGGAGGAGGCGCTCGTTGTCAACGATGCGCAGACAAGGCGGAAGCTGATGATCGATATCCTGCAGAAGAATCCGGAGGAAAATATCGGCCTGCTGAAGAGTGCCAGTGCCACGGATGACACCGAGGTCAGCCATTACGCGACCACCAGCATGATGTCCATCCAGGGCAGATACGAGAAGCAGATCAGTGAAGCGGAGGAAGCGTACCGGATGCTCCCGGAGAGCACTTCGGCCAAGCGCGGTTACCGCCGTGCCCTGAAACAGTACATTGACTCGACACTGATCACCGGCAATGTTCTGAACATTTACCGGCAGAAGCTGAAGACCGTACTGACGGAACTGATGGAACTCTATCCCGATTACAAGGCGTACGTTCTGGAATACCTGGAGTGCAGGATCGCCCTGAAGGAGACGGACGGACTGGAGAAGGAGATCGAATCTGCCATGCAGCGCTGGCCGGAAGAGTTTGGGCTGTACCGGATCTATGTGGACTATCTGCAGGTCACTTTGCAGGGAGAGCGTATCCCCGGGGTCCTGAAGCGCCTGAAGGAGAGCGGGATCTATCTGCATGCGGAAGAAAGGCAATGGTTTGAATTCTGGAATCGAGGATAGATATCGTCCAAATAAAAAGAATCGAATGGTGTTCCGTATTCTGCTGCCGCTGATCGCCCTGGTCCTGATCGGTATCGTGGTCATGCTGGAACGAAACGGGATCCAGCTGGAAGGCTTTACACCGGGCGTGGTGCAGGATTACACCTACACTGAGCCGGTGGAAGACGACATCCGCTGCCTGCTTCTGGTGGATCATGCCCAGAGCGCCGGGAAAGTGATCACGGAGCAGATGACCAATGTTCTGCAGTCCATGAAGGTGAACTACGACGTATTTGAAGCCGGAGAGTTTTCCTTTGCGCAGCAGCTGGATTCCTATGATCACCTGATCATCAGCTTCCCGGATTGGGAAGTCCTGGGAGATTCCGTTCGTGATATCATCTACTGGGTCAGAGACGGCGGAAGCCTGATGAATACCATCACGCCGGAACCCGGGCCGACGCTTCACATGATCAGTCAGCAGCTGGGCGTGGAGGGCGGATTCAATGAATTTGCGGGAATCTCCGGCGTCCGTGTCCTGGATCATAGGATGGTCGGCAGTACCTCAAAACCGCTGTACGAATTGATTGCGGACCCTGCCGAAAAAATGGATATTTCCCTCAAGGCACAGATCAGCGAAGCCTGCGAGGTATATCTGTCTTCCGAGGACGGAGCGGTTCCGTTATTATGGCATGTTCCTTACGGAGAGGGACATATTGTCGTAACGAACATGGCAATGGGGGACAAGTATATGCGGGGCTTCCTGTCCCTGGCATACAGCCTCATGGAAGAAGCCACCCTTTACCCGGTGATCAATTCCTCCGTGTATTATCTCGATGACTTTCCGTCTCCCGTTCCGGAAGGGGATGGAGAATTTATCCGTAGAGATTACGGGATCGATATCGCCAGCTTTTATTCCAACGTATGGTGGGCAACCATCCTGAACTGGGAAGAAAAGTACGGCATCCGTCATACCGGTGTGATCATCGAGGACTACAACGACCTGGTGAACGGGCCCTTCCCGAAAAACGAATCCACTTCGCAGTTTAAGGCCTTTGGGAACATGCTTCTGAACAACCGCGGAGAGCTCGGGTACCACGGCTATAATCATATGCCTCTGATCCTGCAGGGAAAGGATGACGAAAAGCGGATCGGATCCTACGTCATGTGGCCTTCCGTGGAAGAGATGGAAAGCAGCCTGAAGGAACTGTCCAGATTCTCTCATACGGTTTTCCCGAATACGGAATTTGCGGTTTATGTTCCGCCCTCCAATATTTTTTCCGAAACCGGGCGGGAAGCCCTAAAGGAGGCAGTTCCGGAGATACGTGCCATCGCCAGCTTCTATGTGACGCATGCGAACGCGCACGGTCAGGCAACAGAGTATGAGCAGGAATTCGGCGTGGCAGAAGACGGGATCATCGAGATGCCCAGGATCGTCTACGGTACCTACATCAATGAATATGACAGTCTGATGGCCATGTCGGAACTGAATTTTCATTTCGTGCAGTCCCATTTCTTTCATCCGGACGATACGCTGGATGTAGATCGGTATGCAGATCAGGGATGGGCAAAAATGTCAGAGTGGTTTGAATCGTATCTGGACTGGATCACCACCGATGCTGCTGCCATCCGGGAGCAGACGGCCAGTGAGATGGCCAATGCGGTTCAGATCTATGATCACATTTCCCTGAAAAGGTCATCGGATGAATCGTCCGTCAGCGCGGATCTGGGGGGCTTTACAGGCGAAGCGTGGTTCCTGCTGCGCATGAGAGACAGGGAACCCGGAGAGACGGTCGGTTGCTCCCTGGAACAGGTGGCAAACGGCCTGTATCTGGTATGCGCCACGCAGGAGCACATCGAGATCAGATACCGGTAAAGCTTTCAGGCTTTGCTTAACGTCCTTTCAGGAAGAACGATGACAGGAGAGTAAGATCGTGAGAATCTGTATGATCCTTGAGGGGAGCTACCCCTACGTACACGGTGGAGTTTCCAGCTGGACCCACAATTATATCAAAGGCATGCCGGATACGGAATTTGTGCTCTGGTGTATCGGTGCGAAAGAGGAGGACAAGGGAAAGTTCAAATACGAGCTTCCGGAGAATGTGAAGGAAGTACATGAAGTCTTTCTGGACAGTGCCCTGAAGGAGCCGCTTCCCAGCCGCAGAAAGAAGAAGGTCCGTCTGGATCCGCAGCAGGAGGAGGCTCTTACAAAGCTGTTCCGTTCCGAGGATCTGGACTGGGATATCCTTTTTGATCTCTTCCAGAACCGGAAAGTAGATCCGGTAGGACTTTTGATGAGCGAGAGCTTTCTGAATATGATCATCGAGAACTGCCGGACGAAATATCCCTACATCTCTTTCTCGGATTATTTCTACAGCGTTCGCTCCATGATGCTTCCGGAGATGCACCTTCTGTCGCAGGAGGTGCCCTATGCGGATTTGTATCATGCGACGGCTACCGGATACAGCGGACTCCTTGGAAGCCTTGCAAAATGGAAGACCGGGAATCCTTATGTCGTGACAGAGCATGGTATCTATACCCGTGAGCGGGAGGAAGAGCTCCTTCGTGCGGAGTGGGTGCTTCCCGTCTTCCGCCAGCAATGGATTGATCTGTTCTATATCTTTTCCCGCTGTGCGTACCATCATGCGGATGTGGTTACCGCACTGTTTCAGCGAGCAAACACCATCCAGGCGGAGCTGGGCGCCGATCCTGAGAAGCTCTGCGTGATCCCCAACGGAATCCATTATGAGAATTTCTGCAAGATCGAGCCCAAAAAGCCGGACGGATTCGTCGATATCGGCGCGGTGGTCCGTATCGCCAGGATCAAGGATATCAAGACCATGATCTATGCCTTCTCCGAGCTCAAGTCCTCGGTTCCGAATGCGAGACTGCACATCATGGGCGATGTGGATGACCGGGAATACGATGCGGAATGCCATCAGCTGATCGAACAGTTGGGCGTGAAGGACATCCTCTTTACCGGTATCGTCAATGTCATGGAATACCTGAAGAAGATCGACTTTACCATCCTGACCAGTATCTCCGAGGGTCAGCCGCTGTCGGTTCTCGAGTCCTTTGCCGCAGGGCGTCCTGTGGTGGCGACCGATGTGGGATGCTGCAGAGAGCTGGTGGAGGGGACGGATGAGTTCGGACCCGCCGGCATTATCGTTCCGCCCATGAATAAGGACCTACTGGCAGGTGCGATGCGCATGCTCTGTGGGCAGAAGGAGCTTTGCCGTGAGATGGCTGAGAGCGGAAGAGCGCGGGCAAAAGCATATTATACCCATGAGCGCAGCATGAAGATGTATCTGGATCTGTACGAGAGACTTCTTCCCAACGGGAAAAAAGAGGATTAGAAAATGGCCGGAATCGGATTTGAATTAAAGAAGATGTTCGAAAAAAAGGGTCTGTTTTCGATGGTGAAAGCCTACGGATACGCAGGTATCGTCACGACGGGCCCGATGCTGCTGGGGATCGGACTGCTTTTGGGGATCCGCATCCTGGGCGGGATCATTCAGGCGCCCGATGAGGATATGCGCGTGGTCAACGGACTGATCACCGTGACACTGCTATTTTCTCTCCTGATCACGGATCTGCTGTCCATGCCCCTGACCAGGTTCACTGCGGACCGGATCTATGAGAACCGCTTGAAGCGGGTGATGCCTTCCTTCTATGGCGGAAGCAGCCTGCTGATCGCGATCGGCGCTGTGATATACGGCATTTTCCTCTGCTTTACGGGGGAGGATCTCTACGGGATCATCATCTGCGTCATCCTCTATGGAGAGCTGGTACTGGTCTGGAACCAGATCAATTTCCTGACTGCCGTGAAGGATTACCGCGGGATCCTGCTGGCTTTCTTTTTCGCTGTGGTGATCGCACTGGGCGGATGCCACATCGGTCTGGTGGTTTTAAAGCTTCATGTGATCCACTGCATGCTGACGACGGTGGCGGCCGCATACGGGATTATGGCGGTCTGGTATAACCGGACACTGACCAGATTTTTCCCTCTCGGGAAAGGAAGCGCACTCTATTTCCTGCGGGCACTGGATCAGTACAAAGAGCTGATGGCCCTGGGCCTTACCATGGCGCTGGGACTGTTCGGACATATCCTGATCATGTGGTATTCCCCGGTGGGACATCAGATCTCCGGCGTCCTGCGTGAGGCACCGATCTATGACATCTCCGCATTACTGGCATTTTTCTCCATTTTGATCACCACCATCAGCTTTGTGACCTCGGTGGAGGTGAATTTCTACCCGAAGTACAAGAACTATTTTGCTCTGTACAATCACGAGGGTTCCCTTCGCGACATCGAACAGGCGGAACGGGAGATGCGGGAGACGCTGGTGCAGGAGCTGACCTACACCTTTACCAAACAGTTCTTTACCACGGTCATCTTTATCGTCGGAGGAACGCTTCTGCTACCGGCGCTGCCCCTGGGTATGACGGAGGATATGCTGGGCATCTACCGCATCATGTGCGTGGGCTATGCCTTCTATGCGGCGGGCAATTGCGTCATGCTGATTCAGCTGTATTTTGCGGACAACAAAGGGGCACTCTACAGCGGTGCCTGCTTTGCCATGGTAGCCAATGTGGGTACGTATATTACGTCCCTGATGGACGTGAAGTATTACGGGGTGGGCTTCCTCGCAGGAGGTGTAGCCTTTACCTTTGTGTCGCTGGCGCTTCTGTATCGCTTTATGCGCAAGATGATGCGCAATACGCTTTGCAGTCAGCCGATCCTGCAGGTGGAACGTAAAGGGCTGTTTACAAAGCTGTCTGACTCGTTTGAAGCGAAGTATCGGGAGACGCATCCGGAAGAATATGTGGTCTCCGAAGAGGTTGGTGAAGCAGAATGAATCGAAGAATCGTACTGATCAGTTGTGTATGTGCCTTAAGTCTGGCAGCCCTTACCGGATGTGGCAGCGTATCGGAAACGGATGCATCGCAGGAATCTTCCACGCAATCCGAAGTACAGGCAGACGCTGCCTCCGCAGACGCCCCCGCACATATGGAGGTAACCTTTGCGGAGGAAGAAAAAGCGGGTCTTCAGGATAACCTGTCGCTGTATGAGGGCCGGGATGTGGCCGCTGTTAAGACCATGTATCTGACCGTCACTTCCGGAAACGCCTCCGAGGGAACGAACCACACCTGGGAGGAAGTGAATACCTATAGCAATGAATATTATGAGGTCAGAGGAATCGATAGGTACAGAGTGGAAGGGCTGCTCCAGGTAGGAGATGAGACCGGGCCGGCAGAGGGCGCATACGGTTACGGACTGTTCACCCCCAACTGTACGGTTTCGATCCGCGGTCAGACCTCCACGGAACTGGCACAGAAAAACTATAAGATCCGTATCGATAAAGGCTCTCCGAAATATGAAGATCAGAGAGTCATTAACCTGAATAAGCACATGACGGACGGACTCCGTTTTCGTAACAAACTGATGTATGATCTTCTGGTCGGAGTGCCGGATCTGATGTCCTTTCGGACACAGTTTGTGCATTTATACGTAAACGACCTCACAGACGGAACCGACGAGGGCTTTGCGGATTACGGACTCTATACACAGGTGGAGCAGCCCAATGACTCCTATCTGAGACATCACGGGCTGGATGAAAACGGCCAGCTGTATAAGCTGAATGAGCTCTTTGAGTTTTTCCCCTATGAGGATGCCATCAAACTGAAGAGTGATGCCGATTATGATCTGGATGCATTTGAGTATCATCTGGCTATTCAGGGGGATGATGATCACCAAAAACTCATCACGATGCTTCAGGAGCTGAATGATGAAACCATTCCGATCCACACGATCATCGATAAATGGTTCGATGCCGATAATCTTGCGATGTTCCTGGCCTTTAACATTCTGACCGGAAATGTGGATACCCAGTCCAGAAATACGCTGCTCTACAGCGCAAAGAATGAGAATACCTGGTATGTGTTCAACTGGGACTGTGATACAGCCTTCCGTGATGCCGAGAATGAGATCGTCAGAAATGCGCAGCCCAGGTCGATATCATGGGATAACGGTATCAGCAATTACTGGGGAAACGTTTTGTATCGCCGGTTCCTTCAGGATGCCGGGTATCGTGAGTTAGTGGATGATAAGATCCATATCCTGATGGAGGAGTATCTGTCAGAGGAACGGATCCGCAATCTGGTCGAGCAATATACGCCGGTGGTGAAGTCCTATGTCTATAAAGATCGAGACGCGACCCATGCTCCTTTGCTGCCGGATGAGTACGATCATGTTGTCAGTCAGATCATTCCTTCCATCGCGGACAATTATGCTATGTACCTGGAGTCCCTGTTAAGACCTATGCCCTTTTATCTGGATACACCGGAACCGAGGGAGGGCACCACATATTTTGACTGGGATGCGTCCTATGATCTGGATGCGGATCTGGTTACTTATCGGTTTGAGCTTTCCCTGGACAAGGAATTTACGGATGTTCTGGTAACGGCAGAAACGTTTCGGCCGGAATATGAGCTGGGCGAAAAACTGGCTCCGGGGTCTTACTATTATCGCGTGAAGGCTGTGGATGATAAGGGTTACGAGCAGTATGCCTTTGACTATCTGGATAAGGACGGCGTGAAATTCTTCGGTATGATCCGTTTCTATGTGATGCCGGACGGCAGCATCTATCGCGCAGGAGAGTGAGCATGAACAGCAGTAAGCCGTTTCGGCATGAACTCAAATACGCAATTACATATGCGGAAGCGGAGGTCTTGAAAAGCAGGCTCGGTGTGATCCTGCAGCTCGATCCCAATGCGGGGGCGGACGGATATTTCATCCGGAGTCTGTACTTTG
This sequence comes from Lachnospiraceae bacterium, assembly GCA_016286555.1. Classification (GTDB taxonomy): domain Bacteria; phylum Bacillota; class Clostridia; order Lachnospirales; family Lachnospiraceae; genus AC2028. Next base: position 20,579 of record JAEETA010000020.1, on the reverse strand, counting down.
ACGACATGTGGGAGACGGCGTATACGGAGAAAACCGCAGGCTCGGACTCCCGCAAGAAATACCGTATCCGGATCTACAACGGACAGCAGGATGTGATCCGCCTCGAGTGCAAGCGAAAGGAAGGACAGTTCATTCAGAAGATTTCGGCCTCGCTGTCGGTGCAGGAGCTGGAATGGATGGAGAACGGCCGGTATGACTTCTTAAGAGACCGCAGGGAGCCGGTGTGCAGGCAGTTCTACCTCGACCACAGCATGCGTGCCATGCATCCCGCAATCCTGGTGGACTATGATCGGATTCCGTATGTCTATCCCTATGGGGAGGTGCGGATCACGCTGGATCAGCATGTGCGGGCCGGTGTATTTGAGCGGGATATCTTCGATCTGCGGAGTCCGGTTTTTGAAGTGCTTCCCCCGGGGCAGCTGATCCTGGAGGTCAAGTTTACCGAGTATCTGCCGGATGTGGTACGGGATCTGCTCAGGGTAGATGACAGCGAGTATGTCGCTGCTTCCAAATATGTCCTGTGTCTGGAAAAAAAGAAAGAACTGCAGGTATTGCAGTAAGAAAGGATGATCGAATGAGCGTTAAGGATGTAATCAAGAAATCGGTGCTGGAATCGGCAGCCTATAATCAGGCGATCACCGGATCCACGATCTTTACCTTTGTTGTGGATCTGCTGCTGGCATTTCTGGTGGGACTGCTGATCTATGCGGTCTATCGCAGATACTACCACGGAGTGGTCTTCAGCAAGAACTTCGGGATGAGCCTGGTGGGCATGTGCGTGCTGACCTGCATGGTGACGCTGGCCATCAGTACCAATGTCGTCATCTCCCTCGGTATGGTCGGTGCGTTGTCCATCGTGCGTTATCGTACCGCCATCAAGGAACCCCTGGACCTCATGTATCTCTTCTGGGCCATCGGTACCGGGATCGCCATGGGCGCGAGCATGTATATTCTTGTTGGACTGTCATTCCTGATCATGGTTCTGGTGGTGATAAGCTTCAGCAGCAACCCCTCTGTTGGCAGTGCCTATATCATGGTGGTACACTATCAGGGAGACGAGGCCGGTGACGCGGTGGAGCGGAATCTGTCCCATATCAGCCACACGGTCCGTTCCAAGGTGATGCGCGGCGACGAGACCGAGATGACGGTTCAGCTTCGGGCGAAGAATAAAAATCTGTCCTTTGCGGAGAAGATCCGTGATCTGGAGAATGTGAGCGACTGTACCCTTCTTCTTTTTGACGGAGAATATCACAGTTGATGAAAAAAAAGCTTTTCGTAATCCTGATAATTCTTATGACCCTGCTGCTTTCGGCGGCAGGGCTTTTCCTATGGGTCAAAAGCAGACAGTCGTCGTTTGCCGTGACCTATGATCCCCTTCCGGCGGATACGATCCTGGCGAATCCCTACATCGGATTTGCGCCGAATGCGGACAATGAGGAGCTGGCCGAAAAATATGAGCTGGTTTACGTCGGGATCACCTGGGCGGAGCTGGAGCCGGAGCGGGGCGTGTATGATTTTGCGGGGATAGAGGAAGCCTATCATCTGGAGCGGTGGAAAGCGGAAGGTAAGCACCTGGTGCTGCGCTTTCTGATGGATTATCCGGACGATGAGAAGCACCTGGACATTCCGCAGTGGCTCTATGATCTCACCGGGGACGGAACATACTACGATCACGAATATGGCGCCGGGTACTGTCCGAACTACGAAAATGAGACCCTGATCGCACTCCATGGGGAGGCGCTGCAGGCGCTGGCGGATGCGTACGCAGGAAACGGCTTTCTTACTTATGTGGAGCTGGGGAGCCTCGGGCACTGGGGCGAGTGGCATATCCTGCTGGGTAAGGGAGAGGATACGCACGATACCTTCCCGAACTGGGAGGTATGCCAAAAATACGTGGACGCCTACAAAGCTGCCTTTCCGGATACGCAGCTCCTGATGCGGCGGACTTTTCCGCCGGTTTCGGAGGATGGCTTCGGGACCTATAATGATATGACCGGGGAGCCGGAGGATACCGAAGAATGGCTGGAATGGATCTCCGAGGGTGGCACCTACCCCCATGCCGAGGAGCCTTTTGCGTTGCCTGCAGCGCCCGAGATCTGGAGGCGGGCGGCCATTGGCGGGGAATTTACGAGCTCACTCTCCATGGAGGAGATGCTGGGACGGCACTTAAAGCGGACTCTGGAGCTTCTGGAGGCGTCCCATATGAGCTTCATCGGACCGAAGATCCCTCACGATGATGGGGTGGAGAGAGATGTGTCAAAGCGCCTGAAGGAAGTGACGGAGGAGGCGATCCCGCAGATCCTGCGCAGGGTAGGCTACCGCTACACCGTGACTGAAGGAACCTTCACGCGGAATGATGTAAAGCGTACCATCACCTCAGAGGTGACCCTGAAAAACATCGGTGTCGCTCCTATGTACCGGGATCTGCCGGTGTGTCTGTATCTGCTGAGTCCGGAGGGAGAGGTGCTTGAACGTGCGGAGCTGGACATCGATCTGCGAGCGCTCTACGAGGGGGCGGAAGCCTCCTTACACGCACTTTTCCGGATCCCCGTGGAGAAGCCGGAGGAGATGACCGGGTATAAGATCGCCATCGGGATCGAGTCCGAAGAGGCTGCCGGGCAGACCGGAGAGAGCGCTGCTGCAGGCGGCGGATTTCTCCTCCTGGACCTGGATACGGAGATATCCGAAGGTCGCAACGAACTCTATACCATAGAAGATAAGGATTGAAAACAGGTTCGGATTTTTCTATAATGAAATTTGAATGAAATTTGATGTTTCAAGTATAAATCAGAAGGAGATTTGGAATCATGGCAGAACTTTACAATCATCACGAGGTAGAGCCGAAATGGCAGAAGATCTGGGACGACGAGAGAGCCTTTGCAACCTCGGATGATTTCAGCAAACCGAAGTTTTATGCCCTGGTAGAGTTCCCCTATCCCAGCGGACAGGGTCTCCATGTGGGCCATCCCAGACCTTATACCGCCCTGGATATCGTGGCCAGAAAGCGCCGCATGCAGGGTTATAATGTGCTGTATCCCATGGGTTGGGACGCTTTCGGACTGCCCACCGAGAATTACGCCATCAAAAATCACATCCACCCGAAGATCGTGACGAAGAACAATGTGGCCCGTTTCAAGGAGCAGCTCCATTCCCTGGGCTATTCCTTCGACTGGGAGCGTGAGATCAATACCACCGATCCCGGGTACTATCACTGGACTCAGTGGATCTTCCTGCAACTCTTCAAGGCAGGCCTCGCTTACAAGAGTGAGATGCCCATCAACTGGTGTACCTCCTGTAAGGTGGGCCTTGCAAACGAAGAGGTTGTGGACGGCAAGTGCGAGCGCTGCGGTGCTCCCGTTGTCCGTAAGGTAAAGAGCCAGTGGATGCTGAAGATCACCGAATACGCTGAAAAGCTCATCGAGGGCCTGGACAGCGTGGACTATGTGGAGCGTATCGCTACCCAGCAGAAGAACTGGATCGGCAGAAGCACCGGTGCGGAGGTGGATTTTGCACTGGCAGGCACCGAGGATAAGCTTACGGTCTATACCACCCGCCCCGATACCCTCTTCGGTGCTACCTACATGGTCATGAGCCCCGAGCATCCTTACATCGACAAGTACAAGGATTCCATCGAGAACTGGGACGAGATCATGGCTTACCGCGAGGCAGCTGCGAGAAAGTCCGATTTCGAGCGCTCCGAGCTCTCCAAGGAGAAGACCGGTGTTGAGATCAAGGGTCTCCGTGCCGTGAATCCCGTAAATGATACCACCATCCCCATCTGGATCTCCGATTATGTGCTCATGAGCTACGGCACCGGAGCCATCATGGCAGTGCCCGCCCATGACGAGAGAGACTGGGATTTTGCAACCAAGTTCGGCCTTCCCATCATCGAGGTGGTGGCAGGCAGCCCCGTGCCCGTAACCGAGCAGGTTTACACCGACGTGGTTTCCGGTACTCTGGTGAACTCCGGCTTCCTCAACGGCCTTTCCGTTGCGGATGCAAAGAAGCGCATCATCGAGTTCCTGGAGGAGAAGGGCATCGGCCATGCAAAGGTGAACTTTAAGCTCAGAGACTGGGTATTCTCCCGCCAGAGATACTGGGGTGAGCCCATTCCCATCATTCACTGCGACAAGTGCGGCTTCGTGCCTCTGAAGGAAGAGGAGCTTCCTCTGGAACTTCCCGAGGTGGAGAGCTACATGCCCACCGACAACGGCGAGTCTCCTCTGGCAGCAATGGACAGTTGGGTGAATGTGACCTGCCCCTGCTGCGGCGGCCCCGCAAAGCGCGAGACCGATACCATGCCCCAGTGGGCAGGTTCTTCCTGGTACTTCCTGCGCTACACCGATCCGAAGAACGACAAGGCACTGGCATCTCAGGAGGCTCTGAAGTACTGGCTTCCCGTGGACTGGTACAACGGCGGTATGGAGCATACCACCCTGCACCTGCTCTACTCCCGTTTCTGGCACAAGTTCCTCTATGACCAGAAGGTGGTGCCTACGCCCGAGCCCTATGCAAAGCGCACCAGCCACGGCATGATCCTGGGCGAGAACGGCGAGAAGATGTCCAAATCCCGCGGCAACGTGGTGAATCCCGACGATATTGTCAGAGAGTACGGCGCAGATACTCTGCGTACCTACGAGATGTTCATCGGTGCCTTTGATCAGGCAGCTGCCTGGAGCGAGGACGGCGTCAAGGGATGCCGCAGATTCCTGGAGAGAGTCTGGAAGCTGCAGGATATCTGCAAGGACGGCGATGCATACAGCGCAGACCTGGAAGCAAAGGTGCATCAGACCATCCGCAAGGTCAGCAGCGATTTCGAGTCCCTGAAGTACAACACCGGCATCGCACAGCTCATGACCCTGCTGAACGAATTTACCAAGAAGGGCGAGATCACGAAGGGCGAGTACCGCACCTTCCTGCTGCTCCTGAATCCCGTGGCTCCTCACATCACCGAGGAACTGTGGCAGATCTGCGGCTTCGAGGGCCGGATCTATGCCGCACAGTGGCCCGAGTATTCCGAGGAGAAGTGTGTGGAAGATACCGTCACTCTGGCAGTGCAGGTCAACGGTAAGCTCCGCGCTACCTTTGAGGCTCCCAGAGATGTGGATCAGGCGACCGCCATTTCCATGGCAAAGGAAGCCGCTGCAGGGAAGATCACCGGCAATATCGTGAAGGAGATCTACGTTCCCGGCAGACTCGTAAATATCGTTGTAAAGTAGGCTATATCGTTTATGGCACCAAAAGTTTACATTGTGGAGGGCAGACAGTTCCGGACCGCAGCGGATGCGAAGCTTGCGGAAACCGATAAGGCTGCCATCGATCTGCTGCGGGAGAAAGCGAAAGCCATGAACCTGCAGCAGCTCACCGCCCTTCGGAGTGATATTGCAAATAAAAAGATCAAATTCCATACCATCCTCGGGGACGATTTTCTCGAAGAGCTGGATGACATGATCCGGAAGGAAAAGGCAAATCCGGGAGCCGCCGGAAAGAAGGGCCTCTCCGGAAAAAGCGCATCCAAAGGCGGAAAAGAGGAGAGCGGCGCAAAAAAGCCCGTCTCTGCCGAGGTGGAAGCCGGAGCCCGCGCCATTCTGCAAAAGCAGGAGAAGAGGCGCCGTCTCATCGTAGCCTTAAGTGCCGTTGTGGCCGTGATCTGCATCGGTTACATCGGGTTCTATTACTACCTGGATTACAAGAATTCCCAGACTTTTTCCGTGCTCAGCACCCTGAAGGAAAATGCGGATGCGGAGCTCAGCGGAAAGCCGGTAAAGCCCAACAAGGAAGAGGAAGAGAAGACTGCAACCTTCACACTGGATGAGGTGGACACCTCCCTTCCTGATGTCCTTCCCGAATTCGAAGATTTATTAAAAAAGAATATAAACCTAATCGGATGGATCAAAATAGCCGATATACTCTCTGACGAGGGTCTTCCTGTCATGCAGCTGCCTGCGGATAACCCGAATGCCAATTCCTGGTATCTGAATCACAGCTTTGATGGGAAAGAGAACCGGAACGGGACCCTGTTCATAGACAGCGGCTGTGATGTTGCAAAACCTTCCACAAACCTGATCATTTACGGTCATCATATGAAGAGCGGCGCCATGTTCGGCAAGCTGGACAAGTATGAGGACGAGGCTTTCTACGAGAAACACAAGACCATCAGCTTTGATTCCATCTATGAACACGGGACCTATGATGTGATGTACGTCTTCCGGACCCATCTGGACACGGAGGACTCCATCGCTTTCAAATATTATCAGTTTTATGAGGCTTACAGCGCAGTTGAGTTCGATTCCTACATGGATGAGATGGCTGCCATGTCGCTTTACGACACAGGTGTCACCGCTGAGTACGGAGACCACCTGATCACGTTGTCCACCTGCGATTATGAGGAGGCCAACGGTCGTTTTGTGGTTGTAGCCAAAAAAAGGGAGAACTGAGAATCATGGCGAAAAAGAAGAGAGTAATGAAAAAGCAGGTCCGCAGGACGCTGGGAGCCCTGTTCCTGGCATCCAGTATTGTTGTAGCCGCGATCCCCACCGGATCTTATTCCGGAGGTGAAGCGCAGGCTGATCCCGCGACTCTTACCATTGGCACAAATACAAAATATAAGATCGGTGCCACCGGGAATACCGGCGTGACCATCGATACCAAGATCCCTCATGTGCAGGAGACCTACACAAGAAACGGGAACACCTATAACACGCCCATCTATACCACCGGTGACGGCTGGTATCAGTTTGCGTATGTGGATGAGTACGGCAATCCCAGTGCCACCAACCGCAGTGCCATTATTCTCGGCTTTTCCCATAACGGTTCCATTGAAAACAACACCCTGACCATCCCGGATACCGTGGATGGATACAAGCAGTACGATGACAACCAGGGTTCCTCCGGCGGTTACTGCGCCGTGGGACAGAGCGGAAACTATCTGTTCTATTGTATCACCGACACGACCTGGGACGGCTCCACCTTTGATGAGAATCCCAACGGTGATTACATGAGGATCGGAGGGTTCTATGAGCCGGTCTATGATGACGACGGGAATCGTATCCATGATATGACCGAGAGCGATGACGGAAAGCTCTATGTAAAGCACATGGTTACGTCCTATTCGTATTATCCCTGCTACTATGACACCTACAGCACCTGGAATCAGTTCCTGTCGGATCCTGCTTCCTTCTACTACTATCCGACTTCGAATTTCAAGCCTGCCGCGGACGGCTCTGTCGCACCTGTGGCTACCAGCGATCAGGCCTTCCAGTGGATCCATAATGTCACTGTCATCTGGATCGGCAATCAGTACCTGACCTCCTCCACCGATGGCACTACCGGATCCACGTCCTGGGAGATCGCAGGCGATATCACGGATGCCAACGGCGCAAATCAGGGTATTTTCGCCAATCACGGTAACATCGGTACGCTGATCACCGGCCGGAACCTGTCCAGCATCGGCGATTACGCTTTCTATGGCTGTACCGGTCTTACCAATTTCAATTTCGGAAACGGCTTAAACGAGATCGGCAATCATGCATTCGACGCCTGCACCCGTATGTCCGGCGTTTCCATTCCGGATGTCTGTAGTCTGAAGACCATCGGTGCCTATGCCTTCAAGGACTGCCGTTCCATGTCGAACTTCTCTCTGCCGAACTCCGTGGAGACGATCTGCGACGGAGCATTCCAGAACGGCTGGAGTCTCCAGACCTGTGACCTCACCGGCGGGAACAATACCGGTTCGGTCCTCACCAGACTGGGATATTATGCATTCTGGGATTGCATGGAGCTGTCAGATATCACCTTCCCTCAGGGCTTTACCGAGGGCGTGGAGATGAGCGCCTTTGCCGGCTGTAATGCATTGAACTGGATCTCTACCGGCAATACCACCATCGATTTCTATGACTCTACCGAGGCATACACGGATGGCTCTCTTACGACAGCAAACCATTCCGGCGTTACTTTCACCTGGGACGATTTCAAGGAGCAGGTGACGGAGAAGTTTTATTTCGAGGGCAAGGACAGAAGCGCCAATTCTCTGGGCGCATTGCATCAGACCTGTACCGCCAATGAGCTTTCCTACAAGTATTACGGCGAAGACCGCTATGAGCGGACTACGAAATGCGGTGCAACGGCGGCAGATACCGTGACCTTCCAGGTGGACTCCACCAATACACTGTTGTCTGCGGTCTTTAACTCCAACAATATCACCACCCTGGACTTCCCCAACTGGATCGGACCCTACTACATCGGATCCATCGCAGCCAGGACCTTCCAGGATCACTGTACGCTGGAGACCTTGACCCTTCCTGCCAATATCCAGTCCATCGGAGATGAGGCCTTTAAGGGCTGTCATAACCTGCGGCTGGTCCGTTTTGAGAATCCTTCCGTTTCCATCGGAAACGAAGCCTTCAAGACCCAGGATGTGTCCATTCATGTCTCACCTGCCACCGCAAATTGTGCGTCTATGACGAATACGGACAATTCTCCCAAGGTTGCTTTGTCCTTTGTGGGAGAGATTTCCGACAGTTCTACTCCATACCTGTATGCGATGAATGCCAACGGTAATTACAACAATCGCAACCAGGCAACAAGCTTTATCACCTATTATTCCGGATGGCCTACCTGCCTGACGGTAAAATATGTTTATGACGGCGGAACCGGAACTGGATACCCTGAACTGCAGGACTTCCCCACCAATTCCACCCTGTCCAATTACGCAACTGCTTTTTATTTGACAGCAGATCAGCAGGCAGCTGCAGCGAATGCCATTGCCAATGCTACCAGCGGTACCCTTACCGAGGAACAGCAGATCTTCCTGAATGCGGCGAAGACCCTGACCATCCCCTCCGGCGTGGATGCCATCAAAGATGGACTTTTCAAGACCAAGGTAACCACCACGGCCGATGCCATGGATGTGGTGATCGAGGGCCTGACCAAGGTGGAGACCGGTTATACGGTGGATGCTTCCGGCGATGCGGCTGACGGCACCCATACCCACCACCAGGCTAATATCGGTTCTGACGGAACAACGTTTGGTTATCACAGCGGTGATACCGGCAAATACTGGATCGATATGACCATTGATCCTGATACCAGCGATTTTGCGGGATGCTCTTATCTGAAGACAGTCACCTTCCGTGGAACGGAGACCGTGGACCTGGATGCAGGTGCGTTCTTCGGCTGTACGGATCTGACGGATGTATCCGGCACCGGTGCAATTGGTTCCATGGGTGACAGAGCATTCGGTAACTGTACTTCTCTGGCTACCGTATCATTGCAGAATGCTTCTCAGCTGGGATATCATGCTTTTGAGAATGATGCGGCTCTTAATAGCGCAACCTTCTCATCCTCCGTCTCCGAAATGTCTGTTGCACCTTTCTGGGGCTGCAGCAATCTGGCGCATGTTGACTTCGGAGCCAATACGAACTTTACCTGCGAGAATTCCATCATCTACGGGAATAATAAGGCTACCATCATTGAGGTGCTGGCAGGAAGAGCCTCCAGAAATATCCGTTCCACCGATGTCACCGGCGTAACGGCGCTCAGCAGAGAGGCCTTCGGCAACACGCCACTGACCAATGTTGACCTGAGCGGAAGCAGCATCGCTTCCGTACCGGAATTCTGCTTCAAGGATGCAGTAGACCTTTCCAGCGTGATCCTGCCCGCTTCCAACAATTCCATCAAGGATTATGCCTTCGACGGAACCAAGAAGCTGGTAGACTTGGAGATTTACAACGGTAATACCATTTTCTCCACCCATGCGCTGGATCATATGGAGTCCACCGGATTTGACGGCACCACCGAGCAGTCCGACCATACCCGCAACTCCGTGGTTGAGGTGTATGCGCCCAAGGATTCCCAGACCTATGCATACGCAGATGCCAACGGCTATACCGTATCCCAGCTGCCTGCAACCTTTACCGTAGTCTTCTGGGATTACACCGATGCATCTCCCGACAATATGGTCATGGTAGATTCCCAGACTGTCATCGAGGGAAGAGATGCGGTTCCTCCTACAGTACATGGAAGAAGCGGCTACTTCTTCATTCAGTGGTGGGATAGCCAGCGTAACATGGGCTATGAAAACGTCCACAGCGACCTGAATCTCTTTGCACAGTACTCCGAGGATACTGTTACTGTTAATTTCTATAACTACGACGGAACCTTGCTTTCCACCGAGACCGTGGCAAGAGGCAGCGACCTGACCAAACTGGCACCCGAACCTCCCGAGAGAGAGGGCTATACCTTTACCGGATGGGATCGCCCCATCAATGCGGTGGCTACCGACCTGGATACTTATGCTACCTATTCCGAGATCGGTATTGTGACCTATACCGTCAGCTACTACAACTTCGACGGCAGTTCTCTGTACTACACCGCCATTGTTGAGAAGGGTAAGGACGCACCCAACATCAACGGCCCCGCAAGAGACGGCTACACCTTCACCGGATGGGATCAGGACCTGACCAATGTCCAGTCCGATATTTCCACCATCGCTCTGTACAAGGAAGGCAACGCCATCTGCACCGTTACCTACTATACCTACGATGGGCTCTATGTCTTCAAGACCTACGAGGTGGAGTACGGCGGAGATGCGCCTTACATCATGGGACCCGAGCGGAAGGGCTACGTCTTCACCGGATGGGACCAGATCCTGACCAATGTCACCCAGGACATCGACACCTACGCTCAGTATGTGGAAGAGGATGTGGTGACCCACACCGTGAACTACTACACCTTTGACGGCGCGACCCTGTACTACACCATCAAGGTCATCGATGGTGAGAACGCTCCCGATATCCAGGGACCCGAGCGGGAAGGCTACACCTTCACCGGTTGGGACAGACCTCTCACCAACATTAAGAACGACATGGATACTGTGGCACAGTACGTATCCAACACCGATTACAACGGTGACTTCACCGTCAATTACTATACCTACGACGGTCTGAGCCTCTACTACTCCGCAACCGTGGGAGCAGGAGAGGACGCGCCCTTCATTCAGGGACCTGCCAGAGAAGGTTATACCTTCACCGGTTGGGACAGACCGCTGACCAATGTCACCGCAAGCTTTGACACCAGAGCCGTTTACACCAAGGGTGGCGGCGGAGACGGTGGCGGCGGCGACGATGACGGCGGAGACGGCGACACCAAGAAAAAGTACTACACCCTGACCGTTATCAACGGCAGCGGCTCCGGAAGCTACGTGGAGGGAGCACAGGTCATCATTGTGGCCGACGATCCCGCCAGCGGCAAGGTATTTGATTCCTGGTCCGTAGCGCCCGAAGCAACCAAGATCGCATCCAAGGTACTGTCCGCAACCGTGATCACCATGCCCGGTGAGAACTGTACCGTAACCGCATCCTTCAAGAACGGAAGCAACGGCGGTAACGGAGGCGGCGGTGGCGGAAGCAACTCCGGTAACGGCGGCGGTGGCGGCGGCAACGGTGGTAATAACGGAGGCAACTCCGGCACCAACACCCGCGGCGGTACCACCGTAGTCATCGACAAGAACGGCCTCAGCAACACCGGTGTGGTTTCCGCAACGGTGAACGGTTCCTCCGATAACTTTACCATCAAGATCACGGAGAGTTCCTCTGCGGCACAGGCAGCCCTGACCGCATTGATGGCAGAGTACGGCGATATTTCCAATATCGTGTACTTCCCCATGGACATCTCCCTGTACGATGCAGCCGGAACCACCAAGATCACGGATACCACGGGTCTGAGCATTACCATTACCCTGCCCATTCCTGATTCCATGATCCAGTATGCAGGTAACAACAAGATCGCCTGCATCATCGACAACCAGCTGAGCGTTTTGGCACCGAAGTTTACCACCATTAACGGTGTGGCCTGCATGACCTTTACGGCGACCCATTTCTCGCCTTATGTGATCTATGTGAACACCAACAGCATTGTGGCCGGCGGCGATATCGATACCTCCCCGAAAACGGCGGATGGTATCCATCCCAAGTGGTTCTTCAGTATCGGCCTCTTTGCCATCAGTCTGGTCCTCTTCCTGAAGAGAGATCGGAGAACCCTGCAGCCCGTAAAGGCTGACAAATAAAGTACTAAGGAATAGTTAAAGGAAGCGAAGACAATGAAAATAAGAAAGCTGATGGGTGTGCTTTTGCTCATCCTGGCGCTGGTGGTGCTGCAGCTTCCTTACGCGGAGGCGGATGCGGCAACATCCGCCTCCAATTTTAGTATTACGGCAGACGGAACCCTGACCAAATACACCGGAACGGAAGGAAAGGTCACCATCCCTTCCTCGGTGCTGGTGGTGGCGACGGATGCATTTAAGGACAACACCCACATTACCTCCGTGGTGATCCCGGACAATGTGGAAAAAATCGAGGCCTACGCCTTCTGGGGCTGCACCAACCTGCAGTCTGTATCCATCGGCGGTGGCCTGACGGAGATCGGGGACTATGTCTTTGCCAACTGCAAAGGCCTGAGCAATGTTACGGTTCCCGGAAACATCACCACCATCGGCATCAAAGCCTTTGAGGATGATGTGAACCTGACGGACATCACCATTCCTTATCAGACCTTCCACATTCATGAGACCTCCTTCGATGGGTGTTCGCGTCTGGTGATCCATGCCATTGAGGGTACTGCGGCTTACAAATACGCCATCGATTTCTATGTGCGTCAGGCACAAATGCCGGAATACGAGGATGTGGCGGATTACACCGGAGACGAGAGTACCGGAGAAAACGGAGAGGCCGGCGAAGGTGGAGAAGATTCAGAAGCCGGAGAAGGTGAGGAAGGCGAAGGCGCAGAAGGAGAGCAGGAAGAGGATCCCCTGACCCTGCATTTTACTCCCAGCGGTGACGGCACCTATTACGGCGCCGACAGCAATCTCTATGTGACGGGAGGCTCTGCCGGAAAGCAGCTCTCCAGTGTGCATATTGTGGGAAACAGCGCAGTGTTTTTCATGGACAATGCGGACGCCAATGTCTATTCCGGCGCTTATCAGCCTGTATCTCCCGAGGATGAAAATCCGGAGGCGCAGGTGGTAGAGAACGGTACCCGTTCTGCAGTTGCCGACAGTCTGATCCCTAAGTATACCATCATTGACGGTACTGCAGTGGCGGACCAGGCCTACTATAAGCGCAGCGACCTGAGCTATATGGCGCTACCTGAGAGCATTACCTCCATCGGACAGTTCTCCTATGCCAGAAGCTCGCTCATGCACATTGACCTGCCTGACGGGCTGACGGAGATCGGTTACGGTGCATTTTATCATTGCGACAGACTCCAGTCCGTAGTGATTCCCGATACCGTGATGACCGTGGAACCCCAGGCTTTCGGCTATACCGAATGGGTGAATGAATTCCTGGCAGACGGAACCAACGGCACCGGCGATTTCCTCATGAGCGGCGGCGTCATCGTATCCTATCGCGGAACAACGCCTGATGTGACTCTGCCTGATGGAGCCAGAGTCATTGCAGCCGGAGCTTTCTCCGGACATACCGAGATCGAAACCCTGTCCTTCCCTGACTCCATGGTCAGTGTGGGAGAGGAGAGTTTCTTCGGATGCAGCTCCCTGAAGGAAGTGCATCTGAATAATGGCTTGCAAAATATCAAGGACAGAGCCTTCGCAGGATGTTCCTTAAGCACCGTGGATCTGCCCGAAACCGTGACCGCTCTGGGCCTCCAGGCTTTTGACGGCGGTGTTACGGTAAATGCAGGTGCTAATGAGCCTGCTCTGACCCATGAACTGACCGCGGAGCGCCTTTCCAACAAGGCCTTCCGTAGCGAGACTGCAACTTACGGGGCAAATCCCGCTGTGGCTACCGGAACCGAAGGCGGCGCACAGGGAGCGGATCCCGAGAATGCGGATGCCGCAGCCAATGGCATTGATGCGAAAGCCCTGGGTGCGGAATACGAAGTCACTGTCACCGGCGTCTCCGATGCACTGGGGTACCTGGCAGGAGAGAAGGGCGGTTACGAGCTGACCATGATCGGTGCCCCTTCTGACAGCAGACTGGAGGCTGCGATTCAGCGGGCTTCCGGACTCCATACCTATAACCTGTCCGGCGGCAGCGCCCTGTATCAGCTGACGCTTACGGATGCGACAGGCCTGCCCATCACCAGACTGGGACGCCAGGGACTTACCGTAGCCATCCCTGTACCACTGGCTGTCAGCGGGCAGGAAGTAATCGTAGCAACTCTGGACCGGAATGGCCAGCTGGAGCTCCTTCCCACCGAGATCGTTACGGTGGACGATACCACCTATGTGCGCTTTACCACCTATCACCTCAGTCCCTTTGCCCTCTACGGCACCGGCAGAGTCCTTTCCTCGGAGCAGATCCTGACGGCGGACACTGTCTTTGTCCAGGAGAGCGCAGCTCCCGTTACCCCTACCGCTAAGGAACTCTTTACCGACTGGGTGGAGCAGCACAGGATCCGCCTCATGATCTCTGCGGGCCTGACGCTGGTAGCCGTGCTTCTGCTCTTAGTGAAGATAAAATGAGAAGTTATCTGTGCATTGATCTGAAATCCTTCTACGCTTCCGTGGAATGCGTGGCCAGAGGCCTGGATCCCCTGACTACCAATCTGGTGGTGGCGGATCCGGAACGGTCGGAGAAGACCATCTGCCTGGCGGTGAGCCCCTCCATGAAGGCGCTGGGGGTGCGGAACCGTTGCAGAGTATTTGAGATCCCGGAAGGGATCGACTATATCATGGCGGTTCCCCGGATGCAGCTTTATATCGATGTATCCGCCGAGATCTACAGCGTCTATCTGCGGTATCTGTCGAAGGATGATATCCATGTCTATTCCATCGATGAAGCCTTCCTGGATGTGACCGACTATCTGGTGATGTACCGTTGTACCGCCAGAGAGCTGGGCATCCGCATCATGGAAGACATTTATGACAAAACAGGCATCACGGCCACCTGCGGCGCGGGCACGAATCTGTACCTCACCAAGGTGGCCCTTGATATTACGGCCAAGCATTCTCCGGACCACATCGGGATCCAGGATGAGGAGAGCTACCGGGAACAGCTCTGGGACCATATGCCCATCACCGATTTCTGGCGCATCGGTCCCGGCACCGCCCGCAGACTGGCTACTATGGGAATCACCACCATGCGAGGCATCACCAAAATGCCGGAGGAGAAGCTTTATCACGCTTTCGGTATCGACGCGGAGCTCCTGATCGACCACGCCTGGGGCCGGGAAAGTACCACCATCGCGGATATCAAGGCCTTTCGTGCCACGGACCATTCCCTTTCCTCCGGTCAGGTGCTGCCTTGCGGGTATTCCACCGAGGATGCCAGGATCGTGGTAAAGGAGATGGCGGACAATCTGGCGCTGGAACTGGTAGCCCAGGACTTGCTGACCCAGTCCGTGTACCTGGGTCTTTCCTATGAGTCCAACGAAAATCTGCCATCCACCGACGGCACGGACAAAACCATCCGCCCCACCAGTTCCTCCCGGGAGCTGATCGCAGCAGTGGAGAAGCTCTATGACCGTATCGTGATCCCGGGGGCTATGGTTCGGCGCATCAATCTGGCTTACCTGCGCCTGACGGACAACGCCTACCTGCAATACGACCTCTTCATGGATCCGGAGGATCTGGAGCGGGAGAATCGCCTCCAGCGTGCGGCCATCGAGATTAAGGAGCGCTTCGGCGCAAACGCTATCCTGAAAGGAATGGATCTGCAGAAAAACGCGACCACCAGAGAGAGAAATGAACAGATCGGGGGACACAAAAAATAAATACTACCTGATCCTTGTAGCCGGAGTCCTGAGTGCGGGACTCCTGGCTCTGGCACTTTACCTGCAGGGCATCTATATCGGCAGTGAACACACGCTACTCATGTTTGACATGAATGAGCAGTTCGCTGCCTTTTTTGCGTCCCTGCGGTACCTGTGGCAGGACGGGAATTCCTTCTGGTATTCCTTCAACGGAGGCCTGGGAACCAATTATATGGGGCTTTATGCCTATTACCTGTCGGGACCCCTGGCCTGGATCCCCGGACTCTGGCCTCTGGAGAGCCTGCCCGACGGCATCTATGTGATGGTGCTGATCAAAACTGCCCTGTGCGGCAGTTCTATGGCTTTTTACATGCTGAAAACCAGGCGCTTGCCTTCCCCTGTGGCTCTCACCATCTCCCTGGCCTATGGTCTGATGAGCTATTCTGTCATCGCAGGCATCATTCCCATGTACCTGGACGGTGTGATGATGCTGCCCATTGTTATGCTGGGGGTGCGGAAGCTGGCAGAAGAGAAGAGTATTACCTGGTTTGCCGTTAGTTTTGGCGTTGCCGTGGTGCTAAACTACTATACCGCCTATATGATCGCAGGATTCTCGGTGCTGTATCTGATCTGGTATCGGGCAACTCGGCAGGCATCTGCTACAGATGCTGATGAGGTCGCGAATGCCGCGGCGGGAGAGGCTGCAACAACTGATAAGGTAAGAAATCTTGCGTCCGGCGTGGGGGCTTGTGCACGCACATATGGTCGCCTGGCTTTGGGCGGGATTCTGGGATTAGGCCTGTCCGCACCGCTGCTGCTTCCGGTGATCATGGACCTGTTGAAGGGGAAGGGGAAGGACCCCGGCACCTACTCCGACGGGAAATTCCTGGTGCACCTCCCCCATGAACTCTTAAAACAGTTCTTCCCCGGGCATTACGATTCCCTGTATTCCGCAGGGCTTCCTGCCCTGTATTGCTCCATTGCAGTGCTGCTTCTGGCACTGCTGTACTTTGTGCTGTCCGGTAAGCGGGGACGCCGTCCTGCTCTGACCGCAGCGTGTATCCTGGTGCTCTTGACAGTATCTCTGTGCATCCGCCCCCTGTACCGTATCTGGCACGGATTCCGGGATCCGGTGGCTTATCCTGCCCGCTTTGCCTTTCTCATCGGGTTCTTCCTCTGCGTCCTGGCGGCGGAGGGTTGGGAATTCCTGGAAAAGCGGATCTTTACTTCGGAAAGCAAAGTACTCCCCAAAATATGCGCGGCAGCCATATGCCTTATCACCATACCGGAACTGTGCATGAATGCCCGGTCCCAGTATGAGGGCATGCGGGCGGAACTCCATGAGACCACCCGTACGGAATATGTCTACTTCCTGAATGTAACCGAACCGGAGCTGGAATCCTTAAATGAATTTGACGGGTCGCTTGCGTCCGGTGCTGCCAATGTCCTGACGAACACAGAGGATCCCTTTGCAAATTCCCTTTCTGAAGAAGCCATTTGGTCCACCGGCGATTTCTACCGTGTAGAGAAGGATTACCAGCTCTGCACCAACGACGGTCAGCTTCTTGGTATGCATGGCCTGTCCTTTTTCAGTTCTACCTATGATCAGGATTTCCTGGACCTGTTAAAAGGGCTGGGACTCTTGCAATATCACTACAAATCCTATGAGATTGGTGCTACGCCATTGACGGATTCCCTCTTCGGCATCCGCTACAAGCTTTGCCACAGCGCCTTCCCGGACTGGTACACGCAGATCGGTGCCGGCAGTTACTACAAATCCGTAGCCAATCCTTATGCCTTAAGCCTGGGGTACCTCGTTGAGGGCGGTCCATCCGCTGCACAGGCCAATGGCGCAAATTCCATTGATCAGGATTCCGCCGGCTCGGATTCCTACGGCTCGTTTTCTTTCGGCCCGGATCCCTTCCAAAATCAGGAACTGCTCCTTTCCGCCATGACCGGCAGAGAGCAGCGCTTCTATACCGAGATTCCCTATACCTCCGCTTCGGATTATGTTCATGACCGAAAGATCAAAGGGGAGGATTATTCCGGACTGCTTTGGACCCTTTCCTTCAAAGGCACCGGCGAGCCGGTCTATCTGAACTTCGACCTTTTGAAGGAATCAGACCTGACCTTCGAGGAGAAGGACAATTCTCCCGAGATTAAGGTTTATATCGACGGCGCCGAAAGCTACCTCTTTATCGGCTATCAGCGCTCTTACAATATGTACCTGGGCACCTTTGAGGAGGGGAGAGAGGTAAATCTAACCATTTTGGGTGCAGGACAGGAGCGGACGCCCCATCTGGTCACCCTGGACGCAGCAGCTCTGGCAGAAGGACTACAGATCCTGTCAGCAAACCAAATGGAAACCGTTTCCGTCAGCCACGGAACCATTACCGGAACGGTTAACGCGGATCACGAGGGCATCCTCCTCCTGACCCTTCCCTATGACAAGGGTTTTACCGCCTATGTGGACGGAAAAAAATCAAAAATTTCAAAATATGTCGGAAGTCTCCTTGGAGTCCCGATTTTATCCGGTCAGCACAGTATTATGCTAAAGTATACATCTCCCGGTTTCCCGCTTGGTTGCGGGCTTTGCGCACTTTCTACTCTTTTCCTGATCCTGCGGAAACGAATATATATTAACAAGTTTTCGTATAAAAATTCGAAAAAAGTTTAAAAAAATTTAATAAATGACGAATTTTTCTTTGACATGTGCGTCATAAAGTGGGATAATAAGTTGTCTAAAAATGTATGTGGGACCGCTTTCAACGGAGGACAGCATGGCAGAATATAACAGAAAAAAGATGCGACTCGGCGATGTTCTGGTCAACAGCGGCGTTTTGACCAACACGCAGCTGGCTTCCGCTCTGGAAGAACAGAAGGGCAGCGGTAAGAAACTGGGAGAGTTCCTGGTAGACCGCGGTATCGTTAATGAGGACTCCATCGCACAGGCTCTTTCCCAGCAGATGGGTCTGGAGCTGGTCCGTCCACAGGATTATTCCCTGACGGATGAGATGAAGGCTATTTGGGAGGATAACGCATCTCTTCTGAAGAAGTACGTGGTGTTCCCCATCGAAGAGCCTATGCCCGGTATCCTGCGACTGGCTATGTCCGATCCTTTGGACATGTACGCTATGGATGATATCTCCATCGTGTCCAACTGCAGGGTCGAGGCAGTGGTTTCCACCACCAGAGACATCATGCTGGCCATTGAGAAGTATTTCGGCTCCAATGACCTGGATGAGGCGCTGGAAGAGTACGCCAACGATCGTCTCCCCGAGGAGGAAGACCTCAGAGCCGAAGACATCAACAGTTCTCCTATCGTTATGCTGGTCACCGATATGATCAATTCTGCGGTGCGCCAGAGAGCTTCCGATATCCATATCGAGCCTCTTGAGAAGAAGGTTCGTGTTCGTTACCGTATCGACGGTGCTCTTTATAATAAGAAAACATATCCCAAAGGAACCCTGGCAGCCATCGTCGCCCGTATCAAGATCATCGGTGGCATGGACATTGCCGAGAAGAGAAAGCCCCAGGACGGTCGTATCACCCAGGTGGTTGACCGTATGGAGTATGACATCCGTGTATCCGTCCTTCCTACCGTCTACGGCGAGAAGGTGGTTATGAGACTTACCTCCAAGACCGGCCTGACGAAAGAGAAGAGTCAGCTGGGCCTGAAGCCGGACGAGATGGTCATGTTCGACCGTATTCTCCGCCACCCGCACGGCATCCTGCTGGTCACCGGTCCTACCGGATCCGGTAAGTCCACTACCCTGTACACGGCTCTCAGTGAGTTGAATACAGAATTTGTAAACATCATCACCGTTGAGGACCCTGTCGAGGCGAATATCGACGGCATCAACCAGGTTCAGACCAACGTGAAGGCGGAGCTTACCTTCGCCAGCGCCCTCCGGTCCATCCTCCGTCAGGACCCCGATATCATCATGATCGGTGAGATCCGTGACTATGAGACGGCCTCAATCGCGGTTCAGGCGTCCATCACTGGCCACTTGGTTGTAAGCACCCTGCATACGAACTCATCCGCAGCGACCATCACGCGTCTTCTCGATATGGGCGTTGAATCCTTCCTTATCGCGGACTCAGTCGTCGGCGTTCTCGCGCAGAGACTTATCCGTAAGCTCTGCCCGCACTGCAAGAAACCCAGAGAGGCGACAAAGGATGAGAAGGAGCTGCTCAGGGTTCCCGTTGACGAGCCGCTGACAATCTATGAGCCGGGCGGTTGCTCGATGTGCAACGATACGGGCTTCTTCGGCCGAACCGGTGTTTACGAGATTATGGAAATGAGTCCGAACCTAAAGCACCTCATCACCATCAAATCAAATACCGAAACGCTCAAAGCCGCTGCTCTCGAGGAGGGCATGCATACTCTGAGAATGTCGGCCGCGCAGTATGTTATAGAAGGCACGACCACAATCAGAGAGCTGCTCAAGGTTTCAATGGAAGAGTAAAAAGTTCACTGTCAATAAAGAATCAAGCCGCAGAAATGTTCTGCGGCTTTGCTTTTGCTTTGTATTTGTTTATTCCCCTGCTCCGAAGGTGTCGCGCACGGCGTCGAGATAGCCGTAGCCGTAAACATCATCGGGCTCGAGATAGCTCATTTCGGTCCACTCGTTCCACGAGTTAATCGTGACAAGCGGGATTTCGTTGTATTTATCTGAGTATTCCTTCGCGAGTTCAAAGCCCTTCTTAACGTTTTCGGGCTCGTTGCCCATGAGCACCGGGCCGTTGAAGACGGTATAACGCGGGTTGTTGTCCCAGCCGATTGAAGCATGGGGATAGTAGGGAATATCATATTCCGTATGTATGCGCTCATATTCCTTCGCGATATCGTCGAGATGCTCTGTATATGA
>JAEETA010000056.1 GCA_016286555.1 Lachnospiraceae bacterium | reverse complement strand
TCATCCCCGGCTTCAAGCAGATCTAGTAAAACAAAAAAATGCCCCGGCTTCGGCAAGCCGAAGCCGGGGCACTTTTTTAAACAAATCCATAGGGGAACCCATGAACTTCATGAATGCGAAGCATTCATGGTTCTTGCATTTTTCTTGTGCGCAACGCACGCAAGACAAATGCATGAACTTACATAGAAGGCTCATACGGCATCACGGTGCTCTTGATCCTCTTCGCTTCATCCAGCGCCACATTGGCGTGGCGGATCCAGTCGGAAATGGAGGATTTTCCGTCCCACTGCTCCACACCGAAGCTGAGGCTGACGGGTTTTTTCCCACGGCAGATGTCTGTGTAGGAAAAAGCATCCACAATCTGATAGCACAGGTCCTGGGCCGCATCGATGTCCCGATCCGTCAGGATCAGGAACTCATCCTCCTCATAACGGAAGGGCTTGATGTTCTTGATCTCCATAAGGATCCGTCCCAGTGCCTTCAGATACTCATCTCCCACCTGACGTCCCATGGAGGCGTTGATCCCCTCCAGATAGTCCACATCGATGGCAATGAGGGAATGGGGTGTGTCGTGATTCTTCTCCTTCAGCACCTCTTCGAAAGCCTCACGCAGAGCCTTTCGGTTCCGCAGGCCGGTGAGGGGATCCAGATACCCCGCATTCAGAATATTTTCAAACAGGGTGTATTTCAGATTCTCCAGAGCCGCAAGACGGATGCTCAGGAAGAGGGTCGTCATCACCACGATGATGAACAACAGATGATTCACCAGCTGCAGCGGGCCGAAGCCTCTGTGATGCTTGAAATCTCCCGGCAGGATGAGGGCTGTCAGATAATATGCCGCCAGGTTCACCACGATGGAGCAGATCGCTACGTTGATCAG
Organism: Lachnospiraceae bacterium; assembly: GCA_016286555.1. Lineage (GTDB taxonomy): Bacteria > Bacillota > Clostridia > Lachnospirales > Lachnospiraceae > AC2028. The sequence goes on along the minus strand of JAEETA010000056.1, from coordinate 10,027 downwards.
GACCTTCCTGGAGCCGTAAATAACGGAGACCAGCATAGGGATTACAAAAAGGATCACCAGGATATCAAACGCGGAGTGGAAAAGGTACATGGAAAATGCCAGCGTGTACATGGCAATGATGGGAGCGTAGGTAATGTTGTAGTTCTTACTGCGCTTGTACCGATGCACGAGATTTGCGACTGTCAGCCCCAGTGCGTTGACCAGAAGCGGACAGAACAGATATTTTACGATATATTCCGCCATGGACACGAACATGCCGTTGGCGAAAGTGATGATAAAGAAATAGACAGCCTCCACGGCGAACTGAATGATGGCGCCGATCAGACACGCATGGATCATCTGATCCTCGAACTGATACAGCACCTCCTTAAAGTCCCCGGTGCGGGTGTCGATCTGTATCTCAAAGGCTTTGTTTTGATCTTTCATCTGATGAGATCCTTCCTCTGTGCGGCAGTCGCCGGTTGATTTGGATGGAACAGGCAGATAACAAGCAGTCTTTTAAGATTTAACAATAGTGTAGCACACTTTTCCGAATAGGAAACTGATTTTTCTTTACTTTTTCACGGAAAGCATGCGAAAATCACAACAAACAGGAAACGGAGGGAAAACACATGGAACAGAACGAACTGAAAAGCAAGATCGAAGAGCTGCAGGAGATCGTTGACACCCACAGTAAGATCGTATTTTTCGGCGGCGCCGGCGTCTCCACGGAGAGCGGCATCCCGGACTTTCGCAGCGTGGACGGGCTCTATCACCAGCAATACGACTATCCTCCGGAGACCATTCTGAGCCACAGCTTCTATCTGCGGAACCGGGAGGAATTTTACCGCTTCTACCGCGCAAAGATGCTGTGTCCCGATGCAAAGCCCAACGACGCCCACAAAAAGCTGGCGGAGCTGGAGGCTGCCGGAAAGCTCATCGGCGTGGTGACCCAGAACATCGATGGTCTGCACCAGGCCGCAGGCAGCAAGCGGGTCTATGAGCTCCATGGCTCCGTGCTGCGGAACTATTGCGAGCGCTGCGGCGAATTCTACGATCTGGAATATCTCATGGGCACCACCGGGGTTCCCACCTGTGAAAAATGCGGTTCCCCTATCAAGCCGGATGTGGTACTCTACGAAGAGGGTCTGGACAGTGACACCATTTCCGGCGCAGTGAGCGCCATCGCTTCCGCGGACGTGCTCATCATCGGCGGGACATCCCTGGCGGTTTACCCCGCTGCGGGACTCATCGACTATTTCCGCGGAGACAAGCTGGTGGTCATCAACATGTCACCCACAGACCGAGACAGATACGCGGATCTGCTGATCTCCGCTCCCATCGGGAAGGTGCTGTCACAGATAAACGTATAGCGTAGTTTATTGTCGTATCATTTTTTTATGAGAGGGGAATGTTTGAAAGATGCTCATTAAAATCCTAATGCTCTTGCTCTTCTTCGGCGTCATGATCGGCGTCGGCTTCTACTGCCGCAAAAACGCCACGGACGTGAACGGCTTCGTGCTGGGCGGCAGAAACGTAGGGCCCTGGCTCACCGCCTTCGCCTACGGCACCAGCTATTTTTCCGCCGTGATCTTCGTGGGATACGCGGGACAGTTCGGTTGGAAATACGGTATCGCCTCCACCTGGATCGGTATCGGCAACGCGCTCCTGGGCTCCATGCTGGCATGGCGTGTCCTGGGCAGACGTACCCGCATCATGAGCCAGCATCTGAACTCCGCCACCATGCCCGAGTTTTTCGGCGAGCGCTTCCACTCCAAGGGATTGAAGATCGCAGCGTCCATCATCATCTTTATCTTCATGATCCCTTACACCGCCTCCCTGTACAACGGACTCTCCCGTCTCTTCGGCATGGCGTTCCACATTGATTACACCGTGTGTATCATCGTGATGGCCTTCCTGACGGGCATTTACGTCATCGCAGGCGGCTACATGGCCACCGCCATCAACGACTTCATTCAGGGCATCATCATGCTCTTCGGTATCGTAGCCGTGATCCTGGCAGTGCTGAATTCCAAGGGCGGCTTCCTGGAGGCGCTGAACAGCCTGGCGCAGGTTTCTGACGAGACTGTCAGTTCTACCCCGGGCGTATTCAACTCCTTCTTCGGTCCGGATCCCATCAACCTCATCGGCGTCGTGATCCTGACCTCCCTGGGCACCTGGGGACTCCCCCAGATGGTGCAGAAGTTCTACGCCATCAAGTCCGAGCACTCCATCACTCAGGGAACCATCATCTCCACCCTCTTCGCAGGGATCGTGGCAGGCGGATGTTACTTCCTGGGTGGCTTCGGCAGACTCTTCTCCGATTCCGTGGATGTGGCAAAGGAAGGCTTCGACGCCATCATCCCCGCCATGCTCAGCAACCTGAGCCCCGCCCTCATCGGTCTGGTGGTGATCCTGGTGCTCTCCGCTTCCATGTCCACCCTGTCCTCCCTGGTCATGACCTCCAGCTCCACCCTGACCATCGACTTCATCAAGGGCAACATCGTCAAGGAAATGCCGGAGAAAAAACAGGTCCTTTGGATCCGGATCCTCATCGTGGTCTTCATCATCATCTCGGTGATCCTGGCCATCATCCAGTACAAGTCCAACGTGACCTTCATCGCACAGCTCATGGGCGTGTCCTGGGGTGCCATGGCAGGTTCCTTCCTGGCGCCTTTCCTCTACGGCCTCTACTGGAAGCGCACCACCAAGGCAGGCTGCCTTGCCAGCTTCGTGTTCGGCGCAGGTTTCCTGACCTATAACATGTTCTTCCGCAGCACCCTGCCCGCCCTGCTCCAGTCTCCCATTAACGCAGGCGCATTCGCCATGATCGCAGGCCTCATCATCGTCCCCGTGGTCTCCCTCATCAGCAAGAAGCCCGAGGAGAAGGATGTGGAGCAGATCTTCAGCTGCTACAACAAGAAGAATGAGGTGCCCGTCACCCAGTCGTTGGAGTAACGCGCTGCGCTCTCGCTGAATAATATAAAAAGGGATCAGAACCGGTTTGGTTCTGATCCCTTTTTTGTTGCTGTTATATTTCGATTCTAATCGGTTGTGGACTCGTGCCTACAGGAAATATGCCGGGATGTGCAGGACAAAGGCCACGATCCAGGCGACGGCGCACTGGAAGAGGACCATGCGCAGGGCGGCGCGGCGGCCGGCTTCCTGCTTGACTGCAGCAACGGCTGCGACGCAGGGCGTGTAGAGCAGGCAGAACACGAGGAAGATGAATGCGATGTAGGGCGTCATGGCGCTGCGGAGTCCCTCGATGCCGCCATAGAGGACGGTGAGCATGGACACCACACTTTCCTTGGCCAGGAATCCGGAGATCAGGGAGGTTACCACCTTCCAGTTGCCAAAGCCCAGGGGTGCGAACAGGGGCGCGATCCAGCCGGCGATGACCGCCAGGATGCTCTGTTCGGAGTCGGTGACCATGTTGAAGGCAGGATCAAACGTCTGCAGGAACCACACCACCACCGTGCCGATAAAGATCACAGTGAAGGCCCGCTGCAGGAAGTCCTTGGCCTTGTCCCACATCAGCATGAGGACACTTCTGGCGCTCGGCATCCGGTAATTCGGCAGTTCCATCACGAAGGGCACCGCCTCCCCCTTGAACACAGTGTTTTTCCCGACGAAGGCCACCAGGATGGCCACGATGATCCCGAGCAGGTAGAGGCCGATCATCACCAGCGCTGCATGCTTCGGGAAGAAGGCGGCGGCGAAGAACGCGTAGATGGGCATCTTCGCACTACAGCTCATGAAGGGGATCAGGAGCTGCGTCATCTTACGGTCTCTGTCGGAAGGCAGGGTCCTGGTGGACATCAGCGCCGGCACGCTGCAGCCGAAGCCGATGAGCATGGGAACGATACTGCGTCCGGAAAGTCCCAGCCTGCGCAGGAGTTTATCCATGAAAAAGGCCACCCGGGCCATATATCCGCTGTCCTCCAGCAGGGACAGGAAAAAGTACAGCACCACGATGATGGGCAGGAAGCTCAGCACCGATCCGACGCCGGTAAAGATGGCGTCGATCACCAGGGAATGCAGGGACGGGGATACATTTCCCGCCGTCAGGATGGCATCCACCCGCTCCGTCAAAAATCCGATCGCATCCTCCAGAACGCCCTGCAGGAATGCGCCGATGACGCCGAAGGTGAGCCAGAAGACCAGTGCCATGATCACGATAAAGGAAGGGATCGCCGTCCACTTGCCGGTAAAGAAGGTATCCAGCCGTCTGCTGCGCAGATGCTCCTTGCTTTCCTTTGGCTTTGTGACAGTCCTGTCGCAAACCTTGTGAATGAAGGAAAACCGCATGTCCGCCATGGCTGCCGCTGCATCCAGGCCGCGCTCCTCCTCCATCTGGGAAACAATGCGCTCCAGGGCTTCCGCATCGTTTTGATGGAGCCCCAGGGCCTTTTTGATCAGCGGATCGCCCTCGATCATTTTGCTGGCAGCAAAGCGTACCGGAATGCCGGCCTTTTCCGCGTGGTCCTCGATGAGGCTCATGACCGCGTGGATGGCGCGATGCACCGCTCCGCCGTGGTCGTCTTTATCACAGAAATCCTTCCGCCCGGGGCGCTCGTCGTATTTTGCAATGTGCACCGCGTGGCGGATCAGCTCGTCGATGCCCTGGTTTTTCGCAGCGGAAATGGGGATCACGGGGACCTCCACCAGCTGCTCCAGCAGGTTGATGTTCACGGAGCCGCCGTTGCCTGCCATCTCATCCATCATATTCAGGGCGATGGCCACGGGAATGTCCAGCTCCAGCAGCTGCATGGTCAGGTACAGGTTACGCTCGATGTTGGTGGCATCCACGATGTTGATGATGGCAGAGGGCTTCTCCTCCAGGATGAACTGTCTGGAGACGATCTCCTCGCTGGTGTAGGGAGACATGGAATAGATGCCGGGGAGATCCACCACCTCGGTATCGGGGTAACCCTTGATGGATCCGCTCTTCCGGTCCACGGTGACACCGGGGAAATTCCCCACATGCTGGTTGGAACCGGTGAGCTGGTTAAAGAGGGTGGTCTTACCACAGTTCTGATTTCCCACCAGTGCAAAGGTCAGCTTTCCGGTGTTCACCGCCTTCCCCTTGTGCTCTACCTCATAGTCATGGGTTTTCGCTTCCTCACCCAGATTCGGGTGGGGAATGTCCTTCTCATGTTCTCTGACGGATGTGTCGGTTTTTACGTCTTTCGTATCCCGCACATCTTCGATCTCGATTTTTTCCGCATCGGCGAGACGGATGGTCAGCTCATATCCGGAGATCCGCAGCTCCACGGGATCTCCCATGGGAGCGTACTTGATGACGGATACCTCGCCTCCGGGAATGAGTCCCATGTCCAAAAAATGTTGCCGCAGGGCACCGCTGCCCCCCACGCTTTTGATCCTAGCCGTCTTTCCGATGGATAATTCTTTCAGATTCATAGTTTTTCCTTCAGGTCACAGATTTTTGCCTTTTCTATAGTACACCCATCCCCTTCGGAAAACCAGCAAAACCACCGCAAAAAGCTTTCATTTGCCATGTCTTTCCGATGCGCATATAATATGATACAAGAGTCAGATGGAAAAATTCGAGTTTTACTTGCTTAGGGAAGACCGTTTTTCAACCAGGGGGCGACAGAATGAATTTTCAAGCAATCCTGATAGCCAACATTACCGGCTTTATCCTGATCTCATTTTTATATATCAGCCGCTTTATCACCCGAACTAAATCCGACACGGAGGAGCATGCCTTCAACGCCATGGTGATCCTGGCTCTCATTGCCTGCGTCATCGAGCCCCTGACCTTTGCCGTGGACGGCGTCCCCGGAGCTGCCGCGAAATGGACCAACCTCCTGGGAAACACCTATCTGTACTACGCAAACGGCGTCGGATCCTACCTCTTCTGCATGTACGTGGACTTGAGTCTCTTTCATGACAGAAGCAGACTGAAGTCCATTTATCACAAACTGGCCTACCCTGTGGGTTTTCTGCTCCTTACCCTGTTTGCGAACATTCCTTTCGGCTATTACTTTTATGTGGATGCGAACAATGTCTACCACAGACAGCCTTCCATCTATATTTTCTATGTCTACCTGATGCTCTGCGCCCTCTACAGCCTGGGACTGTATCTGTCCTGCAAGCGTGAGAAGGGAGAAGTAGCATTCTTTCCCATCTACATGTACCTGGTCCCCGTGGTGGTGGCCTGCGTCCTGCAGATGCTCTTCTATGGGATCTCCCTTGCATGGCTGGGCACAGCCATCGGTGTCGTGGCACTGTATATGAGCCTGCAAAATCAGAAGACCTACAAGGACAGCCTGACGGGGCTCTACAACCGACTGTATCTGGAACATGTCGTCTATATCATGAACTCTTCCGAAGACAACTATTACGGGATTATGATGGATATGGACCACTTCAAGGATATCAATGATACCTACGGACATTCCGTGGGAGATCAGGCCCTTCGGGATGTGGCAACACTGATGAACCGCCCCTTCGAGAACCGCTGCAGGTGCTTCCGTTACGCCGGTGATGAGTTCATCATCCTGGCAAAAACAGACTCCGAGGATGGGATCCGCAGAATCGAGGAGCAGCTCCTGGAAAGAACTGTCGCCTTCAACGAAAGCGGCGAGCGCCCCTATCAGCTCTCCTTCTCCATGGGCCATGCAAAGTTCGCTAAAGGGGAGGATAACGAGGACAGCTTCCTCAAGAAGATCGACCTCGCGATGTATGAATGTAAGCGCCACCGCCACGAGCGCGAGAGCGAAAAAAGGGTTTGACTTTAGAGCATGTTTTTGTTAAAATCTAATCTGTTGTTGACATTGACGACATTGCCGAAGGCAATTCGTCGTTTTTGCAGATTTTCTTCGCGAAGCAGCCCCTGCTTCAGAGAAGGAAAATCGTTGCGACTTCGCCGAAGGCGAATCGCAGTTCACTTAGAAAATCTTTGCGAAGCAGCCACTGCTGCGAGCAATTAGATTTTCTTATTGAACAGAACATTCCTCGATAGCTCAATGGTAGAGCACTCGGCTGTTAACCGAGTTGTTGTAGGTTCGAGCCCTACTCGGGGAGTAGTTCGAAAAGATTTTGTAATCGCTCGCATCATTGGATGCTTCGCGAACAAAATCTAAGTTTCGAACGTCGGATCGCTCTGCGAGCGATGCCGACAAGGTACTGAACTCAGTTTTGTTGAGTTTCCCCGTATGGGAATGAGGCTCCGTGGTCAAGAGGTTAAGACATCGCCCTTTCACGGCGGTAACACGGGTTCAATTCCCGTCGGAGTCATGTTTTTTAGATTTTCTAATTGCTCGCAGCAGAGGCTGCTTCGCAAAGAAAATCTACAAAAACTATGAATTCTGCGCTACGCTTGAATTCATGAGCTTCGCTCGAATCCACACCATTATTATGGTGCCATAGCCAAGTGGTAAGGCGTGGGACTGCAACTCCCTGATCGTTGGTTCAAATCCGACTGGCACCTCGAAAAAAAGAAAGCCATATGGCTTTCTTTTTTTTCTTCATTTTACGGCGGCATCAATCCCGCTTCAGATCTCTCTTGTGCTCGTACATCAGGCGGTCGGCACGTTCAAAGACCTGCTCGATGGTCTTGTCCTTCGCCGAATCATATACCGCTATTCCGATGGCGATAACAGGCCCTTTATGCGTCCTCCGATTCTGTTCGGATGTTTCTTTCACTTTTTCGGCCAGCCGCTCCCGCGCCGTATAATCATCCCCTCTCAGGAATACCGCAAACTCATCTCCACCGATACGGAAAACAGGGCTGTGGTCAAAGACATCGCACAGGAACTTGGCAGAGGAGCTGATATACTCGTCTCCTGCTTTGTGCCCCTGCGTGTCATTGATGGCCTTCAGATCATTGAGGTCACAGACCACAATGGCAAAGGGCAGATAGTCCAGGCCCATGTTGATATTTCTCTGGACGGATTCCTCCAGTTCCATGAAAGCGGTCTTGTTTCTGACACCGGTAAGCTCATCCCTGCGGGCCAGCTCTTTTTCGGTATTCAGTGCGCTGAGATGCTCTTTTTCCTTCTTCACCTCTTCGTCAATGTTCTCCACGGTTATGATCATATGTTCGCCATCACTGGTTTTTCTGGCGAAGAACCGCGTATACTGCACTTTATCGTCAATGATCAGGCGGTAACGGATCTCAAACTGCTTTTTACTCTCCAGTGCGGTAACCAGATAATCCTTATCCAGCGCGGTCAGGACAGGTTCCCGGTCCTCCGGGTGCAGTATGACGGAGACATTCTTCAAGGAATCCGCGAAGAAATCGTCCCCGGACTGGCTCACATCCAACCCGCCCCGCAACTGATGGGTGGTATATCCGACATAGTGATTGGATTTCATTGCTACATAGTAGATCGTGTCATAGTTGGATGCGAGGCTCTCTGCGATGCGGGTAAACGTAATGCTGCTCTTCTGGCTCGCACGAAGCGCTGTTTCCGCAGTGATGGTATCCTGGATATCCTTATCGCAAACCACAAAATGCTTCTCATCATCGGAAAGCATCACAACGAAGCGATAATATCTCGCCTCATCTCCCACCATCACTCTGTATTTGTAGGAGAAGGACCTCCGCCCCTCTAGATTGTTGAGCATGACATCTTTGTAGTACATACTCCGTGCGAAATCCCGATCGTCCGGATGTACAAACCGCATGACATTTTCCCTGGTCTCGGAATAGAAATCCTTTCCTCCCACGGGGACATCCATAGACTTATATTTCTCGCTGGCAGAGATCTCGGAGTATTCTCCGGTCTCGATATCGATGTAATAGATCGCCTCATAATCGGAAGCAAGGCCGGACGCCACCTGGCTGTACTGCAGCTTCTCCTGTCTGTCGGCCAATGCGATCTTTTCGTGTTCCCGCTTCTCATCCTCCTCGACAAAGACGTGGATCAGGACATTTGCGATCAGACAGCCGACGGTAAAATAGGGCAGATTCGCGTCAATTGCCTGCACCAGAACAAAGAAGCCCATCACCGCGCTGGATACGCATACCGTTAGATAATGGATCTTTACCCTGTCCTCAGATTTCCGTGCCACGAGAAAGGAGTACAGAGAAACAATGATATACAAAACAAACATTGCGATCAGCAGGATATGCCTCCCAACCAGGGCAACATATTCATTGCTGCCGGAAAATGTAAATACTACAGGATGGAAAAAATTGATGAGGAGATGAAGGATGCAAAATCCAAAGATCGAATAGCCGGCGACAAGAAAGAAATTGGAATACTTTCCTGTCTTATCCAGAAATACGATCACATATCTCGTCCAGAGCAAAACGGAAAGCGCCATAAAGGCAAAGAAAACAACGGTGCTCATAAACCGAACAGGACGGTTATCGGAACCGATAAACCACCCCCAGGTAGCATCCGAAAGATAAAAGATCAGCAAAGAATCAAGATATTGCCGATATCTGAAACGGGGAGGATTCTCCTTTTCATTTCTCCCTTTTCTCATGCAATCGAAATTCAGGATCACATGAACGATGATCGCCATAAAACAGAAAAAAGCATATGACATACCAGCCAGGCTCCTTCGCGTAGTTTCGATTAGTACGGCATTCTGCGTTTATTATATCAAATTCTAAACTTTCTGTTTATAAAACATATTTAAACAAAAAAAGAGCAGATCAATCTGCTCTTAAGTGTTCCTATTCTTATTCCTTCAAAACCGATAACGAATCATCAACCAATGTCCCTTCAACAGGATAAGCCTTCGACCGATTAGTAAATGTCAGCTACGTGCATCACTGCACTTCCACCTCATTCCTATCTACCTCATACTCTCTAAGGGGTCTTATTACCTTCAAGGTAGGGATATCTCATCTTGAGGGGGGCTTCACGCTTAGATGCCTTCAGCGTTTATCCCTGCCGGACTTGGCTACCCTGCTATGGCGTTGATCGCCAACAGGTGCACCAGTGGTCCGTCCATCCCGGTCCTCTCGTACTAAGGACAGCTCCTCTCAAATATCCTCCGCCTGCGCCGGATAGGGACCGAACTGTCTCACGACGTTCTGAACCCAGCTCGCGTACCGCTTTAA
>JAEETA010000055.1 GCA_016286555.1 Lachnospiraceae bacterium | reverse complement strand
AAGGTATGGCAGTACTTCACCATAGTTCCCGACTTCAAGTCCACCGGCATCCGCGACGGCCTGCGCTGCTTTGAGTGGCCCGTCGTCATCCGTGCCGTGAACTCCATAGACGCCACCTCCGCCACCATAGAAGAGATCCCCTACGCTCTCCTCAACCATATCGCGGACCGCATCACCAAAGAGGTCAAAGGCGTCAACCGCTGCCTGTACGACCTTACTCCGAAGCCCGTCGGCACCATCGAGTGGGAGTGAGTTTTTGAAACTCCGAACCCGTTGCGGCACAACGATTTTGCGGTTTTATATCTCTCTTTTGATAACGATTTGATAACGCTCCCCATAGGCCGTATCATTCTGTATCCCCAGTGGATTGCGGGTAAAGAATGTTCTTTTGCGGCTTATAAGTGAGGACAACCATATTAGAAAGCCCTTACCGATGGCAACGTCGGTAAGGGCTTTTGCTGTCTATTCATCAGTATCGGGGCTATCTTTGAGTGCATCCACCAGGAAATCACTCAATTCCTGTGAGGGAACTTTTGCCCACCGCAGGGTGGTGTCGTACTTGGGGTAGTTGTACCGCCAGCGGTCATAGTCCTCCCTGGTGATCTCCCCGGCCTCCAGCTTCTTGGCCTGCTCCGCCCAGGCGGACAGCATATCAAGCATATTGGCATAGGTCTTGCCTTTGGATTTGTCCAGACGCAGACAAACCTCGCCGTCAATCTCCCCAATAGTCAGCCCCCGAATATCCTCCAAAGCAAAGAGGGTGTGCATCAGGCCGATGTCGGTATCTATGTCAGGGACGGTCAGGGCATCAGGGGAAATATCAAAGAAGTCAGCCAGGGTCTTTGTCAGGTCGGCCTTGGGGGTGCGGCTCCCGGTTTCATACTGTGCCATACGCACATCGGCGGAGCGTTCCGGGAAACCCACCACCATGCCAAGATACTTCTGTGTGATGCCCTTCATGTTGCGGAAGAAACGAATACGTTCACCAATCGCCATAACTGCCAACTCCAATCTATGTAATGGGGACACTTGAAGTATAACAGATATGTTTAGACCAGTCAAGAGAAAAATAAATAAATTTGTTTATATTTTCTCGTTGGAAGGTCTTGACATAACGGAATAGAGTTAGTATAATAGGACTACGTTAAGCAAATAGCGTTAAATCAAAAGAAAGGAGGAATCCATATGGAGAACAGATTCATCCGGGCGGAAGAAGTTGCGGACGAGCTGGGTGTATCGAAGCCCTACGCCTATAAACTCATCCGGCAGCTCAACGAAGAATTGAAGGACAAGGGCTTCATCACCATCGCAGGGCGGGTCAACCGCCAGTATTTCAACGAACGGCTCTACGGGGCCAGAAAGGAAGGGAACTAAATGCCAGTCTTTAAGGACGAAGCAAGAGGAACATGGTACGTCATGGTGCGGTATCAGGACTGGACGGGGGAGCGCAAACAGAAGTGCAAGCGTGGCTTTGCCACCAAACGGGAGGCCCAGGAGTGGGAGCGCAGTTTCCAGATGCAGACCTCCGGCGACCTGGATATGACCTTTGAAGCCTTTACCGAGCTTTACACCAAGGATATGAAACCCCGGCTCAAGGAGAACACCTGGCTGACCAAGGAGAACATCATCCAGAAGAAAATTCTGCCCTACTTTGGCAAGCGGAAGATTAGCGAGATCACCACCAAGGACGTGATCGCATGGCAGAACGAGTTGCTGGCCTACCGGGACGAGAAGCGCAAGCCCTACTCGGCTACCTACCTCAAAACCCTGCACAACCAGCTTAGCGCCATCTTCAATCACGCTGTCCGCTTCTATGAGCTGCGCTCCAATCCCGCCGCCAAGGCTGGGAACATGGGGTCAGAGGAACGGAAGGAAATGCTGTTCTGGACGAAAGCGGAGTACCAGAAGTTTGCAGATGCCATGATGGACAAGCCCGTTTCCTACTACGCCTTTGAAATGCTCTACTGGTGTGGTATTCGGGAGGGGGAACTGCTGGCCCTGACCCCGGCAGACTTTGACTTTGAGGCCGGGACGGTGAAAATCAGCAAGTCCTATCAGCGGCTCCACGGCAAGGACGTCATTACCACGCCAAAGACGAAGAAAAGCAACCGCACCATTAAAATGCCCAACTTCCTCTGTGACGAGATGAAGGATTACCTGGGGATGCTCTACGGTATCAAGAAGAAGGAGCGCATTTTCACCATCACGAAAAGCTATCTCCACCATGAGATGGACAGAGGGGCGAAGTCGGCAGGGGTCAAGCGTATCAGAATCCACGACCTCCGGCATTCGCACATCTCACTTCTGATTGACATGGGCTTCTCCGCTGTGGCGATTGCTGACCGTGTGGGGCATGAGAGTATCGAGATCACCTATCGCTATGCCCACCTGTTTCCGTCCAAGCAGACGGAAATGGCAGACAAATTGGACTTTGAAAGGATGGGAGCGTAATGTCAGCTAAGAATTTGGACACTCACAACCGCTGGAGGAACAAGACCGTGGCCTTCCGGGTATCCCCGGAGGAAAACAAGCAGATTGACGCCGCTGTGCGGCTCTCTGGCCTGACGAAGCAGGACTACATCACCCGGCGGCTCTTAGACCGGGCCGTGGTGGTGCAGGGCAATCCCAGGGTCTACAAGGCCCTGCGTGACCAACTCGCCGCCGTCCTGGGGGAACTGCGGCGCATTGAGGCCGGGGGCGACGTGGGGGATGAACTTCTCGCCACCATTGACCTTATCTCAGTGACGCTGGGCGGCATGAAGGAGGATTGATAGATTGATGGATTCCAGAGAAACGAAAAGGACTGTCCCGGTTCCGTCTGTTGGCGCAGACGGGGAACAGCCCAATTCTCAAACAACTACCCAAAGTATAGCAGAGGAAACGGCTGAAAACAACCCCCAAGAGAAAGATTTAGAGGAAATGCTCCGGGATATGCGGCGCATGAACGACCCAGCCTACCTCCACACAGTTTCCATGAACGACCTTTACCAGAACATCTACCAGAGCAGACCGCCCGTAATAGACGGTCTGCTCTACCCTGGGACGTACCTCTTTGCGGGAGCGCCCAAGGTGGGCAAGTCGTTCCTGATGGCCCAGCTTGCCTACCATGTCAGCATGGGCCTCCCCCTGTGGGGCTACCCTGTCCACAAGGGGACTGTCCTCTATCTGGCGTTGGAGGACGACCACCGCCGCTTGCAGGGGCGGCTATACCGAATGTTCGGCACAGAGGGCACCGACAATCTGCTCTTTGCGGTCTACGCCAAACAGCTTGGCGTTGGCCTGGAGGAACAGCTAAAGAAGTTCGTCCGGGAACACCCGAACACCAAGCTGATTATCATTGACACCCTCCAGAAAATCCGGGAGGCTGGTGGGGATAAGTACAGCTACGCCAACGATTACGAGGTGGTGGGTAAGCTGAAACGCCTTGCCGATGATTGCGGCGTCTGCCTCCTGCTGGTACACCACACTCGAAAGCAACAGGCAGATGACAAATTCGATATGATCTCCGGCACCAACGGTCTGCTGGGAGCGGCGGACGGGGCCTTTCTTCTTCAAAAGGAGAAGCGGACAGACGGCAGCGCCGTTCTGGACGTGGCCGGGCGTGACCAGCAAGACCAGCGATTCTATCTTACCAGGGACAAGGAACGGCTGATATGGACGCTGGAGCGTACGGAAACGGAGGCATGGACAGAGCCGCCCGACCCGGTGCTGGAGGCCATAGCCGCCCTTGTGACGGCGGAGAAGCCGACCTGGGGTGGTACGGCCACCGAGCTGGTAGCGGCGCTCCAGACCGACATGAAGCCCAACGCCCTGGCGATGCGGCTAAACGTCCGGGCCGGGAAGCTGCTGATAGACTACCACATCCGCTATGAGAACAGCAGGAGCCACGCCGGGAGAAGTATCAGCCTGACGCTGGAACCGTCCCAGGCGTGACGACCGTGACGGCTGTGACGGCTTTTTTGAGAGTGGCGGCGGTGTCTGAAACATCGTCACGGTCGTCACGGCTGTCACGGGGAGCAGCAAAGTTTAGGCGGGGTGCAGGGTGCCCTTTTCAAAGGGCGGCCCTGCTGGGGGAGGCAACCGCAGTTGCCGGGGGCAAAGCCCCCACACCCCCTCGGAGAGCCCACGACACTTTGCAGACCGAAGGGATGAAAGTGTCATAGTGGGTTATTACACTTCCTGCAGGAAGTGCCTCCCCCGAACCCCCGTCCTCTTTCAACAACCCAACATCTGAAACAGGAGGATTTTTGCCTATGGCGAGAGGCGACGGTATTGACCGTACCAACGCAAGAAATATGAGGCTGACCGAAACCAAGATCGGTAACACCCAGCAGCACAACGAGCGTGAGAAGGATTCCTATGTCAATCAGGACATTGTACTGGAGCGGACGCCGCTCAATGTCCATTTCAAAACCCCGTCTGCCGGGTATCGGGAGATGTTTGCTCAAATGGAGGCCGACGGCGTGATCTCCACCCGTGGCATCAAGGAGGATGCCTTTCGATACGGTGAGTTGGTCTTTGATGTAAACTCCGCTTACTTCTACAATCACGGCGGGTATGACTTCGCAAAACAATTTTACACCGAAGCCTATAAAGCCGCAATCAAAATCGTGGGCGGAGAGCAGTATATTTTGTCGGCGGTCATGCACGCTGACGAGCGCAACCGGGCCATGTCCGAGGCGCTGGGGGAGGACGTGTACCACTACCACCTCCATGTGGTTTATATCCCGGTAGTGGAGAAGGAGATACGCTGGACAAAGCGGTGCAAGGACAAGTCCCTGGTGGGCAAGGTCAAGGAAACGATCATGCAGGTGAGCATGAGCAAGAAGTGGGCGTCCAAGCCCATTCTGGACGAAACTACCGGGGAGCCGTTACGCACAGCTAAGGGCAAACCCGTTCTACGAAAGTCGTACAGTGTCCTGCAAGATGATTTCTTTGAGCATATGCGCTCCGCTGGCTATGACGATGTAGAGCGTGGGGAACGTGGTAGTTCCGAAGAACATTTGACTGTTACGCAGTTCAAGACGGAGCGTGAGCAGGAACGGCTTGCACAGCTTCAAGAGGTGTCGGCGCTGGCCCAGGTTGAGGCCGACAAAAAGAATAAGGAGGCAGCATCAGCTGAGAAGAAAGCGGCCCAGGCCAGGGCTAAGCTGGACGATGTAGCGCCCTTGCTCAAGGGCATGGAGAAACTGGCGGCGGACTTCTCCGACGACCCGGAGCGGACGCTGCCGGAGGCGGGGCCGCTGGAATCGGCCAAGTCCTACCGGGAGAAAAAGGCCAAGCCCCTTTGGGAGAAGATCGTCAAGGTGCTGCGCTCCGTCTACCGGGCCTACTTCGACCTCAAGAGCAAGTTTGAGCGGTTGCAGAGCGCCTATGATCGTGAGGTCAGTAAGAACGGCTCCCTGTCAGCCAGGATTTATGAGGTTTGTGCCGAGAGGGACGGCTTGAAAGGGCAAGTCAGGGACTATGAGCGGGTCAGACGGGCCATTGGCCCGGAACAGGCGGACAGGATACTGGAGGCAGCTTACCAGCAGGAACAGGTCGAAAAGGAGCAGAAATGGGGTGCAAGGTCAAAAATAAGGGTAGGCGCACGATAATCACAAAAAATGGAGGTAATTTCATGGAAAAGTACATCTTTGACGAGGGCAACGGTCTGTGGTATGAGTTGCAGAGGGACTAACAATATTCGGGCGTGTGCGGCGGAAATCGTGGACACAGAAATTATTTGCGCATGAGGCCCCAAATCGGAGGGTGTCCCGGTGAATGCCCTCCTGATTTATTTGGGACAGCGGGTAAAAACTTCTTGCATTTTAGAGTGTGCTATGCTATACTGCTGTCATCCTGATTTGAGGAGTCTATTCAACATGCGGCAAGGTATTCTTAAATAAAATTTGATAATGGGCACAAAAATAATTGCCCCTTGCAGGGGCTTGGTTTTTGTACCCAATTTAAGAATGCTTTTGCCTTTTTATCAAATATCGTGACGGATAACGGCTCATGTTAGCTGAATGCGTTTCTATGTATCCGAAGTCATGATCCCCAGCGGTAAAAGTATTTGCCGCTGGGGATTTTTGCGCCCTTTTGGGCCTTGTATGGAGGATAGACATGAACATTATCAATATCGGGATTCTTGCCCATGTAGATGCGGGCAAGACGACACTGACAGAAAGCCTGCTGTATGCCAGCGGAACCATTTCAGAGCCGGGGAGCGTCGAAAAAGGGACAACGAGAACGGACACTATGTTTTTGGAGCGGCAGCGTGGAATTACCATTCAAACGGCAGTCACTTCTTTCCAGTGGCACAGTTGTAAAGTCAATATTGTGGATACTCCCGGCCACATGGATTTCTTGGCAGAGGTATACCGCTCTCTGGCTGTTTTGGACGGGGCCATCTTGGTGCTCTCCGCTAAAGATGGCGTGCAGGCCCAGACCCGTGTTCTGTTCCATGCCCTACGGAAATTGAACATCCCCACCATTATCTTTATCAACAAGATCGACCAGGTTGGCATTGATTTGGAGAGCGTATATCAGTCTGTTCGGGATAAGCTCTCCGCTGATATTATCATCAAGCAGACAGTGTCGCTGTCCTCGAAAATAACTCTGACAGAAAACACTAGTGCAGAGGTGTGGGATTCGGTCATCGAAAATAACGATGAGTTATTGGCAAAGTATATCGCAGGAGAATCAATCAGTCAGAAAGAACTTGCGCAAGAAGAACAGCGGCGAGTTCAAGACGCCTCCCTGCTCCCGGTCTATCATGGTAGCGCCAAAAACGGCCTTGGCATTCAACAGTTGATGGATGCGGTGATAGGGCTGTTCCAATCGACCAAGGAACAGGGGAGCGCCGCCCTGTGCGGTAGAGTTTTTAAGGTGGAGTATACAGATTGCGGCCAGAGGCTTGTCTATCTGCGGCTATACAGCGGAACGCTGCGTCTGCGGGATACGGTGGCCCTAGCCGGGAGAGAAAAGCTGAAAATCACAGAGATGCGTATTCCATCCAAAGGGGAGATTGTTCGGACAGATACCGCCCATAAGGGCGAAATTGTCATCCTTCCCAGCGACAGCTTGAGATTAAACGATATATTGGGGGACAAAACCCAACTTCCTCGTGAAATGTGGAGTGATGTTCCCTTCCCTATGCTGCGGACGACGATTACGCCAAAAACGGCAGAGCAAAGAGATCGGTTGCTGGACGCTCTTACGCAAATTGCGGATACTGACCCGCTTTTGCACTACGAGGTGGATTCCACCACCCATGAGATCATTCTTTCTTTTTTGGGTCGGATGCAGTTGGAGGTTGTTTCCGCTTTGCTGACGGAAAAATACAAGATTGAAACAGCAGTGAAGGAACCCACCGTCATTTATTTAGAGCGGCCGCTCAAAGTGGCCAGTCACACCATCCATATCGAGGTGCCGCCTAACCCGTTTTGGGCATCTATCGGACTGTCTGTTACACCGCTCCCGCTTGGCTCCGGTGTAAAATACGAGAGCCGGGTTTCCCTGGGATACCTGAACCAGAGTTTTCAAAACGCTGTCATGGATGGTATCCGTTACGGTTTGGGGCAAGGCTTGTGTGGCTGGAACGTAACGGACTGTAAGATTTGCTTTGAATACGGACTTTACTATAGCCCGGTCAGTACGCCGGCGGACTTCCGCTCATTGGCCCCGATTGTATTGGAACAGGCATTGAAGAAATCTGGGACGCAGTTGCTGGAACCTTATCTCTCCTTCACCCTCTATGCGCCCCAGGAATACCTTTCCAGGGCTTATCATGATGCGCCGAAATACTGTGCCACCATCGAAACGGCCCAGATAAAAAAGGATGAAGTTGTCTTTACTGGCGAGATTCCCGCCCGTTGCATACAGGCATACCGTACTGATTTGGCCTTTTACACCAACGGGCGGAGTGTGTGCCTGACGGAACTGAAAGGGTATCAGGCCACTGTCGGCGAGCCAATCATCCAGCCCCGTCGTCCAAACAGCCGTTTGGATAAGGTGCGCCATATGTTCAGTAAGATTCCTTGATACGCCACAGCAAGGATGGTTATTGCATTTCCCTGCCTTTCGTGGTAAAATGTAGTTGTAAACCACCAGAGAAAACAACAACCCTGCTACCCCCCGTTATCACCACCGATAACAATTTGATAACAGCCCATCGTATAGGGCTGGATAATATGGACACATCAAATAATCAAAAAAATGAGGTATCAAATTTATGAAGCAAAATCCGTTAAATATGATGCCCAACAACGATCCCGATTGGTAAATAGCAACACAGCGGTGCGGAGAATAGCTCTCTGCACCGCTTTTCTTTTTCAGTGGGTAGTTTCCCCATAATTATCACGGACGGCTCTGAGGCGCTTTACCGTTCGCCAGAGAGCCTATCATCATTCAAGGTCATTCCGTTTTCTTTTCTTCTGCTGATCTCGGCTCTGCTCCTGCCGCAGATACTCCTCGATCGTTCTCTGAGCATCGGCAAGCTCACGGGCTTTCTTGTCCGCCTGATCAAACTCGGTGTTCATTGCTGTGAGCTTATCTCGGAGCGCCTTGATACTCTTTTCCAGGTTTTCTACGGTGGGGATATGTCCCGACGGGTAAAGCTCCAAAACCTTTGTACGCACTTTCCCATATTCAGAAAGTTCATAGCTGTGGGATTCCTTATACTTCTTCTCGGCTCGACCGCTGAGAGCTTTCAGTTCCTCGCCGTAATGCTTGACCTCACGATATTTTCTCAGGACATTCAGCTTGACTTCCAGATCTTCGATCTCAGTTTTCAGGTTGTTCAGCTTGGAGAGAAGTCCACGGC
Source organism: Lachnospiraceae bacterium (assembly GCA_016286555.1). Taxonomy (GTDB): domain Bacteria; phylum Bacillota; class Clostridia; order Lachnospirales; family Lachnospiraceae; genus AC2028. The sequence goes on along the minus strand of JAEETA010000055.1, from coordinate 2,609 downwards.
TGTGAGCATAAGCGGAAATCGCTGCATTGCGTATTTCTTCAGGCTCAACTCCATATTCAGCTATAATGTTCTTGGCGATACTCGCCACCTTCATATTGCCACGGTCGATAGCGTCCTGAACAAACTTGTTCTCAGGCTTCTTCGTAATGGCTCTTATCTTCGACCTCGGCACATAAACCATACACCCTTGATACTGTGCGATACGGCTTTTGATCTGCTCAGTCTCGTAAAACCAGCCCAGCGTTCGACTTCGGGTATACTTCGCTCTCGGATTGCGTTCTTTTTGCTCCGCAAGCATAAATTTCAGGTCGATCTTGTGGTCGGGATCATACTCGACAAGCACTCCGAAATCGGCGCATTTGGCAAGGAAGTCCTCAAAGTTTTCGCTGACCTTGATAACCTGATCTATGGCATATTTCAGCTTTGCTTTCCATGATAATCCCTGACGGCTCATGTCCCACTCCCAATGGCTCTTACCCTTGCCCATTTCAGGGCGCTCGATAACATAAAGGTGGTGCCGCTTGCATACCTCATCGGTGATGTTCATGAGCTTCTGAAATGACCTGTCCTGCTTTGTAGTCCTGCGGTTCTCATGAGTTTCAAAAGTCCTGCCGTCGATGCAGTTGGTATTATTGAAAACACAATGAAGGTGCGTATGCTCCTTGTCGATATGGCAAGCCATGAAATACTGATACTCGCCTTTGAGAAACTGCTCGCATATCTCCTGACCGAGCTGCAATGCTCGTTCGGGAGTGATCTCCCCAGGCTTGAAACTAACAATGAAGTGCTGGGCGAGGACGGAGCTTTTGCCTGTTCCGTTCGCACGTATTTCTTCGTAGTCACGGTGAGCCTGTTCGGGATCGGCGCTGCACCCCTGCGTGAAGATCAGTCTGCCGTTATCCGTCTTTTCAGGGTTGGCGATATATTTCAGTGATGCAAGTTCATCAACTGAGACTGAAAAAATCTTAGTGGTTGCCAGAGCTTCTCCACCCCCTCCCTGAGAGCAGAAATATCTTCGGGGTAGACTTTTCCGCCGCTGTTGGCTCTGACTGCCACCTGATTGAAGTTGTTGGATATGCTTCTTGCAAGTTTCAGCAGCTCTTTCAGCTCGTCATCGTTGAACTTCACGATGTAGCCTTTGAAGATCATGTGGCGGAAGAAGTCGCTTCGTGACTTCATACCGCTTGCCGTGAACTTGCGGTTGAACGCTTCGTATTCCTCGTCACTTAACCTGACCTGAATACTGTGTGTTCGCTTGGTTTTGTTGCTCATGTTTTCTGTTTTCCTTTCTATTTCTAATTGCAGGGTCTTAGGGGCGGCAGCCCTCTAACAAGCGGTGCATTGATGTACTCAAATCTGTGATTTGTAGTGCAGCTATGCCGAGCTTGCGATTTGTGTTAGCCCCTGTGGGGCTATTTTGCATATGAGCCTGCGGCTCTGCTTAGTTTCCTCACATTCGGGTGAGGAATTGGAGCGTCAGCGACTATATTTCTCTGTGTCCGATCGCTCCGCCGCCGTCCTTATGATAACTATACTGGAAAAATCCTGAAAAGTCAATGAATCGGATTTCGGGTATTCGTCAAAATGACAGTTGGGGGTTTCTATGCTCTTAGGGTATCGTAACCCCCTCATAACTGCACGTTTCTGAAAATTCGGTTGCTCCGATTTCAGGCTGTGTTGAGAAAAGTTTGTCTGGTATGCGAATAGCTTTTTTTGAAAATATCCAGTACAATTAGTGTAGAACTTAGGAGGAATGGAGCTTCGGCTCCTACATAGAGATGCTGTTACAGTTTTCCGAGAGAGAAAGAGAGGTGAAAATCGTATGGCTATCTATATTGAAAAGATCGAGGAGAACAACCGGAAGATCGAACAGCTCTCCAAGAACATCAAGCGTGATACTGAAAAGCGTAAGAAGCTCTTGGAGGATAATCGTATCCTGAGCTACAACGCTCTCTGCGAACGCTACAACTGCGGTACGCAGGAACTGCTTGACATCATCATGCGTGAACATGACCAGGCTGAGATGCTCAGGGCAAGCGGTGTGTCGGAGAACGATCTGTTTGATCTCTGCGACAAGAAAAGTTCAGAGAACGGCAAAAGCTCTGAGAGCGATGCCGATGAGGACCAGATGTCATTCTATGATAATGAATGATGGGCTTACAATGAAGTAAGCGTTTCCCTGTAACCATTCGGGAGATATTTTAGGGTTTGACAGCATAGAGATATAGATTAAGCTGTCGGAAAGGATAGTGCAGAACGAATAATACTACAAATGCCGTAGAGAGAGAAAAGGCAGGCGTAAGAACTATGCAGGAGATGGACGAGCTTTACAAAGATTGTCCGACGCACACCAACACCTATGAGGTGGACGGTGTTAAACATAAGGTCGTAAGTCACTTTGTCGGAGACAGGGATATTAACGATGTGATGTTTGGCTATGCTTTCAATAAGGTAGTCAACGAAATGCTGCACCGTGTTCCTTGCTCGGATACAGAGTAAACTTTTTTCTCAAAAGCTATTGCTTTTTCCGATACGGCGCGCTATAATAGACTCGTATCGGAAAGAGCTGCTTTGGAAATGCAGGAAAGGAGTTTACGATGTTACCAAAG
>JAEETA010000082.1 GCA_016286555.1 Lachnospiraceae bacterium | reverse complement strand
CTACCGGACGCTTCGCCGGCAGCCACCATATCGATCATAAGCTCTGGGAACACCTTCGGATGCTCCGCCATAGACTTAGCAAGAGACTCGCCCTTCTCGGTGCTGACACGAACCGCTTCAATAGCCTTTTTCAGCTTCGGATGCTCTGTTGCCTCTCCAAGCATCTTCAAGGAATCAAGGATCGTAACACCAGCCCGGTTCATGGAGACGAACTGGCGGCAGAACACGCTCAGGTCTCTCGCAGAAGGTTTGCCGCTGAGATCGATGTTGATGTCCTTGTTCAGAGCATTTTGCTCACTCAGATCCAGAACAGTCAGGCCCTGGTTCCTGAGTTCAGCACGGGCTCTGTCCTGGTCATCAGCCTCGACGCTTCCTTTGACGGTCTTGCCCAGCTTGTCTATTGCTTCATATCCAAAACTTGCCATATTGTCCTCTTCTCCGAAAAGCTATACTCTCCGGCTTTCTCCTTTGCGTTCGCACTGCAGGAATATGCATTGCGAACTTCCCCCTCCGGGAAAAAGTTTATAAAGATTTAACAACTAATTCATTATATGAAACTAATTCATATAATGCAAGGTGTTTTTTGAACTTTTTTGCCATTTTTAGCGGAAACTTGGCAAAAATCACAAAATACATCAAGCATAAACCAGATTTACATAAGATTGGCAAAAATGCTTCAATTTACGGAAACTTACCCAAGGTAAATCGTTTTTCCGCAGGTTACATAATTATGTATAATCTGCATAATTATTCCAGGATTATAAATCGAAGCTCACCTTGACTGCCTCTTCGTAGCTCGTCGTACCATCCAGGACGTATTCGCTGGCGCTCATGCGCAGAGTATGCATGCCATCCATGAGGGCCGTCTCCTTGATGGCCTCGACACCGGCGTGCTTTGCGATCGCGCGTTTCACGCCCTGAGTAATTTCCATGATCTCATAGACACCGATACGACCGCGGAAACCGGTATTGTCGCACTGCGGGCATCCCTTCGGGACGTAGACCATCTGCTTTGCATCCGGTGCCAGCTCGAGGAATTCCAATTCCTCTGCGGTAGCCTGACGGGCCTGCTTGCAATGCGGGCAAAGGCGTCTGACAAGTCTCTGGGCGATGACGCCGATGACGGAGTCAGCGATCAGGTAGGATTCGATTCCCATATCCTCGAGACGGGTAATGGTGCTGGCTGCAGAGTTGGTATGCAAGGTACTTACGACGAGGTGACCGGTGATGGAAGCCTGGACTGCGATCTGAGCCGTCTCCTGGTCACGGATCTCACCGATCATGATGATGTCGGGGTCCTGACGGAGGATGGAACGCAGGGCACTGGCAAAGGTCAGCTCTGCTTTTACATTCGTCTGCACCTGGTTGATACCGTCGATATTCGCCTCGACAGGGTCCTCAACGGTGATGATATTCACATATTCCGTATTCAGCTCGCTGAGCGCCGTATACAGCGTGGTCGATTTACCGGATCCGGTAGGACCGGTGACCAGCAGGATCCCGTGCGGATTCCGCAGGATGCGGTCGAACTGCTTCATCTCGCCCGGCTTTAATCCCAGCTGACTCTTCTCTCTCGTAAGACCCGTCTTGGAAGTAAGACGCATAACGACTTTCTCGCCGTAGACGGTAGGCAGGCAGGATACACGGATATCATATTCCATGCGGTCAACCACCTGGGTAATACGACCATCCTGAGGCTTACGCTTCTCGGCGATATCCATGCCGCCGATGATCTTGATACGGGCGACGATAGCTGCAAGCGTTCCTTTCGGATATGTCTTCTTATTATAAAGCGCACCGTCGATACGGTAGCGGACACGCACCTTTTTCTCAAGGGGCTCGATGTGGATATCGGATGCTCTCTGACGGACAGCGGAATTGATCATGTCCGTAACGAGCATAACGATCGGGGAGCTGTTGATATCCTCAGCCGTCAGATCATCTTCTTGCGGGATATCCCTTTCATTTGCATATTCTTCCAGCGCTTCATCCAGGTCGTTGGATCCGAAATGCTTCTCAATGGCGAGCATGATGTCGCGGGTTGTGGCAACGGCCGGCTCCACGGTGCAGTTGGAGACGATGGCAACGTCATCGATGGCATACATATCCATGGGATCGGACATAGCCAGACGGATGACTCCGGGGCTCGGAGATTCGAACGGGAAGACGATGTACTTTTTCAGCAGGTTCGAATTCTCGTCCCAGATCGCTTTCTGCTCATCGGAAATCGGGTAGTCCTGCGGGCGGACGAGTTCCAGTCCCATCTGCTGGGACAGAGC
>JAEETA010000054.1 GCA_016286555.1 Lachnospiraceae bacterium | reverse complement strand
CCAGGGTAAAGTATCCTTCCTCCGTCCGCTGTCTCACCCGCAGGTCCCAGAGACCGTTGTCCACCAGATAGGTGTAGTAGAGGTCAGATCCCACATAGAAGGAATCGTGAGGCTCCAGCACCTCGTCGATGTCAGGCTCCTTGTTCCGGATGATGGCTCTGGCCAGCAACATTCCGCAGGCTTTACCGCCGATCATTCCCGTTCCCACCATGTGGTCCCGCACCGCAAAATAATCCTCCGGCGCAAAATGCTTCTTTACCATCTCCCGCATTTTGTCATCCCGGGTCATCATGATATTGCACATCCTGTGGCAGTCTTCCGTCACATCCGCGCCGCTTTCCCGCAGCATTTTTGCACGGTTGAAAAAGCGGTCCCAGGAATCGGAATACTGCTCCTCGGCAGAGCGCTGCGCAGCCCCCAGGGTCTGGTAGAAACGGCTGGACCGCACACCGTCCAGAATGGGACGGAAGGCCCCCGTCTCGGGATCGTAGGTATGAGGCAGGAACATGGTATCGGAGGAACGGTTCCAGACTTTTTCCGGGCGGACATAGACCGTATTTTTATCCGCATAGACATCAAAGAAAAGCTGGGTGGTATTCAGGATCTTGTCGATGGAGTGGACCGAGTGCTTTCCGCGGATGATGGGGAAAAACGCCACGGTATCCAGCACAAAGAGGAAGGGACAGGTCACCCTGAAAAAGTTCCCCATCATGAGATCCGTAGCCCAGGCAGCCTGCAGTTCGGACAGGCAGTCAAAGACATAGAAGGCGTCCTTTCCTTCCTGCTCGATGACGTTATGAATGTCTACGGTGAAGGTTTCGAAGCGGTGGGACAATGGCACCTCAACGGTCTTGATCTCCGGGCAGTTCTCCACCAGAGGCTCATGGCTGGCAAAACGGAAATAGATAATGTTTCGCCCATCCGCGATGGCCTGCCGCAGATAGGGCTCCATGAAGAGTTTAAACTGCCCCAGATCCGAAACGCGCCATACCACATTGTCCCCCAGACGAATGTTGTCCAGCGCCGCATCCATCTCCGGAATCCCGCTCAAGATCCTGTCAAAAGCAGCCATAATCATACCCCCTTTTCAAATGCAAAAAGGCGTTCCATCCGCGAGAGATGAAACGCCTTTGTTTCCTGATGATATGCGATTGAACGCACCTTCTGCTTTTATTATATTTCCTTTGGGTAGAAAAGCAACAGTACGTTTCGCAACGTGGGAAGATCCGGTTACTCTACTTCTTTGTTTTGCGTCGTAGCTTTCAATACAAAGAGGGTTCCAAGCATCAATGCGATGCCGATCACCAGGCAAACCAGCCAGTTTCTCACAAAACCGGAAACGATGTAGGCCACCAGGGATACCGCAGCAACCGTAAATGCATAAGGCAGCTGAGTGCTTACGTGCCTGATGTGATCGCAGTCCGCACCGGCGGAAGCCATGATGGTTGTGTCGGAAATGGGGGAGCAGTGGTCACCGCAGACCGCACCTGCCATGCAGGCGGAAATGGCGATGATCATCAGCTCGTTGTTCACATCTCCGCCGAAGACATTGACGACGATAGGGATGAGGATACCGAAAGTTCCCCAGGAGGTGCCGGTTGCAAAAGCAAGGAACACACCTACCAGGAATACCAGGGAAGGAAGCAGGCTCATGAGTGCGTGATTGTCCGCGATGTTCGCAACCACGCCGCCCACATAATCCGCAGCCCCCAGAGAGTCCGTCATAGCCTTCAGAGTCCATGCAAAGGTCAGTACCAGGATGGCGGGAACCATGCTCTTAAATCCCTCGGGAAGGGCGTTCATACACTCGTTAAAGGTAAGAACCTTCGTGACGAGATAGTAGATGAGTGTCAGGATCAGAGCCACCACAGAACCGTAAACCAGACCGACAGAGGCGTCGGAATCGGAGAAGGCCTGAACAAAGCCTGCTCCCTCGAAAAATCCACCGGTGTAGATCATGCCGATGACACAGCAGATGATCAAGGACACAATGGGGAAGACCAGGTGAGAGACGCGGCCTTTTTCCGATACGGGGGGATTGGGCTGGTCCTCGGCGCCGGTAAGGCTGGCGGGCTCTTCCTTCAGTCTGCTCTTAATCTGTGCCTGCCGGTTCAGCTCTGCCAGACGCATGGAGCCGTAGTCAAACTTCATATAAGTGATGGCAAACATCATGACCAGGGTCAGCAGTGCGTAGAAGTTGTAAGGGATCGCTTTAATGAACAGAGATAATCCGTTGGCACCATCCACAAAGCCGGTCACAGCCGCAGCCCAGGAAGAAATGGGTGCGATGATACAGACTGGTGCAGCGGTGGCGTCAATGAGGTAAGCCAGCTTCTCTCTGGAGATCCCGTGCTTGTCGGTAACGGGACGCATCACGGAGCCCACGGTCAGGCAGTTAAAATAGTCATCAATAAAGATCAACATGCCCAGGACGATGGTGGCAACCTGTGCACCTGCCTTCGTCTTCACATGGGTGACTGCCCATTTTCCGAAGGCAGCGGATCCGCCGGCACGGTTCATGAGCATGACCATACTTCCCAGAACCACCAGGAAGATCAGGATACCCACGTTCCAGCTGTCGGACAGCTGACCGATCATGCCATCCACAAAGATGTGCTCCATGGCCAGGCGGACGTTAAAGCCTGCATACAGCAGTCCGCCTACACAGATTCCCACAAAGAGAGACGAGTACACTTCCTTTGTGATGAGCGCCAGCAATATGGCTACCAGCGGCGGCAACAGTGACCAGATGGTGTTAGCAAAATCCATAATTTTTCCTCCCCTCGCAATGCTCCTGCGCGTTTCGGATCATAAGCAGGAATGCTCATTGCTTTCGTATGCTAAAATATTGACGCATTAAAGTGCATTTTGCAAGCGTTTTTTTGCGATGTCAAAAGCTCCGGCAGACGATCTGCCGGAGCTTTTTTGCATTATTTCAGTATTCTCGGCCGGAGTCCCGGCATTACTGTGCCTCGATCTCTCCACCGATCTCAATGCCTGCATGATGGCACTGATCGATGAACTCGGGAGAGCCGGTAAAGCCGTTTAAGACTTCTTCTCTCGTCTTGATCCCGGTATCCAGGTCATTTAACCAGCCATTAAATCCTCCCGCGTCGGGCTCCCGGTTAAAGATGGCATGATACAGGTCGGTCACATACTCCGCGTTGTTTCGGTTCAGGTTACTGTACTCTGCTCCATTTAAGAAGGTATTGACCATAACGCGTGCAGTAACTCCCGGGGTGTGCGCTGCCATGTGGTTCACCCAGAAGTCCACCTCATCCTGCGACGGCACACGTCCAAAGACGGTGTCATACAGGCTGACGACCATGATCTTGACAGGGGCATCATTAGGGCATCCTGCAATGGTGCAATGGTCCGTCTGGATGGTGCCCAGGGCGGGAACATTTGCCAGACCGGTGCCGGGGTTCACCGCATAAGCTTCGCACAGGTTGAAGAATTCCGGACTCATGAGGAAGCCCTGCACCACCATCTCCCTGGACCAGCCTTCGTCCAGATAGAATGTCCATCCATCCTTTCCGGCATCATCCGCAGCCCTGTTAAAGAGGCCCAGGTACAGGTAATCCAGGAAGTGGGCGTTACACATATTTCTATTGATAAACTCGGGGCTGAAAATAAATCCTGCAGCTGCCTGACCTGCGGAAATGGTGCCATTCACAATCTGTGTAGTCCAGCCCTCCACCTCATCGGGCTCCGGCGTACGGTCCAGGAACACATGATACAGGCGGGTTACAAATCCGCTGACGCCCTCCGGTTCCGGTGCAGGATCTGGATCGGGAGTCGGGTCAGGATCCGGATTGGGATTCGGATCAGGGTCAGGATCCGGAGCCGGATCAGGATCAGGATCGGGATTCGGATCAGGATCAGGGTCAGGAGCCGGCGCATCGGAAATATCCGCAGTCAGGCTGATACCGCCACCGCGGGGAACCGTCAGGCACCAGAAACCTGCAGCATCCTTCGTGGTGATCTCTGTCCCTGCATTGTATGCTTTCACTACAGTCTTACCGCCTGTGGCCGTGATACGGATCACCTCTCCTTCCTTCGCAACGGAGTACCCGTGGCTGGTAGCCAGCGCCGCTCCGTTTGCAGCCAGAGGAGCCAGATCCGCCGTATGATGGACGATGTAATTGGTATTTGCAGCAGTGATATCGTCCACTTGGTAGTCGCGGAAGGCCACTCTCTTAACAAAGAGATCATCCGCACTGCCGGTGGTTGCGGTCACTTTCCAGACCGTCAGTTTATTGGTTCCGGGAGTGTCATAGTAGGCGATATCCGTCAGAATGCCCTTGCTGCCGGATACGGTTCCGGTCACCAGCACATCATTTCCGTCATATCTGCCGCGGAATTGCACGCCGGCACCGTCCACGGTAGTAACATTTCCGTCTACCTCTACAGATGAATTCCCACCGCGCGAAGCGTTGACGGATACACCGGTTCTCTCACCGTTTGCTCCCACAGTCACAGTGACATTTCCGTCAACGATCACCTTTGCTTCGGAGGCAGCACTGGTCCCGGCATCTACGCCGCAAAGCGTGGCCTGCACATCTCCGGAAGCATGGATGGTGGTGCTGCTGCCGTCATACTCTGCCGAGGCACTTATCCCTTGCTCCGCGCAAGTGACATTTCCACAGTTTACTACGACAGTTCCGGCGGTATACGTATCCCAATCATCTCCCGAATACGCCCTCACGCCGAACTGAAAGTCGGCGGAGGCAATATTGACATTGATATCACGCACCGTTGCGGTAGCTGTTTTGCCGTCCTGGGCGCTTGCCAGAACGCCGATGGCATCACCGTTGTACCTTACCGTCGGGGTCACATTGTCCGCCGTAACGGTCACATCGCCGTTCGTTGCGTTGGCTTCTGCCACCACCGTGCGGTTGGAATCCGTAGCATATACCACGCCCGGGGGCATCATGGAGACTGCCGTTACCAGCCCCAGCAGGGCTGCCGGGATTCTTCTCATCAGATGTTTCTTCATAGGCGTACCTCCTTTCTATCGATCATCCGATATCGGGAAAGGAGCGTCAATGCGTTATGTCTAAACGGTCAAAAATGAGGCTGAGCGGTCAGATCCGTTTCCCATGACAAAACTCGGCCAAAGTTGCAAGGATCCCTGCTTTGTACTAGAATGAACAGGCATACATTAAGGAAAATCCGGAAATTCTGCTCCGGCCGGGGCGCTTCCGATTTGCATAAAGGCAACCATTGAAATGAGCAAACAAACGACAGGCGTTTCCTCAAAGCAAAACGCCTCCCCCCATACAACTCTACAGAAAGCCCTCCATCTCCTGCTCCTGTTGGGCACCGTCCTGGCAGCACTGAAGCTGATCTTCGTGGATTACAGCATGGATGAGGAATACCAGATCGTCATGGGCTACCGGCATCTAATGGGAGATGCCTGGTTCGGAGAGATGTGGGAGCCCCATCAGACCTCTTCCTATCTCGTGACGGCGCTGATGTGGATCTATCACTCCCTGCTGGGCACCTATACCGGCGTAGTCCTCTATCTCCGTGTGATCACCACCCTGATCCAGCTGGGACTGTCGTGGTGGCTCTTTCTGGTCACCGCACGCTTCCTGGAAAAAGAAGAAGCCGTCCTCATCGCCCTTCTCTATTTCAACATCGTTCCGAAGCTGATCCAGATCCCGGAATTCGGCAATCTCCAGGTCTGGTTCTGGACCGGCCTCACCGTCTGCTTTCTGGAGTATGAGACCCATCCGAAAGCTGCGGGAAAGCCCTTATGGATTTGGCTTGCCGGCATATGCATGGCATTGGAGATCCTCTCCTACCCTTCCGCCATCCTGGTCTTCCCCCTCGCACTGATTTATCTCTGCCTGCGGGGCAAAAAAGATGAGCAACCGAAAAATGCCATTCGAAATCCCTTACGATTCTGTGGTGCCTGCGCCCTGTGTGCTGCGGTCTGGGCACTGCTGATCTTCTCCCAGGTAAGCCCGGATGAATTCCTGCGAAACCTCCCCCGCATCGTTACCTTTGATCTCACCCATGATCTGGCCCTGCCCGTGGGAGCAAGGCTCCTTACCTTGCTGCAGGGCTTCGGATGGGAATGCTTGCTGCTGCTCCTTTCCGTGCTGTGTTCCGGCGTCATCTTTGCTTTAGCCTCCGCCATCAGCAAAAAAAGAAGGAAGATTTCTCTCCCCTCCCTTCTGACCAAAGGACAGCTCGTCACTCTCCTGTCGCTCCTTACTATGATTGCCACCTTAATGATCCAGTTTGTTTACTGGGCCATCCTGCGAAGGGGATTTGAACTGCCTCAGATCCACCTCTTTGCACCACTGCTACTGGCTCTGATCCTGAGACCTTACGCCGGGGAGAAAAAGAAGTACCTGACCTTCGGCCTTCTCTCCGCCGTTCTGACACTGCTGGCGGTTTTGTACATGAGTGACCTGACCTTCCCCTACGCTGTTCCCCACGCTATGCTGGGATCCCTCTTCGGGATCATCCTGGCGGCAATGGCCCTGCGGGAGCAGTTCGGATCCTCAGGGAGTGCTCTGATCCGTCTCCTGCTGATCTGCTTTGTTCTCCTGTGCATCTTCGGCAAGGGATTTACTCTGCGGGGCGGCAGAGGCAACGACATCACCCAGGTGGCAGGCATCATGAAGCACGGGCCCGCTGCCTGCGTCCTGGGGGATTACATGTGCGCCTACATCTACAACAGCAATTATGAGGACTTCCGAAATACCATTCCGCAGGATGCAAAAGTCCTCATCGTAACGAACATGGTCTTCTCCCCCGGTACCACCCCTTACATGTTCACGGATGCGGAGATCTGCCACTTCTCCATTGTGGATCCCACCAGCTATGACGAAAGGCTCCTGACCTACTGGGAGGATTACCCGGAAAAGCAGCCCGATGTCATCGTAGTGGACTGCTGGTACGGACAGCTTATGGAGGACCCTGATAACTGGATCATGCAGTACATCGAAAACGACTTCGGCTATACCGAAGTCCGGGACGGAAAATACGTACGATTTTATTTGTAGTAAACGAATAAACGCAAACGAGCAGGATCTCTCCTGCTCGTTTTTTGCATACCAAAAATGCCAAATCATTGCACATGAAAACAGGGAGCCCATATGGGCTCCCTGCCTTATCATACATCAGGTATTTCTTATTTAGCCTCTGCGATAGCAGCCTGTGCAGCAGCCAGTCTTGCGATAGGCACGCGGAAAGGAGAACAGGAGACATAGTCAAGGCCGATCTTGTGGCAGAACTCAACGGAAGAAGGATCTCCGCCGTGCTCGCCGCAGATACCAACATGCAGCTTGGGATTGACGGGCTTGCCCAGCTTCAGGCTCATCTCCATCAGCTTACCTACGCCGGTCTGATCCAGCTTAGCGAAGGGATCGTTCTCGAAGATCTTCGCATCGTAGTAAGCGCTCAAGAACTTGCCTGCATCGTCGCGGGAGAAGCCGAAGGTCATCTGGGTCAGATCGTTGGTACCGAAGCAGAAGAAGTCTGCCTCAGCAGCGATCTCGTCAGCAGTCAGAGCTGCTCTGGGGATCTCGATCATGGTACCTACTTCGTACTCAAGCTTAACGCCTGCAGCAGCGATCTCGGCATCAGCGGTCTCAACAACCACCTTCTTAACGTACTTCAGCTCCTTGACTTCGCAGACAAGGGGAATCATGATCTCGGGCTTAACGTTCCAGTCAGCGTGTGCCTTCTGGACTTCGATAGCAGCGCGGATGACAGCCTTGGTCTGCATCTTTGCGATCTCGGGATAGGTAACTGCCAGACGGCATCCTCTGTGACCCATCATAGGGTTGAACTCGTGCAGGCCGGAGATGATGTTCTTGATGGTCTCAACGGACTTGCCCTGTGCCTGAGCCAGCTTCTCGATGTCAGCTTCCTCGGTGGGAACGAACTCGTGAAGCGGGGGATCCAGGAAACGGATGGTAACAGGGTTGCCCTCCAGAGCCTCGTACAGAGCCTTGAAGTCGCCCTGCTGGTAAGGAAGGATCTTGTCCAGAGCCTTCTCTCTCTCTTCTACGGTATCAGCGCAGATCATCTCGCGGAATGCAGCGATTCTGTCTGCCTCGAAGAACATGTGCTCGGTACGGCAAAGGCCGATACCCTCAGCACCCAGCTCACGAGCCTTCTTTGCATCAGCGGGAGTATCTGCATTGGTGCGGACCTTCAGTCTGCGATACTTGTCAGCCCATGCCATAACACGGCCGAACTCACCTGCGATGGTAGCGTCTACGGTAGCGATCTGGCCTTCGTAGATGTTACCGGTGGTGCCGTCGATGGAGATCCAGTCGCCCTCCTGGAAGGTCTTGCCTGCCAGAGTGAACTTCTTGTTCTCCTCATCCATAGCGATGTCGCCACATCCGGATACACAGCAGCTGCCCATACCACGAGCGACAACGGCTGCGTGAGAGGTCATACCGCCACGGACGGTCAGGATACCCTGAGCGACCTTCATACCGGTGATGTCCTCGGGAGAGGTCTCCAGACGAACCAGAACGACCTTCTCGCCCTTTGCAGCCCAAACCTCAGCGTCCTCAGCGGTGAAGACAACCTTACCGGTTGCAGCTCCGGGAGATGCGCCAAGACCCTTGCCGAGAGGAGTAGCAGCCTTCAGAGCTGCTGCATCGAACTGAGGGTGAAGCAGGGTGTCAAGGTTACGAGGATCGATCATTGCAACAGCTTCCTGCTCGGTCTTGTGTCCCTCATCAACCAGGTCACAAGCGATCTTCAGAGCTGCCTGAGCGGTTCTCTTACCGTTACGGCACTGCAGCATGTAGAGCTTCTTGTTCTCAACGGTGAACTCCATATCCTGCATGTCATGGTAGTGGTTCTCCAGAGTCTCACAAACCTTGATGAACTCTGCGTATGCCTCGGGGAACTCCTTCTCCATCTGTGCGATGGGCATGGGGGTACGAACGCCTGCAACCACGTCCTCGCCCTGTGCGTTGATCAGGAACTCGCCCATCAGCTTTTTCTCGCCGGTAGCGGGATCACGGGTGAATGCAACGCCGGTACCGGACTCGTTGTTCAGGTTACCGAATACCATGGGCATAACGTTGACTGCGGTACCCCAGGAATAAGGGATATCGTTGTCACGACGATAGACATTTGCACGAGGGTTGTCCCAGCTGCGGAACACTGCCTCGATAGCCAGCTTCAACTGCTCTACGGGATCGGAAGGGAAATCCTTGCCCAGCTGCTTCTTGTACTCAGCCTTGAACTGCTCTGCCAGCTCCTTCAGATCAGCAGCGGTCAGATCGACGTCGAACTGAACGCCCTTCTGCTCCTTCATCTTGTCGATGAGCTGCTCGAAGTACTTCTTACCGACCTCCATAACGACGTCGGAGAACATCTGGATGAATCTTCTGTAGGAATCATATACGAAACGCTCAAACTTGGGATCAGGGTTGCCTGCGATCATTGCAGCAACAACCTCATCGTTCAGTCCGAGGTTCAGAATGGTGTCCATCATACCGGGCATGGAAGCTCTCGCACCGGAACGAACGGATACAAGCAGGGGATTCTTCAGATCTCCGAACTTCTTGCCGTTCAGGTCCTCGATCTTCTTAACGTACTCCATGGTCTGGCCCATGATCTCGTCGTTGATCTTGCGGCCATCCTCATAGTACTGCGTGCAGGCCTCGGTGGTGATGGTAAAGCCCTGGGGAACGGGAAGGCCGATGTTGGTCATCTCTGCCAGATTGGCACCCTTGCCGCCCAGAAGCTCACGCATGGTTGCGTTACCTTCGGTAAACAGGTACACCCATTTCTTGCTCATGTGTCTCTCTCCTTTTTCTTCTAAATCTTCTTCGAAAAAACTACTATAATGGAACTACATTTTTTCACAACGTTAAAATTATAACAGATATATGTGAAAGTGGTAGTACTTTTTTCTTAAATTTTGCACAAAAATCTTTGTAACCGCTTACATTCCCGTGATCCCTGGATTCCCGCAAACCGCTTCTCATTCATGCCGCAACGAAAACAAAGGATTTCCCGAAAGTAACCCCTGCAGGACATTTCTTATTGAAATAATACACATCATCAAGTACAATGGTGGTTGCGTGTTTTTTGACAGATGTATTTTGCTTTTGTTTTATCGGAGGTTTTTCAATGATCAGTGCAAACAATGTAACTTATCGCGTGGGCAAGAAAGCCCTCTTCGAAGACGTCAATATCAAGTTCACGGAAGGGAACTGCTACGGCCTCATCGGTGCCAACGGCGCCGGCAAGTCCACTTTTCTGAAGATCCTTTCCGGCGACCTGGACACCACCAAGGGCGAGATCGTCATCACCCCCGGCGAGCGTCTCTCCGTGCTGGAGCAGGACCACTTCAAATACGACGAGTACACCGTTATGGATACCGTCATCATGGGCAATCAGCGCCTGTATGAGATCATGAAGGAAAAGGATGCCATCTACGCCAAGGAGGATTTCACCGACGAGGACGGCATCAAGGCCAGCGAGCTGGAGGCGGAATTCGCAGAGATGGACGGCTGGGAGGCAGAGTCCAACGCTGCTACTCTCTTAAACGGTCTGGGCATTTCCACCGACTATCACTATTCTCTGATGAAGGATCTGGACGGCTCCCTGAAGGTGAAGGTACTGCTTGCCAGAGCCCTCTTCGGTAACCCCGACATCCTGCTGCTGGACGAGCCTACCAACCACCTGGATCTGGATGCCATCGCATGGCTGGAGGAGTTCCTCATCAACTTTGAGAACACCGTCATCGTGGTTTCCCATGACCGTTATTTCCTGAATAAGGTTTGTACCCAGATCGCCGACATCGACTATGGCAAGATCCAGCTCTATGCCGGTAACTATGACTTCTGGTACGAGTCCAGTCAGCTGATCTTAAAGCAGCGCAAGGAAGCCAACAAGAAGAAGGAAGAACAGATCAAGGAATTACAGGAATTCATCTCCCGCTTCTCTGCCAACGCTTCCAAGAGTAAGCAGGCTACCTCCCGTAAGAGAGCTCTGGAGAAGATCCAGCTGGATGACATCCGTCCTTCCAGCCGTAAGTATCCCTATATCGACTTCCGCCCGGACCGTGAGATCGGCAACGAGGTTCTGGAGGTGCACAACATCTCCAAGACAGTAAACGGTGTGAAACTTCTGGACGATATCTCATTTACACTGGGACGTGATGACAAGGTTGCGTTTGTCGGCGGAAATGAGATCGCCAAGACGATGTTCTTCCGCATCCTGATGGGACTGGAAGAGCCGGACGAGGGGACCTTCAAATGGGGCGTCACCACCAGCCGCGCTTATTTCCCCAAGGACTATACGGATGAGTTTGACAATGATCTGACCATTGCGCAGTGGCTGACCCAGTATTCCGAGATCAAGGACCAGACCTATGTCAGAGGTTTTCTTGGCAGGATGCTTTTCTCCGGCGAAGACGGCGACAAGTATGTGCGCGTCCTGTCCGGCGGTGAGAAGGTACGCTGCCTGTTTTCCAGAATGATGATCTCAGGCGCCAATGTGCTGATCTTCGACGAACCGACCAACCATCTGGACATGGAATCGATCACGGCGCTCAACAACGCGCTGATCAAATTCCCCGGAGTTGTGCTGTTCACGGCACTTGATCACCAGTTCATCCAGACGACGGCTAACCGT
>JAEETA010000081.1 GCA_016286555.1 Lachnospiraceae bacterium | reverse complement strand
GTCCTGTCGCTGTCCCCGGGGCCGGCTCTTCTGGAAAAAGCAGAACTTTACAAGCAGGTTTCCAACATGTGGCGCATCACAGATGATTTCTGGGATGACTGGAAATTACTGTATGCCATGTTCGAGC
This sequence comes from Lachnospiraceae bacterium, assembly GCA_016286555.1. GTDB lineage: Bacteria > Bacillota > Clostridia > Lachnospirales > Lachnospiraceae > AC2028. The sequence continues at coordinate 2,193 of JAEETA010000081.1, read as the reverse complement.
GGGCGGAGAAGTGGAGCATTCATACCGGCGCCGGCCACTATCCCGATGCGGACATGCTGCCCATCGGACCCATCAAGCAGGATTATGACAAGAACAACCGCACCTCCTTCACCGAGGACGAGCAGATCACCATGATGACCCTCTGGACCATCATGCGTTCCCCTCTGATGATTGGCGGAGAGATGACCGGTTTCGATGAATTTACCGAGAAGCTCATAACCAACGAGGGCATCCTGAAGATGCACCGCAATTCTCGCCATGCCCACCAGGCCTTCCGCCGGGAACTGGCAGGCACCGAGGTCATCGCCTGGATCGCAGCGGACGCAGAGGGCGGCACCTATGTAGCGATCTTCAATGCAGGAGAGCAGGATGCTCACATCGCCTTCCCGGCATCCGAGCTGGAGCTTCCTTCTGACATCACTGTCACAGAACTCTGGTCCGGCAGGGAAGAGAGCTGGAAGGAAGGCCCTTCTGTGGACATCCCCATGCACGGCGCCCGGGCTTACCATATTTCCCGCCTTTGATGCCACAAGCCATTGAATCTGCGAAAAATAGAGTGTATCAATCCCGTAATGACCGGACGAATGCGACACCTGATTGCTATTGATGCAAGCAGGTAAACATTTCGTTCGGTTTTGCGCGATTTTTTCACTGGAAATGGAAACGACAGAAAATGATCGAAAAGAAATACAGAACCAATGTCATCCTCTGCCTGGTGGGGCTTCTCTTTGTGGGTCTCACCGTGGCGAGTGCAATCTTTTTTGGCCGCCTTCGTGACAAGGGCTGGGAGGAAGCCATCTCCCTGGAGGAGGTTTACGCTTCCGGTGATGTGGAGGTGGGAACCCCGGTTTACTTCGATATCGTTGATTATCCGGCCTACCTCTGTAAATACGATGAGGATCTTCTTTACTTTTTCACCTATAACTACGACAGATCTGCTATTTTGCTGGCCGGTCGGGACTGGTACGACGATATAGTGGATGGCGTGGCGGAGAACGGCACCTTCCGAGTCATCGGTACCATACAGAAGATTGACAAGCGGGATATCGAGGAGCTTCTGGAAGGTTTGAATGAGGGCCTGGATCCGGAAGGACCCCTTTGGGATGAGGAGAACCTGGAGCTTCACTATGGGACCCTTTGCCTTCGCTACCGCTATCCTGTGAAGTCTGCCAACCTTTGTCTGTATCTGAGCATTTTCCTTGCTCTTTGCGCCTTCCTCTGCCTGCTGCCCGGTATTATGGGCGTGGTGAATTTCCGGAAGACCCGCAGCCGTATGTCCGAAGCGGACCGCTACATCATCGAGTCAGAGATCAAAGAGCCCGGAACCATTACCCTGAAGAGCGCCAATGTCTTCCTCACTTCCCGGCATCTGATCTTCGCCGATACCGATCTGGTCATCCTCCAGTACGAGGATATTGTCAGAGCCTACCGGGCGGATACCAACTATAGGGGGGTCCATACAGTATTTGTCACTGTCATCGACAAGGAAGGGCGGAAGAAGAACATCGCCATGATGAATGCCTTTCAAAGGGGCGTTTCCGAGTCTATGGATACCATCCTGGAGGAGATCCGCAGGCATAACCCGGAAGTCATCATTGGGGAAGCCTGAACCCTCGCATCCCATATTGAGTTCAAAAATTTACAATTGCATCTTTATCAACGATAAGGAACGGATCATCTGCTGTTAGGCAGCAGCCTGTTTATCCGTCTGTTCAAAGCGGGAAAAGACTACCCAACAGAATGCAGGAAGACAAGAGAAGATATTGATCTTAAAATTTCCTGCGCGATCAATGAATGGAAGAAATAGGGTAGAAGTTAAAGCGGGAAAGCCACTGCATCTTTGTACAGTTTCTGGCAAGGCAGATGCCTTTGCCGGATGCAACATTCACAAGAGTAGAGTCGTCTATAACGGAGGATAACACGATGGCGAAAACATTGATCGCATTCTTTTCAAGAGCAGATGAGAACTACTTTGGCGGAGCAATGAGATACGTAAAGGTTGGAAATACCGAGATCGTAGCAGGGATCATGAAGGAGCTGACAGGTGCTGATACCTTTAAGATCGAGATGAAGGATCCTTATTCACCGGTGTACATGACCTGTATCGATGAAGCGAAGAAAGATAAGCAGAATAATGCAAGACCCGAGCTTACCGGATACTTAGACAGTATAGATGAGTATGACACCATCGTT
>JAEETA010000080.1 GCA_016286555.1 Lachnospiraceae bacterium | reverse complement strand
GTGGCATCAAGGTACGTCGCAAGGGCGGATATGAGGCCATCGTCTACTTCGGAGAAGAGGTGGAGGAAGCGCTGCTGGATTATCTGGAGGAACGGGAATGCGTGACCCCGGAGCCGGGGCATGAAAATGCGCTGTTCCTGTCCATACAGAACAAGCGGATCTCTGTTCGTGCCGTGGAGAAGCTGGTGAAGAAGTATGCCTCCCGGGTAACTTCGCTCAAAAAAATTACTCCGCATAAGTTGCGGAGTACGTATGGTACAAGTCTGTATCAGGAGACGGGGGATATTTACCTGGTGGCGGATGTGCTGGGGCATAAGGATGTGAATACGACGAGGAAGCATTATGCGGATCAGAGTGAGGAGAATCGTAGAAGGGCGGCTAATATTGTCAAACTGAGGGAAAAAAACGATAAGGATGAATAGTCTTCACTCCGGATATATTTCGGAACTCGCTTATAACTGATGAAACAAATCAAGGCCTTACATCGAGATAAAAACTCGGTGTAAGGCCTTTGCTTCACGTATCGATTAGTAGTAGTTAGAAGCCACACTTGTACTCTGTAGAATAGTAGGGGAGGCTGAGGTGCTGGCCGACCTTGATGGATCCGTCGCGGGTGAGGGAATTCATGGCGATGACCTCCTTGACCCAGGTGGCGTTGGTGTAGTGACCGCCGTCGTCCAGGTAAGACTCGGCGAGATCCCAGAGGGCGTCTCCGTTCTGCACGTAGTAAGAGGTGTAGTACTTGTAGTAGACTACGGTATCCTCGGTCTCGGCGTGGCTGGTGAATCCCGTCAGCAGGATCCAGCCGGCGGACACCACGATGAGGATTGCTACGAACAATACGAAACGGCGCATCCGCTGCTCTTTTCTTTTCAGCATGCAGCGGTAATTCTCATATTGAACATCATCCATCATGGAGACTCTGATTCCGGTTCTCGTCTTTGCGTTGGACATAGGATTCACCTTCCAATACCTTTCTGTGGCTCTGCAGATCCTTCTCCGGGGCATCCGGCAGACACTGTTCGAAATTGTGTTCGGAACATCTGTTCGTTTTGTATTGTATCGAACATTTTTTCGGGTGTCAATGGGTTTTGACAAAAAAATCGAACAAATTTTCCGAAACTTTGTTTGCCTTTTGGAATATGCTGTGCTATACTGAAGGCAAATAGATGTTCGATTTCATTGCCGAAAGCAGGAAAACGGAGGTGTTTATGGGGAATGCTCTTACGCCCAAGCAGGAGATGATCCTGGAATATATTAAAGAAGAGATCCTGGCCAGAGGGTATCCGCCCACGGTTCGGGAGATCGGAGAGAAGGTACATCTGAAGTCCACTTCTTCCGTCTTTTCACATTTGGAGTCCCTGGAGAAGAAGGGATACATCCGCCGGGATCCTTCCAAGACCCGCGCCATTGAGATCTGTGATGATTCCTTCCAGATGGTGCGCACCGAGATGGTCTCTCTTCCTGTATATGGAAATGTAGCTGCAGGTGAGCCGATCCTGGTGGAGGACAATATCCGTGAGTACTTCCCCATCCCGGCTTCCGAGGTCCCTCCCGGAGATTCTTTCATCCTGAGCGTGAAGGGGGACTCCATGATCAATGCCGGCATCTTCAGTGGCGACCGCATCATGGTGAATTCCAAGGCCACTGCTACCAACGGAGATATGGTTGTCGCCATGGTGGATGATTCCGCCACGGTGAAGACTTTCTATAAGGAGAACGGCCATATCCGCCTTCAGCCCGAGAACGATACCATGGATCCCATCATTGTTGATGATTGCACGATCCTTGGCAAGGTCTTCGGTGTGATCCGTTTCTTCCACTGAATGCCCTTTTTTATCTGCTGATCCTCGTACAAACGAATAACCAATAGAAAACAGCAGGGCTTGGCCCTGCTGTTTTCACTTCTGTCGGTATTTGGTGCGATCACTCATCCTGATCCGGTTTTTCTCTGAGTTTTACTACATTCGCAGCCCTTCTGCGGTTCTCCTCACTCTGGTCCGCATAGTGCTTTCGGGTGGTGTTTACATCCTTGTGCCCCAACACATCCGCTACCAGGTAGATGTCCCCGGTCTCCTGATACAGGCTGGTTCCATAGGTACTCCGCAGCTTATGCGGCGTGATCTTTTTCAGTGACGTCACCCTTGAAGCATACTTCTTCACCAGCTTCTCTACAGCCCGCACCGAGATCCGCTTGTTCTGCATGGAGAGGAAGAGTGCGTTTTCATGCCCCGGCTCCGGGGTCACGCATTCCCGTTCCTCCAGATAATCCAGCAGCGCTTCCTCAACTTCTTCTCCGCAGTAGACGATGGCCTCATATCCGCCCTTGCGACGAACCTTGATGCCAT
>JAEETA010000019.1 GCA_016286555.1 Lachnospiraceae bacterium | reverse complement strand
TAAGGGCGTTTTCCGCGAGGCGGTGGTGATCCAGATGACCTGGGTGGGGGCCCCCACCATTTACTACGGAGACGAGGCCGGCGTGTGCGGATTCACGGATCCGGACAACCGCAGGACTTATCCCTGGGGACATGAGGACCGGGAACTTATCGCTTTTCACAGGGACATCATCGCCCTGAGAAACCGCTATCCGGAGCTTCGCACCGGATCTCTCAAGGAGATCGATGGCGGTTACAATTACCTGGCTTACGGCCGTTTTACCAGACAGGGCCAGAGCCTGATCCTGATCAACAACAATCCCGACGAGATCTTTAAGAGCATCTGTGTCTGGGAGATCGGTACCCACCGCCACGGCTATATGCACCAGGTCTTCCGAACTCTGGAGGACGGATATGAGAAGGACGGTGCATACCATGAGCTGCAGACGGGATATCTGAACATCACGCTTCCGCCCTATTCTGCCACGATCCTGCACTTTGAACTGGAGCAGAAAGAGGCTGAAAACGCCATTTAGTGCGGTCTTTCCGGGGACCGGTATCCTTGCTTTTTGCCTGCCCCTGTGATAGAATAAAAGCCGTTTGGCGAAGGATTCAACCTTCGCCGGGAATGCTGGTGTGGCGAAATCGGTAGACGCAAGGGACTTAAAATCCCTCGGGGGCAACTCCGTGCCGGTTCAAGTCCGGCCACCAGCACGGTCGCCGAAATAAGCCTTTAAGGGTTTGTTTCGGCGACATTCATGAAAACAGGGACCCTGAGCGGTCTATTTTATTATGTAAAAGCAAGATCCACCCGGCGCACCGCGCACGGGAGGGAGAATCCTTATGAAAAAAAGAACCATAGCCCTTTTATTGACAATCATGCTGGGACTCAGCGGCTGTGCGGGACTGGAGGACGATACGGAAGGTCCTGCGCCTCTGACGCCTGAGGTGATCGCCGGTCCGAGCACGACTCCCGTGGAGGATCAGACCACGGAAGACCCGGTACAGACCCCCACAGAGGATACAGATCCCGTGCCCGGCGGAGAGGAGATTTCCTTCGCCATCGGAGAACGGGTGGAGCGGGATGGCAAGATCCAGAGCCGCCTCACCGGTGAGTGGAAGGACACTGCCGTTGCCAATCGCCGCCCCATGGCGGTCATGATCCCCAACAATCAGCCTGCGCTGCCTCAGTACGGTATCGCCAAGGCCAGTGTGATCTTTGAGGCTCCTATGGAAAAGGGAAGCTGCACGCGTCTCATGGGCATCTTTGAGGATTACGACGAGCTGGACTACATCGGTCCTCTGCGCAGCAGCCGTTTTTACTTCCTGCAGGAGGCCTGCTCCTTCGACGCCATCTATTGCAACTGGGGACTGGCGGTTCCTTATGTGGGACCCACCATCAACAGCGAATATGTGGACAATATCTCTGCTGCTGTCAGCGGTATCGATGATCCATCCGACGAGGCCTTTTCCCGTTCCGAGAAGCGGAAAGCCGCAGGCTATGCTACGGAGTACACCGGTATCATGACCATCGACGGTTACAACAAGGCTGTATCCCGCCAGGGATATGAGACCGGGTACCGTGACCGTTACGAGCAGGGACTGCAGTTTGCGGATGACATCACTCTGACCTATGAGGACAGAGTGGATGTGAAGACTATCTATCCCGGCGGAAACGGCGCAGGCGTCGCAAACGGCTACGCAGGCTCCGGCAGCCCGTATTTTGTCTACAATCCCGAGGATGGTCTCTATTATCGTTATCAGTTCGGTAAGGCCCAGATCGATGAGCGTACCGGCGAACAGCTGGCGGTGAAAAATGTGATCCTGAAGATCACGGAGGGCTGCTATCTGGACGACAAGGGATATCTGTCCCTAAGCGTGGACGGTGTGGGAGAGTGCCTGATTTTCACGGAAGGCAAGGCTATCGCAGGTTTCTGGAGCAGACAGTATGCCAACGAGTCCACCCTTACCAGTGCGACTCATTATTACTACTACGACAACGACGAGGAAAAAGAAGTGGTGCTGAACCAGGGCAAGACCTGGATCTGCCTGGTATGGTCCGACTATGCGGATCAGATCATCTACTACGATACGCTGGAGTAATAAGGAAACGAGCGGAGGGTTTATACCCTCCGCTTTCTTATATCCACAGGGCCAAAAGGAAACTCGACCGACAAATCCTTTACTGGTGCAGTACATTTCCCGAAAAATCAAGGAAACGTCCGTATCTGACCTTATTATTTTTTCAATAATTGGGCATAGTAATCATACCAGACATGGGTATAATAACAGTTAAGTTTCGAGAGAAACGAAAATGATCGAAAGAGGAGGAAAATGAAAAAATGACTGCAAACGCTAAGTATCATGAAGGACTGCTGAAAGTAGCGTTCACCGGACTCCTTGCCGCACTCTCCTATGTGGTGTTCACATTTCTGCAGATCAAGATCCCGCTTCCCGGAGGAGACGCAACCTCCATTCACCTGGGCAACGCGGTTTGTGTACTGGGAGCATTGCTCCTGGGAGGCCTCTACGGAGGACTGGGCGGTGCCATCGGCATGACCATCGGTGATCTTTTCGATCCCATCTATGTGGTGTATGCCCCCAAGACCCTGATCCTGAAGCTCTGCATCGGCCTTATCACCGGCCTGATCGCTCATAAGGTCTTCCACATTTCCAAAGAGACGGATCACAAGAAGCTCCTGCGCCACGTGATCCTGGCAGCGGCAGGCGGCCTGCTGTTCAACGTGATCTTCGATCCCCTGGTGGGATATTTCTACAAGCTGGTGATCCTGGGCAAGCCCGCAGCGGAGCTGACCCTGGCATGGAACATCGGCGCCACCACCATCAATGCAGTGGTTTCCACAGTGGTATCCGTAGCGGTGTACCTGGCTGTGCGCCCCGCACTGAAGAAGTCCGGACTGTTCTTTGAAGAGCCCGAGGCATAAAACTGAATAAAGAAGCATGGAAAATCCGGCGATCCGATTCCGATGAGGGGATGTGATCACCGGATTTTCTTTGTGTTTACCGGGTTTTTGCTGCATTCCCTTTCCTCCAAAAATATTTGAAAAAAGGTACTTGACAGATTAAAAGTATTTGATACAATATAATTGTTCAAAACAATAAACCCGGTGGGACGCCACCGATGGAAAGCAAATCCGGGATACGGAAAGGTAGCCGCAACACGGCGGAAGGAAAGGAGTACAAAATGGGATTTTACGATATCACTGTTAAGAACGCACAGGGCGAAGAGGTTTCCATGGGAGATTTCAGAGGGAAGGTAGTAGTTGTGGTAAACACCGCAACGGGCTGCGGCTTTACCCCGCACTATGAGCCTCTGGAGAAGATGTATGAGGATCTGCACGACAAGGGACTGGAGATCGTGGACGTGCCCTGCAACCAGTTCGCCGGACAGACCCCCGGCACCGACGAGGAGATTCATGAGTTCTGCACTCTGAAGTACAACACGCAATTCCCTCAGATGGCCAAGGCGGACGTGAACGGCGAGAACGCCATTCCCCTTTTTACCTACCTGAAGAGCCAAAAAGGATTCGAAGGTTTCGGAAAATCTCCCGCAGCACTTGCAATGTCTGTTATGCTTAAGGGGATCGATAAGGATTACAAAAAGAATCCCGACATCAAATGGAACTTCACGAAGTTCGTGGTAAACCGCGAGGGCGAGGTGGTTGCACGCTTTGAGCCCACCGCATCCATGGACGATCTGAGAAAGTGCGTGGAGTCCCTGATCTGAGCCAGTCCCCTAACCGCAAACAAAACAGGAGGTAACCCATGGAGAGAGTAGAGATCGCCATTATCGGCACCGGCCCCGCAGGACTGGAAGCGGCCATTACCGCCACCCTGCGGAATAAAAAGATTCTTTTGATCGGAGATCCGGACCTGAGCGGAAAGCTCCGCAAGGCCCACAGAGTAGATAATTATCTGGGACTTCCGGAGATCGCCGGAAGCGATCTGGCGAAGGTATTTCAGGCGCATTTGGACAAAATGGGCATTGAGATCCTGCAGGACCGCATCGGCGGCATTTACTCCATGGGGGATTATTTTGCCCTCCAGGGCGGCAAGGACAATTACGAAGCGGAGACCGTGATCCTGGCATCCGGCGTGGTGATGGAAAAGCCCATCCTCGGGGAGCAGGAAAATCTGGGAAGAGGCGTCAGCTACTGCGCCACCTGTGATGCGGCGCTCTACCGCGGAAAGACGGCGCTGGTCCTGGGCTATTCCCCGGAGGAGGAAGCGGAGGTCGCCTTCCTGGCAGAGGTCGCCGAGAAAGTCACTTACCTGCCCCAGTATCGTGCCGATGAATATCCGGGCCTGGGAAATGCCGCAAATATCATCGTGGAGAAGGACACCCCTCTGGAGATTTTGAAAGAGGAGGGCGGAATGGTCTTGAAGACTTCCTCCGGTTCGGAGTATCATAGTAACGGAATTTTTGTCCTGCGGGAGGCAACGCCCCCGGACCGGCTGGTACCCGGGCTGCCCACCGAGGGAAATGCCGTGGTTTGCGACCGACTGATGAGGACCGGCATCGAAGGCATCTTTGCCGCCGGAGACATCACGGGCGCGCCCTATCAGTATATTAAGGCAGCAGGCGAGGGCAATATCGCCGCGCTCTCCGCAGTAAATTATCTGACGGCCAAGAGACGGAACGCCGGCGCGTAAACGGGAGAGCGGGAAGGAGAGACATGGCACAGGAATACGAGCAGCTGAAATTACGGAACCAGATCTGTTTTCCTCTTTATGCGTGCGCGCGTAAGATCACATCGGCGTACACGCCGTTTCTGAAGCCCCTGGGGCTTACCTATACCCAGTATGTGGTCTTCATGGTGCTCTGGGAGCGTGAGAAGATCAGCGTGGGAGAGCTTGGAAAGGAACTGTTCCTGGACGCCGGTACCCTGACGCCCTTACTGAAAACCCTGGAGAAAAACGGCTATGTCACCAGATGCCGTTCCAAGGAGGACGAGCGGGTCACCATGATCTCCATCACGCCGGAAGGCGAGGCCCTGAAGGAAAAATGCAAGGACATTCCCTTCAAAGTTGGCGGCCTTTGTCCCACACTGAAGAGCGAGGAGGATGCCAAGACTCTTTACCGCATTCTGTACGGCATTCTGGAAGCATAAAACAACGAAATAAAAGACCTTCGGACAAGTGCCCGAAGGTCTTTTATTTTATAGATTTTTTCCTCTTTTTCTCAGGGAAATAGTGTAAAATGAAAGAACAATAGGCTAATTTGCCCAACGACGAGGCGTATTTATGTATAATTTCAGTTACGAACTGCTTTCCGCATTCATCCTGGCAACCGTATATTTCGCTCTGCGACTGAAATACGGTCGGGATGAGATGATCGAAAATTATCTGACTTTCGTTCGTGTGCTCTTCACGGCTACCGCCCTGGATGTCATCACGGCCATCATTGTGGATTATTATCCGAATTTCCCCCGCTGGCTGAATACGGGTCTGAATACCGCGCTCTTTTTCTACCAGGTGTATTGCGGATACGCCTTCTGTCGCTATGTGGAAAATGTGATCGAGGACCGCAGCGAATCCAAGCGCGCCCTGAACAAAAAGGTGAACATGACGATCCTCATCGTCAGCACAGTCTTTATCTTTTCCACTCCCTATACCAGGTGGATCTTCTACTTTGACGAAAACGGCCAGTACAAGCACGGGCCCTTCTTCCTGGTGACCTTTATTCCCATGATCATCTTTGTGCTGAACGGCGTCCGGCTCCTGATCCTGAACCATAAGCAGTTCAAGAAACGGAGTATCGTGGCTCTGGCCATCTTTGTGGGACTGGAGTTCGTGGTGATCCTGCTGCAGAGCTTCTTCTATCCCGAGGTGCTCATCGGGTACTGTACGGCCACCCTGCTGATCCTGTTTCTGCTGTTTACCATCGATACGCCGGACTATGTCCAGCTCATGAGCATGATGGACCAGCTGCAGGAAGCCAGAGACGAGGCGGATGCGGCAAATCTGGCCAAGAGCGCATTTCTGACAAATATGTCACATGAGATCCGGACCCCCATCAACGGCGTCCTGGGAATGAACGCCATGATCCTGAAGGAGTGCAGAGACCCTCAGATCGTGGAATATTCGAAAAACATCGAGAGCGCGGGCCGAAGCCTGCTGGCTCTGGTGAACGATGTGCTGGACATCTCCAAGGTGGAGTCCGGCAAGATGGAGATCGTGGAAAACGAGTACCGTCTGGGCAAGCTCCTGACGGATTGCCAGAATATGGTGGCGGCCCGGGTGCGGGAGAAGGGTCTGGAGCTGAACATCACCAACGATCCCGACCTGCCTGCCATCCTCTTCGGCGACGAGGTACGGATCCGTCAGATCATTTCCAACCTCATGACCAACGCGGTGAAATACACCCGGGAGGGCGGCATCAGCGTGGATGTGTCCCAGAAGGAAGCGGAAAGCGGCAAGATCATCCTGGTGGTCCGGGTGGCGGACACGGGCATCGGCATCCGCCCCGAAAATCTGGAGAAGATCTTCGACGCCTTCCAGCGGGTGGACCTGAAGGAAAACCGCAGCATTGAAGGCACGGGCATGGGCCTGCGCATCGCCAGACAGCTGACCATCCGTATGGGCGGTATTTTGAAGGCGGAGAGCGAGTACGGCACCGGTTCCGTCTTTACCCTGGAGCTTCCTCAGGCAGTCCGGGGCAAGGAAAAGATGGGAGATTTCCGGGAGTACAAGGATACGGTCCAGCTGGAGCGCTCCGTCACCGCATCCGCGTTTACGGCACCTTCCGCAAGGATCCTGGTGGTGGACGACATCCCCATGAACCTGAAGGTCATGCAGGGACTCTTAAAGGAGACCAAGATCCAGGTAGACCTGGCCGAGAGCGGCATGGAATGCTTGGAAAAGGTTCAGAGAAATCTCTACGATATCGTCTTCCTGGATCATCTGATGCCGGAGATCGACGGTATCGAGACTTTAAACCGGATCCACAAGATGGACAACTGCATCAATCAGGACATCCCCATGATCATGCTGACGGCCAACGCCGTATCCGGCGCCCGGGAACAGTACCTCTGGGCGGGCTTTACGGAGTATCTGGCAAAGCCTGTGCGTGAGAACGATCTGTGCAAGATCCTGATCCGGTATCTTCCCAAGGACAAGATCCTCTGGAATTACGAGCCTACGGAAAGCCGCGACGAAGTGGCTTATGAAAATATGGTGGCAGCAGGCAGTGCAACCCGCAGTGCAGACCTGGAAATTCCCGGTTCGCAGCCAGGGAAGGATTCTCAGCCCTCTGCAGCGGAGAGCATTTCGGAGGGGGCTGTGACGGATGTGCAGCCCGGAATCATGCCCAGTCAGACGGGGAGCGCGCTTTTTGCAAGCAATATCCCCGAGAATGCGATGGGGGCAGAAGATAAGGAGGACAAAAACGTGAGCGATCTGGCCGGAAGATTCCCGTCTCTGAATATTCAGGTTGGCCTGGAATATTGCGGAGACATGGAAGATTTTTATCTGGAAATGATCCAGGAATTCTTAAAACCCGACTACAAGAGTCAGATGATCCGCTCCAAGGAAGAGAAGGACTGGTCCAGCTATCAGGTTCACGCCCATTCCCTGAAGAGCTCCGCAAGGACCATCGGTGCTGAGGATTTCGCAAGAAAGGCCCTGGGACTGGAACAGGCGGGAGCCAATAAGGACGAGGCTTACATCGAGGAGCATCAGGAGAAAGTCTTCGCCGCTTTGGACGCTTTGATGGAAGAGCTTAAGAAAGGTCTTGAAATGGCGTAAGCGTCGCTGTATAGTAGTCAAAGTGCGTCTGTAAGGATTCATGAAAAGCGCAGGAACTATCTGCGCTTTTTCGCAGACAAGGGAAAGATCACCAGGGAGGATGAGTAACAATGGCATCGGAGATCAACAAGGAAAATCTGCTGGAAAAATTTGAAAAGGCATTCGGCGACAGAGAAAACGCTGCGGTATATTTTGCACCCGGCAGAGTCAATCTCATCGGCGAGCATACGGATTACAACGGGGGTCACGTGTTCCCCTGCGCTCTCACCATCGGCACCTACGGTGTTGCAAGAGCAAGACAGGATCGGAAGCTCCGGTTTTTCTCCGCGAATTTTGAAAATCTGGGTGTGATCGAGTCCGATCTGGACAGTCTGAATCCCGGCGGGGACAAGAACTGGACCGCATATCCCAAGGGCGTGATCTGGGCCTTCGGTCAGAAGGGCATGGAGGTAAAGCAGGGACTGGATCTGCTGCTCTTCGGAAACATCCCCAACGGCTCCGGCCTCAGTTCCTCCGCTTCTGTAGAGGTACTGACCGGATTTATCCTGCGGGATCTCTTCGGATTTGAAGTGTCCAATCAGGATCTGGCCCTCATCGGACAGTTTTCCGAGAACAATTACAACGGCGTGAACTGCGGCATCATGGATCAGTTTGCCATTGCCATGGGTAAGAAGGATCACGCGATTTTCCTGGACACCGCTACGCTGGAGTATCAGTATGCGCCTCTGCATCTGGATGATGCGAGGATCGTCATTGCCTGCTCCAACAAGAAGCGCGGACTGGGAGATTCCAAATACAACGAGAGACGACAGGAGTGCGAGACCGCACTGAAGGAGCTGCAGGAGATGGTGGACATCCGCTCTCTGGGAGAGCTGGACGAGGCAACCTTCGAGAAGTTTTCTCCCATGATCAAGAACGGGGACAGAGCCAGAAGAGCGCGCCATGCGGTCTATGAGAACCAGCGGACCAAGGAAGCCGTAAATGCCCTGAAAAACGGCAACATCAAGGTCTTCGGACAGCTGATGAACGCATCTCACGAATCCCTGCGGGATGACTACGAGGTGACGGGCATCGAGCTGGATACCCTGGTGGATGCGGCCTGGAAGGTACCCGGGGTCATCGGATCCCGTATGACCGGCGCAGGATTTGGCGGCTGCACCGTCAGCATCGTCAAGTCGAGCGAGATCGAGAACTTCATTAAGACCGTGGGAGATGCCTACCTGGAGAAGATCGGCTACGCTGCGGACTTCTATGTGGTGGACATCGGCGACGGCCCCTGCAAACTGTAAAATACGAAAGAACAAACCGGAGAGAACGACAGGATATGCTTCAGGATGCAATTAAGAGACTTGTAAAATATGGTGTAGACACGGGACTGGTGCCCGAGGAGGATGTGATCCTCACGGTGAACCGCCTGCTGGAGATTTACGGAGAGGATGATGCCGGCGAAGGCGGACTGCCGGAGACGAAGGAAGAGGAGCTGGAGCCCATTCTGGCAGAACTCCTGGAGGAGGCGGTCCGGCGCGGACTCCTGCCGGAAAATACGGTAACCTACCGCGACCTGTTCGATACAAAGCTGATGGGACAGCTGGTGCCTCCCCCCAGCGCAGTGATCCGTACCTTCCGGGAGCACTATGCCCATTCTCCCGAGGAAGCAACGGACTATTACTACAAGCTGAGTCGGGATACGGATTATATCCGCCGCTACCGGATCTGCAAGGATGTGAAGTGGGTGACCCCCACGCCCTACGGGGATCTGGATATCACCATCAATCTGTCGAAGCCGGAGAAGGATCCCAAGGCCATTGCGGCTGCAGGTGCGGCCAAGGCTTCCGGGTATCCCAAGTGCCTGCTTTGCAGGGAGAATGAAGGCTACGCCGGCAGAGTGAATCACCCTGCCCGCCAGAACCATCGCATCATTCCCGTCACCATCGCCGGGGCACAGTGGGGATTCCAGTATTCTCCCTACGTGTACTATAACGAGCACTGCATCGTGTTTAACTCCGCTCATGTTCCCATGAAGATCGAGAGGGCTACATTCTGCAAGCTTCTGGATTTCGTGAAGCAGTTCCCCCACTATTTTGTGGGATCCAACGCAGACCTGCCCATCGTGGGCGGATCCATCCTGAGCCACGATCATTTCCAGGGCGGACATTATGAATTTGCCATGGCTAAGGCACCGGTGGAGCAGGAATTTTCCGTGGAGGGATTTTCCGACGTTCGTGTCGGAATTGTCAACTGGCCCATGTCCGTACTGCGTCTTTCCTGCGCCGATACGGACCGGCTCATCGAGCTGGCGGACCGGATCCTGCAGGCATGGCGGGGATACTCCGATCCTGAGTGTTTTGTCTTCGCCGAGACCGACGGAACACCTCACAACACCATCACTCCCATTGCCAGAAAGCGGGGAGATCTCTACGAGCTGGATCTGGTGCTGCGGAACAACATCACCACCGAAGAGCATCCTCTGGGAGTTTTCCATCCCCATGCGGAGCTGCACCACATCAAGAAGGAAAACATCGGCCTCATCGAGGTCATGGGACTGGCAGTGCTGCCCGCCAGACTGAAAGGCGAGATGGGAATGGTCCGAACCGCGATCCTGGAAAAGGCGGATCTGAGGGCGGATGAGACCATCGCAAAGCACGCCGACTGGGTGGAAGCTTTCCTGCCGGAGTACCCGGAGATCACGGAAAGCAATGTGGACGAGATCCTGCAAAACGAGATCGGAAAAGTCTTCATGAAGGTGCTGGAAGACGCGGGCGTGTACAAAAAAACGGAAGAAGGCCGTGCGGGCTTCCTCCGTTTCCTGAACAGTCTGAACGCGTAAGATCAAGATTCCCGGATCTCGGAAAGAGACCGGAGAATGGCATTTTTGCTTAAGGAGCGCAGCTCCACCGCAGCGGTGACCAGGTCGTCAATGCGGTAGTCCATGCCGCGGTCCCTGTAATATCTTGCAAGCCGGCGGTAAGCGCTGCTGTCATCCGCACGGACGGAGACCTCATACTCCATCACCCGGACGGCTGCATCTGCTTCCCCGTGCTCCCACAGGTAGCCGGCCCATCTTTCCAGGGTCTGCACCAGCAGGGTGAAATTCTCATCCATGCGGCTTAAGTCCGGCAGATTGGGGGCACCGTAGCGTAGTTTCAAGTCCGTGTTGGTGTAGCCCGTGAGGTTTACGATCTGCTCTTTCGAAAGATCCGTCAGCACCTGCAGGCAGCCCTGCACTTCTTCCGTATCCGTCAGGACTCCCGTAGGCAGCTCTTCCAGAGGGATGCGCACATAGACCAGATCATCCAGAGGCTTGCGCCTGGTGGCGTTTGCCTGCTCCTCCCGCTCCCAGAAGTCTGCTTCCGCCTTATTCCGGAGCCTTCGATTTCTCCGGATGCCGTGCGCCAGGACAAATATAAAGATAATAAAACTTGCAAAAAAAGGATATTTCATATTATAATATGTGCTCGACATATGGGCGCATAGCGCCGGCAAAACAGAGGAAAAATATGTTTAATCTCAACAATAAAAAGACACAAAGAACCGTCGCAGCCGTCATTGTGCTGCTACTTGTGGTAGCGATGGTGATCCCGTTAATTTTAGCATATGTATAAAACAGGGTCAAAAATCAAAGATGCGAATCATGCTTGCGTGAACGAGAATCTTTGATTGATTGACCCGCACAAACATGAGCAAGTAGCGATTTCCCGCGAAGCAGGGAAATCAGCGGATTGCGAATGTGTGTCAACAGAACGCGAAGCGGTCTGTTGATTTATAGCATGAGGATGAAAAAATGAAAAAAAGTCTCATTTCTCTTGCCATGAGAGCGTTTGCGGGTGTTGCCGCCGCGCTCTTTTTGACAGGGGCATTTTCCATGAAGGCAAGCGCTGCGGAGCAGATCCCTAACGGCGTGTTTGCGGGCGATGTGGATCTGTCCGGCATGACTGCGGACCAGGCTTCCGCGGCCATTGAGAATTACATCGATTCTCTGCGGGACACCAACATCAATCTGCAGCTGCGGGACGGCGTGGTCGTGACCGTAAAGCCCGAAGTGCTGGGACTCTACTGGAGCAATCCCGGACTGGTAGAGGAGGCAGAGGGCCTCATCACTACCGGAAATGTCATTCAGCGGTATAAAGCAGCCAAGGACCTGGAGCACAACAAGCGGGTTTTTGACATCGAGCTGGGTGTCAGCCTGAACAATATCGATGTTTTTCTGCAGGAACAGTGCCTGGCCTATGACCAGGATGCCGTGGATTTCAAGCTTACCAGACAGGACGGCGAGTTTGTCATCACCGAGGGCCAGATCGGCTACAAGCTGGATGTGGAAGCCTCCGGTACGAAGATCAGTGATTTTCTTGTCAGCCAGTGGGACGGCTCCGAAGCCTCCATTGAGTTGGTTTACGAGACGGATGTACCCCGCGGCGGTGACGGAAGTCTGAACGAGGTGCAGGATGTGCTGGGAACCTTTACCACCTCCTATGCATCCTCCGGATCTGCCAGAAGCGCTAATGTGGCCAATGGCTGCCGCCTCATCAACGGAACATTGCTGTACCCCGGCGATGAGCTGGATACCCTGTCCCTCATCACTCCCTTCTCCGAGGCAAACGGCTATTTCCTGGCAGGTTCCTATCTGAACGGCCAGGTGGTGGAGAGTCTGGGCGGCGGTATCTGCCAGGTGTCTTCCACCCTGTACAATGCAGTACTGCTGGCTGAGCTGGATGTGACCTTGCGTTACAACCACTCCATGATCATCACCTATGTACAGCCTTCCATGGATGCGGCTATCGCCGAGAGCTCCGGGAAGAACTTTAAATTCGTTAACAGCACGGATTATCCCATCTATGTGGAAGGAACCACCTCTTCCGACAAGAAGATCACCTTCACCCTTTACGGCAAGGAGACCAGGGATACCGTGAACCGGAAGGTGTCCTACGAAAGCGAAGTGCTGGAGACCACCTACCCCGATCATGACAATATCATCGCAAACGAGGGACTGCCCTTCGGCTATATCACCACCAGCGGCGCACACAACGGCGTCAAGGCAAGACTCTGGAAGATCGTTACCGAGAATGGTGTCCAGGTCAGCAAGGAAGAGGTGAACAGAAGTACCTACAACCTCTCTCCCGCCAGTGCGGTGGTCGGTGTCGTGACTGACAATCCGGAAGCTTATGCGGCTATCATGGCGGCTATCGGTTCCGGCAGCATCGATCAGGTGAAAGCGGTGATTGCCGCGTATTCCGCACCGCCTGCTGAGTAAGGCGGAGGAATCGGGCAGGGAGGCAAAGATGGAATCTGGAAAACTTCCCGTGAATGTGCTGAAAAAATCGGTTTTAAAGCATGTTCGTCCATATCGAGAAGAAATAAGCAGCGGCGCAGCGGTCGGGAACGATTGCGCCGCTTTTTCTCTATCTTCGGGTTGCCGGGTGGCGATTTGCCATCGGGAAGGCGTGATCGTACCGGAGAGGATCCCGGATTTTCCCGGGAGTTGCAGCATCAAAACACTGCTAACCAAAACAGTCAACAACCTTCTGGCAGGAGGTGCAAGGCCCACGGGGCTTGAGATCACGCTGTTTTTGCCGGAAGGAACGGAGCATGAAGCTCTGGACGGGATCATGAAAGAGGCGGATGCCTTCTGCGCGGAAGCACGGCTGCAGATCCTGGGAGGACAGACCCGGGTGACGGAGACCGTATCGGAGATCCTGTGCGTGGTGACGGCTCTGGGAGAGATCCCGGAGGAGGCCGCGATTTCCGGAGGCCGGATGACGGACTGCGACGTGGTGGTGACGAAATCCATGGGTCTGGAGGGCACCGCCATTCTGGCGGAAAAATTCGAGGACCGCATCCGGGAGCATTTCCCGGAAGGATTGATCCGTACCGCGAAGGGCTATGCAGGAGATCTTTCTCTGCGTCCGGAAGCGGAAGTCATTTTTGCCATGCGCGAGGAGGCCTTTGCAAGGGGAGAAGTGTTCCCTCTGGAAATGCATGATGCCTCGGAAGGCGGGATCCTGGCGGCGCTGAAGGAGCTGGCGGAGCGGGCCGGCGTGGGACTGGATCTGGATCTGAAGAAACTTCCCATCCGGCAGGAAACGATTGAGATCGCAGAACTGTGTGATGTAAATCCCTACGAACTTTTAAGTGGCGGATCTATGCTGGTTTTGACCCCTTTTGGAGCCAAAATGACAGAACGCTTGCAGGAAACCGGGATCCCGGCCTGCATTGTGGGGAAAACAACGGCAGAAAAGGCGGGAATCCTGCGTAATGAGGAGGAGATCCGTTTTCTGGACCGACCGGGGAAGGATGCGTTGTACCGGGAATAGCGCAAAATAAGCATTTTACTATCGCAATATTTCGAAGAAAAGATTATTATATTTGAAACGAGAACGAGGGGAGATCCCTACAAAAGAGCCGGAAGGGCCGGCGACAGGAGGATGAGATGGAAACCAGAGAGGAATTGCTTCGCATCATTGAGAGAAACAGCCGTATCGATCTGAAGGATCTGGCGGTGCTGCTGGGCACCCAGGAGATCGACATCGTAAATGAACTGCAGGCCCTGGAAGACGCGGGGATCATCTGCGGCTATCATACGATGATCAATTGGGAGAAAACTTCCGTGGACAAGGTAACAGCTCTCATTGAGGTCCGTGTGACCCCTCAGAGAGGACAGGGCTTTGACAACATCGCGGAGCGCATCTACAAGTACCCCGAGGTGCAGAGCGTGTATCTGATCTCCGGCGGTTACGATCTGCTGGTAACCCTGGAAGGAAAGTCCCTGCGGGAGGTTTCCAGTTTTGTGACCGACAAGTTGTCCACCCTGGATACGGTGCTTTCCACCGCTACCCACTTTATTTTGAAAAAATACAAGGATCACGGAACAATCCTGGGACCCGAAGCAGAAGATGAGAGGGAGATTGTAACGCCATGAGAAATCCGTTAGCTGATACCATTGTCGGGATCCAGCCCTCGGGAATCCGCAAATTTTTCGATATTGTCACCGAGATGAACGATCCGGATGTGATCTCGCTGGGCGTGGGTGAGCCCGATTTCGACACCCCCTGGCACATCCGTGACGAGGGCATTTATGCGCTGGAGAAGGGGAAGACCTTCTATACCTCCAACTCCGGCTTAAAAGAGCTGCGTACCGAGATCTGCAATTATCTGCACCGTTCTCAGGGCATCACCTACGATCCCATGAAGGAAGTGCTGGTGACTGTGGGCGGTTCCGAGGCCATCGACATCGGGATCCGCGCCATGTGCAACCCCGGGGATGAGGTACTGATCCCCCAGCCCAGCTATGTTTCCTATGAGCCCTGCGCACTGCTGGCAGGGGCAAAACCGGTGATCATCGATCTGAAGGCGGAGAATGAGTTCCGTCTGACGGCGAAAGAGCTGGAGGACGCCATCACGGAGAAGACCAAGCTCCTGATCCTGCCCTTCCCCAACAACCCCACCGGCGCCATCATGGAAAAATCCGACCTGGAGAGCATCGCAGAGGTCATCATCAAGCATGACATCTATGTCATGTCTGACGAGATCTACGCAGAGCTGACCTACAAGGGTAAGCATGTTTCCATCGCTTCTCTGCCCGGCATGCAGGAACGCACCATTCTCATCAACGGTTTTTCCAAGGCTTACGCGATGACCGGCTGGAGACTGGGCTATGCCTGCGGTCCCGAGATCATCATCAAGCAGATGACCAAGATCCATCAGTTCGCCATCATGTGCGCACCCACCAACAGCCAGTACGCTGCAGTGGATGCTTTGAAAAACGGAGACGCTGACGTGGAGGAGATGCGCAGATCCTACGACCAGCGCAGACGCTTCCTGCTGAACGCCTTCCGTGAAATGGGGCTGGAGTGCTTCGAGCCCTACGGCGCTTTCTATGTATTCCCCTGCATCAAGGAATTCGGCATGACCAGCGATGAGTTCGCAGGCCGCTTCCTGGCGGAAGAGAAGGTGGCAGCAGTGCCCGGCACCGCCTTCGGTGCCAGCGGAGAAGGCTTCCTGCGGGTGTCCTACGCATATTCCCTGGAGAAGCTGAAGCTGGCCATGGGCCGCCTGGCGCACTTCGTGGAAAAGCTCCGTCAGGAGAAGGCTTAAGGCCGCTCCGGGAGGAAGTTATGCATATTATTCTGCACCAGCCCGAAATCCCCTCCAACACGGGGAACATCGGGCGGACCTGCGTTGCCACCGGCACCTCGCTGCATCTGATCGAGCCCCTGGGATTTCAGATCACGGAAAAGCAGCTCCTGCGGGCCGGAATGGACTACTGGAACGACCTGGATGTGACCAGGTACGTGAATTACGCGGATTTTACCGAAAAACACCCCGGCGCGAAGGTCTGGATGGCTACCACCAAGGCAAAGCGTTCCTACGACGAGGTGACCTTCGGCCCCGATGACTACATCATGTTCGGCAAAGAGAGCGCCGGGATCCCCGAGGAGATCCTGGTGGAGAACGAGGAACGCTGCATCCGCATTCCCATGGGAAACGGAATCCGCTCCTTAAACCTGGCCAACAGCGTAGCCATTGTCCTGTACGAAGCGCTGCGGCAGCAGGGCTTTACCGGTCTGGAACGGGAGGGCGAGCTCCATCGCCTGCAATGGAAGGAAGAGGACATGACCGAAGAGATTTCGGCAGAAGAAAAAGCGACTCCCGTCTGCGGGGAGGGCGTAAAGATCGCACCTTCCGCAGTGGTGCTGGGAAATGTGCGCCTGGGAAAACAGGTGAGCATCTGGCACAACGCCACGGTCCGTGCGGACAATGAGACTCTGGTGATCGGAGATGAAAGCAACATCCAGGACAATTGCGTCCTGCACACGGGACGGGGATTCCCCGTCAGCCTGGGAAATCGGGTCACCGTAGGCCACGGCGCCATCGTTCACGGCTGTACCGTGGAGGATGAGGTGATCGTGGGCATGGGAGCCATCCTGCTGAACGGCTGCAAGGTGGGCACGGGCAGTATCATCGGCGCAGGCGCTCTGGTGGCGGAAGGCAGAGAGATCCCGCCCCACAGTCTGGTGCTGGGGGTGCCCGGCAAGGTCATCCGGGAAGTAACGGAGAAGGATCTGGAAAGTATCCGGAAAAATGCCGCTCATTACGTGGAGATCGCTGCGAAGGAGCTTTAAGCCCCAGGTTCACACAAAATTCACAGAAGCGACAACAAAAGAAAATAATCGGGTATTAGGATTGGGAGAGTGTAAAAAACGCTCTCCTTTTTTTGTGGCACAGGCCCGGCGAAATACCTGTGTCGCGCAGCTGCCGGGAGAGTGATAAGGGAAAGGAGTACCCATGATCGAGGTAAAGGACCTGACAAAAAAATACGGCGATCACACGGCAGTGGACCGGCTTTCCTTCCGGGTCGAGGAAGGGCAGGTGTATGGCTTCCTGGGGCCCAACGGCGCCGGAAAATCCACTACCATGAACATCATAACCGGATATCTGGCTCCCACGTCGGGCACCGTCACCGTGGACGGCATTGATATCCAGAAGGATCCGGAGGAGGCCAAGAGCCGCATCGGCTATCTGCCTGAGATTCCGCCGGTGTACACGGATATGACGGTTACGGAATATCTGCAGTTTGCTGCGGAATTGAAGAAGATCCCCAAGGCGGAGAGAAAATCCCGGGTGGAGCAGGTCATGGAAATGACCGGCATCACGGAGATGAAAAACCGTCTGATCCGGAACCTTTCCAAGGGATATAAACAGCGTGTGGGCCTGGCTCAGGCCATCCTGGGGGATCCCAAGGTTCTGATCCTGGACGAGCCCACGGTGGGTCTGGATCCCAAGCAGATCATCGAGATCCGGGACCTGATCCGGAAGCTGGGAGAAAAACATACCGTGATCCTGAGCTCCCATATCCTCTCCGAGGTCAGCGCGGTCTGTGACAGGATTCTGATCCTTTCCGGCGGCAAGCTGGTAGCCTGTGATACCCCCGAAGGACTGCAGCAGATGCTGACCCCCAGAACGGAACTGGAGATCAGACTTTTTGCAGCGCCGGAGGCAGATAAGGCAAAGGAAATCCTGGAAGCCCTACCCGGAGTGGACTCCGTGACACTGGAGGAAGGAAATGAGCCGAAGCTGAAAGTGATCTCCGGGGACGGAGAGGACATCCGGCAGGCTGTGGCAGTGGCTCTTGCGGAAAACAAGATCCCCGTTGCGGAGATGAAGGCGGAGCAGAACTCTCTGGAGGAGATCTTCCTGCGGCTGACGGGAGAAAGCACACCTGCGGCTGAGGAGACAAAGCCGGTTAAGCACGGACTTTTTGGCAAAAAGAAGAGTGGAAAGAAAGGGAGCCATGAGAAGACTGCGGAAGCGCAGGCCGAAGAGAGCCCCCGTGATGATGTGACAGAAGTGTCGGAAAACGCAGACGCTGAAAAACAGGACTCCGAAAACGAAGAGAAAGTGTCGGAGGACGGAAAGGAGGAGCAGCATGACAGCAATCTATAAGAAAGAGCTGAAAGCATATTTTCACAGCGTCACCGGATGGCTGTTCATGGCAGTCACCCTCTTTTTCGTAGGACTGTATTTTGCGGTATATAACCTGCAGAACAGCTATCCCTTCTTCTCCTACGCAGTGTCCGGCACCACCTTTATCTTTATGATCAGCGTTCCTATCCTGACCATGCGGATCCTGGCGGAGGAGCGTCACACCCGGACGGATCAGCTGCTGCTGACGGCACCCATCAGTGTGGGACGCATCGTTCTGGGGAAGTACCTGGCAGCAGCCACCATGTTTGCCATCCCTGTAGCGGTGATCTGTTTTTATCCTCTGATCATGAGCCTCTATGGAACCGTGCCCTTCGGAGAGACCTACTCCGTGCTCCTGGGGTATCTGCTCTTTGGTCTGGTGTGCATCGCCATCGGCGTCTTTGTTTCCAGCTGGACCGAGAGCCAGGTCATTGCGGCGGTTCTGGCATTTTTGATGCTGTTTTTGGGATACCTCATGCCCTCCCTGTGCAATCTGATCTCCCCTACCGGGAATCTCCTGACGAAGGTGCTGGGAGTTTACGATATTTACTCACCCTTTGATGCCTTTACGGAAGGAACCTTGGATCTGACGGCGGTATTTTACGATCTGACTCTGATCGCATTGTGCCTCTTCCTTACCACACAGGTGATCCAGAAGCGGCGCTACACCGTGTCCGTAAAGCAGCTGCGCTTCGGCGCATACAGCGGTCTTACTATTGCGATGGCCTTTGCCGTGGCAGTGGTGAGCAACGTGCTGGTGCGGGCCGTACCTTCCACTTTGACGGCCATCGACACCACCTACAACAACATTTATACTCTGGGTGACCAGACAAAGGAGTATCTGAAGACCCTGAAGGATGATGTTGCCATTTACGTCTGGGGAACGGAATCTGACACAGATGTCACCGTAAAAAACACCCTGAAATACTATGAGGATCTGAGCTCTCACATTACGGTAAAATATGTGGATCCCATGGTGAATCCGAGATTTTATGCGAACTACACCTCGACTGCACCTTCCTCCGGATCCCTGATCATCGTGGGAAGTCAGCGCAGCAAGGTGGTGGGGTATGATGATCTCTACGAGAGCACCTATTCCATGGACTACACCACCTATTCCTACAATACCGTGGTGACGGGATACGATGCCGAGGGACAGATCACAAGCGCCATCGATTATGTCTGCAGCAGCGACGTGCCGAAGATCTATATTCTGAACGGCCACGGCGAGGCAGATCTGGACTCGGCCTACACCGATGCATTGACCAAGGGCAACATCGGCTATGAGACCATTAACCTCATGAACTACGACGCGGTTCCTGAGGATGCGGCAGCAGTGCTGCTTTTTGCTCCCTCCACGGATCTGTCGGAGGATGATCTGACGAAGCTGACGGACTATCTGAACCGGGGCGGAAAGGTAACCCTGTGCCTGAAGGTAAACGAGGAAGAGCAGCCGCGCCTTCAGCAGCTCCTGGACTATATGGGAATCTCTCTTGAGAGCGGCATCGTGGTGGAGCAGCAGGGCAACGGCTACTATCAGTCCCCTCTGTACATCCTGCCGAACATCGGATCTTCGGTTTACACCACAGATCTCTACGGCAGCGGATATCTGATCTTTGCGCCCTACAACGTGGGCCTTATTTTGCCGGAGGAAGCGCCGGAAGGCGTGTCCTATGACAGCTTCCTGACCACCTCCGAGAACGCATTTCTCATGACGGACTACACCACCGCAACGGATTATTCCATGCGGGACGGTGACCTGCCGGGACCTTTCCCTCTGGGCGTGGAAGCGGTGAAGAGCCTGGAGGTCGGCAATGTTGCAACCATGGTGGTTTACGCCAATGCCTCCATGTTCACCTACGAGGCGGATCAGATGGTGAGCGGCGCCAACAGTCAGCTTTTCATGAATACGCTGGATTCCTTTATCGAGCGGGAGGTGAACATTTCCATTCCCGTAAAGAGCTATGATCTGGACAATCTGGTGCTGAATTCCGGCGCAGCGCTGCGCTGGGAGATCCTGACGGTGATCCTGATCCCCGTAGGCCTGCTGGCAGCAGGCATCGTGATCTGGATCCGCCGCAGAAGAAGATAAGAGGGCTGTGATCATGGAAAAACAAAAGAGAAATCTGCTGATAATGATCGGTGTGCTGGCGATACTTCTGGTGACCTATTTCGCACTGGACCGGTACAACAAAAGAGTAGCGGCGGAAGAGGCGGAGGCTGCGGAAGTGCAGACAGATACCGCATTTTCCCCGGTTACGGATGCAGGTGAGGTCGTAAAATACACCTACACGGCAAAGGATGTGACCTATACCCTGGTAAAAACGGACGGGGGCTGGACCCTGGAGACGGCGGAGCCCTATGAGGTGGATCAGGAGGATGCGCAGAAAAAAGCGGATATTCTTGGGAACCTTCAGTGTTACAACGAAGTGGGAAGTGATCTGAACCTGGAGGATTTCGGTCTGGGAGACGGATGTCAGAAAGTGACCTGGGAGACGGAAAACGGAAAGTACGAAGTGCTTCTGGGGAATTACAACGCCACCATCGGATACCATTATCTGGCCATGGACGGAACGGTGTATACCGTGAACGACGATCCCCACAATGCATTCCGGGATGCGCCGAAGCAGGCTGAGGAAGAATAGAATATAAAAAAAACCGGCTGACCGGGCCGGTTTTTTTTATAAAAGGGAAGGAATTATGAAAAAGTTGTTGTTCATGGTTTTATGATAACTTGTAAATATGTCTAAAATACGCAGGAATTGTCACTAATTTGTTAACGGAAACAAAAATAAAAATAAAGTTTCCAAAGAAATCGGGAACTTCTGTGGTATGATTTGTGTGAAAAGGCTTGAAAAGAGGGCATTTACGCATGGCAAAGCTCGGAAACATGAAAAATACGGCGGAAATCCTGAAAAAGTACGATTTTCATTTCCGCAAAAAATACGGACAGAATTTCCTGGTGGATGAATCGGTGTTGGAGCGGATCGTGAAGGAAGCGGAGATCGGCCCCGAGGATCTGGTGCTGGAGATCGGCCCCGGCATCGGCACCATGACCCAGTATCTGGCGGAGAGCGCAGGTCAGGTGGCGGCGGTGGAGATCGACGATGAGCTGATCCCCATCCTGGCGGAGACCCTGGGAGACTACGACAATGTGCGGGTGATCCACGGGGATATCCTGAAGGTGGATGTGGGCGCACTGGTGCAGGAGATGAACGGCGGCCGCCCCGCCAAAGTGGTGGCAAATCTCCCCTACTACATCACTACTCCCATCATCATGCAGCTGCTGGAGAGCAGACTCCCCTTAAAGAGCATCACCGTCATGGTGCAGCGTGAGGTGGCGGACCGCATGCAGGCGGGCCCCGGCACCAAGGATTACGGCGCCCTTTCTCTGGCGGTGCAGTATTACAGCAATCCGCAGATTGTGGCGAATGTGCCCCCCAACTGTTTTGTGCCCCGTCCCAACGTGGGCAGTGCGGTGATCCGGCTGACCTTAAAAGAAGAGCCGGACCCGAAGGTGCGGGACGAAGCGTTTTTGTTCCGGATCATCCGGGCCGCCTTTAACCAGAGGCGCAAGACCCTGCCCAACAGCATTTCTCACGATCCGTCCCTGGGAATCTCCAGAGAGCGGGTGGCGGAGGTGCTGGAGCAGATGGGACTTCCCGCAACCATTCGCGGCGAAGCACTGACGCCGGAGCAATTTGCGCAGCTTTCCGATCTGCTGATGCCTTAGTAACCGAGAGCATCACGGCTTGATCTTTTTTACACAACCGATGCAGGGACGGACTTCCGGAAGGGGGTCCGTCTTTTCGTGAAAAAAGCCGATTTTCTTTGTGTCGGAGGGTCCCCATACCTAGACACAGAACCACAAGTTATGGTATAATCACTAGGATTTTGCAAATAGATATTGTGGTTCTGAAAGAATAATAAACCATGGCAAATTACGATTATAAGATAAAATTCCAGGAGCTGAAGAATCTGTGGGACGCCAGAGACTTTGAAGAAGCGGCAAAACTGGCGGATACCATTTACTGGGAGAAGGTGAACAAGGTCAAGCTCCTTTGCAACGGCAGTGACGTTTACCGCAAGGTGAAGCGTTACGAGGATGCCATTCGCCTTCTGGAGATGGCGAATGAGCAGAATCCCGACAGCAAGGAGATCAACTATTCCCTTTGCGAGCTCTACATCAAAACCGACAACCTCATCGCAGCCAGGGAGTGCTACAAGACCTTCCTGCGCATCGCCCCCAGAGACGAGAGAAGATATCTGCTGCAGTACCTGATCTATGTGATGCAGGATGTCCGTCTCGAAGAGCGGGTGGAAGTGCTGGAGGAGTACAAGAGCCGTGCTTTCCGTCCCAAGTGGGTCTATGAGCTGGCGAACCTGTACCATCGCCTGGGTCTGGACACCAAGTGCGTGGAGATCTGCGATGAGCTCTTCATTACCGAGGGCGACGGAAAATACGTCTGCCAGGCACTGGAGCTGAAACAGTCCGTGCATGCACCCCTGAATGCAGCGCAGCAGGCAGTGCTGGACCGGAGATTCGGCGCGCCGGTTCCCGCTCCCGCACCCGCACCCGTACAGGAGGAGCCCGCATACGGCCCCGGTTCTTCCCGTCCCGGCGATCGCCGCATGTATGCTTACGAGACCCCTGCCGCACCGGCACAGGGTTATGATGTGAACGGCAAGACCAGAGAGATCCCCAATGTAAACGCGCAGGAGGATGCAGGCAATCTGCCGGAGATCACGCCCGAGGAGCAGGAAGCAGCGGATGCACTGGGACAGACCAGGATCTTCAGCGCCGTTCATCCCGATGAGATCGAGGTTCCCCAGGTAAATGTGGGCGAATACAATACCATGGATCTGCAGAGAGCCCTGGCTGAGGGCGTGCAGGAGTATCTGGGCGATCGGGAAGATGACGAGGATCCCGGTGATGCGGTCACCAAGGCAATCCTTTCTCCCATGCTGGAAAATACGGACTCCATGGATCTGCCTGATCTGGAGGATCCCACCGAATCCGAGATTCGGGAAAGCCTGGGCAACGAGTCCGAGGCTCCCGCAAGAGAGGACTACGGCGATTCCGAAGACTATGCAGGTCCTGACAGTGATCTGCAGGAGCTGACTGCGGAAGGCAGCAGGCCTGTTCCCACCAGAAACGATGTATTTTTCGGAAATACCGGTGAGATCGGTGACGTCAGTCCCAAGACCGTATTCCCCGAGGGCAAGGGCCCCGGTACCAGAGATGTGACCTCCACCCTGAAAGACCCTCTGACGCCCGAAGAGCTGGAGGCAGCCAGAGAGCGGAGCCAGGTGCGTTCGGAAGCTCTGAGCGCTCAGCCCCCCGAGGAGATCGCAGAGGTTCTGACCCAGGAGGCAGACGGCCAGATCGGTCTGGTGATGCCGGAGAATCCTGTTCTGACCAAACAGATCACGGGTCAGCTCACCATCGAGGACATCATGCTGGAGTGGGAGCGGATGAAGAAGGAATCCGAGGACCGCACCCGTCAGCAGTACCACGAGAAGGTCAAAGAGCAGACCGGAAAAATGTTTACCGCCTTCGAGCAGGCCGTGCTCAACGATGTGTATGAACGCATCGGCAAGGAGACCCACGAGGATGTGGAGCGTGAGCGTGCAGCCCGCATGGAGCGTGCAAAGCCTCACGGCAACCGTGTGGTGATGCCGGAGGAGGAAGTCTATCCCGATGAGATCACGCCTGAGGATCAGGTGGAAGAACTGGCAGAGATCGAGGGCGAGGGCGTTTACGATGCTCCCGAAGGCGAGGAGTATTACGACGAGACCGGGGAAGAGACTTACGAAGAGACCTACGTAGAGGACGAGGTATTTTTCGACCGGGAGACCGGCGAAGAGTACGCACCCGAGGAGGAGACCGGTGAGGTTCCCGCCGAGGGCGAGGAGGTCTACGAAGAGGAATATGCATCCGAGGACTATATGCCCGAGGGTGAAGTCACTTACGAGGAGCAGGCAGCGGAAGAAGAACTGCCTGAGGTAGAGATCTATCAGGAGCCCGAGGAGATCTACGAGGAAGCTCCCGAAGTCGAAGCCTATGAAGAGCCTGCAGAGGAGGCATCGGCGGAAGCAGAAACACCCGTTGAATCTGCCCCCGCGCAGGATGAGATCGCAGCGAGAGCCGCTGCAGCCGATGATACCGATAACGAGATGAGTCTGGAGGAGCGGATCGAGGCAAGGGCCGCACAGGATATGGCAAACCGCCCCGAGCCCGAAAACGGCGCTCCCAGACAGCTCAGCGACGAGGAGCGTGAGCGCTTCGGTGCCTACATCCAGACGAAGCTGGCAAGACGCCAGCTCACCGAAACCCTGGACTGCGTCAGCATGGCACCCTACACCGGCAATGTGATCATTTCCGGCGACGAAGGCACGGATATGCTGACCCTGGCAACGGGTATTCTCCAGGAGGTGAAGGAGAGCGACGGCAACTTCACCGGCAAGGTGGCGAAGATCACCGGTTCCAACCTGGATTCCGACAAGGTGGAGCAGACCCTGACCCACCTGGCAAACGGAGGACTCATCATTACCGAGGCTTCCCAGATGGCTCCCGAGACCGTTTCGGAGCTCACCAGACTGCTGGAGAGAGAGACTCCCGGTATCGTGGTGATCCTTACGGATCATCATCGTCCCCTGCGTGAGCTGATGCATCAGTATCCCGATCTTTCCCGTTCCTTCAACGGATTTGTAGAAGTCAAGGCCATGTCCGACAAGGAACTCATGGATTTCGGCAAGAAATACGCCGCAATGCGCAAGTGCTCCATTTCCGAAATGGGCGTTCTGGCGCTGGCTACCGCGATCCACAGTCTGCAGACCAATGATCACGCCGTCACCGTATCCGAGGTGGTGGACATGATCGACCGGGCCATTGCACATGCAAAGAGAAAATCTCCCGGAAATTTGTTCGGCGGAATGACAAAAAAGAGGTATGATGGAGATGGACTCCTGATCTTGAAGGAGAAGGACTTTCAGTAAATAGGGGAGGGACGCCTTATGCCGAAGGACAGCACAAAGAAGACCACAACCGCAGCCGCTAAGAAAACGACTGCCGGAAAGGCACCTGCTGCAAAAACGAGAACCGCCGCGCCCGCGAAGCCGGAGAAAAAAGATGTCTTTATCTCCGATATGGACATGTACCTCTTCGGGAACGGCACCCACTACGATATTTATGAGAAGCTGGGAGCACACCTGACCAAAAAGGGGAAGGACGAGGGCGTGTATTTTGCGGTATGGGCCCCCAATGCAGCCCAGGTTTATGTGGTGGGAACCTTCAACGGATGGAACGAATCCGCAGATCCCATGAAAAAGCTGGGAGAGGTGGGTATCTGGGAGCGCTTTATCCCCAATGTCCGTGAAGGCGCGATGTACAAATACCTCATCGTGACGCAGGACGGCCGCTATCTGTTCAAGGCAGACCCTTACGCAAACTATGCCGAGATGCGCCCCGGCACCGCTTCCATCGTGACAGATCTGAACGGATTTGACTGGAAGGATGAGAAATGGGAATCCCAGCGGGACGAGAAGGACTGGAACAAGGAGCCCATGGCCATCTATGAGGCCCATATCGGTTCCTTCATGAAGCATCCCAACGGCACCGAGGACGGATTTTACAATTACCGCGAGTTCGCGGATCGCATTGTCTCCTATCTGAAGGAGATGAAGTTCACCCATGTGGAGCTGATGGGTATCGCCGAGCATCCCTTCGACGGATCCTGGGGCTATCAGGTGACGGGATATTACGCTCCCACCTCCCGCTACGGAAATCCCAAGGATTTCATGTATCTGGTGAATGAGCTGCACAAGGCCGGCATCGGCGTGATCCTGGACTGGGTTCCCGCCCATTTTGCAACGGATGCCCACGGACTGGGCGAGTTCGACGGCAGCTGCATCTATGAGCATCCCGATCCGCGCCTGGGCGAGCATCCCGACTGGGGAACCAAGATCTTCAACTTCGGCAAGCCCGAGGTCCGGAACTTCCTCATCGCCAATGTGCTGTACTGGCTGAGAAAATTCCACATCGACGGTATCCGCGTGGACGCTGTCGCATCCATGCTTTACCTGGATTACGGCAAGAAGGACGGCCAGTGGCTGCCGAACAAGTACGGCGACAACAAGAATCTGGACGCCATCGAATTTTTCCATCATCTGAATTCCGTGGTGAGGGGCACCTATCCCGGATTCCTCACCATTGCGGAGGAATCCACCGCATGGCCCAATGTCACCAGCGATATCGGCGGCGACGGCCTGGGCTTTTCCTTCAAATGGAATATGGGATGGATGCATGATTTCTGCGAGTACATGAAGCTGGATCCCGTGTACCGCAAGGGCAATCACTACGCGCTGACATTCGCCATGACCTACAATGAGAGCGAGAATTACATCCTGCCTCTGAGCCATGACGAAGTGGTGCATCTGAAGTGTTCCATGGTGAACAAGATGCCCGGCTATCAGATTGATAAGTACGCAAACCTTCGGGTGGGCTACACCTACATGTTCGGTCATTCCGGCAAAAAGCTCCTCTTCATGGGCCAGGAGTTCGGTCAGGAGAGAGAGTGGAGCGAAGCCAGAGAGCTGGACTGGTATCTCCTGGGAGAGCATCGCAATTCCGGCATGAAGGAATATGTCAAAGCTCTGTTGGAGATCTACCGCAAGTACCCCTGCCTCTATCGCATCGACAACAGCTGGGCGGGCTTCGAGTGGATGAATGCGGACGACTGCGACCGCAGCATTTACTCCTTCATCCGTAAGGATGAGACCGGGAAGAAGAATTTGCTCTTCATCCTGAACATGACCCCCATGACCTGGAACGGTTATGTGGTGCCCGTGCCCAAGGCAAAGAAATACAAGCTGCTGCTGAACTCCGACGAGGAGCGCTTCGGCGGCTGGGGCAATGCCGTACCCGCAGAACTCACTGCCGTAAAGGAGCCCTGCGCACTGCAGCCCTGCTCCGTGAAGCTGGATATGCATCCCTACTCTGCAGTGGTATATGAGTTCTAAGGCTTAAGAAAAATCAATCCGGTTCCGAAATAAAAGGTGAACGCTTCGGCGCTCACCTTTTTTTCATGTCGATCCACTTCACACCTGCCTGCGGGCAGATCGGAGGAATTTCTTTGAAGATCACATTTTTGAATCAGAATCTGCAGGCCCACGAACTCAGCACCGGCGCAACCGCTAAGCAGCAAAATGCGGCAGTGCACGCAGCGGAGGAAAATGCGTCCTTCGCCGTTCGTATGGACCTGGGAAATCATACGGGAGAACTCCCGGTTGAGAAGGACGGCAGTGCCATCCTGCAGCTGCGCCGGGAAGCGGAAGGTCAGCTCCTTGCGGACGATACCGACATGCGCATCGTCTGTGCCCACACCATGAGCGAAGAGGACTACCGCAAGGCCGAGGAAGAGGGATTTGCCCCCGGAAGCCTTTCTCCCGAGGAACGGGTCACCATTCTGGACCGGGTGAAGGCAGAGGTGGCAAAAAGCGGTGAAGTCATCACCGGGTATAACGATGACCTCCGGGACGCCGTACTGGCAGAGGTCTTTGGCAGCAGCGCCATGGCAGGAGCCCTTTCCGAAGAGCTGGGAAGAGCGGATGTTCCTGCGACGGAGGATGCCCTGAAGGATGTGCAGGCAGCCTGGAATATGGCCAGAGAGCTGAAGGCTCCCGGGGAGCAGGAGTTCTGTTATCTCCTGGAAAATCACATTCCTCCCACCATTGAAGGACTTTATCTGGCACAGAGCAGCGGCGCCGCAGCAGCGACGGCCCCTGTGAGAAATATGGCACCGGATCCGGAGCAGGCAGGAAATGAAGCTCTGCTGGCACAGATGGAGAAAGTGGCGGAAATCGCCGTTCCCGACGATCCGGCAGCAGGTCTGGAGCAGGCAAAATGGCTCTTTGAGCGGAGCCTTCCCGTGACAGCGGAGAACGTTCTTGAAATGACAAAGATGTCGGAAGTGGACTTCCCCATCACCGAGGATGCTTTTGCAAAAGCGGTGAGCATCGCCCTTTCCGAAGGAAAGAAAGCGGTGGAAGCGGATCTGACGGCTGAGACAACGATCTACAGAGAGGCTGCAGATCTCCTGCAGCAGGAAGATTCCGGGATCCTGGGCAGACTTTCCGCCAGAAGAGAGCTGGAGGAAGTAAGACTCCGGATGACGGCAGAGGTCAATGTAGAGCTCCTGCGCAGCGGTATTTCCATTGATACCGCGCCCATGGAGGAGCTGATCGGTGCATTGAAGGCGGCGGAGGAGAAGGTTTCTAACAGATATTTCCCCGCTTCCGAGACGCCCGTAGAGGATTACCGACTCCTAAACCGCACGGAGCGGGCAGTGGCTGATCTGGCAGGTGCACCTGCGGACGTGCTGGGACTCTTTACCGCAAAGCGCACCGCAGAGGTAACCCTGGAAGAACTTTCTGCGGAAGGAAATATCCGCAGAGATACCTATGTAAAGGCTTCTCAGGAGTATGAAGCGCTGATGACCGCTCCCAGAGCAGATCTCGGCGACAGCATCCGCAGTGCCTTCCGGAATGTGGACGCACTGCTGGAGAGCGCAGGACTGGAAGCTACGGAAAGCAACAGACGGGCAGTTCGGATCCTGGGGTACAACTCCATGGAGATCAGTCCGGAGAATGTGGCGAAAGTGGAAGCTGCAGACGCAAAGGTCCGCCAGGTCATCACCGGTATGAAGCCCGCTCTGGTGCTGAACATGATCCGGGAGGGCATCAATCCGCTGGAGAAGAGCCTGGAAGAACTGAATGATTATGTGACGGAGCGCGGCGAATCCTTCGAAGGAAGCAGCGACTCCTATGCAAAATTCCTGGTTCGTCTGGAGGATCAAAGACAGATCGCTCCCGAAGAGCGGGAAGCCTACATCGGCATCTATCGCCTGATCCATCAGATCGAAAAGCTGGACGGCGCCGCCATCGGTGCCGTGGTAAATCAGGGCGCAGACCTGGAACTGGAGAATCTCCTTCGCGCGGTCCGCAGCCGTAAAGCAGTGGGACTGGACGCCAAGGTGGACGATTCCTTCGGCGGACTTTCGGACCTCCTGAAGGAAGGCCGGGACATCGTGGCTCAGATCGAAACCGGATTTTCCGGAAATGAATCCGGCCAGGAGCAGAGTGCCCGCAGACAGGCTTACGCCGAGGAAATGCGGATGCTGTCCGCAGCGGCGGAAGCGGAAAACGAGGCAAGAGATCTGCTGACCAGAGGCGATACCGCAGCAAGTGCGGACAATCTCCTGGCAGCCCGGGCTCTGGCAGGGGGAGAAGGAGAGCTGAAGGCTCTCCTGGGAGAAAGCAGGATCCGTGATCGCGAGCGGAAGCTCCCCGATGCGGAAGAGATCCTGGAGCATCCCGAGGACGCAGATGAGATCTATACCAGAGAAACCGCATCCCTACAGGAACTCCTGACGCAGCACCTCTATGATGCGGAGAGCCGCCTGGATGTGCGGAGTCTGCAGCTTCTGTACCGTCAACTCTCCATCGCAAGGAAGGCAGCGGAGAACGCAGCCGCCTCCGGCGAGGGCGAGTATTTCCTGCAGACGGAAGTGGGTGGTAAGACCTGCACCATGCATGTCCGCCTGGAAAAGGGCGAGAACCCCGAGGCAGGCAGAGTGTCCGTAGCCATCCGCAGCGGCGAGGGCGCCGGCATCCGTGCCGACCTGACCCTGGAAGGCGGAACCCTGAAGGGCGCCTTTACTTACGAATCTCCCGAAGAGGGGACGGTTAAGGATTTGGGATCCCTGGCCGATATATTCCATGAACACCTGAAAAAATCCGGGATCGCAGTCACCGAGCTGACCGTAGAGGTAGCGGGAAGTGATGGCATTCCGACCGAAAGAACCTATCAGATCACGCCAGGCATGGAGGCCGGTGCACAGCGCAACGAAGGATCGACGCGCGCAGAGCTGTTTGAGGTTTCGTTAGGTTTCCTCAAGGCAGCCGGAGAGGAACCGGTAATATGAGAATCAATTATAATGTATCCGCCATGCTGGCAAGCAATTCCCTTGCAAACAACGAAGATACGCTTTCCGCATCCCTGCAGAGGCTGTCCTCCGGCCTGAAAGTAAACCGCGCCAAGGACAATCCTGCAGGCCTTGCCATGGCCAAAAGAATGAACGCCCAGATCGAGGGCGTGGGCGTGGCTAAGCAGAACGCCAACGACGGCATCTCCGTCATCGAGACCGCAGAAGGTGCCCTGTCCGAAGTAGCATCCATGCTGCAGCGTATGACCGAGCTGGCAGTGCAGGCAGCCAACGATGTGCAGACCGACGAGGACCGTGAGATCATCCAGGAAGAGATCGCGCAGCTGAAGACCGAGATCAACCGCGTCTCCTCCACCACAGAGTTTAACGGTCAGCCCCTGCTGGACGGCACCTATGACAACAAGGCCTACACCACCAACAACAACGTAAAGGTCACCACCTACGGCGACGACGTACCCGTGGGAACCTATACCGTAACTACCCTTTCCTGGGATGCTGACGGTAATGTCACCTTTACTCCCGGCGCAGGATTCGAAGGCGCTGCAGTCGATTACAAGGGCACCATGGTGGACACCCAGATCACCGTCGAAGGACCCGAAGGCTTCTCCATGACCTTCCAGATCCCCGAGAACGAGATGAGCGGCGGCTCCTATTCCAATTTCGATGTGGATGTCACCGGTATCGGCGAGATGCGTCTCCAGATCGGCGCCAACGAAGGTCAGATCATCGGCGTGAAGATCCCCGCAGTGAACACCACCAACCTGAGCCTGGACGGACTGGATGTCAGCACCTCCGCAGGCGCACAGGATGCCATCGCCAGACTGAAGGACAGCACCGATTTCCTGAACACTGTCCGCGGACGTCTCGGCGCATACCAGAACCGGCTGGAGAGCACCACCAACAGCCTGGACATCACCAACGAGAACATGACCAGTGCCTACTCCCGCATCATGGATGTGGATATGGCTGAGGAAATGACCCAGTACTCCACCTACACCGTCCTGACCCAGGCAGGTACCTCCGTCCTGGCACAGGCCAACGACAGACCTTCCTCCGTGCTCCAGCTCCTGCAGTAATCCCTTGCAGCAAACGGTTCACACCCTAAAGGAGACCTATGAACGACGAGAAGAAGAGAGAATTTACCAGAAGGATCACCGCAGCAAACCCCACGGAAATGATCGTGATCCTCTACGATATGACCCTGACCTACCTGGAGGATGCCCGGGAAGCCATCGAATGTGATGACATGCCCCGCATCTCCAAGGAGCTGGGCAGAGCCAGAGGGTGCCTGTCCGAGCTGATCCGCTCCCTGCACCTGGAGTACGATCCCGCTCCCGCCATGATGCAGCTCTACCGCTTCTGCATCCGCAGACTGGCGGCCTGCGAGGCATCGAAAAATCCGGAGACCCTGGAGGAGATCCGCCGTGTGGTAGGCCCCCTGCGGGATTCCTACGCACAGCTCTCCGCCAAGATGGGCGGCGCTCCCGTCATGGACAATTCCCAGAGCGTGTACGCTGGTCTCACCTACGGCAGAGGGAGCCTCAATGAGAACCTGGTGGGAAATGCCAACCGGGGGTTCCTGGTGTAAAAAAATGTTGGAAAAACAGTCCGTGAAAGCGGTTACATTTTTCATAAGAAAACAAATCTTGTGAAAACAAGCCGTTTGGTAAATATTTTCATGGCCAAAGCTCAGTAAATATGGGCTTTGGCCTTTTTTTGTCCGACTGTACGAAGCGAAAACATAGGGAAATTTGACGAAAAGCAATTTTTTTCAAAAAAGCCCTTGCAAAACAAAAAATCGAAAACTATAATCCGAAGCACATTCTAATTTTTCCGGCAAATCGCCTATTTTACCATGTTTTGTAAGTGGAGGACTGTATGGGAGTACTATGCCCAGCCCTGGGTGTTGCGTTCCTGTGGGACGTGACCCTGCGGAAGATTCCCAATCCTTTGCTGGCCTGTCTTTTTGGCAGCGGAGTCTTATTTTCGTACGCCCAAAATGGCTGGGGCGGTATCGGAAAATACTTAGGATGTGCCGGAATCGTGATTGGAATGTTGTATGTGTTTTTTTGTATCGGAGCCCTTGGGGCAGGCGACGTAAAGCTGCTGGCAGCAGTCGCCGGATTTTTCGGAAAAGAGAGTGTCGTCACATTTTTTATGATCAGTTTTTCCATCGCAGCGCTGGAAGCTGTGGCACTGAGCCTGGTGCAAGGCAGGCGGCCGGACAGATGGCGGAAGATCGCGGTTTATGTGGCAGATTGCCTGAAAGCACGGGAGCTCCTGCCCCTGCCTCGGGAGCTGACCATCCGCGGAGAACGGACCATTGCATTGAGCGGTCCCGTGCTTCTGGCAGCGTTGATGAAATGGATCGGATTGTATTAGAGAAGGAGTCGTTATGAAGTCAGATCAGACAGAACCCACATTGATCTTTCTGGATCCGGAGGAGGAGTACACAGAGCTGTTCTCCGACTTCCTGAAACAGAGCAAAAATATCCCCTGGGAGGTGCGATCCTACACCAGGCAGAAGGATCTGGAGGAAAACGAGAAGGACGGTTCGGCAACCATGCTGGTGCTTTCCGAGCGGGCTTACCAGGAAGGAAGGCCTGAGATCCGGGCCGGCAGGACCGTGATCCTGACGGAATCCGGGCTGGTGGGGGATGTGGGATGTCCCCTGGTTTCGAAATATCAGCCGGCGGATGAGATCGTGCAAAAGCTGCTGGAGATCTACATCGATCTGAGCGGTGACAGACCGCTTCCCGCAAGGGACAGAGCTGTGGGGCGGAAAACGAAATTTGTCGGGATCTACACTCCCGTTCACAGGTCCATGCAGACTACCTACGCATTGACCCTGGGACAGATGCTGGCTTCGGAACACAGAGTGCTTTACTTAAGCTTCGAGCATTATGCAGGACTGCGAGAGCTGGTGCCGGAAACCCAGCAAAAGGACCTGGCGGATCTGTTGTTTTTCCTGCTCTCCGATGAAGACCGATTTTTGCTGCGGTTTCACACCATCAAGCGAAGCATTGGGGGCCTGGACTATATTCCTCCCATGAAATCGGGACAGAACCTTCTGACCATTCCCGGAGGAGAGTGGCTCAGACTCATGGATCAGGTGGAAAGCCTGGGGTTGTACGATTTCGTGCTGATGGATCTGACGGAGAGCATGCAGGGGCTGTTCGAGATCCTGCGGAAATGCGACAGGGTCTACACCCTGACCCGGGACGATCGTGTGGCGAAGGCAAAGATCATGCAGTATCGGCATGTTCTGGAACTTTATGAATACCGGGACGTGCTGGAGAAGACGAAAAATTTCGATCTGCCCAGGTTTCGTTCTCTTCCCCAGGAGGTGGATCAATACACCAGAGGGGACCTGGCGGAATACGTGAAAGAAGCCATCCGGGAACTGGAGAAGTTCTAGATTTTTTCGAGGTATTCGAAGAATGGAGAAGGCATGGATATCAAT
Organism: Lachnospiraceae bacterium; assembly: GCA_016286555.1. Classification (GTDB taxonomy): domain Bacteria; phylum Bacillota; class Clostridia; order Lachnospirales; family Lachnospiraceae; genus AC2028. The sequence goes on along the minus strand of JAEETA010000019.1, from coordinate 13,815 downwards.
CTGCTGAAGAAAAAACTGAAGGAAGAGATTCAGGAACAACTGGATTTTCGCAGAGATTTTACGGATGAAGAGGTGCGGGAGGTCATCGAGGACACCCTGCTTTCCAGCGAAGAACTGGTCATACTGCCGGTAGAGCGGAGAAGGCTCCTGGAAAAAGAACTCTTTGATTCACTGCGGAGGCTGGATATCCTGCAGGCCATTGTGGAGGACAAAAGCGTTACGGAGATCATGATCAACGGAACCGACCGGATCTTTGTGGAGCGGGAGGGACGGATCCTGGAACTGCCGGACCGATTTGACTCTCCGGAAAAGCTCCGGGACGTGATCCAGCAGATCGTTGCGGGGTGCAACCGGGCGGTAAATGAGGCGTCTCCCATTGTGGATGCCAGACTCCCGGACGGTTCCAGGGTAAATGTGGTCATGGATCCCGTGGCCATCAACGGTCCCATCGTTACCATCAGACGCTTTCCGGAACGACCATTTACCATGGAAGAGCTGCTGGCCCGGAACTCCATCAGTCCGGAAGCGGCGGATTTCCTGAAAATCCTGGTGGCTGCAAGGTACAACATTTTCATCAGCGGCGGTACCGGCAGCGGAAAAACCACCTTCCTGAATGTGCTTTCCGGATTCATTCCGGAAGATGAACGGATCATCACCATCGAGGACAGCGCGGAGTTGCAGATTCAGGGAATCCGAAATCTGGTGCGGATGGAAACCAGGAACAGCAATGTGGAAGGCTGCGGCGAGATCACCATCCGGGATCTGATCCGTTCCTCCCTGCGCATGCGCCCCGACCGAATCGTGGTGGGGGAGGTGCGGGGAGCGGAAGCGTTGGATATGTTGCAGTGTCTCAACACGGGGCATGACGGTTCCATGTCAACGGGACACGCCAACAGCAGCAGGGATATGCTGGTGCGATTGGAAAATATGGTGCTCATGGCGGTGGAACTTCCCCTGGCTGCCATAAGACAGCAGATCGCATCGGGACTGGACATCATCGTCCATCTGGGAAGACTGCGGGACAAGAGCCGCAGAGTATTGGAAATCGTGGAGGTTTTGGGATTTGAAAACGGAGAGATCGTTTCAGCACCTCTCTACTCCTTCCGGGAAGAGGAGTTCCGGGATGGGAAGATTCAGGGAACGCTTCGAAGGGTGGGGCATCTGCAAAGGGATGAAAAGCTCCGAGCTGCCGGATTATCGGCGGGTGATGTGGAAAGTGCCTGAACTGGCCCTGGCGATAGGAAAAAGTATCGGAGCGGTGGTGGTTCTGACCTTTTGTTTTTATCGGAGCTTCTGGGCACTGCTTCCCATGAGCATTGTGGGGCTGTGGTTTTTCCGGGGGCTGGGACGGGTGCAGGTCAGGAAGACCCAAAGGGAGCTGGAGCTGCAGTTTCGGGAGTGCATCCGCAGCGTTTCCGCATCTCTGCGGGCGGGGTATGCCGTGGAAAATGCTTTCGGAGAAAGCGAGGAGGACATGGTGCTTCTTTATGGCAAAGACTCCCACATTTACAGGGAACTTTTGCTGATCCGAAGGGGGCTGACCATGAACATTCCTCTGGAGCGTCTGTTGATGAATCTGGCGGACCGGAGCGGGAGTGATGCCATTCTGCAGTTTGCGGAGGTTTTCGCCATCGCAAAGCGGGGCGGCGGGAACCTGACGGAGATCATTTCCCAGAGCATCGGCCTCATCGGGCAGCAGATCGATATGCGCCAGGAGATACAGACAATCCTCAGTGGGAGGCGGATGGAACAGGGGATCATGAAGGTGGTTCCTTTCGGGATCCTGCTCTATATCGGCATTACGAATCCCGGATATTTTGACGATCTCTACGGGAATCTGACGGGCGTGTCGGTTATGACAGTGTTGCTGATCATTTATCTGGTGGCCTACGGTATGGGGGATCGCATCCTGGAGAGATTGGAGGAGAGCTGAGATGGATGTGGAAAAATTCATCCGGAAGGTGGGAAACACCGTTTATCACGCCTTTCCCGTTCCTGCGGGCAGGGGCGTACTGCAGAGCCTGGAACATCTCCATCCGGGAGAAAAGAAAGAAGCACTGCTGGCAGAGTATTACAGTGAAAAAATCGGGAAATCCCTGTGCCTGTGCGCAGCAATCCTGGTCCTGGGAGGCTGCATCTTCCTGACGGAGCACTTCGGCGGAAAGGTAGAAGGGGACGCCCTCAAGCGGGAAGAAAATGGAAGCGGCAGCAGCAAAGTGGTGCTGGAGGTTTCTTCCGAAGAAACAGGGGATGCCAGGCAGATGGAGCTCCTTTTGTCCGAGCGGCTGCTGACGGATGAGGAACTTCAGGAGACTTATGAGTGCTTTTTGCCTCTGCTGAAAGAGGCTCTGGCGGGGGGTAACCCGTCGCTCCTGGAAGTCAGAAATCCGCTGAACCCGGCCGGCTCCCTGGAAGGGTACCCCTTTCAGGTGACCTGGCGCAGCAATGACTGGGAGCTGGTATCTTCCGTGACCGGGGAGGTGCGGGAAGTATCGGAGCCAAGGGAAGGGACGCTTACCGCAGAAATCTCGGCCCCTTCCGCTTCCTCAGAGGATGGGTTTCTCCGGCAGGAAACCGTTTCGATCCGGGTTCTTCCTCCGGACAGAAGCGGCCGGGAGGGATTCTGGGAAGGATTGTCGGATTCTCTGGCGGAGCGTCAGAAGGCTACCCGGGGAGAGGCAGTGTTCTCTCTTCCTGCAGAGTATGAGGGAGAACCCCTGACCTGGCGGATAGCGGGAGATCATTTCGGACTTCCGCTGATGGCCGCAGGTCCGCTCCTCGGCATCCTCATCTACTTTCTCTCGGATTACGACCTGATGCGAAAGCGGGATGAGAGAAGGGAAAAGATGCGTGCGGCTTACCCGGATGTGGTGCGAAAGCTTTCCCTCTATATGAGTGCGGGGATGACCGCAAAGGCAGCCTTTTTCAAGCTGGGAAAGGACTGCGGGGAGGAAAACCCTATCTACGGGGAGATCCTTTATACCTGCAGGGAGCTGCGGGCCGGCAGGTCGGAGCGGGAGGCATACGAGCGACTGGGGAGGAGGACCTCTCTGCAGGAATACATCCATATGACGACACTCCTGACCCAGAATCTGCGAAAAGGCAGCGTAGGTCTCACGGAGCGTCTCCGGGAGGAGGCGGCGGCCGCCTGCGAAGAAAAAACAAGAAATTTCCGAAGACTGGGGGAGGAAGCGGTCACCAAGCTGCTGCTTCCCATGGTCATGATGTTGCTGGTAGTTATGGTCATGATCCTGCTACCCGCTTTTGGGAGCATGAATCTATGAACAATCGGAGAAAGGAGGGAATGCCTATGAGGAAACGGCTTAAAGGTCTTTCGGAACTGCTTACGGAAGAAGACGGAATGGGCACGGTGGAAGTCATCCTGATCATTGTGGTCTTTGTTGGTCTGGTCATCATTTTTAAGAACCAGATCACTTCTATTGTTGAGTCTTTGTTCGAGAAGATCACCAGACAAACCGAGAAAATTTAGAATGTGATCGGGAAAGGAGGACCGGATGAAAAACATATCTATATATAGAAAAAACAATGCCTACATCACGGTCCTTCTGACCCTGATCATGTCGATCCTGCTGTCCTTATGCCTGACCCAGATCGAGGGCGCCCGCAGAGGCGCTGTCAGACTGGAGGCACAGATTAAAGCAGAAACAGCCATGAACAGTGTTCTGGCGGAATATCACAGACAGCTCCTGGCCGGATACAATCTGTTTTCCGTGGATTGCTCCTACGGCACAGCGGCTGCAACACCGGTGAATACGGCGGCCCATTTGAAGGAATATCTGGACCGAAACCTGGATCTGAAAGAGCTGTTTTTGTCTGAGTACCTGTACCGGGACTTTCTCGGAATGGAGGCAACGGAAGCACAGCTCCCCGGGGTTTTGTTTCTGACTGACCGGGACGGGAAGGTGCTGAGGCAGCGCTGTGCGGAAGCGGTGCGGGACGACCTGTTTTTGACGGATCTGCAGCTTCTTCTGGATTATTCAGCGGTGGTGGAGGGGCAGAGCCTGGAATCCATGGACATCTACGGCGCCTATCTGGAGGCGGAGCAGGAGGTGGAAAACAGGCGAAAGCACATGACCATTGTGGATGAGACAGAGGTCCCTGTGGAATACAACAGTCCCTTTGCGGGATTCCTGTCGGAACTATCCGGGAATCTCCTGGGCTTTACGGTGGGCGGAGAGATCTCTGAAAAAACCTACGAAGGAGAAGCGCTTTTCTCCGACCGGAAAAAGGCGGGACAGATCAATGTGGGGAATATGGATCCGGGGGAGGATACCTTTGTGGAAGAAGCCACGGAGCGGCTTCTTTTTCAAGGGTACATCGGAACCTACTTCGGCTGTTTTACGGATCCATTGGAAGGGAAGGCTCTGGATTATGAGATGGAGCACCTCCTGTGCGGAAAGCTGGATGACAGACGGAATCTCCTGGGGACCCTGGAACGACTGTATGCTCTGCGCTCTGCCATCGACTATCTGTGTATTCGCGATGATGCGGGAAAGCGGGCTGCTGCGGAAGCAGCTGCCGTGATCCTGGCTTTCCTGGTGCTGTCACCGGAACTGGAAGAGGTCTTTCGGGAGTTGATTTTGCTGGGGTGGTCCCTGGTAGAAGCGGCCGGAGATGTAAAGACCCTCTGTAAAGGGGGCAGGGTTCCTTTCCTGAAAGGGGAGGGAAGCTGGGGAAGCTCTCTGGAAAGCGCCATGAGCGGCTGCATTACAGAGGGGCGTTCCGACGAGGGATTAAATTATGAGGAATACCTGCAGATCTTTCTGTTTCTGATGGGAACGGAAAAACTGACGGACCGGGTGGCGGACCTCATGGAGGCAACCATCCGGAGTACTCCCGGGAATGCACATTTCCGGCTGGACGGATGCATCGACCGCTTTGAAGCGGAAATCTGTTTTGACAGTGCCGGAGGACAGGTAAGCTTTACCGGAATCCGGGGGTATGACTGATTTTTTATATGCGGGACGGGTCATGAACCGGTCCCTGAGGAAAGAAAAATGGCGATACGAAAATGCGTATCGCGGAAAGGAGGGAATGCCATGAGGTTTTTTCTGTGGATTATGCAGAGCTTTCTGTCTAATCAAAACAAAAGTCCTTCTCCGGGGCAAACTCAAGCCAAGACGGACCTTGCCCGAGGTCAGTCTTTATCTCTGCGGTCTTTCAAGCGGGCAACTCTGAAGCCAGCGGACACCATAGGAAAAACCTCACGGCAGATCCTCCTGTCAGGTTCCATGACCGTGGAGGCAAGCATCGTTCTTCCGCTGTTTCTGCTGTTTTTTCTGAATCTCAGCGCAGCGGTGGAGATGATCCGCCTTCACGGGAATCTGGAACTGGCCTTATGGAATGCCGGGCGGGATCTGACTTTGTACGGTCCCATGGTGCAGGAGTCCGGACAGGACATTCTGGGAAGCCTGGGCGTGAGCTTGTCCGGGGAGGACGGATCCGAGGTAGGGACATTGGCGCTGGATATGGGGATTTCCTATCTCTATGTGAAGGGACGGATCGTCTCTTTTCTGGGAGAGGATTACCTGGAGGCTTCTCCCCTGGTGGGAGGAAGCGCGGGATTGCAGTTTTTTGAAACCAAAATCCTGGGACAGGGAGACTGCCTGGATCTGGTGCTTTCCTATCCGGTGCGAACCCCTTTTCCCATAGCAGGGAATCGCATATTTCTCATGGCAAACCGGTATTATGCCCATCTATGGAACGGTTATGCACTCAGCCCCGGTGAGGGGGATGAGGACGAGGAAACCTATGTCTATATCTGTGAGGACAGTGAAGTGTATCACGTGACCACTTCCTGCGGGAGCCTGAAGCTCAGTACCAGATCCGTACCTTTTGACGGCGTGGATGATCTGCGGAGCAGGGACGGATCCATCTACTACCCCTGTGAATACTGCGGGGGCGGGAGCCCGGGAGCGGCAGTGCTCATCACGGATTACGGAAACCGTTATCACCTGGATCCGGAATGTCAGGGATTGCGGAGAAGCTATGAAACAGTGCCGCTTCGGGAGGCGCAGAAAGATCACAGAGCATGTATGCGCTGCGGGAGATGACCCGGGAGCGCGAAGGGAGGAAACAATGGTATGGGGTGTATATTTAACAACATTAAGCATCTGGGACATCCGCACGAAGACGGTGCCGCTGCCTCTGTTGCTGGCGGGAGGAATCCCGGCCCTCTGGCAAATGGCGGAAGGAGTGAGAAGTACCGGAATGAATGCGCTGGTGGCGGCGCTGCTGGGAACACTGCCCGGGGTCCTGCTCCTGTTTTTGGCCTGGTCCACGGGAAAGGTGGGATACGGAGACGGAATCCTCATGGCGGAGCTGGGCACCACTCTTTCCGTTACGGGAGCATTGGCGGTGCTGTGCCTGGCGAGCCTGTGCAGCGCACTGTTTTGCATCGGCGGTCTGGCCGTGAAGCGGCTTACGAAAAAAAGTACCATCCCTTTTCTGCCTTTTCTGGCAGCAGGGTATGGTCTCAGCCTGCTTATTTTACGGTAGAAGCAACACTTCTGATGCCCCTGATCCTGGGAGCCGTCTTTCTGACTATGTATTTGTGGTTCTATGTTTACGACAGAACATTGATGAACCAGGATCTGGGCGGTGTGGTTTTTCGGGTGGCCAATGAGGACTTTGTTACGCCGGAGGAGCGGGCCCGGGACGGAGTGGAATACTGGGAGAGGCGCTATTTTGACAAATATTTCGGATGGCAGGACACTGCAAGACTGGAATATCGCTACGGAAAGGTGATGGGAGAATGCGAAGGATCCATTTCATTTCCGATGATGGAACTCATTCTTCCCGGGCGGGATCCGAAACTCTCTGCTTCGGCTCACTACGGAATCTATCCCCACCGGGAAGCGGTTATGGTACGACTGTACCGGAAAATATCAAAAGCAGCACATAAAGATTAAGGAGGAAGGTATGCTGGAAACGGAATTTATCAAGAGTTTGCAATGTAATTACGAAAGACTGAAGCTGGAGGAGAAGCCTGAGGAAATGCGGTATCAATACTGCATTGCGTGCAGAGGAGGGATCACGGGACTCCTGCCCATGAGCCTGCGATACATCAACGGAGATGCGTTTTTGTATTATGATATTTCTTCCAAACAGGCCCTTTCCCAGATCTATCGCAAGAAAAATCTCGACAGAAAGTGGCTTATGGATTTTATCTGGAACTTCCGGAAGATCCGGTTGGAGATGCGCAGATTTCTGCTGGATGAAAAGAATCTGATCTGGTTCCCGGAGAAGATCTACCAGAATCTGGGAGAAAACGCATTCGAGTTCCTGTATGTACCCTATTTTGAGGGGGACAACGGATTTCAAAAACTGTTGGATTTTATGGTGGAACGGGCGGATTACGAGGATGAAGCCCTCATCAGTGTGATCTACCGGATCTACGAGCAGTATGATCAGGTGGGAGATGTGTACCTTCAGGCCCAGATCTACGAGGATGTAAAGGCTTTGGAAAAGGAGACCCCTGCGGCAGAGCCGAAGCCCGTGACCGTGCGAAGCACCGTATCCGCCGGGAAGAAGGCGGATATCAGTGAAGCATTCCCCGAAGATCTGTGGGAGGATCTGGAGGAGGCAGCAGTGGAAGCCGCAGAAAGAGAGCGCCCCGGGGAAGAAGAGGAATCTCCCAGGGAGCGAAAAGGATTGCTTGCGTTTCTGGATTCCTCCCGTAAAAAGAACCGGGATGTAAGAGAACGCTATCAGGAGGCAAATATGATGCTGGCCGAAGGGATGGCGGTGGCGGAAGCTACGGATTACGAAGAGGAAGAAGAGGAGGTGCCCCGTGCTGAGGTGCAGACCGTCTACATGGAAACGGTGGCAGAGCGCAAGGACCCCATTCGCAGGATCTTTGACGAGAGTGGAAAGGTGATCTGCATCCTCCGGGAGGACGGCTGTGTGATCGGCAAGCGCAGTGGTGACGCAGATGTGCCCATCTCCGATCCTTCCGTCAGCCGGATGCATGCCCGGATCGAGCACGTGGAGGGCTCTTATTACCTGGAAGACCTGAATTCCACCAACGGAACCTTCAAAAACGGGATCCGTCTGGCACCCTATGAGAAAAAGCAGCTCCATCCCGAGGATGAACTGCGCCTGGGAGCCACTGTATTGTACTTTCGGTAAGGCTTAGTTTGTGATAGAATGTTAGGGATATCTATGTTAAATGGTTTTCCGCAGAGAGGAGACGTTTTTTCGTGAATATCAACATCTATTACGGTGGCAGAGGACTGATCGACGATTCCACCCTGGTGGTGCTGGAACAGATCCAGAAAGTGCTGGATGAGCTTCGCGTCAGCGTCCATCGCTACAATCTTTATGAATACAAGAGCACCATTCCCACCCTTCCCCAGACCCTGAAGGATGCGGACGCCATTGTGCTGGCGGCCACGGTGGAGTGGTACGGCTACGGCGGATACATGGCCCAGTTCCTGGATGCCTGCTGGCAATTCGGTGACAAGGAGAAGATCGCCGGGATCTACATGATGCCCGTGGTGATCGCCAAAACCTACGGCGAGCGGGAGGCCATCTCCGATCTGGAGACTGCCTGGGAGATCCTGGGCGGCCGTAAAGTGGAGGGCCTGTCCGGATATTTCCAGAATCCTGCAGAGCTGGAGATGAACGAGCGGCTGAAGCTCCTCATCGAGAAGAAAGCGGAGGATCTGTACCGCGCCGTGAATCAGAAGCAGATTTCCTTCCCGGCCAGCAACCAGGTGATCCGTCGCGGAAGCCTGCCTGCGGGAAGTAATCTCTCCCCTCAGGAGTCCGAGCAGCTTTCGGAATATGTATCGGATGAGAACTATGTGCAGACCCAGAAGGAAGACATTCTGGACCTGACCCATTTTTATAAGGATAAGCTGGACAGCGAGGTGGCGGGCAGTGAAGAGGAATACCTCAGCGAGATCCGCAAGGCATTCAAGCCCCAGCCCGGCGTGTCCGGAACCTACGCCATCACCCTGGAGGAGAAAAAGCAGAAGCTTATCATCAAAGTCTCCGGTACCCAGCTGACGGCGGAGTACGGAAGCATCGAAAAAGCGGATGTGGAAATGCAGATGAACCGTGCCGTGATGGACAGCATCGTGGACGGACGCATGACTTTCCAGAGAGCATTCATGTCCGGCGAGATGGATAAAATGAAGGGAGACTTCCGCATTCTGTGCGGCCTGGACCAGGTTCTTCCCTTTTTAGCAGAAGGAGGCGCAAGATGAACGAAGATTGCATTTTCTGTAAGCTGGCGAACGGCGTGATCCCCACCAATTCCATTTATGAGGATGATCTGTTCAACGTGATCCTGGATGCGGGCCCCGCTACCAGAGGCCACAGCCTGATCCTTCCCAAGAAGCATGCGGCAAACCTGATGGAGCTGGATGAGGATACCGCAGCAAAGGCAATGCAGCTGGCAAAGAAGCTGGCTCCCGTTCTGATGGAAAAGATGCATGCAGACGGCCTGAATGTAGTGCAGAACAATGGTGAGGCAGCAGGCCAGACCGTGATGCATTTCCACATGCATCTGATCCCCAGATACGCAGGCGACGGCCAGAAGATCGGCTGGGAGCCCGGCTATGTCACTGCCGAGGAGCAGCAGGAGATCGTTAAGAAGATCAAGGGATAAGAGATGAAAACGATTCAGACGAGTGCGGTGACGGATGCCGTCGCCGCAATGTGCATTGAAGCAAACCACTTTTTAACGGATGATATGAAAGCAGCCCTGAACCATGCCGAGGAGAGCGAGATCGCTCCCCTCGGAAAACAGGTGTTGGGTCAGCTCAAACAAAATCTCGAGATTGCGGGAGAAGACCACATTCCGATCTGTCAGGATACCGGAATGGCGGTCATTTTTGTTGAGATCGGACAGGAAGTTCATTTCGAGGGCGGATCTCTGGAGGATGCCATTCACGAAGGCGTCCGGCGGGGATACACCGAGGGATTCCTGCGCAAATCCGTGGTACGGGATCCCCTGGACCGGGTAAATACCGGGGACAATACCCCGGCCGTGATCCATTATCAGATCGTGCCCGGAGATGAGGTGAAGATCACCATCGCTCCCAAGGGTTTCGGAAGCGAGAATATGAGCCGCATCTTTATGCTTAAGCCGGCAGACGGTGCGGAAGGCGTGAAGAATGCCATTTTGACCGCCGTTCGGGACGCGGGCCCCAATGCTTGCCCGCCCATGGTGGTGGGAGTCGGCATCGGCGGAACCTTTGAAAAAGCGGCACTGCTGGCGAAAAAGGCATTGACCAGACCTGTAGATCAAAAGGCTTCCGATCCCTATTACAGTGCCATGGAGGAGGAACTCCTGGAGCGGATCAATCGTTCCGGTATCGGTCCCGGGGGATTGGGTGGCAGCACCACCGCACTTGCCGTGAACATCGAAACCTATCCCACCCATATCGCGGGACTTCCTGTGGCGGTCAACATATGCTGCCATGTGAACCGTCATGCGGTGAGAGTGCTGTAAAGTTTTTGAACCGAGCCGCTCTGCGCGGCATGGAGGACAGAATGGATCGTCATCTGAAGGTTCCCATGGGGGAACAGGATCTTTTATCATTGCAGGCAGGGGACTATGTCTATTTGACCGGAACCCTCTACACCGCCAGAGATGCGGCCCACAAGCGCATGTATGAGGCGCTGCGTGCGGGAGAGGAACTGCCTATGCCCCTGGAGGGGAACTTCATTTATTATATGGGACCTTCTCCTGCCAGAGAGGGCAGACCCATCGGATCTGCAGGCCCCACCACCGCCAGTCGTATGGATAAGTACGCGCCGGAGCTGTTGGATCTGGGACTGAAAGGAATGGTGGGCAAGGGACGCCGCAGCGAGGAAGTAAGGCAGGCCATCATCCGCAACGGCTGCGTGTATTTTGCCGCCGTGGGAGGCGCCGGAGCTCTGCTTTCCAAATCCATCACATCTTCGAAGGTCATCGCCTACGAGGACCTGGGTACGGAGGCCATCCGTGAGCTCACGGTGGAGGAGTTCCCCGTGATCGTCGTCATTGACAGCAAGGGCAACAATCTCTACGATATTGCCCTGGAGCAATACAGTAAGGAGGAGTAAAGAATTCATGAAAGTAAAGAAAACCATCGAGATCAGCGATGCCGGCAAGGCCGGGAAGGCCATAGGGATTTCCCTGTTGGTGATCGTGCTTCTGGCGCTGATCTTCAGTTCCTTCTATTCCATTCGGGAAGAGGAACAGGCCGTGGTCTGCACCCTGGGTTCTCCCAAGGCAGTTACCACTGCGGGTCTGCACTTTAAGATCCCGCTGATCCAGACCGTGGAGAAGGTCAACACCACCATCCGCGGCTTCAGCATCGGCTATACTTCCACAGGTGACACCGAGGAAGCCATGATGATCACTTCCGACTACAATTTCCTGCATGTGGATTTCTATGCGGAGTACCGTGTGACGGATCCTGTGAAGGCGCTGTACGCATCCGAGAGCCCCGAAGTGATTCTGCGGAATGTGGCCCAAAACTGCATCCGTACCACTATCGGTTCCTACTCCGTGGACAGCGTGCTGACCACCGGTAAGAACGAGATCCAGTCCAACATCAAGCAGATGATCCTGGATAAGCTGGAAGATTATGACATCGGTATCCAGCTGGTGAATATCACCATTCAGGATGCGGAGCCCCCCACAGTGGAGGTCAGCGACGCATTTAAGGATGTGGAGACTGCAAAGCAGGGCAAGGAAACCTCCGTCAACAACGCCAATAAGTATCGTAACGAGCAGATTCCCGCAGCTGAGGCCCAGGTGGACCGTATCCTGCAGGAGGCAGAGGCCAGCAAGCAGGAGCGTATCAACGAGGCCAACGGACAGGTGGCCCGTTTCAACTCTATGTATGCGGAGTATGTGAAGTTCCCCGAAGTGACCAAGAAGAGAATGTTCTATGAGGCAATGGAAGACGTTCTTCCTTCTCTGAAGATCGTGATCCAGAACAGTGACGGTACCATGGAGACCGTACTTCCTCTGGACAGCTTTACGGGAGAGATCACGACGAACGACTACAACACTGAAAACTACACGGGGGAGGGTGAATAAAATGGGTAATACTGAACATTTTGATTCCAACGGCAACCCCGTAAAGAACGGGAAGAAAGCCGGGGGGAAGAAATTCCCCGTTTTGGTGATCCTGGTAGTGCTGGCACTGATCGTGTTGCGCTCCTGCCTGATCATCACCTACGCAAACCAGTACAAGCTGGTCCGCCAGTTCGGTAAGGTTCAGAGAGTCATTACCGAAGCGGGCATCAGTTTCAAGGTTCCCTTTATCGAGACCGTGGATACCGTTCCCAAGGAGCTCCTGATCTATGACCTTCCCGCATCGGATGTCATCACTTCCGATAAGAAGACCATGATCGTGGACAGCTACGTGCTCTGGAGAGTGACGGATCCTCTGAAGTTTGCCCAGACCCTCAGCGGTTCCGTGGGCAATGCAGAGGGCAGAATCGATACCATCGTTTACAATGCTACCAAGAATACCATCTCCAACATGACCCAGGATGCGGTTATCTTGAGCCGCGACGGCAAGATGACCGTCACCGTCATCCCGGATAACGAAACGGGCGGCAATGACCTGGATGTCTCCGGTGAGGAGAAGCAGGTGGTGGAGATCACCTCTCTGACCGAAGAGATCATGAACCACATCGCGGATATCGAGTCCCAGTACGGCATCGATATCGTCACCGTGGACGTAAAGAAGCTGGATCTGCCCGATGACAACAAGCAGGCAGTCTACACCCGCATGATTTCCGAGCGCGAGAACATCGCTGCACAGTACGCTGCGGAAGGTCAGGCGCAGGCGCAGATCATCGAGAACACCACCGACAGAGAAGTGTCCATCATGATCTCCAATGCCCAGGCGAAGGCGGAAGCCATCATTGCCGAGGGCGAAGCGGAGTACATGTCCATCCTTTCCGACGCCTACAATGATCCCGAGCGTGCTGACTTCTATTCCTTTGTCCGCGCCCTGGATGCGCTGAAGAGCAGTATGAGGGGCGGTCAGAAGACCGTGATCCTCTCTGAGGATTCTCCCATCACAGGCATTTTCTACGGAAAGTATTGATGTATTGATGAATAAACAGCGGACACCTGTCTTGCGTTTCTTCTATATAAATCTCCTACCGGGGAGAAGAAGACACAAGATATGGTGTCCGTTTCTGTTATGATTCACAAGATATGAAAAATGTGCAATTCCGTGATTTTTTTGTTTGACAAAGTGCCGCAAGATAGGTAGAATATCTCTTGCGTCGTATGATGCAAACAAATTGGTAGTGGTTCTGATCAGGCTATGGAGAAATACTCAAGAGGCTGAAGAGGCGCCCCTGCTAAGGGTGTAGGTCGGGTAACCGGCGCGAGGGTTCAAATCCCTCTTTCTCCGTTCTTACGATAGAAGGAGACCTCCCCTGAGAGGCTCTTTTTTATTCGCAAGAAAAAAATAAAAAAGTTGTTGACATCGAGTTCGCGCTGTGATATCTTAATAAAGCTGTCGCGAAAAACGAGAGCAACGAGCACCTTGATAATTAAATAGTAATGCATCCCTGAAAATTCCATGATGCATCTTCCCCTCTGAGGAGAATGCATCGAGAAAAATTTCAGAGAACAAACACAACCTAGAAACAGTAAAGTTTCGGAAGCCAGTTTTAACTGGCGAGGTTCAAACACTTTAAACATGAGAGTTTGATCCTGGCTCAGGATGAACGCTGGCGGCGTGCTTAACACATGCAAGTCGAACGGGATATACTTTTTAGCTTGCTAAGTTGTATATCTAGTGGCGGACGGGTGAGTAACGCGTG
>JAEETA010000079.1 GCA_016286555.1 Lachnospiraceae bacterium | reverse complement strand
AGTCCCGTCGGCGAGTGGTTTTTACATTCCTACCTGGGCTCCCCCGAACCCAATGATTTCGGGTATACCATGAGCTACGGGCTGGTCCCGCATCTGATCCTGTGCATCGTCTTTGCGGCTTTGTTCACGATCATCGGCATCCGCAGTCTGAAGCGGAAGGATCTGAAGTAAGGAAAAATCGATAAATCTAGATTAGGAGAGGTTTTGTATGGAAATAGCACTCGGTATCTGTATCACACTCCTGCTTCTGAGCCTGCTCAAGATCGCCGCGCTCAAAAGATCGGCGCGGGAGATCTCGGAGCAGTTCCGGGACAGAGCCTCTCTCGAATCCAATGCTTTGATCCGGATCTCCTCGCGGGACCGCGACATGCGCGATCTGGCGACCGGGGTTAATGAGAGCCTGCACCGGATGACGCAGGCCTACCACAAGTATTATGAGGGGGATGCCGAGATGAAGGCCTCCATCACCAATCTCGCGCATGACATCCGCACACCCCTCACCTCGATCTGCGGGTACTTAAGCCTGATGGGCAGACTGGATGCCTCGGAAGAAATGAAGCGGTATCTCGGGATCGTCAGCGAACGCGCCGATTTCATGAAGCGGCTGACGGAGGAGCTTTTTGCTTATTCGATCGTGGCGGGGGAAGAGGAAGAGGCGCCGATGGAGCGTACGCTGATCAATCGGATCCTGGAAGATTCCATCATGGACTATTACGGGGCGCTCACCGATAAAGGAATCGCGCCGACGGTCTCCATCACGGAAAATCGCATCGAGCGCATGGTCAATATCCCGCATCTGGAGCGGGTTTTCTCCAATCTTATCAGCAACGCACTCAAATATTCCGACGGCGATCTGGACATCTCGCTGTCGGACGATGGCGTCATCACCTTCGCCAATACGGCGAGCGGCCTTACGCCCGTGCAGGTGGAGAAGCTTTTCAACCGCTTCTATACGGTCCACAGCGCCCGCAACGCGACGGGACTCGGGCTGTCCATCGCTAAAAAATTTGTCGAGGAGATGCATGGCACAATAACAGCCGGGTATGAGGATACCCGGCTTGTCATCACGATTGTCTTTCCGGAAGCGTAGGAAAGTTTCAAAAAATACTTACCGCATTTTCATCCATTTCTTTCACAGTATGGAAATATTTGAAACTATTATCGGCCTCCTGCCTGTCAAAGACAAAATCGCCATGTTCTGCCACCCATTTTGAAACATCTATGAACAGCCGGCACATAGTTTCCACTGAACTCCACATGTCGTTTACATCGGTGCCGCAATAAGTGTCCAGATACTTCTGCCATTCTTCCTCAGAGAGCCATTTCTTCATATACTTTCCGGATTTACCGACGCTGACAGAATAATCGGTCAGCTCACCGATCTTCCAGGAAAGCATCTTTTCAAGCTGTTTTCTGACCACAAAGTTCAGCATATCCTGAACATATGTCACTTCTTTTCTCCAAAGCCCTTTTGCGATATTGTTCAGGCACCACCAGAATTCGTTGCAGACGGCCGCATACTGCTCCTTTGACGGCCGATGGACGAAATACGTTTCTTCCGACGCCTCATGAATCTCAGGAAGAATTCCGTCTTTATCCAGCAGGATCTTGCACAAGCTGTCTTCCGTAACATTTTCCTTTGCATGTGGGATCGATTTCACAGTAAGATCCAGCCGGTTCCCATCCGTGAAGATCATAAGCCAGCCATAGGAGCTTTCTTTATCACTGGGATAATCCGGATGTTCGTCAGGATACTGCATAAAAAGAATATCACCAAAACGCCGGATCCAGTCTTTGTCTTGGATAAATGGTCCGGTTTCTTCCACAACATAAACAATGTCATAATCCTGAAAAATATCCTTTGGAGCATTGGGATTTGTTCGTGATCCATTCATATAAACAGCCCGGATTCTGGCATCTTCCTTCGCTGTACGCAGAATCAGTTCCATCATCTCTTTCTCTGTACGCATTTATCATTTACCCCACATTTTCGATTAAGAAGTCTAAGGCATATCCATTGTTTGCCCATTTTCCTCAAGCAGCATGATATACGCCATCATTCTGACCAAATATTCCGGAGGGGCGCTTATCCCCTGCTCCCACTGCTGAAGAGTTCTTACGGGAATTCCAAATTTAGCGGAAAATTTACTTTGTGATAATCCCGTTTTCATTCGTAATTCCTTTATTTTTTCTGAAATATCCATACGATCGCCTCCAAAAACATCTTTATACTTTAATAAAGTATATATCAACTTGTATACGTTGTCAACGTATATATTCTCTCATTGGGTACAACAATATTTTCCCAAAATAAAACTGCAGGCAATCACAAGGATTACCTGCAATCTATTAACATTATCTGTACCAGATGAACAATATAACACAGATGTATTATTCCATCTCCACCGTCCCGGGGGGCTTGCTCGTGAGGTCATAGAATACGCGGTTG
>JAEETA010000018.1 GCA_016286555.1 Lachnospiraceae bacterium | reverse complement strand
GAGCACGAAATTACGCATGCCCAGGAAGCCTTTCAGTTCGTAGGGAGCGGTGCCTGCGGTGATGTGCTCTCCCAGAGCGGGATAGCGGAGCACCTCGATCTGCCAGCTGTTGATGACCCAGACCATGCCTTTGGCCCGGAGGTAGTCCAGTCCCACCCCCGCGTCTTCCGACTGGAAGGTGGAGCAGTCCTGAAAATAATTGACGACGCCCGCCATGGTCAGGAGCCCGTCGGCTCCCGCCTCACTGAAGCGGACTCTGGATGGAAATGTGTACATGGCTTCTCCGAAAAGATTTTTATAGGTTGAGTCCCACGATCTCCGCCACAATGATGAAGATCATGAGTACAAGGAACAGAACCATTCCCAGGTTGCAGATGACGGTGGCAAAACGCTGTCCCTTAGGGATCTGCAGTTTCCCGGGTCTGGGAGTCAATGCCTTACGGTTTACGATGAGCAGGATGATGCCTGCGAAAACCATGCCGTAAAGGACCAGGGCGTAGCAGGCCAAAAGGATGAAGGTCTTTCCGTGGGTCTGCATGAGCTCTGCCATGGCCGCCAGGTCACTCATGTCGCTCATGTCGGTAAGCCCCGAAAGCATATCCTCGGCTCCCAGCTTTTTGATCACGAGCACACCCAGGATGCCGCCGATGAAGTTCAGCATCATATGCAGGGCTATGGTGATGTAGATCTTACCGGTGCGGGCATACACCAGTGCAAAAATGACACCGATGACAAAAGCGTAGACGAACTGGGTCAGATTCCCATGGAAGAGACCGAAGACCAGTCCGCTGAAGACGATGGACACGCCCTCCCCGTAGATCAGAGTACGGTCCACCAGGAGCTTCCGGAAGATCAGTTCCTCCAGAATGGGTGCACAGACCACCGCGAACAGGAAGGTGACGAACATGTTTCCGTCCATCAGGATGGTCTGGACATCATTGGTGGCTGCCACAGTGCCCGGGAACAGCGTTTCGATCAAAGCGCCCACGAGGGTACCGACGAGATTCGCCACCACCATGCAGCCGTAGGTCATGAGGAAAAACATGAAAAACCACTTGGGTCCCAGCTGTCCATTGCCGGGCTGCTCTGCCGGCAGGGGCTTCAGCAGCAGATACATGGCAGGGTAGCCGATGAAAAGCATGGGAATGTAGGACGCCACCAGTGCCATGGTGGTATTCCCTGCGATCTGGGGCCAGATCTTTGCACAAAGGAGCGCGCTGCCGATGGAGACTGCGTGCATGATGATAACGCCGATAAAAAGCCGCAGACCGATGCGGGAAAAATGTTTCTTCGCATCCGGCGCTTCCGGTTCCGGCGTTTGTGTTTGAAGGATGTTCGCTTCTTCCATATGCTCCCCTCCTTATAAAATCCGATCTCAAAGCAAAAAGAAAACCCCGTCTATAACCTAGACGGGGTTCGCAGGGATACTAGGATTCGAACCTAGAAAATGACGGAATCAGAATCCGCTGCCTTACCGTTTGGCTATATCCCTATGTGCGTCACTCGAAGAATTATACTAAAAGATTTTTCTTTTTGCAAGTGCTTTTTTCAAAATTTTAGAAGTCAGCCGGAAAACCGCGGAAAATGGGCAAATGTAGGGCTCCGAAAGAACAGCAGGAGGCCGGGGTGGCGGGGCAAAAAGACTCCCGGGAGAAGGATTTCTCCCGGGAGATTTCAAACCATGAATTTCAAATCTAGACTTCGAAAATCAGCTCGCTGTAAGCGGGTACGGGCCAGGCTTCCTTGTCCACCAGCATTTCCAGTGCATCCACGGGAGCACGGAGCTTCTCCATGGCGGGAACCACCTTCTCGTGGAAGGCGAAGGCCTGCTTTTTGGGATCGGTCATGGCCTGGGAGGTAGCGCATACCTTCTCCAGTGCCTCTCTCGCCCGCTCCACCTTCTCCAGGAGACTCTCGATCTCTCTGAGATGAGCGGCCTCCACGGCTGCTCTGCCGCCGGCTTCGCGGATGGCCAGCATGCCCTTTGCCAGCTGTCCGCTGTACTTCATCACGGCGGGAACGTACTGCTTCTTTACCATGTCCACCATGGTGAGTGCTTCAATGTTGATGCTCTTGGAATAGAGCTCGTAGGTAACTTCCTCGCGGGACTCCAGCTCGGTTTTGGTGAAGATACCGAACTTCTTGAAGAGTTCCACGGACTTATCGGTGGTCAGAGCCGCAGCGGATTCTACGGTGCTGCGGATGTTGGGCAGGCCTCTGCGCTCCGCTTCAAGCTTCCACTCCTCGGAGTAGCCGTCGCCGTTGAAGATAATGCGCTCGTGCTCGGTGAGGTAACGCTTGATGAGGTCGTGGACCGCCATCTCGAAATTCTCCGCACCCTCCAGCTCGTCAGCAGCCTCACAGAAGGCTTCCGCAACGATGGCATTCAGAGTGGTATTGGCATCCGCGATGGAATCGCTGGAGCCTACCATACGGAACTCAAACTTGTTGCCGGTGAAGGCGAAGGGAGAAGTACGGTTCCGGTCGGTGGCATCCTTCTCGATGTCATTCAAAGTGGACACACCGGTGCGCAGCTTGCCTCCCTGGACGGAACGGGCTGCCTGTCCGGTCTCGATGAGCTGGCTCACCACATCGTCCAGCTGAGATCCCAGGAAGACGGAAATGATGGCGGGAGGTGCCTCGTCGGCGCCCAGACGGTGATCGTTTCCTACGTCCGAAGCGCTCCAGCGCAGCAGATCCGCATGCTCGTCCACAGCCTTCAGGATGCAGGAAAGAACCAGCAGGAACTGGACATTTTCATTGGGTGTACGACCGGGATCCAGCAAGTTGACACCATTGTCAGTTGAGAGTGACCAGTTGTCGTGCTTACCGGAACCATTGACGCCTGCGAAGGGCTTCTCGTGCAGCAGGCAGGTGAGGCCGTGACGTCCGGCCACCTTCTTCATGGTCTCCATCACCAGTTGGTTGTGATCCACGGCGATGTTTGCAGTCTCATAGATGGGTGCCAGCTCGTGCTGAGCGGGCGCCACTTCATTGTGCTGGGTCTTGGCGGTAACACCCAGCTTCCACAGCTCGATGTTCAGATCCTTCATGTAAGCGCCGATGCGCTCACGGATGGTACCGAAGTAGTGATCCTCCAGCTCCTGACCCTTGGGTGCGGGAGCGCCGAAGAGAGATCTGCCGGCGAAGATCAGATCCTCTCTGCGGAGGTATTTTTCACGATCCACCAGAAAATACTCCTGCTCCGCGCCGACGCTGGCGGTGACGCGGGTGGCCTCGGTATTACCGAAAAGCCTCACAATGCGCAGGGCCTGCTGGCTGATGGCTTCCATGGAGCGGAGAAGGGGAGTCTTTTTGTCCAGCGCTTCTCCGGTATAGGAACAGAATGCGGTGGGAATGCAAAGGATCACGCCGGTGGCGTCTTCCTTCAAAAATGCGGGGGAAGTGATGTCCCAGACGGTATAGCCTCTGGCCTCGAAGGTGGCACGGAGTCCGCCGGAGGGGAAGGAGGAAGCATCCGGCTCGCCCTTGATGAGCTCCTTGCCGGAAAATTCCATGATCATATGGCCCTCGGTATCGGGATGGGTCACGAAGGCGTCATGCTTCTCCGCAGTGATACCGGTGAGGGGCTGGAACCAGTGGGTGTAATGGGTGGCACCGTTCTCGACGGCCCAGTCCTTCATGGCCTTTGCCACAACGTCGGCGGATTCCTTGGAAAGCTCTCCGCCCTTTTCCATCACCCGCTGCACCTCTTTAAAGGTGGTCTTGGGCAGGCGCTCTCTCATTTTGCCGAGAGTAAATACCTTGCTGGCAAAGATCTCTTCCACATTCAGTACTTCGCTCATTTCGCACGCATCCTTTCTGCCTGTCAAAAATTAGTACTACCTTACACTCAGAACCGAAAAATTGCAAGTCAGCGTTTCCGCCCGCGGCCGGTCCCGGATTTCATGCTACCTGGTTCCCGGGCGGCGCAGCAGATCTCCCACAGACGGGACTTCGCTCAGGCGCACTTTGATCCGTTCCCTTGCGTGGGGACAGGACTCCACGGAGCTTCCGTCCTCCCCGATCATTTCCTCCACGGTGACGGTGATGTTGCGGCCGTCGGGCTTCATGATCTCGATGGATTCTCCCACGGAGAATTTATTTTTCTGCTCAAAGAGGGCGAAATCTCCCTCCACCCCGTCGATGGATGCCAGGAACACCGCATCCGTCACGTAGGTGCTGTTGTCGTAGATCTGATCCTCGGGACCGGGCTTTCCGAAGAAAAATCCGGTGGTAAAGCTGCGGTAGGTGCACATGGCGATCTCCCGGCGATACACCTCCAGGCGGCTGCGGTACAGCTCCTCGGACCGGGCGTAATCATCCAGTGCCATGCGATAGGTCCTGGCCACGGTAGCCACGTAGAGGGCCGTTTTCATGCGGCCTTCGATCTTGAAACTGTCGATGCCCGCCTTCACCAGCTCGGGGATATGCTCGATCATGCACAGATCTTTGGAGTTCATGATGAAGGTGCCCCGCTCCGTCTCCTCGATGGGGAAGTATTCCCCGGGCCTGGTCTCCTCCATGATGGCATATTTCCATCTGCAGGGATGGGTGCAGGCACCACGGTTGGCATCCCGCCCGGTGAGAGCATTGGACAGGAGGCATCTGCCGGAGTAGGAAATGCACATGGCACCGTGAACAAAGGTTTCGATCTCCATTTCATCAGGGATCTGCTTTCTGATTTCCGACAGTTCTGTCAGACTCAGTTCTCTGGCGCTGACCACGCGCTTTGCTCCCAGATCCCACCAGAAACGGTAGGTTTCATAATTGGTATTGTTGGCCTGGGTGGAAATATGGATCTCCGCCTCGGGCCATTCCTGTCTGCAGACCCGGAGCATACCGGGATCGGAGATGATGAGGGCATCGGGCGCATCAGGCTTCAGGTCCCGGAGCTGTGCAAAATATTTCCGCGCTTCTCCCAGATCTCCGTTGTGGGCCAGAATGTTGGCGGTGATATAGACGCGCACGCCTCTCTCATGAGCATAGGCGATGCCCTCCGCCATGGCGGCCGGCGGGAAATTGTCCGCCTTTGCCCGGAGGCTGAAAGCTTCTCCGCCGATGTACACCGCATCCGCGCCGTAGTTTACCGCGATCTTCAGCACTTCCAGGTTTGCTGCCGGAATCAGCAGTTCGGGTATGGAATTGTGATTTTTCGTATTGGGGATCATTCAGTCTTCCTTTTTCACACTGAGGGCCAGGCCGTCGCCCACATCCATCAGCACCGTCTCCAGGGACGGATCTTCCTTCAGGGCGAAGAGATATTCCCGCATCCTGCCGTGAATGGTACGGTTGCGCCTGGTGACCGCAAAGCGGGATTCGATGAGTTCTCCGTCCCGCAGCATATTGTCGGAGATGAGGACGCCACCCACTGCAAGGAGTCGCTTTACCTCCGGCAGGAAATGGATGTACTGGCCCTTGGCCGCATCCATAAAGATCAGATCATAGGTGCCGTTAAGCCCCTTTAAAAGTTCTGCCGCATCTCCCTCCAGCAGGGTGATGCGCTCCTCCGATCCGAACTCGGCAAAATGCTGTCTCGCCTCCGCCGCACGCTCCGGGGATTTTTCCATGGTGGTAATGACACATCCTTCCGGGGAAAAACGGTCCATCCACAACGCAGAAAAGCCGACGGCGGTCCCCACTTCCAGAATCCGCCCCGGCTTTTTCACATTCAAAAAGAAACGCAGAAAGCTCTGCACAGGTCTGCGTATGATGGGTACCCCGTCCCCGAGCGCTTTTTCCTCCAGCGCCAGAAGGTCTGCGGGCGCTTCGGGATTCATCAGTTCCAGAAAAGTCTCGAGTCTCACATCCTCACTCATTCGGGGCGAGTCCTCCATTCGTCACATCCTCGGAGAGGGCCTGTGCCTCCTCCGAAACCTCCGGTCCTTCCCCTGCCATCAGTGCGAACATTTCCTCCGCGGTCATGGCAGTGTTAAAGGTGTAGGATCCGAAAGTCACATCGGCCTTGTACTCGGAACAGTAGTACTGCAGGGTAAAAAGGAGCGCGTCCCTGGTGAGGCCGTTGTCCTCAAAGATCTGGCCCAGCTCCTTCGGTGACGTATCCACGGGGATGGTCACCTTCACATCCCGGCCATAGGTCAGAGAGATGGGTGGCTCCGTATAAATGCGGTAACCGTACTCATAGCAGCGGCCCGCGTAGGTATAGATCCCATATATGATGACGGCCCAGAGGGTGACCCGGAAGATCAGATCCAGGATACCACCCAGGACAGACAGGTATTTATTACCCATGTTTTACGCTCCTATTGGAAGTCCAGCGCATCTACAAGATGCATCTCCAGACGCTGTATCATACGGCAAAAATCCAGCTCCGCAGCCAGAAAATCGTCCACCAGAGGATTCTGACGGAAATCCCGGTACTCCTCCTGAAAGCGGGTCATCCGGAGAAGATCCGTCTCATCCGCCATGTTCAGCTCGAAGTTCTTCCGGCGGAATTCATCGATCTGGGCTTTCAGGGCCGGTTCCTGTTTCACCCGCTCCAGTTGCCTGCGATACTCCCGGTAGCATTCCGAGTCCTTGATGGCTGCGATCAGCTCTTCATTTTTTGCTTCAACCTTGGCATCCATCGGGTGCTTACACCTCCTGAATGATGGGCAGGATCATGGGACGTCTCTTGGTCTTCTTCCAGATAAACTCGCTGAGGGCGTCCTTCAGTGCGGACTTGATGCGGTTCCAGTCGGCGCCGCGCTCCAGGCAGTCCACCAGCGTATCCTCGGCCACCAGACGGGCCTCTTCCATCAGTGCATCGGACTCCTTCACATAGACGAAACCTCTGGACACCAGGTCGGGACCTGCCAGCAAAGCACCGTTGTACTGCTGCAGGGTCATGACGATGATCATGACACCGTCCTCCGCCAGATGCTGACGATCGCGAAGCACCACATTGCCCACGTCGCCTACGCCGAGGCCGTCCACCAGAATGTCGCCCACGGGAACCTGTCCCGTAACGGCAGCCTCCTCCTCATTCAGCTCCAGCACATCACCGGACTTCAGAATGAGCACCCGCTCCTTTGGGATTCCAAGCTCCATGGCCAGCTTTGCCTGGGCCTTGAGATGCTTGTACTCTCCGTGGACAGGTATGGAATATTTAGGCTGCACCAGGGCATAGATCAGCTTGATCTCTTCCTGACATGCGTGTCCGGAAACGTGTACGTCCTGGAACACCACGTCGGCCCCTTTTTGCAGGAGTCTGTTGATGATCTTGGTGACGGACTTCTCATTGCCCGGGATGGGATGAGAAGAGAAGATCACGGTATCACCCACGCCCACGCTGATCTTGCGGTGAGTCCCTTCCGCCATACGGCTCAGGGCAGCCATGCTCTCGCCCTGGCTTCCGGTGGTGATGATGACCTGTTTTTCTCTGGGAACGGTCTTCAGGATCTCGGCATCCACCAGGGTGTTCTCCGGGATCTTGATGCAGCCCAGGCGCTGCGCAACATCGATGATGTTCACCATGCTGCGGCCTTCCACAGCTACCTTGCGACCGAATTTGTATGCGCTGTTGATGATCTGCTGCA
The DNA here is from genome assembly GCA_016286555.1 of Lachnospiraceae bacterium. Taxonomy (GTDB): domain Bacteria; phylum Bacillota; class Clostridia; order Lachnospirales; family Lachnospiraceae; genus AC2028. The sequence continues at coordinate 40,728 of JAEETA010000018.1, read as the reverse complement.
CCCGGTCCACATTGGAAGCGAAGGTTGCCACCAGGATCCTGGTGTCCTTGTGCTCCTCGAAGAGGGTATCAAAGGTTCTGCCCACCGTTTTCTCGGAAGGGGTAAAACCGGGGCGCTCAGCATTGGTGGAGTCGCACAGCAGAGCCAGCACGCCCTTTTTGCCCAGCTCCGCAAAGCGCTGCAGATCGATGGCATCGCCGAAGACGGGAGTATAGTCCACCTTAAAGTCTCCGGTGTGCACCACGATACCTGCGGGAGAATAGATTGCCAGAGCTGCCGCGTCCACAATGCTGTGGTTGGTGCGGATAAACTCTACCCGAAAGCTCCCCAGGGTAATGGTCTGACCGAACTTCACCACCTTGCGGCGGACCACATCCATCATGGCATGCTCGGTCAGTTTGTTCTCAATGAGGCCCATGGTCAGACGCGTCGCATAGATGGGCACGTTCACATCCTTCAGAACGTAAGGGATGGAGCCGATGTGGTCCTCGTGACCGTGGGTGATGACAAAGCCCTTCACCCGGTCGATGTTTTCCTTCAGATAGGTGACATCGGGAATGACCAGATCAATGCCGAGCATATCGTCGGCAGGGAAGGCCAGACCGCAATCCACCACAATGATACTGTCTTCGTACTCGAAGGCAGTGATGTTCATGCCGATCTGCTCCAGACCACCCAAAGGGATGATCTTCAGCTTAGAGCCCGGCACAGTTTCCAATTTTTTCTTACTCAAAATATCCTCCGTATTTCCGGCAGGTCACCCTGCCTTCGGAAGATCACTTCCTTCCGGGAAGGGTCGGCAAAAGACCGGACTATTCGTCCGCGGGATCTCTCACCAGCTCCACGTCCTCCAGAAGGTCTTCAAATACACCTGCGAGAGCGGCCAGCTCGTCATCGTCCGATACGATCTCGTAACGGCTCTCCTCGTCGCCCTCCTTGCTCAGGTCACGCAGGATCAGCGCCTCACCGTCGCCTTCCTCAAAGTCGGTCACCAGGATGTAGTCCACGCCCCCGATCCTGGCCTGTTCCAACACGAAAAAATCGACGGGATTGTCACCGTCCGGCTGAAATGTGATCTTCTCTAATTTACTGTTATCCATTATTGATTCCCCCTATCAGTGTACGCTTCCTTAGGGAATATCATTCCTGTCGGTTTGTTTGTGAATTCATGTAATCCTGCAAAATGAGCTGGGCCGCGATGCGGTCCACATGCTTTTTGCGCTGGGTGCGATCCAGACCGGCCTCGATCATCACTTCGTCGGCCTCCACCGTGGTCAGTCGCTCGTCCACCAGGATCACGGGCAGTCCCGTTCTGCGCTCCAGCTTTTCCTTAAACTCCCGGGTAGCCTCTGCCCTGGGGCCCTCGGAGTCGTCCATATTGAGGGGCAGGCCCAGTACGATCCGGTCCACTTCATACTCCTGAATCAGCTCCTCAATACGGGCGAGGGTGCGACGCAGCGCACTCTCCCGGTCCCTTCGGATGATCTCCACGCCCTGTGCGGTGATCATCAAAGGATCGCTGACGGCTACCCCGACGGTGCGGGAGCCGTAATCCAGCCCGAGTATACGCATCAGTTCCAGCCTCTGCCGGCGATGTATGCCTCCAGAAGCTCCTCCACCAGCTCGTCTCTCTCCACCTTCATGATGAGACTTCTGGCACCCTTATGACTGGTGATGTAGGTGGGATCTCCGCTCATGATGTATCCCACGATCTGGTTCACCGGGTTGTATCCCTTCTCCTGGAGAGACTGGTACACGGACTCCAGAACGGCACCTGCCTCCACCTGGGAATCAACCACTTCGAAATATTGGGTATTCTCCAGCTTTTGCATTATTTTTCCTCGCATTACTGCATTCACTCGTGCCATCTGCATAGTTAGGCACACTACTCTACATCATACGCCACAATTTACGATTATTCAAGGGTTCCTACCATAAGATCGGATTCCAGAAATCCGGTGACGGTAACCCGGGAAAGGGTTCCCACAAGGCCCTCCGCCGCAGGCACGGCGATCCGCACATAATCCGGGGTATGGCCTACGGTCATGGCCTTTCCGCCGATGGTCACATCCTCCTCCCAGAGGACCTGCGCGGACTGTCCCAGGTATTTTTCCCGGAAAGTTTCGGACTGCTCCTCCGTCAGCTGCAGGAGGATATCACTGCGTTCGTTTTTCACCTCTGCGGTGCACTGGTTCGGCAGGCGATCCGCCACGGTGCCTTTCCGTCTGGAGTATTTGAACACATGCATCTCGTAAAAGCAGATCTGCCGCAGGAATTCCAGGGTCTGTGCAAACTCTTCTTCCGTCTCCCCCGGAAAACCGACGATCACGTCAGTTGTAATGGCAGGACGATCGAAGACGGAACGAAGGATCTCCACGCTGCGGGCAAAATCCGCGGTGTTGTACTTTCGGTTCATGCGATACAGGGTTGCGTCGCAGCCGCTCTGCAGAGAAAGGTGGAAATGGGGGCAGAGCTTTGGCAAAGCCGCCATGCGGCGGGCAGTTTCCCCGGTGATGAGACGGGGCTCCAGGGAGCTGATGCGCACCCGCTCCAGGCCTTCCACATCGCAGATATACTCCAGAAGGTCCGTCAGCAGGCTGCTGCCGCCGTAATCTGCGGCACCGGAAGGACCTTTTCTGGTAGGGACCGCTTCCCCCGCCAGCCATGCATCCCGGTCAAAATCAATGCCGTAGGAGCTGATGTGGATGCCGGTAAGGACGATCTCTTTGCAGCCGTGTGCCACCACATCCCGGATCTCGGCGAGAATGTCATCTCTTCCCCTGCTGCGGACTCTGCCTCTGGCGTAGGGAATGGCACAGTAAGTGCAGAACTGGTTGCAGCCGTCCTGGATCTTGATGTAGGCTCTGGTGTGCTCGGAGGGCCGCTGCAGATGCATTTCCTCGTAGGAGCATAGTTCCTTGCCGTCCTGGCGGACCATACGGGTAGAGGCACCGGCCGCGGCGTTTGCGCCTGCGGGCTGCGCAAGGTTTGCGGCGCCTCTTCCTGCCCCGTTCTCACGGGAGGAAACATCCTCCGGCAACTGTTCTTGATCACGGAGCACTTCCTCAATAAGGTCCAGGTATTCGCCCTTGTGATTGTTGCCGATGGCCAGATCCACACTGGGGTCAGCCTGCACGCCCGCAGGATCTGTCTGGACATAGCAGCCCACGGCCACCACCAGAGCTTCCGGGTTACGCTGTTTTGCCCGATGCAGCATCTGACGGCTCTTGCGGTCGGCGATGTTGGTCACTGTGCAGGTATTGATGACATAAATGTCGGCAATCTGCGTAAAATCCACGATATTGTACCCTCTGGATTGGGCACTTTGTATCATACAGTCCAGTTCATAGGAATTTACTTTGCAGCCGAGGTTGTGAAATGCGATGGTTTTCATAATATTTCTTGACTTTTAAAAAAAACACCTATATGATGGGGGCGTAGCAAACGAATAGTGAAGAACAGATAATTAGGAAACTCACAGGAGGTAACCGACTATGAAGACTGTAAAAATTTCCCTGAATTCCATCGACAAGGTAAAATCCTTTGTCAACGACGTAACCAAGTTTGATTATGACTTCGATCTGGTATCCGGACGCTATGTCATCGATGCCAAGTCCATCATGGGTATCTTCTCCCTGGATCTGTCCAAGCCCATCGACCTGAACATTCACACCGAGGGTGGCGCTGAGGACGTTATGAAGGTCCTGGAGCAGTATATCGTATAAATCGGTTTGCTACAGAGAGCCCGGAGTGATCCGGGCTCTTTTTGTATGTTGTTTTCCAAGGACCACGGTTCGTACAGAACAAGCGTGTTCTCCGTAGGCGGAGGATGCGCTTTTTCTTTACTCCTCGTCCTCCCCCACGCGGATCACACGGTCCGTTTCAAAGGCAGCCTCCAGCAGAGGTCCGATGACCTCGTCCAGATTGTGCTCGTGACGACGGATCACGTTGACATTGGGCTTGGTGACGGGGTGCTTTGCCACGAAGATGGTGCAGCAGTCCTCGTAGGGCAGGATGCTGGTTTCGTAAGTGCCGATGCGCTCGGAGATCTCCACGATGTCCTGCTTGTCAAAAGCGATGACGGGGCGGTAGACAGGCAGGGTGCAGACCTCGTTGGTAGCCACCAGGCTGGCCATGGTCTGGGATGCCACCTGACCGATGCTCTCGCCGGTGACCAGACCCAGAGCGCCGGAATCGATGGCCAGCTTCTCTGCGATGCGCATCATGTAACGGCGCATGATGATGGTCAGTTCCTCATGAGGGCAAAGCTCATAGATCTTCAGCTGAATGTCGGTAAAATTGATGACGTGGAGATTGATGGGGCCCGCATACTCGGACACGATCTTGGCCAGATCCACCACTTTCTGCAGCGCACGCTCGCTGGTGTAGGGCGGTGCATTGAAATACACCGCATCCAGGGTAACGCCGCGCTTTGCGATCATCCAGCCTGCCACGGGAGAATCGATGCCGCCGGAAAGCAGGAGCATTGCCTTGCCGCCGGTACCCACGGGCATACCGCCGGGACCGGGCAGGATCTCGGAATACACATAAATGCGGTCACGAATCTCTACCTCCAGCAGGATATCGGGCTTGTGGACATCCACCTTCAGCTGCGGATAAGCCTGCAGGAGCACTTCTCCCAGGTCCGCATTGATCTCCATGGAATTCTTCGGATAGTTCTTCCGGTTTCTCCGGGCATTTACCTTAAAGGTCAGGGGCTTCTCCCCGTTCATCCGATCCCCGTACATATCGCCCCAGTAAGAAACAACCTGTTCCGCCAGTTTCTCAAAGCCTTCATCCTCGAGGCTTAAGGTCGGTGCGATACCCACGGTACCAAAGACCTTGCCCAGGCGCTCCACCACCTCGTCAAAGTCGAAATCCTCCTTCATCTCCAGGAAGATCCGGCCCGGGGTCTTGCGCAGATAAAAGGTCCCCGCCATATCCCGCAGGGCATTTTTCACCCTGTCTACCAGGGCGTCCTCAAAGAGGAAGCGGTTCCGGCCCTTGATGCCGATCTCCGCGTATTTGATGATAAAAGTGTGAAACAATGATTTTTTCAATTTCTCGTATACCTCTGAAGCACCGGAAGTTTGGTCCGGATGGCATTTATTGTTGCGTCGATCTCCTCCGGCGTGGTGTACACGGAGGTGGAAAAGCGCAGGGTGGATTCCGCAAGACTCTCGTTTAAACCGATGGCGGTAAGGGTTGCGGATGTGGCCTTTTTGTGGGTGGAGCAGGCACTGCCGGCAGAGACGTAGATACCGTCCTCCTCCAGGGTGTGGAGCAGCACTTCGCTGCGGACCCCCGCAAAGGATACGGAGATCACATGAGGCGCCGTTCCCAGCACGGTGAGTTTCTCGTCCCGGACAGTCACACACCGGTCCTCAGGCAGGCTCCGTTCTCCCACGGGGATCAGGCCGTTTACATGAACCCCCGTCAGGTCCGCGACGCCGCGGATCAGACGCACCTTCAGATCATAGAGACGTTCGGTATCCTCCTCCAGATGTTCATAGAGAAGGCCTGCTGCCATGGCCATGCCCACGATGCCGGGGACATTTTCCGTACCGTTCTGGATTCCGCCCTGCTGCCCGCCGCCGTAGGAAATGGGCAGGAGTCTGACCCCCTCTCCCACATAGAGGAAGCCCACACCCTTGGGGCCGTGGATCTTGTGTCCGCTGGCGGAAAGAAGATCGATGTGCAGACGCTTGGGAAGGATCACCGTCTTGCCAAAACCCTGGACCGCATCCACATGAAAGAGGGTCTGGGGATTCCGGGATTTGATGAGTTCGCCGATGGCGGACAGATCCTGCAATGCGCCGATCTCATTGTTGGTATGCATGATCGACACGAGTGTCGTTTCCGGAGTGATGGCCTCGGAGAGGGCATCCAAACTGATGTGGCCGCAGGCATCCACATCCAGGCAGGTCACGGTAAATCCCTCATCCTCCAGGCATTTCATGGACTGAAGCACCGCAGGATGCTCGATCTTCGTGGTGATGAGATGCTTGCCGCTACGGGCCTTTGCTCTGGCCGCTCCCAGGATGGCCAGGTTGTCGGCGCCGGTGCCGCCGGCGGTGTAGATGATCTGTTTTTCATTACATTTCAGGATCCCCGCCAGGGTCCGGGAAGCCTCGCGGATGAGGCGCTCCGCCTCCACACCCTTGCTGTGCATGCTGGAGGGATTCCCGTAATAGGAGGTCATGACCTCGTGCATGCGATCCGCCACCTGAGGAGCCACCATGGTGGTGGCGGAATTGTCCAAATAGATTTCCGTCATTCCTTTTTTATACTTTCCCTTCCGTCAGATAGCCCAGCCAGGACAGGACTACCATTCCTGCAGTCTCGGTGCGCAAAATGCGCTTCCCCAATGTGATGGATTCTGCGCCGACAGCTACAGCGCGCTCCACCTCCTCGGGATCAAAGCCCCCTTCGGGGCCGATGAAGACGGCCACGCGCTCTCCCGGACGGATGCTTTCCAGGATCTGTCTGGTGCGCTCCATTCCCTCCGCCATTTCATAGGGGAGAAGGATCCGGTCATAGGATTTTGCTTCCTCCACGGCAGCGCCGAAGGTCAGCACATTTCCCACCTCAGGGATGATGCCTCGCTTGCTCTGCTTGGCCGCCGCTTCCGCGATACTCTGCCAGCGGGCGATGCGGGAACTTTCCTTTTTGGGATCCAGCTTCATGACGCAGCGCTTCATGGAGACGGGGACCACGCGGGCCACTCCCAGCTCTACGCATTTTTGCAGGATCAGTTCCATCTTGTCGGACTTGGGGAGTCCCTGGTAAAGCACCACTTCAATGGGAAGCTCGTTGTCCGCTTCCCGGATAAAGCGCAGTTCACAGAGGACCTCGTTCTCCGTCATCTCCAGGATGCCGCAGCGATAATCCCTTCCGTCGATCCCGTTCATGACGCTGATCTCATCTCCCGGCTGCATCCTGAGAACGGAGCGGATGTGGTTTACATCCTTGCCGGTGATGATGACGCGTTTTTCCTCCACATGGATCTGACTGTCATCTGTAAAAAATCGGTACATGTTCTTTCACTTTCCTTCGGTCGCAGGGGACGCCCTTATTCCCGTCGTCTCGCCGTGATGCTGCGCCACTCGCCCTGGGCGGTGACCTCCAGCACTTCCAGTCCTGCCGCTTCCACGGCCTCCAACACCATCTGCTCCCGGATGTCCAGGATGCCGGAGGTGATGTAGATGCCGCCGGGCTTTAAGCACTTTACCGCAGCAGGGGTCAGCATCACCAGAACCTCTGCCAGAATATTTGCGACGACAATGTCATATTTTTCATATCCCACCTGTTCCTGCACTGCAGGGTCATCGATGAGGTTGCCGATGATGAGTTCGAAATCCTTGGGATCGATGCCGTTGTCCCGGCAGTTCTGTGCCACAGCTTCCACGGCACAGGGATCCAGATCGGTACCCACCGCATGACCCGCGCCGAACTTCAGGGCCAGGATGGAAAGGATGCCGCTGCCGGTGCCCAGATCCAGAATCTGCGCGTCCTCCGTCATGTGTTTACGAATGGAACGGATGCAGAGTTGGGTGGTCTCGTGCATGCCGGTACCGAAAGCGGTGCCGGGATCGATGTGCAGGGTCATGGACGGCGCGGGATCCGCATTTGCGGCTTCCGGCTCCTCCCAGGAGGGAATGACAAGAATGTCATCTATCCGGAACTGATGGAAGTACTGCTTCCAGTTGTTGATCCAGTCGATGTCCTCGGTCTCGTCCACCGTGACGGTGCCCTCTCCGATGTCCAGGTTAAAATCCCGGAGTTCAGAGAGCTCTGCATCGATGCGAGAAAGAAGATCCTCACGGGAGATCTCCTCTCCCTCCAGCAGGACCTGTCCATTCTCCCGAAGCTCCACGAAAAAGCTGAGGTAAGCCACGCCGTCGTCCTCCCCGGTGTCGGGCAGGATGTCCACAAACATCTGCTCCTTCTCCAGGGCGGTGAGAGGGATCTTGTCCTCGATCTGCGCCCCCTCCAGGCCGATATCATAAAGGGTGCTGATGATGATGTCCTCCGCTCCCGTTACGGTTTTGATCCGGTATCTGACCCATTTCATGTTTTCTTACCTCCGTTTAGGATTGATACTACGGATTGCTTCGCTGCTCTGCAGCTCTCGCAATCCTACAACCACTCACAATCCGGCGGCATCCCAAAGAGCAGGGATACCGCCTGCTTGCTCGTGTTTGTTCGGGTTCCTGACAGATTCCCCTCAGCAAGCGAGCTTGCCCGGGGAATCTGCCGTGAACCCTTGTATCAATCAAATGATGTAAAACCAATTGGTATCTGTCTCTCTGTCGCTGGCAGTGACACTGTCGCCGGTGGTGACGCCGTCGATGGCATCATGGTCGCGGCCGTTTTTGATCTGCAACTCCTGGCTCTTACTGCTGATGCGGGCGCCTGCGTCCACGGAAGAGGTGATAAATACATTGGAGCCGATGACCGCATCGTGGCCCACCACAGTCTCGCCGCCCAGGATGGACGCACCGGCATAGATGGTGACCCGGTCCTCGATGGTGGGATGGCGTTTCACGCCCCGGAGACTCTGTCCGCCTCTGGTGGAAAGCGCACCGATGGTAACGCCCTGATAGATCTTCACATAATCGCCGATGATGGTGGTCTCACCGATGACGATGCCGGTGCCGTGGTCGATGAAGAAATACCGGCCCAGGGTGGCGCCGGGATGAATGTCGATACCGGTGCGGGAATGAGCTTCCTCCGTCATCATGCGGGGGATCAGGGGCACGCCCAGGAGATAGAGTTCATGAGCCAGGCGGGCGGTGACGATAGCGCGCAGCCCGGGGTAGCAAAGGATGACCTCATTGTGATTGTACGCAGCGGGGTCCCCATCATAGAAGGCCTGCACATCCGTCTCCACCAGCTCGCGGACCTTACTCAGGCGCAGGATGAACTGCCCGGAGATATCGCAGGCGATCTCCTCCCGCTCTTCCAGAGACATCTCCGCATATTCCGGAGACTGCTTTAAGGCGATGGTGATCTGCTTGTTCAGCAGGTAGAGCACATCCTCGATCATGACGGTGAGGCGGCTGTTGAAATTGTAAAAGCGGTAAGATTTCTCACGGAAAAATCCCGGGAAGACGATCTTGATCAGCTTCTCCAGAACCGCAGAGACCTCCTCCCGATCCGGTTGATCGAAGAGATCCACACGGTTGATGATCCGGTCTGTTTTAAAATCCTCCAGCAGCGTATTTACCAGCGCTTCCGGCGTGCAGGTCTGTTTTTCACTCATATCAGGTCCTCCCTAATGTGCTTCAGGCTCCCGTTTGCAGCGGGGTTTCGGGGAAAATCCCCTGTCCCGGCGCAGATTCTAACATCTTAATATAACCGATTTTTCGGGATTTATCAATTTTTCTGCGAAAAATCGGCATCCTTGACGAAAGAAAGCCCTCCTGCCTATACTGAAAAGAGGCTCAGGAACGCAGGGAAAAACCCGCTGACTGCAGGGAGAAAGACTTTATGGAGATCAAATCTATCCACGAAAAATATATGAAAGAGGCCTACAAACAGGCCCTGAAAGCGTACGCCTTGGGAGAGGTGCCCATCGGCTGCGTCATCGTTCATGAAGGGAAGATCATCGGCCGGGGCTACAACCGCAGGAACACGGATCATTGTACTCTGTCCCACGCGGAGATCACCGCCATCCGCAAGGCCAGTAAAGTCCTGGGAGACTGGCGACTGGAGGAATGCACCCTCTATGTGACCCTGGAGCCCTGTCAGATGTGCGCAGGTGCCATCGTTCAGGCCCGGATCCCGGAGGTGGTGATGGCCAGTGAAAGTCCCAAGTCGGGCTGCAGCGGTTCCATCCTGGACATCCTGAACAATCCGGAATTCAACCATCAGGTGGCTGTGACCAAGGGCATCCTGGCGGAGGAATGCAGCGCACTGCTAAAGAAATTTTTCACGGAGCTACGTGGCAGACTGAAGGAAGAAAAGAAAGCCAGGTCTACCTCCTGAGATCCGAAGGCAAGTGCCTTCGGATTTTTTTGCATATTTCGTCGATTAACATGCCATTTTCGCCAGGCGCCTATATTACCGACTTTTTTATGCTATAGTCTGCCCGTAACTGTTAATTCACGCTTTTTGCAAGGAGGTATCATCATGAAAAAAGCACTGTGTTCTGCACTTCTTTCCCTCGTACTGTCTCTTTGCGTCGTGTTCCCGTCCTACGCACACGACCATTACTACAGCCTGTACAACAAAACCCTGATGAGTATTACTACAGAGCAGTGTGTTTACGATGCAGGTTGTACCATTACCGGTTATCATTACTATTGTGTTTACAGATGTTCCTGCGGCGCAACATACTCACAAAACCAGGATGAATATCATCACTCAGTAAATCACTCATAAATAACTGATCGGAGAACATAATGAAAAAGAGCATTTGTCTTTTGGCGATCATATTTTTATGTGGATGCGGAGCCACCAAGGAGGGAATCGCAGACTCTACCACTCAATCTCCATGCGAGCAAACCGAAGGTACTTCTGTTTCCTCGCAGGAAGCACCCCAAAAGGCAGAGGTTTCATTTCAGTCCGTAAACCCGGTATACCATGTGAATTGTGTTGATTCATTTAACCGAGAGTGCAATTCCTACCAGGTGACTCTTGGAGAACACATTCCGGATTTTGACAAATATAATGCCATTTTGCAGGCCGGAGATACCGATCTCGTTCAGGTTAATGGGATTTTCCAATATGATGCCTATTCGGAGAAAGGATATTTGCTTGATCTGACCGAATTCTTCGCTAATGACAGCCATCCCGGTATGATCGACCGTATTCAAAACGATCTATCCAGAAACGGGTGTATCTATGCTCTCCCGACACATATGGCTTTTTCCACATTAGCCTGTTCCGCTGCTTACCTTGGCGATGTATCTTCCTGGTCCATCGAAGACTATCTTGCGTTTATGGAGGAGTATCCCAACGCTTGTTCCGGGAACGGAAGAGACCTCACGGAAATAAAGGCCACCATTCTGGCAAATGCACTTTGGGGGGACATCGATCAACACATTGATTGGGAAAACCATCATCCGCTGTTTTCAGAAGAGCCATTTCGTTCTTTAATGACACGCATATCTGCCTTGGATGTTTCCAATGTGTCTCAAGATCGAACAGAGCGCGCGATAGACGGTGAGCCCGTACTATTTGTGTTGGATTTCCACAGCGCAAAAGAGATTGCCGATTTGGAATCCAGAATGGGATGCCCGCTGAATCTCATTGGATATCCATGCTCTGAAAAGGAATCTTCCGGCGGTTTGGTCAGCTACACAATGCTTGGTGTATCCAGCAAGTCAAAAATTGCAGATGGAGCCAAGGAATTTATTTCATACTGGATGGCACACGCTGATTTGGATACCAGGTACGGACTTCCGACTACAGCAGATGCTCTGGATGAAGAGTTTCGCAAGGACATGAATGGGGAGACCTATATTCTTGACGGAGTCAAGTATTTACCCGTCTCCGAAGAACAGGTTGGTAAACTCTCACATGCCATTGAAACGGCCCATCTTCTCCGCTCGCCCCAATCAGACTTCGTCAAAATCGTTACTGAGGAATCCCAGCCCTATTTTGCCGGAGAAAAAACGCTGGATGAAGTGATCGAGATCATCAATTCCAGAGTTCAGATCATCCTGAACGAAAATTCTTTTGAGTAATGCATTGCATATAAGAGCTTCTAAAAGGAGGAAACAATGAAAACGAATAAAAACAATCATGACAAAGCTGCCAATTATTCCAAAAAGATCATGCGGAAGGTAGCAGAACATTATGCGAATGTAGCCTGTCCTTTGATGCTGTATCAGCCGGTTCTGCCTGACGCAGTCAAATCCTTAAGAAAGAAGTAAGCTACCGGGGAGGATTTCAATCCTCCCCTTCTTGTTTGTCAACACGTATTGTCACTATAGCAGAACGAAAGGAACCTCGATATGACAAACGAAGATGAGAACGATATCATTCAGTTCGGAAAACAAATGCTGATCCACTTTATACTTGGAACAAGCATAGCGCTCTTCATGGCCATTTGTCTTGATGTCACCATAAAGGGAACTCTCTTTTTATGTCTTGTTTTTCCATTAAGACAATACTCTGGTGGAATCCATGTCGGTTCTTTGAGAGTATGTACATTTTTATCGCTGATCCTTTTTGGAGGAGTTTTTTTGTTCATAAAATATGTTATGATTTCAAAAGGAATCCAAATCTGTATGTTTTCTGTAACCGCCTTTGTTATCCTCAGCCTCGCTCCGATTGATAATCCATCCAATCCACTTGACGCTCACGAAAGATGCATCATTCGAAACAAGGCCAGACTGTGGCTCACAGCGGAAAGCTTACTTTTTATTCTTCTTTTTTGTTCCAGATCTGCAGAATGGGCTCAGCCGGTGTTATTATCCGTGTTGGTTACTTCTGTTCTGGTTTTGACCGGGCACATAAAAAACCGGATTTCTGCCATGAACGATTCCTTTTTACGCATGTAATCGGAGGACAAGAAATGCCCACATATCATGTCGGAATTTGTGATGATGATACCGAATTCTGCAAAGAATTAAAGCAGTGTATCACCAATATTTTCAGCACCTATGGATATCATACCGAGACATACATATGGAATGACGGAGCCTGTGCCTGCTCGGATATACCCAAAATTCCCGATCTACAAATTCTGTTTCTCGATATTGAGCTCCCTGAAAGGCTCGGCACAGACGTCGGATCATACATCAGAAACACTCTGAACAACTCCACGATGCAAATCATCTTTGTGTCAGCCAAAACCACCTACGCCTTGGAATTATTTAAACTGCATCCGTTTGACTTTCTGGTAAAACCACTGGACTATTCCTATTGTGTAAAAATGATCGGAGCATTGATTGGGGAAACAGAATCAAACAGCAGATGCTATTGTTTCAGTGTTCACAGGTCAATCAACAGTGTTCCTTTTCACGAGATTGAATACATCGAAAGCAGAAACAAACATTTGCTCCTTCACAAGAGAGACGGTTCAACCGTAGAATTTGTCGGAAAGCTCCGGGATGAAGGAATCAAATTTCCGGATAGTTTCACACAGATTGCAAAATCTTATCTGGTCAACATGCGGCTCATTACCGCCATCAAAAGCCATTCCGTGCTGATGAACAGTGGTACAGAGCTGTCCATTTCCAGAGGATTTCGAGACGCTTCCATGTCTGCGTTTCATCGTTATATCGGAAGACTGTAAAGCTATATTGTTCACAAAAGAGGGCTGTTTATGATTGATCAGGAATTGATGATTGGAGAATTGCTTTTGGAGATATCCCGATTGACTGTAGTCAGTTTTTACTATGAGATTCTTTTGGGAAAAAGCAGAAACCGATTGCTATCCGGAATTTTGATTGCTTTGTCCGGTGTTGCCACATGCTTCATCTACCTTCTGTTCAACTCACCTCTGATCAATGTTCTGACTACTGTGGCAGGCATGCTTCTTGTTTCTGTTCCAAATCCGGAAAAGTTCAACAAGCGACTTTTATCCTGCGGTATTCTATTGGGAATCAGCTGTGCGATTGATGGTCTTTGCTATTTCCTACTGGTTCACGGAATCGAAGAATCCGGAAGGACATTGTTTGCCTCCTCCGTATCGGTTCTTCTTTTTCTTACTTGCAGCATCTTCTTCCGATCTTTTGGCAGAAACAATTCCGACGTTCCTGATGAGAAATGGTGGGAACTGACTACTGTAACAATCGTCAGTGTCGGATTGCTCGTGCTTATTGTTGAAAGCGAAAAGATGTCGGTCATATCAATCGTGTATATATGCTCTGCTGTACTCTTGCTGAATTTCGTACTTTATTATCTACATCAGACACTCAAAGAAAACTATGAAAAAACCTTGGAAAAAGCCATTGTTGATGAGCAGATCCTGGCATATGAGAAGCAGCTTTTGCTAAACCGTGAACAAGAAGATCGCGTTCGGGCCTTGAAACATGATATGCGAAACCATCTAACTGAAATCAGTCTTTTAGCCAAAAGCGGAGCCATCGAAGATTTGAAATCCTATATCCATTCCATGGACAGCGCTCTCCAACCCCCGGAAAAAACTGTAGATTCCGGCAATTTTCCAATAGACGGTATCATCAACCAGAAAATGGAAGAAGCCGCCGCAAACGGCATTCCGATTGACTGCAAACTTACAATTCCTTCCAACCTTTCGCTGAATTCCTTTGATATCACCGTTCTACTTGGAAATCTGCTAGATAACGCAATAGAGGGATGCACCGGGTGCAAGGAACCTCATATCGAGTTGGAACTTGCCTATGCAGGGGGATGTATGCTAATCCGCGTATCAAATCCATACGAGAGAATGCTCTCCATCAAAAACGGAAAACTGCTGTCCACAAAAAATGACGGGAAGAAACATGGCTACGGAATGTATGGGATCCATTCCATAGTTGAGAAATACGGCGGAAACATCCAGATTCATCATGAAGAAGGTATTTTTGACGTTCAAATCGAGTTTCCTCTCCCTCTATATTCACCTACATCCGTATAGCGGAAATACCATGCAAAAAATCCCTACAAGCCGCTTACGATCACGGTTTGTAGGGATTTCGTTTACTATTCCGCCTCCATCAAAGCCTCGAACTCCTTGCCGGTGAGGCGGTTTTCCTTGACCAGGACATCGGCGATCTTCTTGATCTTGTCCATGTTTTCCTCGATGATGCGGATGGTCTCCGCCATCTGGTCAGCCAGGATCTTATTCACCTTCGCCACATAATCGTCTGCCAGAGCAGAGGAAAGGATCTCCTTCCTGCCCAGAACAATGAGGCTGTTCTCATCCATGCCGTAGGAGGCGATGATGCGAAAAGCAATGTTGGTGGCCTGCTCCAGATCGCTGGAAGCACCGGTGTTCAGGGAAACATCCTTGCCGAAGAAGACCTGCTCCGCGCCGCGACCCGCCAGACTGGTGCGGATCCGGGCCAGGAGCTCCTCCTTGGTGTAACTGGGAGTCTCTTCCTGGTTGGCGTGCTGCATGTAGCCGCCAAAGTTTCCTCTGGACTCGATGGTGATGTAGGAAGGCTTGTCTCCGCTGATGTAGGACAGGAAAGCATGTCCGGTCTCGTGGATGGCCACCCGTCTGTAGTACTCGGGGGTGTGCTCCTTCTTCTCACCGTAATTGTACTCTTCCAGTGCACTGAGCAGATCGTCGTCCGTCATGGCGCGCTCTGCTCTGGTAGCGGAACGGAATGCCAGATCGATGACATTCTGCAGTACCGCAAGGCTCTGGCCGGTGGTGCGCTCTGCGATGCTCTGGGCCGTGTTTTCCGACACGGTCGTCACACCCTTCTGCTCCAGAGTCCGCATGATGTAAAGCTTTCTCTCACTCTCCTTCGGCAGATCCACGTAGATCTTGTTGTCGAAACGACGGATCAGTGCATCGTCCAGAGAGGAGATGCCGTCGGATTCGGAGCCCACACCGAAGTTGGTGGCTGCCAGAACGAAGACGGGCTTGTTGGCATCAGTGCCGGTAAAGCCGTCCATCTCCGTCAGCAGAGTGTTCAGGATACTCTCGGTACCGCTGGTAAACTCACTGCCGGTACGCTGCTTACCGATGGCGTCGATCTCATCGATGAAGATGATGGAAGGCGCATATTTTCTTGCCTTTGCGAAGAGCTTACGGACATTCTCCTCGCTGGCGCCCACGTATTTGTTCTTGAACTCTGCGGCACTGGTCTGGAGGAAGGTCACATCGGACTCACCTGCCATAGCCTTGGCCAGCATGGTCTTACCGGTTCCGGGAGGGCCGTAGAGAAGCACGCCCTTGGGAGGCTTTCCGCCGCTCATGAGGAACTTCTTGGGGTTCTTCAGGTATTTGACGAAGTACGCCAGCTCTTCCTTGGCATTTTCCGCGCCGATGACATCCGTGAAACGGACAGTGGGTCGCTCTGCATCGGAGAGGATGGAGCCTCTGCTCTCCACATCCACCGCCATACGCTTGCGGATGTTGTAGATGGTGATCTTCACCTCGCCGCCGGTGATATTCTGCTTCGTGTTAAAGTCGACGATCCAGCCTCTCTGGGTGAAGGCCTGGCTCTCCTTCTCCATGTAGAGCTCTTCCAAAGTCTGCTCAAACATACGACGGAAACTCTCGATACGGTTCAGGTTCAAGGAAGTGGTACCTGCGGCACCTTCCTGAATGAAGGTCTGCTTGTCCACATCGGAAAAGGTCTGATCCGTCTCCAGCAGATAAATAGGAAGACCGGACTGGTTCTCCGCCAGCTCATGGAAGAGGCGGACACCGTCGGTATTGTAATCGGAGATGGACAACACGGTCTCGCTGTTCTCGTTCTTGCCGAAGAAAGGATCGATGTAAGCCACAGCCAGGTCATCCAGCACCAGTTCTCTGGCTTCCTCGATGGTGGCAGCCCGGTGCACATGGTACTGCTCGGAGGACAGAGCCTCGGAAACATCGTATTTCTCGGAGGTAAAGAACAGGATATCTGCCGCCTCCTCATTCTTGAACAGATGCATCAGCTCGGGATCGATGCCGTCCCAGTCCACATCAATATCGATGGAGGTGATCTTCTCACCGCCGGAGGTCTTCTGCATCTGGCGGAGCAGCTCGAAGATCTCGTTCTTCAGGAACTTTCCGCTCTGGCCGGTGGCCACACGGGCATCGATATCGCCGCCTCTGTTGTAGAGGAACATCAAAGGCAGGAAGTTGGAATAGGTGATGCGGATGCCGTACTCACTCTCCATGTCGGTAACGATCTTCTCAAAGTTCGTGTTGACCATCTCCGCCAGGTGACGGATGGAGAGGTGGTTGAACATCACGGTATTACCGGATGCGATACGGGAACAGATCTCGGGAGGCAGAGCAGGCTCGCCGGAAGGATCCTTCTCCTTGGCGATGCTGTCCACCAGCACCTTCTCGGGCAGGGTGGTGAGGTTGACACTCCTGTCAGCATACAGTTCTCTGCCCACGTTGGAGGTAAAGATGATGGTGACATCGGAGAAGCTCACATCCTCGTCACGGTAGACGTTGTTCAGCTTACCGGAGCCCAGGATCTGCAGGAAGAGGCGGATCACATTGATGTGCGCCTTCTCGATCTCGTCAAAGACCAGCAGACATTCGGGGTTCTCCCGAACGTATTTCACCAGGCTTCCTTCCTTTGCGGTGTTGTAGATCTTGGAGATACCGATGAGTTCCTCATGGGACTGGTGAGAGGAATACTCACTCATGTTGAAGATCTTGAAGGGCATGCCCAGAGCTTCCGCAGCGGTCTCTGCCAGCAGGGTCTTGCCCACGCCGGGAGGGCCGAAGAAGAAGAAATAGGAACGGGGGCGCTTGCCTCTTTCCGAATTCTTCAACAGCTCACCCTGGTTGATGCCCTGGACAAACTTCAGCACCGCATGATCCTGACCCTTCACCACATCCAGGAGGGCGGAATTCAGAGCGCGATAGCGTTCGGAAAGCTTCTCCAGTGCAGGGATCTCGTCGTTGTTGTCGGACTTGTCACCGGAGGCCTTCTTTGCCTCTTTCTTGACATCCGTGTCGGTTTCCTTCTCAAAGGAATCCTTGGAAGGCTCGTCAGAGCTCTTCTGATCGCCGCCCTTTACAATGGCGCCGTCGTCCTCATCCTCGTCCTTCTTGGGCTTGGGCTCCTTCTCGTCCTTCTTTTTCTTCTTGTCCTTCTCCTCATCCTCATCGGCATGGGCCTCGGCGTATTTCTTCGCCGCTTCCTTCATGTCCTCCTGGACATTGAAGATGTGGGTCATCTCTCTGCCGTCGGCGAAAACCTTCGGAAAGTCGATGTCCGAAAGCTGCAGAGCCTTGTCCAGGATGTCGGGAGAGGAAACCTTTCCGGACTTATCCAGGAAATTCCGGAACTCGTCCAGATCTGCCTTTCGCTCGTCGTCCTTGATGATCAACGGACTCAGGAGCATGAGACCGGATTTGATCAGCTTCAGATCCATCTTCCGGTCGGAAAACCACCTGTGGGCAGCGTCCAGATCTCCCATATCATCATCGGTGATGAGGTTCCGGATCTGGGTCTCGTCCATCACCAGCAGCTTCGCATAGCCGAAGATCACGGCCTCCGGAGTGATGGGATCAAAATTTCTGCACAGCTGCAGGACCGTGGTCAAAACCTGAGAATCAATTGCCATAGTCTTACCCCCTTGTAGGTTTTGGGCTTGCGCCAGTTAATAAATATTTTATCACTAAAGGTCCCTGAAACCAACAGATATTGTTCCGGTCCGTGGTAAAATGGAAGCACCGAACTGACGCAATATTGTTCCCGGTCAGGCCCCGTGAGTTTCCACGAAAACAAGTCATAAGGAGTGCCCGGGAGCAACAGGGAGAAAGAGAGGCAAGTGTATATGAAGAGGATTGGACTAAAAGCAGCCTTATTGTTGGCAGCCGCGTTCCTGCTGGCGGTGGTACTCCCCAGAAACGAACTTCGGGCCGAGGCGGCAATGGCACCGGAGATCACCTTTACCATCAGGCTCACCGGTGAGCAGGAGGAAAACACCACGGTGTGGGTTTCCTATGCGAACACCCCGTCGACCGCAGACAGCGGCAATGAACTGCATAACGGTGACGAGTTTGGTGCAGTTCGCGGATCGAGTTTTCATATCTGGGTCCGTGTTCCCTACGGCTATGAACTGGCTGACGGCAGCGTTTCCGTGACCAAGGACGGAAGTCAGGATGATTATAACGATGTTTTCGACGGCGCATGGAACATCGATGTTTCCAACGATGCTCCCTCCGAGGGATTGTGGTATCCCATCACAGTTAGGAACGATTATGACCTGAACAGAGGCACGGAGCTGGATCTGAACCTGTACGTCACCGCCAAGGATGACCCGGCACGCAGCTGGACGGAATGGGCGAACCCCGGACTGGCAAGCTCCTTCTCTGTCCAGGCAGACAGTCTGGATCTCATCTCTTTCTTCTGGTATGAGGACAGTAACGGAGACCGGGTACTGGACGGATCGGAGACGGAAAATAATCAGGACTGGTTTAATTCCTTTGAGGGAAACGCTACCACCATCAACGCGGCGAACCGATGTCTGGCTTTCAACATCATCATCGATCCCGGCTTTGTCATGGACGAGAGTGCCACCATCACCATCACGGCGGATTCCGGGGACCCCGATGACTTTAACTACAACGGTCGCCTGAAAGACTTCATGAGTGATATGGGCCCGTGGTTTACCCTCCCCGGCAGCAACAATCCCGCTGTCCATCCTACCTATACCATCTCCATCCAACATATGAAGGTCAGAGAGATGGCACCGGAAGAGTATCTGGGCACCTACCTGGTCGATGTGATAAGTGTGGACTACGATATTCAGGATTTCGTGGATTTCGGTACCAAAAAAGCGAACGGGGACGAGATCCCCGGCACCTATGCCAATCAGGACACCATTGTCTGGACGGCTTTCCCCGATGACGCAACGGAGCTCTTTATCAGCATTATCAATGACTCCGACCGGTATCATTTCGAGACCGGATGGGTGGAAGAGTTCGACATTGACGACAATCTCATCAGCACCCAGTACATTGACAACGCTGTGATCCGCGATGAGGCGACGGATTCCGTTTCCATCGACTCGGACCACAAATATATCTTCCACGTCATCTTCTCTCCCAACAAGCGGGTTTACTGGGAGTACGGTGAGGGCGCAGGCAAAGTGCAGCACGCCACCATCGAGCTGCTGGAAGCAGAAGGCAACGACCCCGTGGATCCTTCCGCCGTGCGGTACGGGGAAGATTTCTCGCTGCCCGTGGGCACCAAATACTACTTCCGCATGATCCCGGATTACGGATATCAGGTAGCGGGACTCGTGATCAACAATACGGAGCTGACCCCCATTGACGGCGATGCCAATATGGGCATCTTCTCCTTTACCCTGGGTAATGCAGACTTTTGTCTGACACCTTCCCTTACGGAATCCGAAGACGAAATGGTTTCCGACAGCGATGTCATCGGAGGCCTGTTTGTTGAGGGCGGTGAAACCGCCGGCATCGGTGGCAATTTCGCCATGACGGTTTCGGATGCGGCACTGGATGTAGATGCAGTAAATCATATGTCTACTTCCCTGGAAGGCGCTCCCCTGGCAACCATCAGCCTGTCCCTGGAGCAGGTGGTGAGCAAGGGCAACGGGGAGGACTGGAGAAAGAGCCTGAATGAAGTTCCCAATGCCAGCCAATTCATGGTAGTCATGGAGCCGGAAGAGGGATTGGTTCCCGAAGGCGACACCATAAGGGTGATACAAAACATCGATGGCGTCTATACAGATCTGGGAGCAACTTATGATAATGAGAATAACCTCCTCTATTTCCAGCCTTCCAATTACTCTGCTCCCACCCAATCCGTGAATGCAGCCGGGAAGGCCGCTTATGCCGACGGGGACGCTTCGGCCTCTGTTTCCTTCACGCTCCTTCTGACGCAGGATAATTACTACGCAGAGATCACAGTTTTCACTTATTACGAGAACATTCTCGGAAGAGAGCCGTCCGAAGAAGAAATTGCGGCATGGGCTGACGGCCTGATGGACAAGTCCCTGAGCCTCGCCAACGTTCTGGCAGGCTTCTTTAACAGCCCCGAGTTCATGGACAAGGAATACACTCCGGAAGAGATCATCGCCATTATGTATGAGGCAATTCTGTACCGCGAAGGCTCTGAGGAAGAGATCGCAGCCTGGGCCGCGCAGCTATCCTCCGGCAAGACGATTTGCGAAGTACTGGCAGGCTTCGTCAACAGCCCCGAGGCACAAGAAATCTACGGAGAATGGGGACTGGATATCGGCGGTATGTATGCCGACGGATCTGTCATCAATCCCGCCCTTCGCGCTTATGTGGAAGGTATGTACAGGACCCTGCTGGAAAGAACCTCCGAGGATGACGGCTTCTACGGCTGGCTGGACAAAATCGTGAAGGGTACCCTCACTCCCGCACAGCTCCCTCAGAATTTCTTCGGATCCATGGAGTATCTGGCACGGGAAAGAACCAACGAACAGTTTGTCACCGACTGCTACAAAGCGATCCTGGGGAGAGACCCTGAGGAGGACGGCGCGGCAGGCTGGCTTGCATTGCTGGAGGCAGGTACCGACAGAATGACCGTTGTGAATGCCTTCACCGCTTCTCCTGAGTTCCAGAACCGTCTGATGGGCTTAAACGGGATTGAGAAATATCCCGGCTGCGGTCTGAAGTAAGAATCAAAGACAAACTCGAGCAGGCTCGTTCCCACTCGAGTACAGAGTGGACACTAAAAAAATGAGGCATGGGAAATCTCTCCCATGCCTCTTTTCTATATGCACTGTGCATTCTCTAATTTGACCCGGGCAGCGCAAGGGCCTGTGGCTTTGCGAAGGTTCTGGGCAGGCCGCCGCTTGTCTGGATCGTCAGCTGATCCCCGGTCAGCTCGTAGGTGTAAACAAACATCATGCCGTATTCACTCTCATTTACGGTAATGGTCCCCTCCGTTTCATCCACGGTATAGGTTCCGATGATGGAAGCAAAGTCCGCGATATCTCTGTAGGAGCCGTCCTCCCCCAGTGTCAGGGTGGAGGGCTCACCGGCGATCCCCTTCCAGGTTCCCACCAGCTCTGCTGCGGTTGCGTGGACCGTATCGGATGCGCCCACCGTCTCCTTTTCCTTCCCGCAGGCGACGAAGGATAGGGCTACGCCCACCAGAAGAACTGCCAAAAACAATCTGCCGAAATTTTTCATGATCCTCTCCTGTCCTCATGAAATGTCGTGGTTGCAATGCCGGGCGCCGGTGCAGGTGCAATGCCGGTCACGGCGTTTTCAGGTTGATGGCAAACAGCGTATACCGGATGCCTCCATCCTCGGTCTCACCCTGCGCTTCCATGCCCAGATGACTGCAAAGGGCCTCGGACGCCGCATTTCCGGGCTGCACCAGGGCAATAATGCGGTCGAAGGATTGCTCCCGTCCGAATTCCAGGCACGCCCTGCAGGTCTCCAGTGCTAATCCCTGCCTCTGATAGGGAACACCGATCATAAATCCCAGCTCCGGATCCGGATATCCGGGGCGATAGGAGATCCCCACCCGGCCGATGATCTCTCCGGTGGTTTTTTCTATCACGGTCCAGACCCCGAAACCGTAGGGTTCATACACATTTTCCCGGTAAGCTGCGGTGTAGGAAAGCTCCTTCTCCCGCTCCGGGAACAGTGGCTCCATATATGCGGTGATGGCCGGATCCTCATAAAGCTCGTAGAAAGCATCCACATCGGTTTCATTGGTTTCCCGCAGGATGCAGCGCTCCGTTTCAAGGATCCGCAAAGGGATCCGGTGGAGTCTCCGGTAGACCTGCTCCAGATATTCCCAGTCCCAGTCCTCATCCTCCATAGCACCTTCTCCCAGATAGAGAAAGCGGGCTTTGGACTCCTCGGGATCCGGGGCGTCCCCTTCCCTGCGGTAAAGGAGAAACGGAATCTCAGAGTCCCCTGCATCATGCAAAAATACATCAGAGATCAGAAGGCTTCCCTCCTGATCAGCCTTCACAGCCGCTTCCGAAAGTTCCTCCGCAGTAAGGCCGCTATCACGGCTCAGGCAGACGATGCCTTCCAGATATTCGGTTTTTCCCCATGCATCCACAGCCAATACGGAATCTCCTCTTTACGAAAAAAAACAGATATGCGTATAATCAGTATAGTACACTATAACCCCTAACAAAGGAAGGAAGCATTATGAGTGACAAGCAAAATCCCATCGTAACCATCACCATGGAAAACGGCGGCGTCATCAAGGCAGAGCTGTATCCCGAGATTGCCCCCAACACCGTGAACAATTTCCTGAGCCTGGTAAATAAGGGCTATTATGACGGCGTGATCTTCCACAGAGTCATCGAGGGCTTCATGATCCAGGGCGGCGATCCCGAAGGCACCGGCATGGGCGGCCCCGGCTACTGCATCAAGGGAGAGTTCTCCCAGAACGGCTTCCCCAATGACCTGAAGCACACCCCCGGCGTCCTGTCCATGGCCCGCACCAATATCCCCGACACCGCAGGCAGCCAGTTCTTCATCATGCACAAGAACTCTCCTTTCCTGGATGGTTCCTATGCCGCTTTCGGCAAGGTCATCGAGGGCATGGAGGTGGTGGAAGCCATCGCAACCACCGCTACCGACGGAAATGATCGCCCGAAGGAAGTGCAGAAGATGAAATCCGTTACCGCTGAGACTTTCGGCGTTACCTATCCCGAACCCGAAACCCTTCCTGAGCCCCACTGGTTCTGATCCGTACCAAAATGTTTCGGCCCGGCCCCGGCAATCCAGCCGGAGCCGGGTCTTTTTCGTGGAAATCTGTCCGCTCTGTTCACATTCCGTTTACATTTTCTTCAAGGATTATTTTATTTTCCTTTGTTTTTCGGACACTTTTACACAGTAAACTGAAAAGCACAAAACAGCTTACATCAGTTTAAAACTTTTTCATAATATACAATTGACCGCACAGGGCGCGCTCAATTGTCAAGATTGCTTACAAGTTTAAAACTTTTTCATAATAAATGCCAGGTATCCATTGGATACCTGGCATCCTCCCTTTTCAGGGGCTTTTTCATTTTTGGATTATTCGTCAGCCTTGCCGACAGAACCGAACATCTCCATCTTCTCCTTAACGGTAGCCTTGATAGCCTCAAAGCCGGGAGCCAGAAGCTTTCTGGGATCGAAGCCCTTGCCTTCCAGGTCCTTGCCTGCCTCGATGTACTTTCTGGTAGCATCAGCGAAGGAAAGCTGGCACTCGGTATTCACGTTTACCTTGGAAACGCCCAGGTTGATGGCCTTCTTGACCATGTCAGCGGGGATTCCGGTACCGCCGTGAAGCACCAGAGGAAGATCACCGGTCTTCTGCTGGATGGCATCCAGAGTCTCGAAGGAAAGTCCTGCCCAGTTAGCGGGATACTTGCCGTGGATGTTGCCGATACCTGCTGCCAGGAAATCAACACCCAGATCAGCGATCTGCTTGCACTCGTCGGGATCAGCGCACTCGCCCATTCCCACAACGCCGTCCTCTTCGCCGCCGATAGCACCAACCTCAGCCTCGATGGAAAGGCCTCTGTCATGAGCAGCCTTCACCAGCTCCTTGGTCTTCTCAATGTTCTCAGCGATGGGATAGTGAGAACCGTCAAACATGATGGAAGAGAAACCTGCCTCGATGCACTTGTAGCATCCTTCGTAAGTACCGTGATCCAGATGCAGTGCTACGGGAACATCAATATCAAGATCCTTCAGCAGTCCGTTTACCATGTTCACGACTACGTGGTAGCCGCCCATGTACTTGCCTGCGCCCTCGGAAACGCCCAGGATAACGGGGCTTCTGAGCTCCTTGGCAGTCAGGAGAATTGCCTTGGTCCACTCCAGATTGTTGATGTTGAAGTGACCTACGGCATAGTGGCCTGCCTTAGCCTTGTTCAGCATATCTTTTGCATTTACCAGCATTTTGAAAACCCTCCTTTTAATTTAGATCATCCGTGTGACTCTCGCACACGGCACTGCACAAATTATACCACATGTTGCAGTATTATATCTACAATACATCCTCGATAACAGACCTTCAGGTCTGTTATACCATAGAAAGGGTCCGAATACATCGGGTTATTTCGCATTTCCCGTCAAAAATTTCTCAATACCGTCAGCGGCCTTTTTCTCGTCCTCACCGTCGGCAATAACGGTCAGCTCGTCGCCGTTGTCCATGCCCAGGCTCATCATTCCCATGATGCTCTTTGCATTGACTTTCTTTGTGCCGGTCTCCAGATAGATCTTGCTGTCATAGTGGCTTGCTTCCTGCACCAGCAGTGCGATGGGACTTGCCTCCATGCCCTTTTCCAGTTTGATCGTGACCTGCTTCTTTACCATAATTCGATCCTCCTAACAACACTCCTCAAAACCTAAAACTCCTCAAGAACAAAAACTCCTCAGTCTCTCAAAGAATCCGCAATCTCGCTGAGCTTGCGCAGTCTGTGATTGACGCCTGACTTCCCCACCGGCGGGTCCATGCACTCCCCGAGGTCCTTCAGGGATGCGTCCGGATTCTCCAGCCGTACTTCGGCCATCTCCCGCAGGGGGGCGGGCAGCCGGTCCAGACCCATGCGGGTCCGAATGATCTCTATATCTTCTATCTGTCTGGCGGAAGCGGTGACGGTCTTGCGGATGTTGGAAATCTCACAGTTCACCCGCCGATTCACCGTATTGCTCACATCCTTGTAGATCTGGGTGTTCACCAGTTCCATCAGGGAGATGGGCGCTTCCATCACGTTCAGCAGATCCACGATGGCATTTCCCTCCTTGAGGTACACCACGTGGTATTTCTTCCTGGTTATGACACGAGCGTCAATATCAAAATCACCGATGATGCTTCGGATCTGTTCCGCCTTTTCCTCGTCGGGACAGACAAACTCCAGATGGTACCCCTTGGTCGGATCGCTGACGGATCCCACGCTCAGGAATGCCCCGCGCAAAAATGCACGCTGACAACAGGAATTTTTCAAAAGAAGCGGATTCACCGGTTCATCAAAATCCCCCAGAACCGCCAGAATATCCTGCAGTTTCTCAGGGGTGATGCCGACGACGCTATCAATGTTAAATGTTTTTTTCAGTAAAGTAAAGCCCTTTTTCACAAGGGTTTCCTTTTCCGTCACGAACCCGATGTGGCAGATCCCGTCATCGGTCCTTCCGATCTGTCCGCAGAAATGGGTGATGGCGGCCAGCTCTGCCAGCTGACAGTGTCTGGCGGGACTGATCTTGCCTGTCAGTTCGTCCCGGACTTTGGATGAATAAGACATATTCGTACCGTAGCCCTTTCGTCAGGTGCCGGATACACGCACATCCCGGTGGGAGAGGTTCACGCCGTAATGACCCATGGCCTTCACGCGCTTATAGAGCTCCATCGCCAGCGTCACGCTGCGGTGCTTTCCGCCGGTGCAGCCGATGCTGATGACGAGGCTGGTCTTGCCTTCTTTGATATAGTTGGGGATCAGGAATTTCAGCAGATCCTCGGTCTTGTCCAGGAATTCTCCGGCCTCGGGGAACTGCATGACGTAATCCCGCACCTCAGCGTCCA
The DNA here is from genome assembly GCA_016286555.1 of Lachnospiraceae bacterium. GTDB lineage: Bacteria > Bacillota > Clostridia > Lachnospirales > Lachnospiraceae > AC2028. Next base: position 14,638 of record JAEETA010000018.1, on the reverse strand, counting down.
GACCGGTCTTATGCCGGAGATCCTCCACATAGAAGGGATTGGGGAGGAATCGCACATCCAGTACCAGATCGGAATCGGTGGGGATCCCGTGCTTGAATCCGAAGGAGAGGACGGTGATCATGAGGTTGGTGTACTCTTCGTTGCCGATGAAGATCCGCTCCAGCTCTTCCTTCAGTTCACGGGTCAGCAGATTGCTGCTGTCGATGATGTAATCGGCCCGGGCCTTGATGGTGGCCAGGACCTTGCGCTCCTCGGCGATGCCGTCCTCCACGCGTCCTTCCGGAGAGAGGGGATGGGAGCGTCTGCTTTCCTTGTATCTGCGGATCAGGGTCTCGTCGCTGCACTCCATGAAGAGGGTCTCGACCTGGTATCCGTGATTTTTCAGATCTTCCAGTGCTGCGGGAAGCTCATGAACATTTCCCGTACGCACGTCCAACCCCAGTGCCACCTTCTGAACCTCGGAGTTCGGCTGCTGCGCCAGAAGCTCCGTAAAGGTGGAGAGCAGGGAGATGGGCAGATTGTCGACGCAGAAAAATCCCATATCCTCCAGCATTTTCAGGGAGGTGGCCTTTCCGCCGCCGCTGAGCCCCGTCACGACCACAAATCTCATGTTCTCCTCCATGCCACGCCGGGCATTACCTCACGCTTTTTTCTCCGGATCTCCCAGTACCACGACCTCGGGTTCCAGCTTTACGCCGAAGCAGGCATAGACTCTGTCCTGCACCTCTCCCATGACATCCAGGATGTCCGAAGCAGAGGCACCGCCTGCGTTGATGATAAATCCGCAATGCTTGTCGGAAACTCTGGCACCGCCGATCTGGAAGCCGCGCATGCCGGCATCCATGATCAGCTTCCCTGCATAATACCCTTCGGGGCGCTTAAAGGTACTGCCTGCGCTGGGGTATTCCAGGGGTTGCTTCTCCCGGCGTCTCCGGTTAAAGTCTTCCATTTTTGCCAGGATCTCTTCCTGATTTCCGGGGGCAAGTTCAAAGGTGACCGCCGTCACCACAAAGGGACGGTTCCGCAAAACGGAGGTGCGATACCCGAACTCCATGGCGCTTCCGCGAAGGTCCAGGATCTCGCCGTCCTTGCCCACCACGCGAACGCTTTTTACCACGTCCTTCATCTCGCCGTCATAGGCACCGGCGTTCATGACAACGCCGCCGCCAACGGAACCGGGGATCCCGGCTGCAAATTCCAAACCGGAAAGTCCGTGCTCCGCCGCTACGCGGGAAACCTTGGAAAGCATTGCTCCCGCCTCCGCCGTGATGATGTTGCCCTCCACGGTGATGGCGTCCATGGACCGGTCGATGTGAAGCACGATGCCGGAATAGCCCGCGTCCTTCACCAGCGTATTACTGCCGTTGCCCAGGATAAAGTAGGGCTGCTCCGTCCGGCCAAAGAGCCGGATCAGCTGACAGAGCTGTTCTTCGGTGTCAATCTCCAGCAGACAGCTGCAGCTCCCGCCCGTCCGGAAGGTGGTCATATCCTTCAGGGACTGGTTCAGAAAGATCTGTTCCTCCGGCAGGTATTCCCTGATTTTCTTCAGTAAGGATTCACCCAGCATTTACTTTCTCTTTCTCGAATACCATTCCTGCCGCGCCTGTGATGCCTGCGTCATTGCCCAGCTGTGCCAGGGAGAAACGGGCATGTCTGCAGGGAGGGAAGACGTATTTCTGGAAATTGGGCTCCACAAAGGAAAGGAGGATCTCGCCTGCCTTGGACACGCCGCCGCCGATGACGAAGATCTCGGGATTGATCACGTTTGCAACCGCTGCCAGGCCCTTGCCCAGGTAATAACCGAAGCGCTCTGCGATCTCGATGGCTACTGCATCTCCTGCCTTTACCGCATCAAACACTGCCTTTGCACTGATCTCGCCCTCACGAAGGACGGATGCCTTGTCATCCTCTGCCAGGCGTCTCTTCGCCAGACGCACCACACCGGTAGCGGAAGCGTACTGCTCCAGGCATCCGCAATGTCCGCATCCGCACACATCGGTCTCCTCATCCACGATGTGGATGTGTCCGATCTCACCGCCTGCGCCGGTAGCGCCGGTCAGGAGTCTGCCACCCACGATGATGCCGCCGCCGACACCGGTGCCCAGGGTCACTGCCACCACGTTGCTGTTGCCGCGGCCGCCGCCCTTCCACATCTCACCGTAAGCCGCCACGTTGGCGTCGTTGGCTGCGATGACGGGGATACCGCCGGTGGCTTCCTCAGCCGCGTCCTTCAGGTTGAAGGGTGCCCAGCCCAGGTTCACCGCGCCGCCGCTCATATAACCGTTATCGTCCACTGCGCCGGGAGCTCCCATGCCGATGCCCAGGACCTCTTCCTTTGCAATGCCGTGCTCTTTCATTTTTTCCAGAATGGAGGCTGCCACATCGGGAACGATCTGCTTACCGCCGTCCTCCGTACGAGTGGGGATCTCCCATTTTTCGATGACGGTCTCATCTCCTCCGAACAGACCCAGCTTGACGGTGGTCCCTCCGATGTCAACGCCGAACACATAAGCCATTGTTACTCTTCCTCCTCTTCTCTCTTCTTTGCCAGAGATTCCTGAACTCTCTTGTAAAGCTCCTGGGCCGCATTGTAGCCCATCTTTTTCTGACGATAGTTGACTGCCGCGGACTCACAGATGATGGCCAGGTTTCTGCCCGGACGCACCGGGATGTTGTGGCAGATCAGTTTATTCCCCAGGTACTCGGTGTAATTTTCCTCCAGACCCAGGCGGTCGTAATCCTTGTCCTTGTCCCAGTCCTCCAGGCGGATCACCAGGTCCACCTGCTGCTTGTCCTTGACGGAGGAAGCACCGAAGAGGGCCTTCACGTCCACGATACCAATGCCGCGGAGCTCGATGAAGTGCTTGGTGATGTCAGGTGCGGAACCCATGAGCAGATCGTCGCTGATCTTACGCAGCTCTACCACATCGTCGGTAACGAGACGGTGTCCGCGCTTGATGAGCTCCAGGGCTGCCTCGGATTTACCGATGCCGCTCTCGCCGGTGATCAGCACGCCTTCGCCGTAGACGTCCACCAGAACGCCGTGCACGGAAATGCAGGGAGCCAGTTCCTCATTGAGCCAGCGGATGATCTCCGCAGTAAATGCGGAGGTTGCTTCCGTGGTGGAAAAAACGGGGGTGTGGGTCTGTCTGGCAACATCCAGGAAGATGTCGTCGGGCTTTAAGCCACGGCAGAAGATGATGGCGGGAATGTGATTGTCCATCAGCTTCGTGTAGGACTCCCTCTTTGCATTGTCATCCCCCAGAGCATTCTGCATGTAGGAATACTCCACGTATCCGATGATCTGGATACGGGATGCGTCGAAATATTCGAAATATCCCGCGATCTGCAATGCGGGACGGTTGATATCGGGCTGACTGATCCGCACCTTGTCCACGGGGACTTCGGGGGTCAGATTCTCCAGTTTCATTTTCTCGATGAGCTTTGTCAGTTTGACACTTGCCATGGCTACCTTCCTTTCCGGGCGTACCCTCAGACATGTTCCATTTTACCACGGGCGCCTTTTCATTGAAAGAGCACTTACGCATCCTCCCCGCGCTTTTCGCGGAAAAACCGGAAAATATTCTCCGCCGCCGCAGCGCTGATCTCGGGGATCTGCGCCAGCTCTTCCGCGGAGGCTTCGGCGATGCGCTCGATGGAGTCGTAATGCCGCATCAGGGCCTTTCTGCGGGCAGGTCCCACACCGGGGATATCGTCCAGCACAGATTTGATCTGGGCTTTCCCGCGAAGGGACTTGTGATATTCGATGGCAAAACGGTGGGCCTCGTCCTGGATCCTGGTCACCAGCTTAAAGCCCTCGGAATGGATGTCGATGGGGATCTCCACATTTTCAAAGTAGATGCCCCGGGTCCTGTGATAATCGTCCTTCACCATACCTGCCACGGGGATCTGCAGCCCCAGACTTTCCAGCACTTCCAGGGCGATGTTTACCTGGCCTCTGCCGCCGTCCATGAGGAGGAGATCCGGCAGTCTGGAAAAGCTCCCCAACTCGGGATCCAGCTGCTGCTCCCTGCGCTCTCTGCCTTCCTCGATACCATGGGTAAAGCGTCTGGTGAGGGCTTCCCGCATGCACTCGTAATCGTTGGGCCCCGCCACGGAGCGGATCCGGAACTTCCGGTAATCACTGCGTTTGGGCTTGCCCTTTTCAAAGACCACCATGGAAGCCACATTCTCGAAACCGTTGGTGTTGGAGATATCGAAGGCTTCCATCCGGTCCGCATTTTCCAGTTTCAGGAGTTCGCAGATCTCCTTCACGGCGCCTATGGTGCGGCCTTCCTCTCTGCGGACCCGCTCACGGTCGTTCATCAGGACCAGGCGGGCATTTTCGCAGGCCATCTCCACCAGTTTTTCCTTACTGCCGATCTTCGGCACACGGATATAGACTCTGGAGCCTCTGCGGGCGCTGAGCCATTCCTCGATGAGTCCCGCATCCTCGATCTCGTACTGGATCATGAGTTCTCTGGGCAGGAAAGGGGTTCCCGCGTAAAACTGCTTGATAAAGTCCTGCAGGATCTCGGCGTTGTCATTTCCCGACACGTGTGTCATGTAGTAATGTTCCCTGCCGATGAGCTTCCCGTCACGGACAAAGAAGACCTGCACCACCACTTCATCCTGATCCCGGAAGATGGCGATGACATCCTTGTCTTCTCCCTCGGTGTCGGAAATCTTCTGCTTCTGGGCGATGCTCCGGGCACTCTCAATGAGATCCCGGTACTCTGCGGCCTTCTCGAAGTCCATGCTCTCCGCCGCGTCCTTCATTTTCCGCTCCAGCTCGTTTAAGATGGGCGCCACATTTCCCCCCAGGAAATCCAGGGCCCTGTCCACCGATGCACGGTACTCCTCTTTGGTGATGTAGCCGTTACAGGGGGCGCTGCACTGATGGATATGATGGTTCAGGCAGGGGCGCTCGAGACCGATGTCCCGGGGCAGGTTCCGGTTGCAGGTCCGGAGGCAGAAAAGCTTGTTCAGAAGGTCGATGGTATCCTTCACCGCCGCGGCGCTGCTGTAGGGACCGAAATACCGGGAACGGTCCTTTTTCATGGTACGGGAAAAAAGGATCCTGGGGTACTCTTCTCCCAGGGTCACCTTGATGTAGGGGTAGGTTTTATCGTCCTTTAAAAGGGTATTGTATTTGGGCGAATGCTCCTTGATGAGATTGTTCTCCAGAACCAGAGCCTCCAGCTCCGAATCCGTGACAATGTACTCAAACCAGGCAATGCGGGCCACCATCTGATCGATGGCGGGCCCGCGCCCGATATTTTTGCGAAAATAGGATCTCACACGATTGTGGAGATTGACCGCCTTACCGACATAGAGGATCCCGTCGGAGGCGTCATGCATGATATAGACACCCGGAGATTTGGGAAGTTTTTTTAATTCTTCTTCAAAATCAAATCCGGCAGTCATAGGCAATTCCTAAGGGTTTATCAGAGTGCGGACTGTACCCAGCTCTCGAAATCAGGTGCTCCGCAGGCACCCACTCTGCTGGCAGCGATCTCACCGTTCTTGATGATTGCAAAGAAGGGGATGCTGGTGACATTGTACTTCTCGGCGATGGCCATATTGTCATCGATGTTGATCTTGCCGACCTTCAGCTTGCCGTCAAACTTCTCCGCCATGGAGGAGACCACGGGGCCCATCATCTTGCAGGGGCCGCACCAGTCGGCGTAGAAATCCACCAGAACGGGGAGGTCGGACTTTAAAACTTCCTGATCAAAATCAGCTGCGGTAAACTTGTATTCCATATTATCATTCCTTTCCGCCCTGCGGGCAAGTGTTCCGGGATGGTCTCGGAACAGGATCTTTGTTTCATGGCTCCATTGTAGAAGGGCAAAAGGAAAATGTCAATATGATAAAATTATATTTTACAAAATGTTTATTTAGATTGGTTCGCACTTACCTTGGGTGAAGCGGGATCCCGGCGGATCCGGTACTTGCAGATGGGGGTGCCCAGAGCAGAGAATTTGGTCTCATACTCCGTCATCACATTGCCCTGCACCAGCTCCGCATCGGCGTGGAGGTCATAGGTGATGAAGTCTGCGGTCCAGCCTGCTTCCTCCAGCTCCTCCACCGCAAAATCAAAAAGGGTGCGGTTGTCGGTCTTAAACTCCAGGAAGCCCTCGGGCTTTAAGATCCGGTCGTACCTGCCCAGGAACTGTCTGGAGGGAAGACGGCGCTTCGCATGGCGGTCCTTGGGCCAGGGATCGGAGAAGTTCAGGTAGATCCGATCCACCTCGCAGGGGGCAAAAACGTCTGCGATGCTCTCCGCGTCCATCCGAAGAAAGAGGAGATTCCCCAGGGGCTCCTCCTCCATTCTCTGAACCGCCCGCAGCAGCACTGCGGAATATTTTTCGATTCCGATGTAATTGATCTCGGGATGCATTTTGGCCAGGGTATACAAAAACATGCCCTTGCCCATGCCGATCTCGATGTGGATGGGGTGATCGTTGCCGAAGCGCTGATGCCAGGTGCCGGGAGCTTCCGGGAGGCGCTCCTCATCCACAACGTACTCGCTGTCCGCGATCATCTCGCGACAGCCGGTGATATTTCTGAGTCTCATGTATTTCCTTTGAAATCCCTCCTCCCTACGGAGCGTACCCCGGAGGGCGGAGGGTTGATCGCTGTGACGGTAGTCTTAGTGGTGGTACAGCTTAGCGGTCTGGTAAACGGGCTCACAGGTCAGGCCGATGCCCAGCTTCCGGAACACGTTCTGGTCCACGGCGGACAGGATGACGCTGGAGTGAACCTGGGTTCCCTTCAGCTCGCGGAGCTGCTCCATGGCTGCGGCTGCTCTGGGATCGGTGACAGCGCAGATGGACAGTGCCAGCAGCACCTCATCGGTGTGAAGTCTGGGATTGTGGTTGCCCAGGTGCTGGGTCTTCAACTTCTGGATAGGGCTGATGATATCGGGAGAGATGAGTTCCACCTCATCGGGGATCTCCGCCAGAGTCTTCAGTGCGTTCAGGAGCATTGCGGAAGAAGCGCCCATCAGAAGGCTGGTCTTACCGGTTATGACACGTCCGTCGGAAAGTTCGATGGCTGCCGCAGGCTCGCCGGTGGTCTCTGCCTTGACTCTTGCCGCGCTGATCACGGCACGGTTGTCCACGGTGATGCCGGCCTGCTTCATCAGCAGCTCGATCTTCAGGATCTGGCTGTCGTCGGCATTGCCCTGGGTCTTCTGACAGCAGGTGTTGAAATATCTGCGGATGATCTCCTGCTTTGCAGCCTCCTGCACCACTTCGTCGTCCACGATGCCGTATCCCGCCATGTTCACGCCCATGTCTGTGGGAGACTTGTAAGGGCACTCGCCCATGATCTTCTCGAAGGTGGCGGACAGCACGGGGAAGATCTCCACGTCACGGTTGTAGTTGATGGTGGTCTCGTTGTATGCCTCCAGGTGGAAGGGATCGATCATGTTCACATCGTTCAGATCCGCGGTAGCTGCCTCGTAAGCCAGGTTCACGGGATGCTTGAGAGGCAGGTTCCAGATGGGGAAGGTCTCGTATTTTGCGTAGCCGGCACGGATGCCCCGCTTGTACTCATGGTAGAGCTGGGACAGGCAGGTAGCCATTTTGCCGCTGCCGGGGCCGGGTGCGGTGATAACCACCAGACTGCGGGTGGTCTCGATGTACTCGTTCTTGCCGAAACCGTCGTCGCTGACGATGGTGGCGATATCGGAAGGGTAGCCGGGAATGGTGTAGTGGCGGTATACCTTCATACCCAGGGATTCCAGCTTTTTCTGGTAAGCCACGACACTGGGCTGAGCCGCATAGCGGGTGAGACAGACGCTGCCCACATAGAGCCCGTAACTGCGGAAGGCATCGATGAGACGGAGCACGTCCACATCATAGGAAATGCCCAGATCGGCACGGACCTTGTTCTTCTCGATATCCTCGGCGTTGATGACGATGACGATCTCGGCCTGGTCCTTCAGCTGGCTGAGCATGGTGATCTTACTGTCCGGCTTGAAGCCCGGCAATACTCTGGATGCATGGAAGTCGTCGAAGAGCTTCCCCCCGAATTCCAGATACAGCTTGCCGCCGAAGGAAGCAATACGCTCCCTGATGCGCTCGGACTGCATTTTCAGATATTTTTCGTTGTCAAATCCCTGTTTCATTCCTGCACCTCTTTCAAAGTCAAAAAAATACTCATATATAGTATCACAAAACCCCGAAATCGGGAGATTTTTTTTGCGGTTTTTTCTTGGACTTGCGAAATAGAGTACTTATTTATATAATATGTGCTATGCAACTAAAATGGCGTAATAGCCTTAGAATGAAGGTAACGAGGTTTTTTATGGACAATCACGATACGGATCGGTACGACCCCGGCAATCGCGGTAACGGAGCAGGGGGCTCCGGCAGCGGTAACGGGGGCAGGGGGAACCAGCAGAACGGAGGCAAGCGGCCCAACACCTGGATGATGGCCCTTGCTGCCCTGTGCACCGTACTGGTCATTTTCCTGTTTTACAACTTTTTCCTGGGTGGCAGGAATGTGACGGCCACCAAGAGCTACACGGACTTTATCAGCGACCTGGAAGGCGGCAGAGTCGAGTCCGTCTCCCTGGATGCGGAGAACGCAGCCCTCACCGTCACCCTGACCCTGTCCGCCGTGATGGAGGATAATTCCGCTGCAGGCGGCGCCTCCCACACCGGCGAGTCGAACCTGGAGCAGTATGCCTACTACATGCAGCTGCAGCAGGAGCGGACCTATGTAACGAATGTGATGGAGAGCATGGACACCCTGACCTCCCGTCTGGAGGAAGCAGGGGTAGAGGGCGCCAGAGTGGTGTCCGCCAACTCTTCTCTTCTGACAGAGATCCTCATCGGCGTAGTGATCCCCGTGATCCTGCTCTGGCTCCTGGCATCCCTGCTGATGCGCCGCATGGGCGGCGGCGGTGGCCCCATGGGCGTGGGGAAGAGCACCGCAAAGGTTTATGTGCAAAAAGACACCGGTGTCACATTTAAGGATGTGGCCGGTGAGGACGAAGCAAAGGAATCCCTGGTAGAGGTGGTGGACTTCCTCCACAATCCCGGAAAGTACACGGGCATCGGCGCGCGTCTTCCCAAGGGTGCTCTGCTGGTGGGCCCTCCCGGAACCGGTAAGACCCTGCTTGCCAAAGCGGTTGCGGGTGAAGCACATGTGCCTTTCTTCTCTCTGACGGGTTCCGATTTCATCGAGCTCTACGTGGGTGTCGGTGCCAGCCGTGTGAGAGACCTCTTTAAGGAAGCCAACAAAAACGCTCCCTGCATCATCTTCATCGACGAGATCGATGCCATCGGCCGGAGCCGTGATTCCAAGTACGGCGGCGGCAACGAGGAGCGGGAACAGACCCTGAACCAGCTGCTTTCCGAGATGGACGGCTTTGACTCTTCCAAGGGTATCCTGATCCTGGGCGCCACCAACCGCCCGGAGATCCTGGACAAGGCCCTGCTCCGTCCCGGTCGTTTCGATCGCCGGATCATCGTGGACAAACCTGACCTGAAGGGCCGTGTGGAGATCCTGAAGGTGCATTCCAAGGATGTGAAGATGGATGAGACCGTAGATCTGGACGCCATCGCTCTGGCCACCAGCGGTGCCGTAGGTTCCGACCTGGCCAACATGATCAACGAGGCTGCCATCAACGCGGTCAAGGAAGGCAGAGAGCATGTCTGCCAGCAGGATCTCTTCAATGCGGTGGAGACGGTGCTGGTAGGTAAGGAAAAGAAGGACCGGATCATGAGCGCCGAGGAGCGCAGGATCGTGTCCTATCACGAGGTGGGCCACGCCCTCATCAGTGCACTGCAGAAGAATTCCGAGCCCGTGCAGAAGATCACCATCGTGCCCCGTACCATGGGCGCCCTGGGTTACGTGATGCATGTGCCGGAGGAAGAAAAATATCTGAATTCCGAAGCGGAGCTCAGAGATATGATCGTGGGTCTCCTGGGAGGCCGTGCGGCAGAGGAGCTGGTCTTCGGTAACGTGACCACCGGCGCTGCCAACGATATCGAAAAGGCAACGGACATCGCAAGAAACATGGTGACCCGCTACGGCATGAGCAAGCGCTACGGCCTGGCAGGCTTTGCCACCATCGAGAGCCAGTACCTGGAGGGACGCACCGCCATGAACTGCTCCGACGCCACCGCAGCCGGCATCGACGAGGAAGTGGTGGAGATCCTGAAGGAGTCCTATGACAAGGCACTGGAGCTCCTGCGTGACAACCGCGATGTGATGGACAAACTGGCGGATTTCCTCATCGAGAAGGAGACCATCACCGGCAAGGAATTCATGACCATCTACCGCAAGGAAAAGGGACTTCCCGAGCCTGAGGAGGAATCCGAGGAGAAGGCCGAGGCATCTTCCGAGGAGAAGACTGCTGACGGAGAGACCACCGAGGCGGCTGAGAGCACTGAGAATGCAGCCGGCGGAGATGCTTCCGAAAGTGCAGAGGAAGCAAAGAAAACGGAGCCCGCATTTGTGCTTCCCACGTTTGCAAGTATCTCGGGGAATGCTCCGAAAGAGGCAGAGTCCGACACTGATGAGGCAACGGACAATGCTTCCGAAAAGGCAGAGGACAGTGCTTCCGGAAATTCCGAAGACGCAGCCCCCGCAGACACTGCAGTCGAAGAGGACAATAAGTCTTACGAATCCCCCGAGGACCACAGAGGCCGTTTTTCCGGCAGTCTGCTTGACTAAGAAATTTCATTACATGACATACAAAGGGCTTTTATGAATCGTTTCAAATCTATCTTACGCAATTTTACGCACGCACCTCAGATAAGGATCAGGCTCCCCCTGGTCCTTATCGCTGTTTTTATGATGGGCTTTTCCCTGTCCTTCCTGGTGCTGGTGGACTGGGGAACGGATCCCTACACGGCCATGAATCTGGCCATCATTTCCAAACTGGGCATCAGCCTGGGCAACTGGCAGGCCATCTTCAACACCACCCTGTTCCTCATCGTGATCCTGTGCGGCGGTAAGGACATCGGCTGGGGCACCGTGGCGAACATGCTGCTCATCGGCTACCTGGTGGATTTCTTTTCCTGGGTCTGGGCAAAGGTATTTCCCCCGGACTTCTTCACTGCCAATCTCCCGCTGCGGATCACAGTCATGTTCCTTGCGGTGGTGGTCTTTGTTATCTCCGCGGCTCTGTATATGACGGGTGGCCTGGGGGTATCTCCCTACGATGCCATTCCCTTCATCATCCTGCGCCGCTTTCCGAAGCTCCCCATGCGGGGACTGCGGATCTGTTATGACATGACTGCTTTTTTGCTCTCCATCCTGCTGGGCGGCAAGTTCTATCCCGCAACCCTCTGTATGGTGATCATGCTGGGCCCCGTCATTCAATATGTCGGAAAGCTCCTGGCAAAGCTGATCCCGATGCCGGAGGGACAGGAGGGCGTCCCCGTCTCATAAAGGGGCGGCAATTGCTTTTGCAACTCCCGGACGGAACCGCAGCCGTGTGTGATCCGGGTACGAAGAAACACACTTCGGGGTACAGATGAAAAAAACACGAGGAAAGAATCCGAAAATCCCATATCGTTTCGGGATCGTCGCATTCTGTGCGGCTTTTCTTTGCTGTAACCTTTTTTCTCCCCTGACCGCCCGGGCGGACGCCCAGGAAAACATCGAGCGGAACCGGGCCATGGAGATCGAGAGCAACGACATCGACAACTGGCCGGTGGGACCCGTGGTGGCGGCGGAATCCGCCATCCTTATCGAAGCCACCACCGGCACCATCCTTTACGCAAAGAACATTCATAAGGCCCAATACCCCGCTTCCACCACCAAGATCCTCACCACCCTCATCGGCACGGAACGGTGCGAGCTGAACGAGCTGGTGACCTTCTCCCATGCGGCGGTGTTTGACACCCCCAGGGACAGTAACCACATCGCCATCGACGAGGGACAGAAGCTGACGGTGGAGGAATGTCTGGAAGCGATCCTGATCCGCTCCGCCAACGAATGTGCCTTCGCACTGGCAGAGCATATCTCCGGCACCACCTGGCAGGATTTCGGCGACATCATGAATGAGCGGGCGAAGGAGCTGGGCTGTGTGGATTCCCATTTCGTGAATCCCAACGGACTGCCGGATGAGGACCATTACACCAGCGCTTACGACCTGGCCCAGATCGGACGCAGCTTTTTTGCAAATGAGCTGCTGTGCCGGATCTCCACCACCAGGATCCTGCACCTGTATCCCACGGAATACCAGCCGGATGAGATCATCGAAGCCAACGGCATGGGGCTGGTGGAGGGCAATGCCTACGCCTACAAATATCTGGTGGGCTGTAAAACGGGCTACACCGTAGCGGCGCGCCACAGCCTGGTATCCTGCGCGGAAAAGGACGGCATGAAGCTGATCTGCGTAGTGATGCGGGACGAAGCACCCTACCAGTACGAAGATACTTTAAGCCTTTATGATTACGGCTTCTCCAATTTCGAGATGGTGAACATCTCCCAGACCGAGACCCGCTACAACATTAATGCAACAGGCTCCTTCTACAGCGGCAAGGACATCTTCGGCAACTCCCGCCCCATCCTGGCACTGAATCAGGAAGACCGCATCGTTCTGCCGAAGACCGTCACCTTCGACGAGATTGAATCCGAGATTTCCTACGATACCGAGGATGACCGTCAGGCGGCTATCATCACCTACAGTTATCACGGTCAGTACCTGGGAGAAGCCTCCGTTGATTTCTCCATTCCGGAGAGCACGGGATATTCCTTTGAATCCCTGCAGTCCCAGGAAGAGCAGGTGCAGGAACCGGAGAAGGAAGAGCCCAACATCATCTTCATCAACGTGGTCCGCATCGGCAAGATCGCCGGGATCGCGGTGGGTGCCATCCTCATCATTCTCATCATTGTCCTCTCGGTAAGGAAATACCAGGAGCGCCACAGGAACTGGCGCAGAGAGTACCGCAGGGAACGGCGTCGCAGACATTCCCGGCTGTCCCGCAGTTTTTCCATCCGCAGAGAGCGCCGCATGGCCCGGAAGAGCTTAAACCGCGAGCGGCGAAAGAGCCGGAGAAAACGGCATCGTGGCAAGGGCATCTACATCGACAGATACTAGGACAGAAAAGACTCCGCAGGAATTTTTCCTGCGGAGTCTTTTGTTATCCGTCTACTTCTTCGTTTTTCCCGGCGTCACTGCGGCCGCCGCGGATGCGGCTTTGTTTTTCCCGCTGCTTCTGCTGTTCCTTCAGCTTCCGCTCCGCCTTGTTGCGTTTGCTGAGGATCTCCTCGGCTTCCGCCTTGGTCACCATGCGCTGGGTTTTGACCACAAACACACCACCTTCAGCCACCCAGTGGATCCGGATCTTGCCTTTCAGGAGGCCGTGGGAGGAGCACTCGGAAACACTGTAGTAGTGCTTTCCGTTGGTGGAGAACCACTTTACTTTCCTCCGGGTATTCTGACCGCAGAGGAAGCATTTCGTGGAGAGCACATGCCTGTCGGACAGTGCCGCTTCTCTGTTCTCAAACACGCGGGAAATATACTTCCCGTAATTGTCGAAGACCACCTCCACCTCTTCCGCTTCAGAAGCGGGAGGAATGGTCACATCGTAGGAGATCTTGGAATACACCGCGGGGCGTTCCTTCTTCATCCGAAGCATCACCTTGGCGGTGTAGTAGGCATCGCTGAAGGCTCTGTGGAAAGGAATATCCTTCTCGATCCCCAGGGCATCCACGGCATGCTCCAGATTTCTCCGGGCCTTACGGTCCTCCTCGTAGCAGAGGGTGTAGAGCTTCTGGGCATCCAGGAAGGGAATGGGTCCCTTGCGGATGGGCGGCAGTTCATAGAACGCCAGGTTTCGCTGAAGCTCTGTCAGATCGGAAGGTCCCCAGGTGCAGAACATGTAGTCCTCATCCTTGCCGATCCAGTTCTGGAACCTTTCCCAGACCTCGGGGAATACATGCCCCTTCTCCAGTTCCTGCATCTGCAGATGGATCAGCCGGCTGGTATAACTATGCATTTTTCGGTAGACCTGGGGCTTCACCAGTTCGCTGAATTCTCCGGTCATCTGACCGGCTTCATTGATCTGGATCGCTCCGATCTCAATGATCTCAAAGGGAATCCTGGCTACTTCCGGCTCCTTGCCGGTGCTGCTCTGATTCCACTCCAGATCCAGCACGATCCACTTCATGTTACGTCCTCAAAATCAAAATATTAGTACGCTCTTCCCCAATAAAGCATCTTGGTGGCGGGCTTGCCGCAGCAGACACAGGTGTCGGAAATGTGCTCCTGCTCGAAAGGAATGCAACGGCTGGTGACAGAGAGTTTTTCCTTGATCTGATCCTCGCAGGCTCTGTCGCCGCACCACATTGCCTTCACGAAGCCGGACTTCTCGGTAAAGATCTTCTCAAACTCCGCGAAATCGTGAGCCACATAGGTGTGCTCCTCACGATGCTTTCTTGCGCGCTCCAGCATTTCCTTCTGCATGAGCTCCAGGAGCTCTGCGGTGCGCTTCTCCACATCTGCCAGCTCGCACTCGATCTTCTCTCTGGTGTCTCTGCGGACGATGACGCAGCGGCCGGCCTCCAGATCCTTGGGGCCGATCTCGATGCGCAGAGGATAGCCTCTCATCTCTGCCTCGGAGAACTTCCAGCCGGGGCTCTTGTCAGTGTCGTCCACCTTCAC
>JAEETA010000003.1 GCA_016286555.1 Lachnospiraceae bacterium | reverse complement strand
TTATCCTCTCCCGGGCGCTGGGTCACGTTAAAGGTCATGCTGTAGGCGCAGGGGTACAGATTCATCTCATGCAGGTCCTGATGGACATAGATATTGGTCAGGATCCGGCGGCTGAAGGGATTGTGCTTCAGATCCCAGAGCACGCGATCCACCTGATCCATCTCGCCTTCCTTATAGATGTGCTTCACCCCCAGCTGATAGCCGTAGGCCTTGCCGATGGAGCCGTCGGGATCCGCCCATTCGTCCCAGATGTGGGAATGGAGATCGTTAATGTTATTGCTTTTACGCTGCCAGATCCAGAGGATCTCGTCCGTGGCGGATTTTAATGCCGTCCTGCGCAGCGTCAGGATCGGGAACTCCTTCCGCAGATCATAGCGGTTCACCACACCGAATTTCTTGATGGTGTAGGCAGCGGTGCCGTCCGGCCAGTGAGGCCGCACCTTCTCTCCTTCCGTGCTGGTCCCGTTTTCCAGGATGTCCTTGCACATTTCGATAAAAATCTGATCCGCATAACTCATGCAGCGGTTCCTCCCACCCTCGGTAGTTTTTGAATGATCATTTGTCCGGATCCCACTTGTCGCACAGGTTCAGCACCTGATCTGCAAACTTCGCGGTATCCTTGTTGTTGAGGCCGTCCAGCTTCTTGATGATGGCCAGGAGGCGCTGACCAGCTGCCACCAGGCGCGCATATACGCCGCTGGCCACAGGACGCTTTTTCTCCACCCGCACCGGCTCTGCCTCGTAGGTAAAGCGGTTGGCCCCCAGGTCAAAAATACTGCCGCTGTAGGGGGCATAGGCCCGCTGGCCGTGCTCGATCTTAAGCATTTCCGCAAAGCCCGTGGCGACGCTGTCCTCGCCGTGGACGATAAAGACTTTTTTCGGTTTCTCCTCGAAGCCTTCCAGCCACCAGATCAGTCCTGCCTGGTCCGCGTGTCCGGAAAGTCCCCGGAGCTGCCGGATCTGGGCCTGAACCTGGATGGTCTCGCCGAAGAGCTTAACCTCCTTCGCGCCTTCCACGATGGCTCTTCCCAGGGTACCGTTGGCCTGGTATCCCACGAAGAGAATGGTGCTCTCGGGACGCCAGAGGTTGTGCTTTAAGTGGTGACGGATACGACCCGCCTCGCACATGCCGGAAGCGGAAATGATGACCTTCGGCGTATCATTGAAGTTGATCTCCCGGGACTCCTCGCTGGTGATGGCCAGCTTCAGGCCTGCGAAGGAAATGGGATTGATGCCCTCCTTCACCAGAGCCATGGCCTTCTCATCGAAGCAATCCATGCGGTTGGCGTGGAAGATCTCCGTAGCCTCCACTGCCAGAGGACTGTCCACGAATACCGGGAATTTCTCATGTCCGGGGACCATGCGGTCCACCTTGATCTGTCTCAGGAAATACAGGAGCTCCTGGGTCCTGCCCACCGCAAAGGAGGGGATGACCACGTTACCGCCGCGATCGAAGGTCTCCTTCAAAATGGCGGCCAGCTCCGTTGCAAAGTCTCCGTCCGGTGCGGGATGGAGGCGGTTGCCGTAGGTGGACTCCATCACCACGTAGTCCGCTTCCGCGGTACGCTTGGGTGCCTTGATGAGGGGCTGCCTCTCATTTCCCAGGTCGCCGGAAAAGACGATCTTTTTCTCGGTGGTATCCTCCTTCAGCCAGACCTCGATACTGGAAGATCCCAGGAGGTGACCCACATCGGTAAAACGGATCTTGATACCGTCGCAGATCTCGACAATACTGTCATAGTGGCAGGCCACCATGCGCTTGATGACGCCCTCTGCGTCCTCCATGGTGTAGAGTGGCTCGATGGCAGCGATGTCGGCGCCACGCTTAGCCTTTCTGGCCTTCCATTCGGACTCCATCAACTGGATGTGAGCGCAGTCACGAAGCATGATGCTGCACAGATCCACCGTAGCGTCCGTGGCGTAGACCTGGCCCCGGAATCCTCTGGCATAAAGCAACGGCAGGAGTCCCGAGTGGTCCACATGGGCGTGGGTTAAGAAAACGTAATCGATGGCTGCCTCCGGAACGGGAAGCGGCGCATTCTCAAAGACGTCCAGGCCCTGCTGCATTCCGTAGTCCACCAGAATATGTTTTCCGCAGGCTTCCAGACAGTGACAGCTTCCGGTCACCTCATGATCGGCACCGATAAATGTCAGTTTCATACGCAGCAATCCTCCTTTGATTGGATTACGGTCTTAGGAATATTATATGCCAAATACAGGGGGACGGCAAGGCGACCCGGTGCGGGCTGAGAGGTGGCATTTTTCTTCCGACCTCCGGCGGGATTTTTTCGGAAGGGGTCTCCAAAAGCCCGATTTTAAAGCATTTTTCGGGCATAAAAAAATAAGTTAATTTCCAACCCTAATGCAACAAAATAGCATCAACGAAAAAAGTCAGTCCTGAAGAGGGTTTTCACCTCCCGGACTGGCTTTTTATCGCGTATTTTCGGCGTTCTCTGACCCTCATTTCCCGGTTTTGAGTATGCAAAGGAAGCCCAAACGGGCCTGTCTCAGGTTAAATGCAACAAAAGAGATTTGTTGCATTAACTTTGAGATATGCTATTTACGCGCCTGTTTCTTCTTCAGCAACACCGGTTTCAAACAGAGATCTTCATACGGTACTTCATCAAGCCCCAAAAGGTCAAAGACATCTTCTGGGAGAAGGAGCCTGGCGGCCTGGTAAGGAGTCTTCCCGTACAGCTCCTTCCGAGGGTAACTATTGATGTGATTCATCATCAGATTGATGTCTGTCTGTGACAATGGCAGGAACGAAGTTCCCTTCGGGAGAACATAACGAATGAGACGGTGATTGTTTTCGCAGGCACCTTTCTGATCAGAACGGTTCGGATCGCAAAAGAAGATCCTGGTTCTTTGGCGGTCTGGAATAAGGCAAGATCGCTCCATCCCGATGATATCCGTAAATTCCGTCCCATTATCAGTAAGAATGACTGGAAATACCACTTCAAACAGTTCGGTTCCCAGAGTCTCTTCGAGGATGTCCAAGGCGTGAACGACGCAAGCGCTGGTATGTTCCTCCAGGATAAGTGCAAGCTGAAGGTGAACGGACGGTAAGTGTAGCGTAAGAAGGCACGGCATTTCTGATTGCAGCCCCAGAACGGTATCCATTTGCACCACCGGTACATTATTGGTATCCATATATTCCTCAAAGTCGCTGAATTTTCTACCTTCCTTCAACTTTGAGACCACCTCATTACGCATCTTCCTTGTTTTTAAGCCTTTTCTGGGCTTTCGCTTCACCTGATTGCGCAGATCCAGGTTTCCGGCAGAAAGCTCCCCACACTCGACCAGGCGGTACAATGTCTGAACACTGATACCCAGGTCTTTATGCCTTGCCAGGATAGCATAAGGAGAAAGTCCTCTTTGCAGGAGAGGGGACACGATTTCATCAATCCTGGCGAATTGCTCACCCGTCAGGTTAAAGCCGCCTCGTGCAGCCAAAGAGCGCTCATCGGACGCTATATCAGCTTTGATTGCCTTATAGATTCTCTGTGTAAACAAGCAGTGAGACGGATCATTGATATAAAGGCAACCGTTACACACTTCCTGTTCCTTACGCCGGGTACACCTATCGTCAGATTTCTTATAGTCAGGGCAAGTATTACTGCATTTTATCATCTTGCAGCGACTACAGTGCTTACGCGGCCCACATTTCCTGGGGCACAGGTCATTCTTCTTACAGTTCCAGAAATACGCACATAGAGCACTTTTACATTCCTTGACGATACAGTTCCGCTGGATCTCACGGCTTATGGTAGAACGGTCTTTACCAAGTTCACGGGCAATCTTGCTGATGGACTCATGATGGTCCAGGCCTTTTTCAATCGCGATGCGGTCATCCAGCGTAAGATGGGTTCTGGGCTTTGGTGGAACATTTTTCTTCTTGCGTGGCACAATACCTCCTTCCAGCGAGGCAACCACCATAAGAAGGGAAAGACGCACCGAACGGCGCAAAGAGAACAAACTGAAATTTACGTATAGTTTACTCATCCTTATTGACAGCACATTTGGGGAATGCTACCATAAGGGTGCATATGGAGAGGTGGTTAACCTCGTAAAAAGAGTCCGTACAAATCTGCCAGGATTAGGGGACTCTTTTTTTGTGTTCATTTTTCTAATTCCCATTGTAGCAGAAAAATCTAAAATGTCAGACTCTTTCAACAGAATGGATAAATGTTCCACAGAGGTTGCTTATTTTTATTCTTTGTAGCGTATAGTATCTACTTGATATACTATATGACCCATCAAGTTCCTGATAGGGCTTCAAATAAGGGCTGAGACGATTGAACCAACAAAAAAACACCCTCCGGGGAGAGTGGTTTTTGAAAGCAAAAAACGAAATACTTTTTTATTTGGTGGTCTGTTCGGCCATGAGCTTTATGATCGAGAGAGCCAGTTTCTTACCCCTGCGGCTCAGCTTGTTATAATACTTGCTCAGTTCCTTATCCATAGGCACAGAACTGGCCTCATCAAGCCCCAGAGCAGTATCAGCGGACAATTCAAAGAGCCGGCAGTATTCCTTCAGGATGAATGGATTAACCGGAGTCTTACCGTTCTCAACCTTGGAGATAAAGTCCTTGGTAACATGCAGCTCTGTTGCCAGATCAGCCTGTGTGTACCTGTGGGCTCGCCTGGCGTCTTGCAGCCGAATGGAAAGGTTACGCATTAGAGGTTCATATTCAGGGTTGGACTTGTAGTTTACCACGGTGTTCCCTCCTCAGAAGATGATAGTGTTGTAATAGTATACTATATCATTCAGAGAAAACTGGGCAACATAAAAGGCTACCCTGGGTAGGGCAGCCTTTTACTAGGATTATAAATCAAAAAGAGATAACTGAGTGTATGTCGTCTCTTCTTCATTAACAAACGAGTCTAAGGTATCTGCAGAAATTTTCTTCGCATTCAATTTTTGTAATGCATAGTCATTTCCGAGGCAATCCATTATACAGCCAACCGCCTTACCTAATCGTTTGGCAAATTTAAGTGTATGCATCGTACCGCTTTTTTCGTCGCAATACACACTTATCACTTTGTTTGATAAAAGTGCTTGGGTTTTATCTCGTTCAACGAAACGATATTTTTCAATTCCAGTTCCGTTAGGATATTGACTTACTATAAGGCCGCCACTTAAAAGAATTTTGTTGGCAACATCCTTACAAGACGATGGGTAAATCAAGTCAACACCACAGGGCAAAACCGCGATCACTTTCCCGCCTGCATCAAGAGCACCCTCAATCGCTTTTTTGTCGCAACCAAGAGCCATCCCGTTGAGAACTACATACCCTTCTTTAGCAAGTTGCTTCCCTACATTATAAGAGGCCTGAAGAGCTGCTTCTGGTGCCTCCCTTTTTCCAACCACTGCCACTATCATTCGATCCAACAACGAGATATCACCATTGCAATATAAAGTTGTATTGAATTTGGTAACAGTCTTTGTATCCATGTTAATCTCTTAAAGATTCGCCTAATGCGAACATCGCAACCCTGCTTGCACCACTTTTCATAAGAATATCTTTACATGCACGAAGAGATTCTCCAGAAGTAGTAACATCATCGACAAGCAAAATCACATCACCAGAAACTGTCATATCCGGGTTGGTCGCAATACTGCCTTCATGTGTCTGACCACTTCTTTCGCCGCCAGTAGCAAGTTTATCAATGGTTTTCTGACGAAGAAGATAATCAGTTTTGTCAATTCGGCCTTCAGATGCCAAGCGCTTTGCCAAGATGGCGATTCCAGAAGTGTTTGTATCGCTTGCTACATGTGATGGTACAACACAAATCGTAATTCCTTCTTCAATTTCGGGATTTAGCACAGAAAAGAAAAAGTTAAGACCACTTTCTCTTTTGTCCTTTACATCAAGGATCAATCCGCTAATCCCATCTTCTCTGAACCGAGGATTTACAGTTCCATCAGGCATCCGGTATGGGCGATAATATCCAAAATGTGGAATACCACCAGCAATGGATAATTTCTCCCACTCTACATTCTTAAATACTCTACTCATTCTTTAACCATCCTTTCCATTAGATTTTTACAAACAGGGAAAGGAGTCTTTAGGCTCGTTCCCTGATAAAACAAAGTAGTAGGGAACTCCCCTTAGTCAAAAACAGCCAACCACACCTTTATTCGGTTGTAGTCGGCAATGTCAGCTCGTTTTCTTGTTATCTGTACCTGTATTGTAACCTAAAACGATACCAAATGCAAATTTCAGACAATAAATTTTATCTCAAAGCAAATGCAACAAAATTTTGTCTCAGTTCTAATGCAACATTTGTTGCATTTACTTTGGAAATTTTCTGCATAAAAAAATATGAAAAATCTTGTTGACAAGATGACACCTTTGCAGTATATTATTTCTTGTCGCTGACATACAGCGAGCAGATGCGATAGTAGCTTAGTTGGTAAAGCGCCACCTTGCCAAGGTGGAGACCGCGGGTTCGAATCCCGTCTATCGCTTTTTTTTATTCCAAAAAACCCACATCCAATGGATGTGGGTTTTTGTTTTAGTTAACGCCGGAGGGCGCTCACCCGCGGGCGGGATTCGGTCTCCGCTCCGCTCCGCTCCGATCGCCGCAATTCTGGCGTCCCCCGGACGCCATTCGGTCTCCGCTCCGGTCGCCGCAATTCCGAGGTCCCCCGGACCTCGTGCGTTCTCCGCTCCGCTCCGGTCGTCGCAATTCCGAGGTCCCCCGGACCTCGTGCGACCCGTCTATCGCTCAGTCTCCCAATGCCTGCTTCAATACTTCCAGATTCTGAGTCATAGCGGAAAGGTAGGTGATTCCCTGCGCCACGTCTGCGGAGGATACCGCCTGGAGGGAATCCAGGGTGAGGACCTGCTGGTCCTTGCCTGCGGTGTTGTCACGGACGGTTTCCGCAATGCGGTGATCCGGTCCCTCGATGGTCAGGATGGCGGGGAGCCCCAGCTCATCCACTTTGCCGGAGAGGAATACCACGGTCTCGAAGCTGGCCTCAGTCTCCGCAGAGCATCCTACAAAGGCTGCATAATAGGAAAGGCCGTAATCATCCACCAGATAGCGGAAGGGGAAGCGGTCTCCGAAGAGCAATGTCTTCACGGATGCTGCTGCCACCGCCTCGGCATACTGCGCATCCAGCGCCGCCAGCTTTTCCTTATAGGCGTCGGTGTTGGCCTGGTAGAGATCCGCATTTGCGGGATCCAGCTGCTTTATAGCGCCGCAGATGGCATCGCACAGGATCTCCGCATTCTGCAGGGAGAGCCACACGTGCTCGTCCATCTCTTCCTCTTCTTCCTCGTGGTCATGTTCCTCATGATCATGATCTGCGTCCTCGTCATGGTCATGCTCTTCCTCTGCGTCATGATCATGATCCTCATCGTGATCATGGTCCTCATCTTCGTCATGGTCACCGTGATCATGATCGTGCTCTGCCTCCATGCCTTCCACGATCTCCTCTTCCTTCACCCGGTCGCCCAGGGTCTCCAGCAGATCGATGACGATCATATCGCCGTTTGCTGCAGTCTCCAGCGCATCCTCCACCCACTCGTCGGACTCGCCGCCCACATAGATGAAGAGGTCGCAGGTGGAAACCTTCAGGATATCATCCGCAGAAGGCTGATAGCTGTGCAGGTCCGCACCGTTGTCCAGGAGCATTGTTACGTCTGCATTCGCAGCCTTCTCTCCCAGGATCTCTCTCACCCAGTCATACTCGGGAAAAATGGTGGTAACGATCTGCAGTCTGTCCCCGGAGGCAGACGCCTGCGCGGTGCCGGCGGAAATCCCGCTTCCGGACGCTCCCGCAGAGCCGCAACCGGACAGGACCCCTGCTGCCAAAATCGCCGATGCAAATACGGCGAAGGATTTTTTCATACGATCAAACATTCTTCTCTCCTCTCATGAATAACCGCTTCCTCCCATCCTCCGGCCGTGAGGATCCGGAAACGAATTTGAAACTCATTCCCGATTATAAGCATGTCATTTCTCTTTGTCAACAAATTTGAAACTATGTTTCATTTTTATTGATAAAAAAACTCCCGTTGAGCAGAAACGGCGGAAAAAGCAGGTTTTTTCGTGTCACGCACAGAATAAAAACAAAGGAAAAGAGAAATACAAAAAAGGGCCGCCGGAAAATCCGACGGCCCCATGCCTTACGTTACACTATCTGCGATTTTCGCTGCATTTCCTGCCACGACTGCCCGTTCCGGGAATCAGTCCTCGGAACCGGCCTTGTCGCCCAGGATGCCTTCCACACCGGTGACATTGATGTTCTTGTTGACCTTCGCATCGTAGGTGTAGCCCTTCATGACCTCGGTAAGATCAAAACCGGTGGTCTCGCGAACGGCCTCGATGACCTTTGCCATCACAGCGGGGGTATATCCGCCGACGCTGGTCACACCGCCCTCTCCGTTGCCGGAATCGATGACGGTCACCTTGTCAATGGCAGCGATGGGAGCAGCCACTTCCTTAGCGATTGCGGGCAGCTGAGCAATGATCATCTCGGTGATAGCGGCATTGTTGTACTTTGCGTACGCCTCTGCCTTCTTCTCCATAGCCTCTGCCTCTGCAAGACCCTTGGCCTGGATTGCCTCAGCCTCTGCACGACCGACGGCGGCAATACCTTCTGCCTCCTTCTCCTTCGCATAGATAGCTGCGTCTGCCTGAGCCTTCTTAGCCTCAGCCTGCTTCTCCTGCTCGTACTTCTGAGCGTCTGCCTCGCGCTGTCTCTCAATGAGAGTAGCCTCTGCTTCCTGCTGACGACGATACTTCTCAGCGTCTGCCTTCTTGCGAATCTCCGCATTCAGAGCCTGCTCGGTCACATCAGCCTCGCGCTGTTTCAACTCGACCTCCCGCTCCTGTCTTGCAATGTCTGCATTGGTACGGGTGATCTCGATGGTCTTTCTCTGTTCCTGCTGCTGGATCTCATAAGCAGCGTCAGCGGCAGCCTTCTTGGTATCGGCTTCCTGCTTCAGCTCGGACTGGCGGATTGCCAGCTCGTTCTGCTTGGTAGCGATCTCGGTCTGCGCCTTCACCTGCTCATCATTAGCAGCCTTGTCGGCCTGCGCCTGTGCGATCTTGATGTCTCTCTCGGACTCTGCCCGGGAGATGGCTGCTGCCTTCTGGATCCGGACCACATTGTCCACACCGAGGTTCTCGATCACATGATTGTCATCCACGAAATTCTGGACATTGAAGCTGGTGATCACCAGGCCCATTGCCTCCAGGTCGGGATCTGCGTTTTCCTTGACCAGGGTTGCAAATTTCTGGCGGTCGGAAACCATCTCCTCCAGGTGCATCTTACCTACGATCTCACGAACATTACCTTCCAGCACCTCTCTCGCAACGGCTGCGATATACTCGGGCTTCTTGTTCAGGAAGTTCTTGGCTGCCTTCTTCAGCAGATCCGGGGTATGTCCGATCTGTACGTTGACCGTAGCGTCCACCATGATGTTGATGTAGTCTGCGGTAGGTACTGCAGAGGAAGTCTTGACATCAATAGGGATCAACTGGAGCTTCAGCACGTCCTTCTTCTCAAGGAAGGGAATCTTAATGCCTGCACGACCGATGAGATATCTGGGCTCCTTGTGCAATCCGGTGATGATGAATGCCTCGTCGGTGGAGGCCTTCACATAACCTGTGACCACGATGATGAAGAGCACGATCGCGACCACGACAATAGTGATGGTGAGTTTCATAACTATCCTCTCTTTCTGCCCCCCTGGGCGGGTCGGGCAACTGGCAGCGAAGCCGTTTTCACACGAACCGGTGTATAAAAAAACGAGACTCCACTGCAACAACGGTTACAGTAAAAGTCTCGCGTTCTCACTTGATACGGGTGTCCGAAGACACCGGCTGACGATCTCAAGCCCGCTTGCAATACTGCGGCTCGCTACTCCCTTTTGCTTGAGATAATATTCTCACAACTCCGCCCCCTTGTCAATAGTTTTCGGAATAGGGCTCCCGAATCAGAGCTTTGTCACAACAAAGATATCGTAGATGGCGCGGATAGCGGTCTCGAAATCGCTGTTGGACACGCCGATGATGATGTTGATCTCAGAGGATCCCTGATCGATCATCTTAACGTTGATGTGCGCATGTGCCAAAGCGGAGAAGATCCGGCCTGCGGTTCCTCTGGTGGAACGCATGCCGCGGCCCACGACGGCAATGAGTGCCAGATCGGATTCGATATCCACGGTGTCGGGCTTTGCCAGACGATGGATAGCGGATACCACCTTCTGCTCCTTGTGAACGAACTCGTCCTGGTGCACGAAGACGGTCATGGTGTCAATGCCGGAGGGCAGATGCTCGAAGGAGATATCGCTCTCCTCGAAGGCCTGAAGCACCTTGCGGCCGAAGCCTACCTCGGAGTTCATCATGTCCTTCTCAATGTTTACCGCACAGAAGCCCTTCTTGCCGGCGATACCGGTGATGGTGTAACGGGACTTCTGGCAGGTGCTGCCCACGATCCAGGTACCGCTGTCCTGGGGCATGTTGGTGTTGCGGATGTTGATGGGGATTCCCTCCTGACGGACAGGGAAGATCGCATCCTCATGAAGGACGCTGGCACCCATGTAGGCAAGCTCTCTCAACTCGCGATAGGTGATGAATTCAATCTTCTCGGGGTTGCGGATGATCCTGGGATCTGCGATGAGGAAGCCGGACACATCGGTCCAGTTCTCATAGACGTCCGCATGGATGGCCTTTGCCACGATGGAACCGGTGATATCGGAACCGCCACGGGAGAAGGTCTTGACGCTGCCGTCGGGCATAGCGCCGTAGAATCCGGGGACAACCGCATTTTTCATTTCCTTCAGCTTTGCGGAAAGGACCTCCTGGGTCTTGTCCGCATCAAAGTTGCCGTTCTCGTCAAAGAAGATAACGGTGGCTGCATCCAGGAACTCATAGTCCAGATATGCTGCCATGATCCGGCCGTTTAAGTACTCGCCTCTGGAGGCTGCATAGTCACGGCCGATCTTATTCTTAAAGGACTTCTCGATGGTTGCAAACTCATCCTTCAGGCTCAGCTTCAGTCCCAGTCCGGAAATGATCTCGTCATAACGGGCCTCGATGGCACGAAGTGCTGCGGAAAAATCCTGTCCGCTCTCTGCCAGGTCGTAGCATGCATAGAGCATGTCCGTAACCTTGGTATCCTTGGAATTACGCTTTCCGGGAGCGGAAGGCACCACATAGCGGCGATCCTTGTCCTCGTGAATGATCTTTCCGACCTTTTCAAACTGTTCTGCGCTGGCAAGAGAACTGCCACCGAATTTTACTACCTTTGCCATAATCTCCTCTGCCGCTTTTGCGGCGTTCGCCCCTTTCTGTTCAGGTCTGTATATTTCCGATCACAAAATCAGTTCAGCACACGCATTTTACCCAGCACCGCTTCGCCCAGGGCTTCCACGGTACGATTAAAGTCGCCGGTCTTCAGTACGGGAGTCATAAAGCCTGCCTGGTTCACCACCTCATCGCTGAGGACTGCTTCGCCGCCGGGGAAGGCATCCAGAACTTTCCGGATATCGTCCTTGTTCACCCGCAGGAAGAAGCGGCTCTCGGTCTCCTCGATGGGCATGATCTCCACTTTGGTCTCGTCCCAGCCGCCGGGTACGCTCTCGGTTCCCGTCAGCACTGCATCGATGACATCGCTGACCACTGCGCTGGCGGTGGGAAGCTTGCCTGCGCCGCGACCGTAATACATGGTATCTCCCACCATATTGCCGGTGATGAGAACGCCGTTAAAAACATCCTTGACTGCAGCCAGAGGGCTTCCGACAGAAACCAGATGAGGCGCCACCAGCACGGACAGGCGGTCATCCTTCTCCAGCCTGGAGATGCCCAGAAGGCGAATGGTGTAGCCTGCCTCCTCGGCGAAGATAAAGTCTTTCGCGGAAATCTCCATGATTCCCTTGGTGGGAACCTCTTCCGCGTCAATGTAATGTCCGGTCATCAGGTTAGACAGAATAGAAATCTTGCGGCAGGCATCATGCCCCTCCACATCCGCTTCGGGATCACGCTCCGCATAACCCAACTCCTGTGCCTGTGCCAGCACATCGCGAAGCTTGGCTCCCTCTTCCTCCATCCGGGTCAGGATGTAGTTGGTGGTGCCGTTCAGGATACCCACGATGCTCAGGATCCGCTCTGCCGTCAGAGAGCGAACGAAGGGACGGATCAGAGGGATACCGCCGCCCACACTGGCCTCAAAGAGGTAATTGCACTGATGTGCTTTTGCGATGGCCAGAAGCTCTGCGCCGTGCAGCGCCACCAGCTCCTTGTTGGAGGTGCAGACGCTCTTTCCTTTTTCCAGGGCACTCTTTGTGAACTGATATGCGGCGCCCACACCGCCCATCACTTCGCAGACCACGCTGATCTCGGGATCCTCCAGGATCACGTTCACATCATGGACCACTCTGTCCGCAAAGGGATCCCCGGGGAAGTCACGCAGATCCAGGATGTATTTTACGTGGATGTCCTTGCCCACACGAGCGGCAATGAGATCCCTGTTTCCTTCCAAAACTTCTACCACACCGCTGCCCACGGTGCCGTAGCCGAGTACTGCCACATTTACCATAGCTATGACCTTCCTGCTTCTATATTTTCCGGTCTGTAGAAAACTGATTACATATTCAAAGGATACTTTGCGGTCAGTTCCGCAACGATAGTTCTTGCCTTAGGCACACCTGCATCGCCTTCCTTGATGACGGTAGCGATGGCCTCTGCCACACGATCCATGTCCTCGGTGTTCAGGCCGCGGCTGGTAACTGCCGGGGTACCGAGACGGATACCGCTGGTGACGAAAGGAGACTTGGGATCGCCGGGGATGGTGTTCTTGTTGGCGGTGATATGTGCCTCATCCAGGCGCTTCTCCACTTCCTTACCGGTGAGATCGAAGGGAGTCAGATCCACCAGCATCAGGTGATTGTCGGTGCCGCCGGATACGATGCTGACGCCGCGATCCATCAGGCCCTTGCACAGTGCCTGTGCGTTGTCGACGATGCCCTGCTGATAAGCCTTGAACTCGGGAGTCAGAGCCTCCTTGAAGCAGACTGCCTTGCCGGCGATGACATGCATCAGAGGGCCGCCCTGGATGCCGGGGAAAACGGACTTGTTCAGTTTATACTCATCTGCGAAGGCCTGGCTGGAAAGGATCATACCGCCGCGGGGTCCGCGCAGAGTCTTGTGTGTGGTGGTGGTGGTGACATGAGCGTAAGGGATGGGGCTGGGATGCAGGCCTGCTGCCACCAGTCCGGCGATGTGTGCCATGTCTACCATAAGGATGGCGCCAACCTCATCCGCGATCTCGCGGAAACGCTTGAAATCGATGGTACGCGCATAAGCGGAAGCACCTGCGATGATCATGCGGGGCTTGGACTCCTTTGCCAGGCGCTCCACCTCATCATAGTCGATGAAGCCCTGTGCATTTACGCCATAAGGAACAATCTTGAAATAGGAA
The DNA here is from genome assembly GCA_016286555.1 of Lachnospiraceae bacterium. Lineage (GTDB taxonomy): Bacteria > Bacillota > Clostridia > Lachnospirales > Lachnospiraceae > AC2028. Next base: position 132,114 of record JAEETA010000003.1, on the reverse strand, counting down.
CCGGAAATGTTGGCCGGTGAACCGTGGGTCAGATGTCCGCCGTGATCCAGGTTCATACCCATGATGGTATCTCCGGGCTTGCAGATTGCGAACTGCACTGCCAGGTTTGCCTGAGCGCCGGAATGAGGCTGCACGTTTGCATACTCACAACCGTAAAGCTCCTTGGCACGGGCAATGGCCAGCTCCTCAACGACGTCCACGCACTGGCATCCGCCGTAATAGCGTTTTCCGGGGTAACCTTCTGCATATTTATTGGTCAGAGGGCTTCCCATCGCTGCCATCACAGCCTTGCTTACCCAGTTCTCGGAAGCAATCAGCTCCAGATGGCTGTTCTGACGATCCATCTCGTCGGTAATGGCCTGTGCCACCTCGGGGTCAACCAGTTTTACTTCGTCCAGAGAGTACATAGTATTGTTCCTTTCATATTAAATGTGTTTCGACAATATGCCGATTAAAGTTCATTTTAACACAAAGATCCTCTTGCGGAAAGAATTTCCTTCAGATATAGTGATTTTGCATTAAAATGCAAAGCCGTTAGAAAACAATGTAAAATGAAAGGCCATGATATGTCAAACATTTCCGTGAAAAAAATCCATTTGGGACCTGCTGCCTGCGCCGTTGATCTGGGAGACGGAAGCGAGCGCGGCGAGTACGTCGATCAGGACTACATCCTGCGCAAACTGGGAAGACCCATGCGGGGCATCAGCCTCATGTACTGCTACTATCCTCTGGACAAGGGCTGGCCGCAGCGCGCCAGCGTAGCTTTTGCCGGCCATGATACCGGAAACAGCGCCTGGGGATATCCCTACGACGATTATTTTCCCTTTGAGGGCGGCTTAAACGGGGATACCACCGGGGAGCCCTTCCGTTCCATGCGGGAAGTGCGCCGTCACGGCCAGGAGGTGGTGCTGACCATCACCATGGACCCGAAGCTTCCCGACGAGCATATTGTGGCTGTAGCCAGACAGCTCCGGACCTTCGGCCGTCTCCTGCTGCGAGTGAACCACGAGGCTTCCGGCTCCTGGTTTTCCTTCAACAAGCGCGCCACCTACAAAGAGGTTTCGGACTTCTTCGCACATGTCTGCGAGATCTTCCATAAGGAAGCTCCCCATGTCAAACTGATCCTCTGCCTGGACGGATATAAGAGTCTGAAGGATGAAAAAATGGAAAAAGAGGACGATTTCCTCTCTGCAATCGATGCTGCGGACATTATGTCCGTGGACCGCTACCTGGCACTGCACTGGGGCTGGCCCTACGATGTGGCGGACGACAACGGAACTTCCTTCTCCGCTTCCGATGTGAAGGAAATCTATGAGCTGGCTAAGAAAAGCAAGAAACGCTATGAAGAGCTCAGCGGGAAGGTACGTCCCATGGTGCTCTCCGAGCTGAATGCGGACGGTGACGTGATCGGTGCCGAAGGACAGGCACAGATGATGAAGGACTTTACGGATCTGATCAAAAACGATCCCGATCCCTGGCTGAATGCCTTTACCCTGTATCAGTTCCGGGACAAGGGCAGACTGGGACTGGAGATCGAGGATCCCAACAATCAGAACGTGGGCATCGAGCAGCCCCTGATGGATACCTTCCGGGAGATCATCGCAGATCCCTTCTTCTCTCCCGTAACAGAGGATGCAGGCGAGGCCGAGCTTCCCGTGCGTCTGCGCTGGGGCGGCTCCGAGGATGCGGAAGGCATTGCAATGCCTCTTTCCTTCCCCGGCAATCCCGTATTTTGCGAAGCGTATTTCGAGGAGGGCAATCTCCCCGAGGCAAATCTTATGATCGAGTGTAACGGCACCTGGTTCTACAAGGCACCCGGCGTTACCGTAGTGGATCTGATGACCGCCTTCCACAAGCAGCCTCTCAAGGGTGCTGCGGAACTGGAGCTGCATATTTATGCGCCTCCTGCAAGCGGTGAGAACGATCCTTCCCAGGGGGAGGATTGGGCCGTGAACTACTACGCGGAGCTGACCGCATTGCCCCGGATCCGGATCCGCGACAAGGCAGTAAAGCCTGCGCCTCCCTCAGATGAGACCGCGGCTGCGGAGTAACCACAGCCAGAAGGTCAGGGTAAAGGCACTCAGAAGGGTGGTCAGCATGACCGTGCTTCCCGAGACCGTTCCCTCATGTCCCATGTTTTTCGCCATGACATAACTGCTGACGGTTGTGGCGGAACCCAGCATCACCAGGATCGCCACGAGCTCTTGCGAGCGGAAGCCCATCCCTACGGCGATGGGCAGGAAGATCCCTGCCAGGCCTATGAGTTTGAAAAAGGCCGCCAGGATGGAAGGCTTCCCGCTCTCAAGGGCTCTTTTTGCGTTAAATCCCGCGCCCATGGCCATGAGTCCCAGGGGCGTTGCAATGGCACCCACACTCTTTACCGTTTTCTGCAGGATTCCGGTCAGATGGAGCCCCAGCGCAGACCACAGAAGGCCCAGAACGATACCGATCAAAATGGGATTGGTAAGGATCCCCTTTACCGTCTTCTTCCACAGAGCGCGCCGCTGCGTGGCATTTTCGTGTCCCGCCGTACCTGCTTCTGCCGTTTCCGGCGTTAATACCGACAAAACGATCACTGCAAAAATGTTATAGAGGGGAACGCTGCCGATGATCATGAGGGGCGCCATACCCGAGTCCCCGTAGATGTTCTGGATGAAAGCGATCCCCAGAAGTGCCGCACTGCTGCGGTATGCCGCCTGGACGAATTCTCCCCGCTCCCGGGGTTTCACCAGGAGAAATGCGATTGCCGTAACGAGCGTTATTGAAAGTGCGGTGGCACCGAAGCAAAAGCCCACAAACCGCAGATTCCAGACCTGTGAGAAATCCACCGTGGCCAGGTCCTCGAAGACCAGCACCGGCAGGGCTACCCGAAATACGAAGGTATTGCATTTTCCCGCAAAGCTTTCCTCCATCCAGCCGATTTTCCGGAAAAATACCCCCAGAAGCATCAGCAGGAATACGGGGATGGTGGCATTTAAGCTGAAGATCAGATTATCCATGGAAGTCTCTTATCACCTCAAGGGCGGGAAGCTTTTTCCCGTCATAGTCAAACAGTGCCTGATTGGCCCACTCGTTGCCGCAGGGCCCCGGATCCTTCATGTAGGCCAGAGAGGCGGGGGTGGCCCAGCCGCTGCCGGGCACCGGGATCCAGGCGGGTTCCCACCAGAAGAACCCCTTTCCTCTGCCGTCCCGGACATTTTTTACGCGGTTCAGGAAGTCCCGGACGAAGTCCGTCTGTCCTTCCACGGTCATGGGATAGTCCAGATTCTCGCACAGGGAAGGCTTCGTGGCATAGCCCTTCCGCTCCTCGGGCCGGAGCTTTTCATAGGAGGAGTAGTCCTCCATGGTATAACCCATGGACACCTCCGCAACGATGAGATCCTTGTGATAGCGCTCCGCCAGCTGATCCATGTTTTTCTCCAGATCATCCAGGCGGCCGTGCCAGAAGGGATAGTAGGACAGACCGATGTAATCGATGTCCTTTGCTCCCTTCAGAAAACGGGGAGCCAGTTCAAAATAGTGGTCGAACCAGTCCCGGTACATCTCACAGGCGCCGCCGTTGTCCAGGTGGATCATGAGCCTGATCTCCGGTGCCACCTCTCTGCAGGCCCTGAGTCCGGCGCAAACAAAACGGGCGATATTTTCATAGGCGGGCTTTTGACCCTCAGGCCAGAGAAGCCCGTTGGTCAGCTCATTTCCCACCTGTATCATGGCAATATTTACCCCGTTATCCAATAAATGTTTTAAAGAATCACGGGTGTAATTATATACATCGGTCTCCAGTTCCGGGACGCTGTGGCCCTCCCATGCCTTAGGCTTAAACTGCTTCCCGGGATCTGCCCAGAAGTCGCTGTAGTGGAAGTTCAGGAGCACGCCGAAGCCGGCTTCCGTCACCTTGCGGCCAATGGCCAGAGTGGTCTCCAGGTCGTTGTTTCCGGCGCCGTAGGCCTCTCCTTCGGGGGACTTCGGATCGTTCCAGAGCCGCAGGCGGATGGTATCCACATCGCAGGCTTTCAGGATCTCCAGCAGGTCCTTCTTTTCATTCCCGTCATAGTATTCCGCGTGGCACTGCTCCAGCTCCAGCAGCGTGGACAGGTCCATTCCCTTGATGAAATCTCGCATGGTTTATCCTCTCTCTTTAAGGAAAACGGAGACGGGCTTACGCTCCGTCTCCGACATTTTCCTCAATCCTCATCAAAATCAAACTTGGTGAAACGCTTATGCATCGCACCATAGCGGAAACGCACCATCTCGTTTTTCGCCAGCACATCCTCCTCGGTACCGCGGTACTGGCAGCGGATGCAGCTGTAGATGCCGGTCTCCTTATTGTAGAACATATCGATGTCCAGGTCACGCATAAAGCAGGAAGGACACCTGTAATTTAATTTGCCTTTTGTAAGTTGAGCCATGTAGCAAATACCTCCTTATCCTTGATCTGCTTGCGATATCCCAGGGTGAACATGGGGGAGAAGGCGTAGCCTTCCTTAATGTATCCTTCCGCACCGCCGGTCTGGGTCATGGAAACGCGGGTCTCGATGGCGGGGATCACTGCGGACACTTCCCCGGCACCTGCGACTGCCTCTTCCCGGCATTTGTACTCGTACCGGATCTCCTTCTCGTCTGCCTTCAGGGTGATACAGGTCATGTCCTCGGGGTACTCCGTGGTGCCGTAGCAGGCCACCATGTACTCGTTCAGAGTCACCTCTGCAGTGGGATCGCTCATCTCCAGAATGGTGCGCTCGATCTTAATGGAGGAGCTGCCTTCCTCGAAGTACTCTCTGGTTTGAAGCTTCACCGTCAGGTTCCGGAACTCGATGGTGACGGGATCCAGGGTCAGGATCCTGGTATTGCCCTCCTGAGAAAAATGCGCCTTGGTGGGGGTCAGACACAGGTCCACCTCCTCCCCCTTGTAGCTGAGCTTTGCGCTGCGGACGGTGCCCTCTCCCGCGTAGTGGGTGAAGTAACCGGCCCTGTATTTTTCCTGGATCAGGAAGGGATAGGAAGCGTCCTGGACATGCTTCGTGCCGATGCCCACGGGCCACTCCAGCTTCGCCGCATAGGGGCGCAGGTCCACGATGGCGCCGCCCTGGTCCATGTTGACGCAGGCTCTCATGAAGGGATCGCAGTACCAGAAGAGCTGCTTGTCGGAGCCGTAGAGGATGTCACGCCAGAGGGCGCATTCCGGCTCGGTGTAGCCCTTCTTCTCGCGGTAATAGTCGGCGAACTCGCTCATGGTCATGTCGCAAAGTTTGCCGGCCTTCTTCAGGTCGCCGTAGTATTTACATCCCTCGCTGTATGACTTGTAGAGAAGCTCGTAGGGAGCCTCCCAGCGGCCCATTTTGTTCATCCAGCCGGGGCCCACGAACATCATGTTGTAGGCGTAGCCGTTGTTGTATTTTGCCAGGGCGCGGTACTGGTCGATGAGGTTGTACAGATAAGGGAACTCCCAGGTCTTGCTGTCATAGATCATGCCGCGAAGCACGTTCTGGGGGTGGGTTCCGAAATTGGATCCGTTGCCGTCGTAGCAGGCGATCAGATCTCTGGAAAGGTGGGGGATGGCCACGATGCCGGAATCCTCCGCCTCATTTGCCGCAGGGGCGTGGGTGTTCTGTTTGGAAGGGATCCAGGGAGCCCAGGGACCGCCGTCAAAGAGGGTGTACCAGGAATTATTGCAGGTATGGTAGGCCTTGGGGCCCTCCTCCCAGCAGGTGGCCACGGCACATTTTACCGTGGGGTACTCCGCTTTGATGAAATTGATCAGATCCGCATCCATGTAATAGGAACCGGTAGATTCGGGCCAGAAGCCGAAACGGTCGTAGAACTTCCCGAACACATCCCGGACGATGGCCTTTTTGTCCTCCATGGAGAACATCCAGATACAGAAATCCTTGGTGTGGTATTTCTCACGGAACTCCTCGCAGGGAAGTCCCAGAAGGCTCAGGGCGATCTCGTCGCCGTAGACCTCGTGGTCATGCTTTGCCAGCTCCACGGCCTCGTCGTTGAAAAGGGATGCGTAGGTCATCTGAATGGTAGTCTTCAGACCGTTCTCATGGGCCAGTCGCTGCTGGGTCTTGAAAATGTCCAGGGACTCCGTCAGAAGCTTCTCGTCGCCGATGTCCTCTTCCTTTCCCTGTCCGGTGACGGTGGCGGAATACTCCGGCACCATTTCGGGGCGGTGGATAATGTTTACAATGAATTTTTCTTCCATAGGTACCTCCGGAAAATTGTTGCGCAATCGGTTGCTCACTAATAAAAAGTATAACAATCGAGATTTCCGATTGTCAATAGAGTCAGGTCATTTTTCATATTTTGTTCGATTTACAAATCCGAACATTTGTTCTTAAATAGGTGTACGAGAGATCGGTGTGCTGAAAAAAACTGTCCCATAAAGGGACCGTCTGATCGTAAAATCCGCGGAAAGGAGGTACCATGGCCGGTTTCCCATCCTATACATCCTTTGATTACAAGCCCGTGACACCGGTGCCCGTCATCGCCTCCTTCGATTCCCAGGGGCATGTGGCGCCGCTCTATGTACGCATGGAGGGGACGCCGCTGAAGGTGGACACCTACTGGGTGAAGTCCTCCTTCGCCCATGTGATGGTCTTCTCCTGCCAGGTGCAGCGGGGAAAGCAACTGATCCCGCTGCTGCTCTCCTACTATCAGCAGGAGGGGGTGTGGGTGATCCCGGAGGAGCATTGAACTCCCAATTCCTTCACAACCACCGTTTACGGAACGACATGATACAGAAAATAATTCTTCTGCGGGGTTCCTTCCAGGTCTACCGGGAGCAACTCATCAGCGATTCCATAAGTCGCAGCATCCTTTTCCAGGATAACGTATTCCGGAACCTCGTTCAGATCCAGCGCCTCCCCGGTCACCGGCTCTGCTCCCGTCCCTGTCATCAGCCATTCTCCGTCCACTTTCAAGGATCGATCGGATCGGAATTGGATTCCCTTGTGATCGATGTACGTATCAAATTTCTTTACCTGCAGTGTGATCTCTTCCGGATTCGTATAATAGGCGACCACAGTCCCCTTCGGGAGCTGTTCCAGAAAGCTCTGTACGCCCTGCAGTTCCGCAACCTCTTCCCCGGAAATGGCCATCGCATGCTGGTAGATGCTCCTGGCCGCAATGTTTCCGACCAGGCAAACCAGGACGATCGCAGAAATATATAATTTTCGCGCCACAGCTGGTTTTTCTCCCGTGGACAGACGATAAAAGATCCAGACAGCGATCCCCAGGACAAGGTTGAGGGCCAATGCGATCCATACATTGGGCAGACTCCCTCCGAACAGCGCCCGCGGAAGGTTGATCGCCAGGATTGCATACCATTCCAGGATGTACTGATCGATCGAACTTCCTCTGGTAACACCGCGGAAAATGCCAATCGCATAGACCGATGCAATCAGAAGAAGCTGCTTCAGCAAAGGCTTCCGGTCTGTGTTTTGCAGATCACCCTTCTCCAAAATCCGCAGGAACAGCAACAGATAAAGGAGCAGAATCGGCCCGATATATCGCATATGAACTCTGGGAACCATTCTGCCAAGATCTTCCCGTACGGAGATTGTGTAGGCAACCGTCGCTGCGCAGACAATGCTAAAGGCCCCGACAAAGAACGTCAGACTCTTTACAGGTCCGGTCTCTCTTTCTCCCAATACAAGAGTGCATACGACCGGGATCACCAGCAGTGCCGTCAGGATCGCCGCCAGATAATAGAAAAAAGCGTAGACCATATAAGCGAAAGACGCCGGTGATCCAATGGCACTCAGACTCATCTGATCATAGGAGTTCCCGTAACCACTGAAGAAGATCGACTTGACCAGCAAATGCGTACCCACAAATATCATCGCAAAAAGCGCTGTGTTCCTCATCCCCATATTCCGCAATTTCCCGGGAAATACAGCGGCATACACTTCATAAAGAAGCACGCAAAGAAAAGGGATCAGAAACACTTCTTTCGTGAAATACCCGTAATAGCAGAGAAACCCCAAGCCAACGGCTCTCCATGCGCTCCGCTCCGCAAGATTGCAAAGCCAGAGTAGCACAAAGCAAAGCAGCAAAAGGAAATACAAAGATTCCGACAGGAACGTCGCACTGTAAGAACCATCCGGCCAAATCAGGAACAGAATCATTCCCAGAAAACAGTAACCGTCTCCCAGTCCCAGCTTCCGCGCAATCCCGTACAACGGGAAAATCCCGGTGCAAAACAATGCGCTGTTGAACAAAGCAATCCATTTCAAGCGCAGGGTCACATCGGTGATTCGAAAAAAGGGGACCAGGAAAAGCGTATAGCCCAACTTTTGAAACGTCAGAGTCGCACCATGATAAGCCACTCCTTCCCCCAGAAAAATGCTCCGCGCCAGGGCGTAGTATCGCAGTTCATCCTGATAGGTAAACATTGTCCGATCAAAATCGGCAATCAGAAAGCGAACAACCGTGCCAAGCAGAAATAACGCCGCCAAAACAGCGGCGCTGCACCCTTTTTTTGTTAGGAGATCACGTTTCCCGTCAATTTTCATTTGGGTTATTCCTTCTCTTTTTTTCCACGGAAAGGCCGGTGCTTGCCTTCATACCCTTCCGGAAGCATGCCGCCGTGAGAGCGGTGCAGATCACTGACAGAAGCGAGATGCCCTCCGCCAGCCGCCAGTACCATGGCTCCTGAAAGCCGATCAATATATTGCCGGAGCTACCCTCGGGGACAAGTACCTTCACCAGGTTGTTCTCACCGTCCGTGACCGGCATTTTTTCTCCGGTAGCTTCCTGTCTCGCAACATATCCTTTGTAATTAAATACAGGGATCTGCACGAATGCCTCTTTCCCCGCCTCTTCCACGGAGATCAGGTATGTCGTCCCTCTGCATCCCAGCACTTCCCCCGTCATATCGTGAAAAACCGGAGTCGCGGTTTCCTGCGGGATGTAGCTCCCTTGCTTCATGTATTCACCGGAGCCAACAAAATACAGATCCAGATCCCATTGGTCCCGAAAAACGGCACGTTGCCCACTGCTTCCCACATATTGAAAAGGAAGCACCACCAGGGCCGTCAAAAGAATCCCTACATAAATCCCGGTCCTCACCACCGGCTTTAGTGCCTCAATCTCCAGCATGACTGACAGACATTCTCCCAGCAATAAAGTGAGAAATACCACCGGAAGGATCATCAGCCGCCAGGAAAATTGTATCACCCCCAGCACCTTCAGGAAAGGAAGGATCGTGACTATCCGATCCCAGGGACAATGCTCGGATATCAAAAACAGCACCATGATGCTGCTTCCTCCCAAAAACAGCATTCTTCGATTGCCTTTATTTTTGACAAACAGGAGCAACATAAACAAAACGGAAAGGGAAAGGGACAATCCCGGCGTGATGGGAGAATCCGCCACTGCCTCATTCATAAGTGAGCCGAAATAATCAAAGATCTGCTTTACAGTCGCATTTCTCTCCGACTCCGAAAAGGGAACCCCGTAGGATTTACCCGTGATCCACATCGGAACCGTCAGAGTATAGTCCAGGAATGGAACCAGAAAATAGGCATTCCATGCGGCAAAGATCCCGACAGCGCCGAAAACCACAGGAAAAAAACGCTTTTTTCTCACCACCTTGATCCCGAACAGCAATACAAGGAACAGCCCGATCCCGACAACGATCACGCTGAGAATATGAACCGAGAACACCCCCGTCATTCCCAAGGCCAGCAAGAGGGACTGTCTCAGTCCGATCTTCTCTTCGTAGAGCAGTTCCCAGATTGCCAGAGCAATGATCGGAAAAAAACAAAAGGCACTGTACTCTCCCACCGCAGCTCTGGTATAGATATCCAGAAGTCGATAAGGCACCAGGCTATATACCACACAAAGGATAAACCCGATGGATTTGGAAGAAAAAATCCTTGAAAAGCACAGATAAGAACTGATCACCGTAGCCCCATTGATCAGGACCACGTACCACAGATAGGCTGTCGTCAGTTCAAATCCAATCAATCGCAGTATAGCCGGAAAATAGAGGAGGATATCATTGTACATGATGGAGCTAGGATACCCATACCCGTCCATCCACAGATACGGGATCCTGGCAGGAAAATGCCCCAACTTCAACTCCTGCGCAAGCGCCTCCAGGCGAATGTGATGGAACACCAGATCATTTCCCGCGACCACGCCGATGCCCAAAAATTCCGGAAGCAACGTAAGAAACATCACACCCAAAAGCCCACAGAGAATCTTCCTGTTTTCCCAGATTTTTTTTCTGCAGCAAAAGACACATCCACAAAAAGCAATGACACTGAGTACTATAAAGAAAAACTTTTTGAATCCGTAAGCATGCAACTGAACAAGCATATCTACTCCAGTCCATCCAGTCGATAGAGAGTCACGTATTCCAGTTTACAATCGACAGTTTGTTGATTTCGCACCACCATTTCAAAATCCTCGACGGGCTCCATCAGCACAAACCTATGAAATACCCGATAGGCCGCGATGATCTCACTTTGATCCGTAATTTCCGTTTGCCCCCGATCCGCCGTGAAAGAAATGCTGGCATTTGCGATGAGATTGCCAAACACATCCACCTCATAAGTTGCGGCAGGCAGTTCAATATACGGTCCATAGCTGGTGCCGCCATAATGAATCAACCGGCCACTCTCATCGTCCTCCGCCAGATCCAGGTATTCGCCGGCGGCGGGCATCAGGTTAAATTCCGTGATCTTCAGAGGAATCTCATCCACCCCTTCCAGGGGATCTCTCGTACCGATCAACAGGTCTCCCGCCAGGTAAAAGTGGAAGGGCCTGTCTTTGGCCAAAAAGTAATTGCCGGGAAAGAACACAAACACATCGGTCGAATCGCCGGCTTCCAACATTTCCTGAGTCTTGTATGCCATTTCCGCTCCCAGGAGTCTTGCAAAATAAAAGTTACTCTGGGTCTTCCCGTTCTTAATGGTCCAATCTGCCAACATGTAGAGGGTATCCGGATCATAGGTGGGAGTTCCCATGCCAAGATCCGATGCCAGTACCAGGCGTCTGTATTCCGGGCACTCCGCCAGGACCTGCATGACCTCCAACTCAGAGAGGGTATTTTCATATGTCACGTTGCCAAACGTCTCGCCTTTTCTGGCAGAGAGGAGACCTTCGCTGAGATCAAAAGCCTGGAGACACAGCACAGCGAAAACCACGGCGGTCACAATTTTGGGAGAGAGCGAGCGCAACACCATGATTAGTGCGCTCAACATCAGCGCATATACGCATACCTGCGCAACTCTGCTCGTAACGCGGAAGATTCCCCACAATTCCTCGATTCTCTTGGGAACAGAAAAAGTTCGAAGAATCCGGTCTCCGTAGGTAATCTGATAAGTTACGGCAAATCCCAGGCTGACCAGGAAGGTGAGCACCAGAGAAATTACGGAGACCAGGCACTTACGGATGGCCTTCTTCCTGCGCCGTACGAAAAAACCGACGCAGGCTACCAAAAGCAGTAAGAACACACCCATGCCCAAATATGCTACACCCTGTTTCGGATAAACTCTGGGGAGCTCCGGAAGGATCCGAGACCATCCCCAGGGGTTCCAAAAGCCATTCAAATTAAAACTGTAATACCCGAGGCCGCCCCCTTCGTAGGTATCACTCTGCTGCAGGAATCCACCGAGCATGTAGACCGTCAGGAGGGAAGTCCCCAGGAATCCTCCCATACCGATGGCGTTTCGCCAAAAGCGCCGATGCACCACAAAATCCGCAAAGCAATAGGCAGCCAGAATGATGCCGACCATCAAAAGAAGATAAATATGCACTGCGGATGCAATCAGCCCCAATAAAGCACAGCGCATCAAAAAACGCCGTTTCTCCTCGAATTTTTTAGGAGTCAGACACAGTTCCAACGCCAAAAGCAGGATAAAATGGCTGGAAAGAGCCGTATGTCGAAACATATAAGTCAGATAGTAAGGATTCAGGAGAGAAAGCAATCCTCCAAGAACGGCGTTTACACGATTCTCTGTATAGTAAGACAGGATTCGGTAGGCGATCAGCGCCTGGGCCTCATAGCAGAGCAATCCCCAGAGCCCAAAATACTGAAATGGCACCTTGATCAAATGCGCAATCAGTTTGCATGGAATCGCCATAAGCGGGATGCTGTCCGTAAAAATAACAGACGTTGTCATTGGGGCACTAAGGGTTCTCAAGCCTCCCAGAGGGAACATCCAGGTCTCATTTGCAAAGGCCTGCCACCCGAGATAATGCTGCGTCAGATCTCCTCCCAACATCATCCAGTCGGTATAGAGCGGATTCAAAATACGAACTCCGTACATCCAGAAAAAAAACAGGAATGTTATCAGCGCAACAATCGCGGGACCGTAATACAGCGATTTCCAGTCTATCTCCCGAATAAAACGATCTTTCTTTCCCTTCATCTAACCTTATCCTTTTACGCTACAGCATTTTTTCGACATCTCCGCGCTCCGTGCAGACAGATCGTACCGCCGATAATGAGGATCAATGCTGACAAAAGTGAAACCGTTTCCGCCAGGCGCCAATACCACAATTCCCGGAACGTAACCAGCACGTTTCCCGAATATCTCTCCGGGATCAGCACACGGATCATATTGTTATCGCCGTCAACAATCGTTAACCGCTCCCCGGTTACTTCGTTCTCGGCGATGTATCCCTTATAATTAAATACGGGAATCTGGACAAAAGCTTCCTTCCCGGCGTCTTGCACGGAGAGCAGGCAGAACGTCCCATGAAAACCCAGAACACTTCCCTCCAGGTCATAAAAGATCGGATCCGCTTTTTCTTCCGGAACAGTGCTTCCCAGGCGCAGATACTCTCCCTTTCCCACATAGGACAGGTTCAGATCCCATTGATCCCTGAAGGCCGCCCAATAGTTGTTTTGGTCCGTGTACAGGAAAGGCACCGTGAACAACTCCAGAAAAACGATCCCGCCGACGATGCACTTTGAAATACGGTCCTTCGGATTCTTATCCTTAAAGCCGGCTGACAGACACTCTCCCAGCAAAAGTGTCAAAAACACGACAGGCAAGGTCATCAGCCGCCAAGAGAATTGTATCACATCAACATTGCGCACAAAAGGAAACAGGTCGGTCAGTTCTTCCCAGGGAAACATTCCGGAAGAAAGAAACAGGAAAAACAGGCTTACCCCTCCCAGAAAAAGCATCCTTCTGTTTCCCATCCCCTTAACAAACAGGAGCAATGCAAAGACCAGGGTTAACAGCAGGACCAAGCCGGGGGAAAGTTGTGTGTCCGTGATCTTTAACGGCATCACAGAGCGGAATACGCCGAAAATCTGATCAACTCCGGCCCGGGATCCCTGATCAGCAAAGGGAGTTCCACTATAGGACATCCCGGTAATTTTCATAGGAACAGTCAATATATAATCTGCAAAGGGAACCAGATAATAAGCGTTCAACGCGGCAAAAATCCCCATCGCTCCGAAGATTACGGAAAGAAAGTTTTTCTTTCCCACGACCTTGATATGGAACAGCAATACAACAATCAGGCCGACGCCAACGCTTACCAGACTGAGAAGATGCACGGAGAGGACCCCGGACACACCCAACGCCAACAAAATCGCCTGCCGAAGGCCCACCTTCTCCTCGTACAACAGTTCCCACATCGCCAAAGCAATGACCGGAAAAAAGCAAAAAGCACTGTACTCTCCCACAGCGGCTCTGGTATACAGGTCTACCAACCGGTAAGAGGACATACAATAGACCAGACTGAGAATCTGTCCGATCCGTTCCGAAGCGAATATTTTGGAAAAGCACCCGCATGAACTGAGGGCAGTTCCCGCATTGATCAAAAGAATATACCACAAAAAAACTGTTTTGAGATCAAATCCAATCAACCTCAAAACCGCCGGAATGTATAAAAGTATATCGTTGTACATAATCGAGCTGGGGTAGCCGTACCCATCCATCCACAAATACGGGATCTTTGCGGGGAAATGCCCCAGTCTCAATTCCTGTGTGAGGGATTCCACACGATTCATGTGGAATAACAGATCGTGACCGTATGCCAGCCCCTTCCCCGTTAACGCGGGAAGGGTTGTAACGGCCACAACACCGAGAAGAAACAGGAACGAGTACCTCCGTTCCCATAGTTTCTTCCGGCTTGCGAAAAGAAAAATGCAACCGCCGACAGCAACAAGGAATAAAAAAAGAATCTTTTTATATCCGTAATCATGCAGGAGCGCAATCATTGACCGTATTTCCTCCAAAAGCCTCCGCGTTTCCATGCCTACACCAGAATTCCATTGTAATTCCTGGACATCGGAAAAGCAAATCTCAGGCGAAAGCTTTCGACATCACGCCTACCAGCACAGCACTTCGTGTCCGTCCTCAGTCACCAGCACCATGATCTCCCACTGGGCGGAGGGCTGATGATCCTTGGTATAGACCTCCCAGCCGTTCTCCTTGTCGGTGTAGATCTCCACCTTGCCCATATTTACCATGGGCTCGATGGTAAAGATCATGCCGGGCACCAGCAGCATCTCGGTGCCTGCCTTGGAATGGTACCCTACCCAGGGATCCTCGTGAAATTCCAGACCCACGCCGTGACCGCCGATCTCCCGGACCACGGTGTAGCCCCGCTCGTAGCAGTAGTCATGGACAGCCTGGCCCATATCTCCCAGGTAGCCCCAGGGCTTTACGGCCTCCAGTCCCGCGTAGACGGCTTCCTTCGTCACCTGTACCAGGCGCTGCTTCTCCTCGCTGACCTCGCCGATGCAGAACATGCGGGAAGAATCGGAGAAATACCCGTTCAGAATGGTGGAACAGTCCACATTGACGATATCTCCGCTCTTCAGGATCACGTCCTTGGAGGGGAAGCCGTGGCAGACCTGGTCGTTGACCGATGTGCACACGCTGTAGGGGTATCCCTCATAGTTTAGGGGGGCAGGGATGGCGCCTGCCGCCTCGCTCATGGACATGACGATGTCATCGATCTCCGCCGTGCTCATGCCCTCATGGATCTGCTTCTCGATCTCGTCCAGAATGGCGATGTTGATCTTGCAGCTCTCCTTGATTTTCTCGATCTGGGCCGGGGTCTTGATGATGTCATGACGGGGAACGATGTGTCCGGCCATCTGTTCCTTACGGATCCTGGCATCGAAGGCCTCGTGGCAGGTCTTGTACTTTTTTCCGCTGCCGCACCAGCAGGGATCGTTTCTTCCTATCTTCTGAAACATGTCGGTTCATCTCCTGTTGTTGATTTTGTGGTGTGGGGCCGATACTTCGGAGCACTCAAAGCACTACCTCCGTAGGATCTCTGCCCTCTGTCGTCCGCTCCGGGGAGGGGATCCGTTATTTACAGCTGCATTCGCAGGTGCCGGCCTCCACCGAGGCCACCCTCTGATCCGGGCGGATCAGCTTACAGGCACGCAGCCCCTCCTGAATGACACGGTTCCATACCGTTCCGTTCAGATCCAGCACACCGCCGTCCTTCAGATATACGGTGCAGGCTTCCTTCTCGCAGCACTCCGTACCGCAAGCGACACGGTACATGTTCTTGCGGCTGATGGCCCCCACCTCTTCCAGGGTGTTGATCATGCGATACACCGTGGCTGTTCCTATTGTATTGTCGATCTTGGCCGCCTTGTAGAAGATCTCCTTACAGCTGGAGCAATCCTCCTCCAGGATGATGTCCAGCAGCATCAGGCGCTGCTTGGTGATCCTGCACCCCCGCTCCCGCAGGCGCTGGATGATGATATCCTTCTGCATGGTGCTGACCATTTTTGTCTGTTCCATAGTACCTCCGATCCGGCCGATGGCCGGGATGAAACGTTTTGCGGCAGACTTCCCCCTGAGGGGCGCCGCGCCGCGCCGACCTGCGCAGCCTCATGACGCTCTCACGGCGAATTTGCCGCATCGCTACGCTGTTGATAACTGAAAAACGATTATCAACAGTGGTTAGTATAGACTAACGATTCTTCAATGTCAACAAAAACCCTCAGGGATTTTTTGTAGATTTTCACAGATTTTTTAGAATCACCAATTAATTTATGTAAGCCACTTGCTTTTTCGGGAGTCGACTCATATAATACAAACTACAAGATGTAGTTAGTGACCGGCTAACCGAATACAAAATCTTGTGGAGTCAAGGGCGATTTCTATAACGATTGTTACGCCCTTATTTTTACGCATATTTACTGGGTTTGGGAAAGGAATTAGTTATGAAGATTCAAAAAAGAGACGGCCGTATTGTTGACTATGAAGCACAAAAAATAGTAGCCGCTATCAAAAAAGCCAACAACGAGGTGGAGGAATCGGAGCGGGCCAGCGACGAGCTGATCAACCTGATCCTGCGCGATGTCGAGCTTGAGAGCGCACAGGGCAAGATCCTCACCGTGGAGCACATCCAGGATATGATCGAGGAGAGCCTGGTCGAGCACAACAAATACACCCTTTCCAAGAAGTACATCGTCTACCGGTATCAGCGCAGCCTGCTGCGTAAGTCCAATACCACCGACGAGTCCATCCTCAAGCTGATCCGTGACGAGAACAAGGAGCTGGCTGAGGAGAATTCCAATAAGAATACACGTCTCGCTTCCACCCAGAGAGATTATATCGCGGGCGAGGTCTCCCGTGATGTTACCCGTCGTCTTCTGCTGCCGGAGCACATCTCCCTGGCACACGACAACGGTGTGATCCACTTCCATGATGCGGACTACTTCATCCAGCCCATCTTCAACTGCTGCCTGATCAATATTCAGGACATGCTGGACAACGGTACCTCCATCAACGGTAAGATGATCGAGTCTCCCAAGAGCTTCCAGGTGGCATGCACCGTCACCACCCAGATCATCGCGGCAGTGGCTTCCAACCAGTACGGCGGCCAGTCCGTGAACATCAAGCACCTGGGCAAGTACCTGCGCAAGAGCCGTGATAAATTCCGCCGTCAGCTGGACGAGGAGTTCGGTTCCGCAATGTCCCAGGAGGACAAGGAGCGCGTGGTAAAGCTTCGTGTCCGTGACGAGCTCAAGAGCGGCGTCCAGACCATCCAGTATCAGATCAATACCCTGATGACCACCAACGGCCAGTCTCCTTTCGTCACTCTGTTCCTGCACATCGACGATACGGATCCTTATATTGAAGAGACCGTTGAGATCATCCAGGAGATCCTTCGCCAGCGCATCGAGGGAACCAAGAATGAGAAGGGCGTTTATGTGACTCCCGCCTTCCCCAAGCTGGTTTACGTTCTGGACGACAACAACTGCCTGAAGGGCGGCAAGTATGACTATGTCACCGAGCTGGCAGCCGAGTGCTCCGCAAAGAGAATGTATCCCGATTACATCTCCGCAAAGAAGATGCGTGAGAATTACGAAGGCAACGTCTTCTCGCCCATGGGTTGCCGCTCCTTCCTGGCTCCCTGGAAGGACGAGAACGGCGAGTATAAGTTCGAAGGCCGTTTCAACCAGGGTGTCGTCTCCCTGAACCTGCCCCAGATCGGTATCCTGGCAAAGGGCGACGAGGAGAAGTTCTGGAAGCTCATGGATGAGCGTCTCCAGATCTGCTTCGAAGCTTTGATGTGCAGACACAAGGCTCTGCTGGGCATCAGATCCGATGTAAGCCCCATCCACTGGCAGTACGGTGCCATCGCCCGTCTGAAGAAGGGCGAGACCATTGATAAACTCCTCTTCGGCGGCTACTCTTCCATCTCCCTGGGCTACATCGGCCTCTACGAGACCACTTACGCCATGAAGGGTGTGTCCCACACCGATCCCGTGGGTAAGGAGTTCGCACTCCGGGTCATGAAGCGTCTGAACGACGCCGTGAAGCAGTGGAAGGCAGAGACCAACATCGGTTTCGCACTCTACGGCACTCCCGCAGAGAGCCTGTGCTACCGCTTCGCAAGGATCGACCGCGAGAAGTTCGGCGACATCCCCAACGTCACCGACAAGGGTTACTACACCAACTCCTATCACATCGATGTGCGTGAGCCCATCAGTGCCTTTGACAAGTTTGCATTCGAGAGTCAGTTCCAGAACCTGTCTCTGGGCGGCGCCATCTCCTACGTCGAGGTGCCGAACCTGACCCAGAATGTGGAATCCGTGAAGACGGTGATCAAGTACATCTCCGAGAACATCCAGTACGGCGAGTTCAATACCAAGTCCGATTACTGCCATGTCTGCGGTTACGACGGAGAGATTCTCATCAATGCGGACAACGAGTGGGAATGCCCTCAGTGCCACAACAAGGATCATTCCAAGATGAACGTCACCCGCCGCACCTGCGGATACCTTGGTGAGAATTTCTGGAACACCGGAAAGACCAAGGAGATCAAGGCACGCGTACTTCACCTTTAATCCATCAACAGATCGAAAGCCCTGTCGGAAGTGCTTCCGATAGGGCTTTTTCATTCACTGCACCAATAGATTTTCGAAGCGAGGTCCTGCATTTATGTATTACTCCGTGATCAAGAAAACCGATGTGGCCGACGGCCCCGGCGTCCGGGTGTCACTCTTTGTCAGCGGCTGCACTCATCATTGCGAAGGCTGCTTTAACGCCGAGACCTGGAACTTCACCTTCGGCCAGCCTTATACCGAAGAGACCGAGAAGGAAATCCTGGAAGCCGTCGATCATGAATACATCTCCGGCTTTACCTTCCTGGGGGGCGAGCCTATGGAATCCCAGAACCGTCCCGTAGTCTATGACCTGGCTCAGAAGATCCACGACCGTTTTCCGGACAAGACCATCTGGAGCTACACCGGCTACCTCTACGAGGATCTGCTCCGCTGGGAGGCGGAAGGGGACGAGTACGTACACCGTCTTCTGGATCTGCTGGACGTCCTGGTGGACGGGGAGTTCATCTTTGCCCAGCGCAATCTGAGGCTCCGCTTCCGCGGTTCCGAGAATCAGCGTCTCATCGATGTGAAGGCCTCCAGAAAAGCAGGGAAGGTGGTTCTGTGGGAAGGATAAGCCGCCCATAGAACAAAGCAGGCACTAAAACAAGCGGTATCTCCGAGTGATCGGAAATACCGCTTTTTCTGTTTCTTCAGGCGTCCTGTCCCATCAGAAGAAAGGCAGGCTCTTTAATGCCGTCATGATGGAATTCAGATTTTCGATGGCCTTACCGAACTGCTCCACATCGATGCTCTTGATGGTGTTCAGTCCGTCGTTGAAAGCCTGCATATCGATGGCGTCGATCTTGTCCACCACCTTGTCCCAGTCCACGGAGGAAAGCTGGGTTTCGATGCTGTCCACATTCTCCATCAACGTCGCCAGATCCAGAGATTCCAGACGCTCCACGGTGTCCGAGATCTGCTTCACATCGTCAATCACCGGAGTGATGATCCGGATCATCCGGATACCGCAGATCAGCAGCACCACCATCACCGCCAGCAGGACCCCGTTCAGGATCCGGTTGATCAAAAGGCTCCGTTTCAGAGACTGTAACTCTTTTTGCAATTCTTCATCCATGTCAAAAACTCCCTCCCGCGTATTCCCGGCTGAGCGTTCGCCGAACGGAACCGGTCATTAATACCTTGCGCAACACAGTCCGCTGCCACCGCAGGCCAGATTGCAAAGCAGATTGGCGATGCACATCTTCAGACAATAATCGTCCCCTCTGGTCACCGGGAATCCGTAGAAGGACTGCCGCTCGGTGTACCATTCGCCCGCCACTTCCAGTTTGTTCAGGAAGGACCTGTATTCCAGATTTGCAGGTTCCATCGCTACCGCCCTGCGGGCGTGGGACAGTGCCTGAAGGTTGTTTCCGAGACCGTTGTTCGCACATGCGCTGTAATAATACCACCGTGCGTTTCTTTCATCAAACGGGATCTCATCCAGCAGATTCCTGGCTTCCTTGTAATAGCCACTCCGAACATAATTACCCGCAGCCCGAAGTACCATGTTCTCCTCATAGCCGCAGGCTTCTCCGCCATATTTCGAAGAAGTATTGCCACTCTCCCAGGAAGCCTTGGTGCTTCCCCAGGTCGTACTGCCGGCGGATGAACCGGAAGCGCCGCCATAGGTACCTCCGCCAAAACCGCTGAAATTGCTGCTGTACCCCTGCGTCCGCTCCTTCATAATCTGCTTGTATGCGGCCTGAATCTCTTTGAATTTTTCCTCTGCCTGCTCCTGATTCGGATTCCCCACATTGGAGTCGGGATGATATTTTCTGCTCAGGCTTCGGTATGCTTTTTTGATCTCCTCCTCAGAGGCATCCCGGGACACCCCCAGGACCGCGTACGGATCAAAATACATCGTTTACTCCTGTTCCTTTCTGCCTACCCGCTCCGCCTGAATCGTCTCAAAGCGGCACCAGACGCCGGAATACAAAATGTTTCTCAAAATATCCAATTCCTCCAACAGAGGAAGGATTTCAAAATCCTTACAGCAATCCGCCATGATCATGGTCAGGGCCGTTCTGGTATCCGTCTCGAAATCCGGATCCTCATAGCGCTCCTTCAGAGGATTGTAACGATTTTTCTTCACATCCTCGGGGATATCCTCATAGGCATCCACCAGGTAGATAAACTTCCCCAGATTGAAGCCGATGCGCTGGAGCTCGTCCTCCCACTCATCCTTCCGGTAAGCGAAAACCTCGGACATGATCTGACCGAAGAGGCCGGCCATCACATCCGGATCCTGGCAGTTTTCCTTTTCCTTCGTCCAGATATCCTCCAGCAGCCCACGCATCACCCGGATCTTCTCACGGTATTTCTTCCGCTGCTTACGGGAGCATCTGCGCAGGTCCTTGCCATAGCAAAGCCGCAGAATCTTCCTCTCGTCCCGCCAGTCGTCCATACATTTGTAATAGGTCAGTAGTACGTTCATGTCTGCCACATACTCGGCGATGTCATTGATCCGTGCAGGATGCGTGGAAAAAGGATGCGCCAGACAACGGCGTTTCACCACTCTGGTCTCCGGCTCGTAGAGATCCGTGAGAAGCACGTACAGAAAAGTCATGTCATAGCTCAGACTCATCTGCCCGCACAGACCGCAGGACTTCTTCAGCGCCGTGCACAGACCGCAATAGTAGGACCGGTACGTGTCGTAATCCTTGATCTTCATCTCCGGCTTGTTGATGTTCACATATCCAAACATTTCATCCTCCCGGCACCGGCCGTAAGATCCCGGCAGGCCCGTTCAAAAAATGATCCGATTACATAAAAGCGGAGCGGATACTGCTACCCACTCCACCTCATTATGCACGCTTCCGGAACGCGATACAATGAATCAAACGCAAAGATTTTATTAAAAAAGCAGAAACTGAAAAATGCCCATTTTACGGGGTGTAGACGTAGATTTCATAGGGCGAATCCGGGGAGGAAAATCTGCCTGCAAGAGATAGCCCTTCTTCCTCCGCATTGCCGATCTCAAGACGGGAAAACAGATACCTGCATCCCATGTCCGACAGGGCCCGGGTGTTGATGTAAATATCGCTATCCGTAAGCCCCAGCAGGGACTTGGTGGTCATATCCACGGTTACATCGGTGCCCCAATACAGGTAGCATCTGGCGCCCCAATTATCGTAATAATTTGCGGATTCCGGTACCCTGTCCAGCGCAGGGGCGATAACCTCCCGCCAGCGCTCCTTATAGTCCTGACCGTAGTACCCCAGATAGCCGTCCAGGGTGGCGATGCCGTTATACTCCAGCACTGCGGGATACAGGCCGTAGGCCACGGACCACTCTCCTTCGTATCCCAGCTCCTCCTTGATCTCGGTAAAAAGCTCTTCGCTGTAGAATTCCCGGTAGTTCAGATTGTCGCTGTACTCTCCCCGGACGATCCGGTAAGCCGTGCCGGCTGCGGTATTGTACAGGTCGTTAAACTCCATGGGCTGCAGCAGGATTGCTCCCACCGCCAGCAGGATTGCAACTGAAACCCCTGCAGTTCCCAGCTTTCGTGTGGTCTCCCGCTCCGCCTTCCGGGTCTCGGTGTAGACCCTGCAGCAGGCCAGGAAAAAGAGGCCGTACCAGAGGAATGGATTGAAAAAGATGGTGCGGTTAAACTGCCATCCGGTCAGATGCGGCACCAGCACGGAGATCTCGTTCCGCACCGGCTCCCGGTAATAGAGCCCGTAACAAAGAGCGTTCAGGATCAGCAGCACAAAGCCCAGATTGAAGGGATCCCGGAAAATATCCCGTCCCTTTCCCCGCACGATATAGCGAATGTTCAGGAACAGGAAAAAGACCACCACCACCGGCAGCACCACATACTGGTGAGCGTCATTAGCATGCATCATGCCGTAGAGCCACACATACCAGCCCGTGTTGAAAACCTCGCTCCAGCTTAACGCCCCGGGAACGATGGAGCTGCGGATGGTCTCGCTCCCTCCCAGCAAGAACAGGGCGAACAACCGGTACTCGCAGAGGATATACCCCAGGGAAAGCACTGTGATCCCCAGCACCAGCGGCAGAGAAAGGCACAGTTTTTTCTGCGGTCCGCGGAAGCCTGCGGGAGGATTCTTCCGGATCCCGCAACCGATCCAGAGGATCAGACAGGCCAGGGTAGCATAGAACAGGATAAAGAGTCCGAAGTAGGAAAAATAGGACACCAGAGGATAGAAAAACAGCGCCACAAACCACTTGGGTGAAGGCTCTCTGTAAACCTTCCGGAATAGGTAGATCACCAGCGGGATCGATGCAAAGGCGATACCGAAGGCAGGGAACAGATTCAGGATCCCGTAGGCAAAGCTGCATCCCCAAAGAATGGCACGCTGGCCCTTGTCCGAAAGAGATTCCGCAAAGCCGGGACCAAAGCCCTTGGTCTTCGCCATGTCATCTGCCAGCAGCAGACAGGAAACCAGAGCGATCACGACTTTCAGCAGATACGCGGCGATATAGGCCGGATAATCCGGCAACAGCATAAACAAAAAGGAATACAGGGAAAATTCCGAAGGAAAGGCATCTCTGCTGATGCCTCCCAGGAAGGGAAGCTCCGTATTGTGAGCGAAGAAGGAATGGGTCTCCTTCAGGATGCGGTACTGGGGAATGAACAGATCCAGGTCGTCATGAATTGCAAGGTAGCTGTTCTGTCCGACAACAGCGTAGAATATCCCCACCACTGCCAAAAACAGCAAAACAGGGATCATATACCATTTGTCGGAAGCGAATTTCTTCCAGCCCTTCATGCCCCTAACAGCTCCTTCGATCGAGTGCATTTTGAGCAATGCACAGATACTATTATTTTATTAAAAAATGGCCGTAAAGTCAAAAAAAGCCGGCTCCCTTTTCAGGGAACCGGCCTTAAAAAACTACGTTTTTTTAGCTCAGTGCTGAGCAACATCCTTCATGGAGAAGCTGATTCTGCCCATCTTGTCCTTGCCGAGGCATACAACGGTAACCTCGTCACCCAGGGTCAGGTAATCCTCAACATGCTCCACGCGCTCCTTGGCAATCTTGGAAATGTGAACCATTCCCTCCTTGCCGGGTGCAAACTCGATGAATGCGCCGAACTCCTTGATGGAGACAACCTTGCCCTTGAAGATCTGGCCTTCCTGGAACTCGGTGGTGATGATCTTGATCATCTCGATGGCTGCATCCATGCCCTTCTGATCCACACCGCAGACATCTACGCGGCCGCTGTCGTCGATATCGATCTTAACACCGGTGCGAGCGATGATCTCGTTGATGGTCTTACCTCTCTGGCCGACCACATCACCGATCTTCTCGGGATCGATCTGCAGGGAGATGATCTTGGGAGCATACTCGTTAACGGTAGCTCTGGGAGCTGCGATAGCGGGCTTCATGCAGTTGTCCATGATGAAAAGTCTCGCCTCGCGGCAGCGTGCGATAGCACCCTCCACGATGGGGCGGGTCAGACCATGGATCTTGATGTCCATCTGAATAGCGGTGATACCCTCGGTGGTACCGGTCACCTTGAAGTCCATGTCGCCGAAGAAGTCCTCGAGACCCTGGATGTCGGTAAGCAGTACGAAATCATCATCGGTATCGCCGGTGACCAGACCACAGGAAATACCTGCAACCATAGCCTTGATGGGCACACCTGCTGCCATCAGGGACATGCAGGATGCGCAGGTGGAAGCCATGGAAGTGGATCCGTTGGACTCAAAGGTCTCGGATACGGCACGGATCGCATAAGGGAACTCGTCCACAGTGGGAAGCACGGGGATCAGAGCTCTCTCAGCCAGTGCACCGTGACCGATCTCACGACGTCCGGGTCCACGGCTGGGCTTGGTCTCTCCTACGGAGTAGGAAGGGAAATTGTAGTGATGGATGTATCTCTTCTCGGTAACGTTGGGATCCAGACCGTCTACCTTCTGGGACTCGGAAAGAGGAGCCAGGGTAACGACGTCGCAGATCTGGGTCTGTCCACGGGTGAACATGGAAGAACCGTGCACGCGAGGGATGATATCAACCTCTGCAGCCAGAGGACGGATCTGGGTGATCTCACGGCCGTCAGGACGCTTGTGATCCTTCAGGATCATCTTGCGGACGGTCTTCTTCTCGTACTGGTAGATAGCCTCGCCCAGCACTGCCAGCCACTCCTCGTTGTCTGCGAATGCCTCCTCCAGTTTTGCGGTGATGTTGCGGATATTCTCCTCACGCACCTGCTTCTCGTCGGTGAAGACTGCAGTCTCCATCTCAGCGGGAGGAACGATCTTCTTGATCTCCTCAAACAGCTCTGCAGGGATCGCACAACTGGTGTACTCGTGCTTCTTCTTGCCGCACTCTGCAACGATCTTGTCGATGAATGCGATGATGGTCTGGTTGACCTCGTGGCACTTGTAAATAGCCTCGATCATCTTTGCTTCAGGGATGATGTTGGCGCCTGCCTCGATCATGATCACCTTCTCGCGGGTGGAAGCGACGGTCAGCTTCAGGTCACCCTTTGCCCACTGCTCCTGGTTGGGGTTCACGATGAACTCACCGTTTACCAGACCCATCTGGGTCATAGCGCAAGGGCCGTCAAAAGGAATGTCGGAAATGCAGGTGGAAATTGCAGCGCCCAGCATTGCAACCAACTCGGGGCGGGTGTTAGGATCAACGCTCATCACCATGCAGTTCAGGGTGACGTCATTGCGGTAATCCTTGGGGAACAGAGGGCGCATGGGGCGATCGATGACACGGCTGGTAAGAATCGCATTCTCGCTTGCCTTTCCCTCTCTCTTGTTGAATCCTCCGGGGATCTTGCCCACAGAGTACATCTTCTCCTCGTACTCCACGCTCAGGGGGAAGAAATCGATCCCGTCACGGGGCTTCTCAGATGCGGTTGCGGTACACAGAACGGTGGTGTCACCGTAGTGCATGAACGCACAGCCGTTTGCCTGCTTACCCACACGATCGATGTCGACCTTCAGGGTTCTGCCGGCCAGTTCCATTTCATAAGTCCGGTATGCCATATGGTACCTCCTTTGCCTTTCGGCGATTTATTACAAGGAATAAAAAGGTACCGAAACTACTGAAAAAAATACGAGAATCCCTCGCACGCTTTTCAGCGGTCTCGGTGGACACTCTTTATTCCGAGTTACCAGAAAATGCTCCAATTACGCAAAAAGAATGAAAAAATATGCCGCCGGCATAGTTTCCCATTCTTTCGCGTAAAGTTTAGGATTACTTTCTCAGGCCAAGCTTCTCGATCAGAGCACGATATCTCTCAATGTCTACCTGCTTCAGATAGTCAAGAAGGCCACGACGACGGCCGATCATCTTCAGCATTCCGCGACGGGAATGATGATCCTTGGGGTTCTCCTTCAGGTGCTCGGTGAGCTCCTGGATTCTTGCGGTGAGCACTGCAACCTGAACTTCCGGGGAACCGGTGTCGCCGGGGGTTCTTGCATACTCGTTCATGATGGCTGTCTTTTTCTCTTTGGTGATCATTTGAAAAACCTCCTAATGCGCTTTTAGCGCCACATAATTTGGCGAAACACTAAGCCCCGGCCGGAGAAGCCGCAAACCGAGTGCCCGCATTACACAACACAAGGGATATGTTACCATATCCCTTGATAATTGTAAATATTTATTTTGCCGCACTGTCTTACGGTCTTTAGTCTTTGATCACTCTCACATACTTCAGAGGAGTACGGTAGTTGTAAGGAGAGATACGGATACCGGTCTTGGGGCTGGATGCGGAAATGACCTGTCCGTTGCCCAGGTAGATACCCACATGGTTGATGGTTCCGCGGCTGTTGCCGTAGAAGATCAGGTCGCCGGGCTTGATCTCGGAGAACTTGATCTTGGTTCCCTCGTTGGCCTGTGCTCTGGAGGAGTGGCTCAAGGAGTAGCCCCACTTCTTGAAGATCACCATGACGAATCCGGAGCAATCGCAGCCCTTGGTCAGGCTGGTGCCACCCCATACATAAGGGTTACCTACGAACTGCTTTGCATACTCACAGATAGCAACGCGGGTATCGGAAATGCCCTGGCCGTAGAGGAGTTCCTTCATGGTAACTGCCACGTCCAGCATCTCGGTAACTTCCACATATTCCCCTGCCACGTAGCAGGTATCGGCGTCGATCGTCACCTCGATCCAACCGTTGTCTACATATTGAACGAACTCCAGCTCCTGCCCTTTAAGCATCTGGGTAAGGATAGCAGAATCGGTGCTGGGCTCCTCGCGGACATTCAGGCCGTTGGTCTGGACCAGTGCTACGGTACGGACCAGCTCGTGTGCCTTCACTCTCGCCTCGGCACCCATCAGCAGATACTCGGAATTCACCCAGCCGTTCACTTCACCGGAAGTGATCTGTGCCCAGCCGTTCTCGTCGATGTAATGGATCTCGCATGCTGCGTTTCTGGGAAGCTTGCCCAGCATGGAAGCGTCGGAAGTGCCGGCAGCACGGACATTCAGGTTGCCCTCTTCCACATTGCAGATGCCGATATTGGTGTAGCCGTAAAAAGATCCTTCGGACTCTTCCGCCATGGCGATGAGCTCATCCTCGGTCAGATCGGTGATGCCGGTCACGCCAGCAACGCCGCCCCCGCCGATGATGGAATTGGTAGTCTCCGCCTGAGCGCAGGTCCCGGGCACCAGAAAAAGACCTGCTGCCAGCAGGCCGCCCGCTATGATCTTGGCTGCAACTGAAACTCTCATGAATCGTATCCCCATAAAATCGAGGCGCAATCCCCTGATTTCGCCTCTGTGCAAATCGAATGTTACAAAAATATTACAAATAAATTATAGGGGCTGACAAAATTATTGTCAACCCCTGTAAAATCCACATTTTACGGTCACTTAATCGTTTCCGTTCCGTTTCCGTTTCTTCACTATAATAAGGGCATTGCGGAAACGGTACGAGCGGTGCAGTTTCTGTTTTATCTGATACAACAAATTGCTCCGTTGCTGCGCAACTCTCGCAATTCTACACTACAACAGACCGCTTTGCGCTCTGTTGTCATGCATTCGCAATCCGCTAATTTCCTGCCTTCGCAGGAAATTGCTACTTGCTCATGTTTGTTCGGGTCCTTAAGTCAAAATGCTCGTTTATGCAAGCATAACTCGCAGTTTTGACTTATGACCCTTGTATCATCATTCAAAGACCCAGTCCAAAATCTCGTATCCTTCTCCGCTGAAGGTGAAGTACACATCCTGGATCCCCGTCAGAGGTGCATCCAGCTCCGCCTCGCAGACCACCGTATCTCCCTCTCCGCTGATGGGAAGGTATCCTGCCACATCGCCGGTGGCAAAACGGGTGGTGATGCGGACCGCGCCAGTCTGGCCATTCGTGCGGACGGTAGCTTTGATCTTCGTAGCACCTTTATCGCCGAAGTCCACGCCCCGGAGCATTACGAAATCTCCGGTATCGATGGCGGTCAGCAGCAGATTGCCGCAACCGTACTCCTTGCTCACTTCATCCGCAGGAGCGGTATCCACACCGCCCATCACTGCGAAGGTGGCACCGTTAATGGTCTCATAGGGATTCAGCGCACCCACCTGCTTGCGGCCGTTCTTTGTCATGACGATGTTGCCGATGGTGCCGTCCTCAGCGATGCTGATGGGCTCGACGCTGGTGCTGCGATAGCCCTTCTGAATGCCCTGCGCGGTCTCCAGGATACGGGTGTGGTAGGTGATATACCACTGATCCTTGAATTCAAACACTGCATGGTGATTGTTGCCGCCCACGCCGAAGTATGCGCCGGGATTTTTCAGGATCCGCTCCTTAAAGGTGAAGGGTCCCAGGGGACTCTTGCTCTCCATGACGCAGATCTCGCCGTTCTCAAAACCGTACTCCGCGGTGCCTTCCGCGTCCACGCTGAAATTGCTGCAGTAGGTGTAATAATAGGTATCACCGAACTTGTGGATGCCGGAATCCTCAAAGAGGTAAGGCGCATCGATGACCTCGGGTACCCCCTTCAGGCTCATCATGTCCTCCCCCAGCTCCGCGCATCTTGCGGTCATGGGATGGGAGGCCTTTCCTTTCGGCACGCCGCCGCCAAAGTAGATGTAAGCTCTGCCGTCATCATCCACCAGCACTGCGGGATCAAAGAGCCACTCCACATTACCGCAATTTTCCATATCTCTGCGGATCAGGCCGTGACCCAGCTCGTCCCGGAAAGGTCCCACGGGGCTGTCAGCGGTAACCACGCCGATGCCGCCGCCGTTGTCCGCAAAATACAGGAAGAACTTGGGCTTACCGTCGATCTCCTTCCACGCTGCCGCAGGGGCCCAGGAATTGTGTGCCCAGGTAGTTGCTCCCCCTTCGCCCGCAATGGTGATCTCGCCGTGGTCGGTGAAATTGATCATATCCTTCGTAGAAACCACATAGAGACTGCGGATCTTGCCGTAGGTATTCTCCGAGATCTCTCCCTTGGCATCGTACTCATAGGCATCGGCAGTCATGTAAAAATACACCTCGTCGCCGTACACCAGCGCATAAGGGTCTGCGCCGTAGTGCTGCTCGATGATGGGGTTGCAGTTTGTCGCTCCCTTGAAGCTCTGTGCCACCTTCACATCCTTGAAAAGCTCTGCATAGTCCATTGAAACATCCTCCTGCTCTTTTGTTCCTTCTGCCGGCTGCGAGGCTTCCCCCGAGGCCGTATTTTCCGATTCGCTCTCTGTCTGCGCCGTTTCCGTGCTCACGGCGCCTTCATCCGATCCTGCAGATCCGCCCGCTCCGCACCCTGACAGCATCATCGCCGCTGCCAGCAGCACGCCCCGGACCACCGCTTTTCCGTACGCTTTCTTTCGCAAAATCCAATTCTCCTCGCCTGGCTAATATATCAAAATCTCCTGATCAAAATCCGCCATCCTCAGGGCCTGCAGTTTTCAATATCCTGCCGCAGCTGCTCCTTTAAGGCTTCCACATCGGGGAACTTCCGCTCCGGACGCTTGAAAGCCTTCAGGCCGATCAGCACTTCCTTCCCGTAGATCTCCTCGTCAAAATCATAGAGGTAGGTTTCCGCGAGAGGGCGTATGCCGGAAGCCACCGTAGGCTTGCAGCCAATGTTGGTAATACCCTGATACTCACGTCCGTCCACCGTCATCACGGAAGTGTACACGCCGTAGGGCGGCAGGAGTTTTTCTTCCGGAATCTCCACATTCACTGTGGGGAAACCAAGGGTATGTCCCAGATGCGCACCCTGCACCACCTTTCCAAGAATGGGATAGGGCGTGCCCAGGCACTCTCCCGCTTCTTCCATCCGGCCCGCTTCCACAAAGGAACGGATCAGGGAAGAACTGATCTCCTTCGTCTCTCCCCCGTCCTCAAAGAGAAGTTTGGGGATCTCGCTGATCTCCAGACCGCTTTCCGGTGCCATTTTCCGCAGGAGCTCCAGATTTCCTCTGCCGCCTGCGCCGAAGGACAGGTCCGGGCCCGCAGCCAGGAAGCCTGCACCCATGCGCTCGATCAGGATCTCCCGGACAAAGATCTCCGGGGGCGTCGCCGCATTTTCAAAGCTCAGGGGATACTCGATCAGGATCTCCACACCCATTCGCTGCAGCAGGAGCCGCTTTTCCTCCCGGGTGGTGAGTTCCCGGACATCACCACCGCCAAAGAGCACCGCCGGGGACGGATCAAAGGTAAACACACAGGATCGGAGGCCTTCGCTCTGTTTTTTCAGGATCTCCTCCAGAATGCGCCTGTGTCCCAGGTGCACGCCGTCGAATTTTCCGATGGCCACCGCCGTGTCCGCTTCAATATGAAATTCTTCCGTTCCGGTAATGATCTCCAAGCTGAACCTCGTAACCCCTTATTCACCGGGGGCGTAACTGTTTGCAAAAATATCGCCGTCAACGATATAGATATCGCTGTGGTCGTCCATGCGGCAGGCCACGTAATCGCCCACCTTGCCATACATATAGCCTTCTCTGTCCCACTCGGTAAAGACCTTCATGGGCTTTGTCAGCTTCCGGGCCAGGATCTGGGATTTGCCCGTGGTGCGGCACTGCTTTGCGTAGGGAAGCAGCAGGATGCTCTCCTTGCCCTTGGTGATCCTGGGCTCATACTCCAGCTGCAGGTTGTAGACCTCGTCCAGCTTTTCATACCCTGCCAGGAATTTCTTCTCGTGGATGGGATACACCTCTCCCTTGATGCCGATCATGATGTAATGATCCGGCTCCACCGTCAGATGGATGTCCCCCTCCAGGGTACGGATCACGATATCGGAGCCCACCTGAGCCACATCGGAAGCCTTCACGTAGCCAACCGTCATGGGCACCTTGTGATAGAGCTCCACCTCATCCTCATTCAGCTTATCCTTCTTCACGTCGATGACATCGAAGCTGTCGAAGTACTCGCTCATGCGCTGCCGCAGCACCTCGCGGATGATCTGCAGGAAGCGGTTGCTCTGGGAAAAATCATACTCCGGGTATTTCTCGATGATCAGGGCTGTCTGCAAAAATCCGCCTGCCTTGTCCAGATGGCCGCCGCCGGAACCGATGTCCGCAGAAAGGTAAGCTGCCAGCTCGCTTGCCTTCGCCTCCCGGATGCAGCTTCTGACGGAGAATTTAATACCGTCGGAAAGCACGGTGTACACCAGACACATATCCACCGTGTCCACGGAAAGGGCAAAATCGCTGATGAGTCCCAGAATGTTGGGATCACAGGGCTCGGACTGAATGATGGCATAGCGGTGATCCTCGTGGTACTCATTACTGATGAGGGCCACACCTGCCACCTTCATCTCCTCCAGAGACAGGTTGGAATTGCAGAGGCGACGGATCAGGGTAGCATCAATGTCCAGCGCTTCCCGCATATCTCTGTCCAGCGGATGCCGCAGATCCGCAAAGTTCCCGGTATCCGTCAAAAGTCCGTAGTACAGCGCAGTGGACACTCTCCAGTCACGACCAAAATCGTAACCTGCCTGCTTCATCATATCCCAGACGATGGTGCAGGCGCTGCCGTTCTTGCTGCGCACTTCGTGCAGCTCCGGCAGGGAGCCCGTCACCTGATGGTGATCGATCACCGCAACGGTCTGCGCCGGGAACTTCGTCACATTACCTTCACCGTATTGACAATCTGTCATCAACAGCAGTTCGGGCCCGTCGGTTACGGTGCCTTCCATGCCGCGCCACGCAGCCACGGCCTTGGCAAAGGCAACCTCATCCTTCACATAGGTGACCGCGATCTCCAGTTCCTGGATCATGAGTTTTAAGTTGCTCTTGGTCACCTTCGCTCTGCCGCTGTAGATGAAATGCACATTTTTCCCCAGAGAGGAAAAATAATGCAAAAGCGCAAAGCCGGAGCCCAGTGCATCCGCATCCGGATTGTCATGACATTGGATCACGATCTCATTAAAAGGTGAAAGATCTGTCAGCTTCATCTGTTTTCCTCCCTGATGTATGTCTCGTCTTAATCTTAACACGGATGGCTTCGTTCCTGCGGAACTCCCGCCATCCTACGCCCATTCGGAATCCCGTCATATCCCGCAATGCAGGATATGACTTCTTCCTCATGGTCGACGGGGCTCAAATTCACCGCGCGATTCATGCAAGCATGATCGCACAATGATTTTTCGCCCCTGTTTAATCCACGTTTAACTGTATCCTGCTCTCCTCCGAAAGCACGTAGTCTCCCAGTGTCTCATGAGCCAGCTCGATCTGCTCCTCCAGCGTACGATACGGGAAGGAGTAGAGCGTGTGCCTGGACACCGTGAGTACCTGCTTTGCCTTCAGATTCATGTCCTTGCCATAAGGAACCGCCAGAATACATCCGTAGGAATCCGCGTCAAACACATACAGATACACGCCTGCGCGGAGAATGATAATCCCGGACTCCTCTTCATATTTTGCCTGAGCAACGGTATAGAACTGGGTATCCGACAGGTAGACCAGCTTTCCGGTCTCCAGATCGAAGACGCGGAAATAGTAGTCATCTCCCTGCAGCATCAGTTTGCTTCCGTCGGGGGAGAATCCCAGGAACATCTCTCTTCTGGCAGTGAAAGGAATGGCTGCCACCTCGTGTCCGTCGGAAGTATCCAGCACTCTTGCGTAGCCGTCCAGACAGAAGAAAGCCACCTTGCTTCCGTCACGGCTCACGGTCATGCCCTCCTTGTGGTCATAGCCTGACAGAGTCTTTAACTCCTCCCGGTCCACCACCAGTTCGGACCCATCCTTCAGATTTACGATGTGGAGCGTATTGTCGCTGCGCATCATGCAGAGGATCTCACTGTCCTTACCGCCCAGTCCCGCCATGGTATGGGTGTAGTACTCCGCATACAGATCCGGGATATCGGTGTAGACGTACTGCATCTCCTTCGTGTCGATGACAGCCGACTCTCTGCCGAAGCACACCAGACGCTCCACTTCGGGATAATAGATGGTCTCTGCAAACTCATAGTCATCCGCATCCAGCTTCACGCTTTCTCCGGTGACGGGATCGATCCGCTCCAGGAAGCTTCCCCGGAACAGAAGGATCTGATCATCAGGCGTCAGACTGACAAAGTTCACATGTTCCTCGCCGTCACCGCCGCTGCAGACCGTCTCGTAGGTCTGCGCATCCAGGACTTCGTATTTCCGACCGTAATCCAGAAGGATCAGAGTGCCGTCCTCGCTGAATTCCACATTGGACAGGTAATCCTCGTAATATCCGATCTCGGTCTTACCCTCTCCCTCCATGTAACGAAGGAGGACGATATCGGGGGACTTGTACCCCATGATCACGAGGCATCCCTTCCGGGCAGCGCCCTTCAGGGTGGTCAGATCCGTATTGTCTCTGTTGTCCGAATAAACGCTTCCGGCTTCCGCATCCAGATAATCGATGGTGCCGTCCCGCTCAAACATGGCCAGGATGCTGTTTCCCGGTGCCGCATTGTGTCCGGTGATGGGAGAACTGCACTCAAAGGTAAAGCAGAGCTTTCCGTCAGCGGCATCGTAATCATAGAAATTCCTGTCAACCGTGATGTCGACTTTATTTCCCTTGTTGCCGTTTTCATCCTCGATCTCTCTGCAGAACATCTCCAGACTGCTGCTCTGCAGCACATTGGCATTGAACTGGTAAGGGGAACTCCAGAGCGTGGCCCCGGAGACCGTATTCACACAATCGATGCTGCCGTTTCCGGTCAGGAGCAACCGCTCTCCTTCCTCAGCCACAGCCACGGCAAATCTCTCGTTATCCACAAAGGATAACTCAGCAAGATACCCCGCGGATACACGGACGATCCTGCCCTCACCGCTTGCGGTATCCACTATGGCTACATGCCCCCGCTCATCCGTATCCTCCGCATCGGAGTACAGAGAGAAGGAAGTCTTATAAAAGGTGCAGGCAAAGGTCTTTCCATCCGGGGAAAAACCGCAGGCATCGATAAAGGTTCTGGGCTCCTCCTCCGGCACGTTATAAGTGCAGGCAATCCTGCCACCGGGTCTGACAAAATCGATGGTGCGCTGGGACACAATGGCAATGAGATCCTGCTCGGAAGAATAGCGCAGACCCTCGACCAATTCCGAATAGGAGAAGGTCCAGAGAAGCTCTCCTTCCAAATCATAAGCGGAAACACTGTTCTCATACGCAATGACAGTGGTGTCATCTCCCGTCATGAGCATATCCCGCAGATCATAGGTGTCATTTCTGTCATCCAGAGGAGCAGGTACGCTAAAGAGCTTCTTTCCGTCAACGGTGGTAAAAACAGCCACCTCATCGGAATTATCGCTGACTACGATCTTATCCCCGTTCGGGTTATGCTTGAAATCACTCACCGGAAGAGGCATGGATACGATCCGGTCCGGCTCCAGCTCTGCGCCGGAATTGTATGCATAGAGCATTTCATTCAGGGCCATCTCTGCCCTGGGCTCATAGGGTCTGTCATTCTCCTCGGAGGGAAGGGCTGCCAATGCTACGGCGATACCCCGCATACGGTCGCCTTCCTTCAGCAGGTCCTCTGCGGTCTCCGCCAGGACCTTGGACTGGCTGATGAGCTGTTCGCGATAAGCGATCTTCTGCAGACGAAGACTTTCCTGCTCCGCCTCGTACGCACGTTGGGTCTCTTCGTAAGCCGCTTCCACCTTTACGGCCGCATCATGCACCGTCTTCGCAGTGTAGATAGCTGCTGCCGCAATGCCGGATGCCAGCACCAGGCCCGCAGTCATAAAAGCAAAGGCTCTCCGCATCTGACGCTCTTTGTGGCGCTGCCGCAGATCGTCATAACTGCAGTGAAGCAGAGGTGCTGCCAGACGCATGATCTCCGTCCGGAGCTTCTTTTTCACCTCCCGCATATCCTTGCCGCGGACATCCGCTGCCAGAGGCTCCACGGGATTTCCTTTTTCATCCGTCAGCAGCTCCGGCGGGAAGGACTCGTTGGGCTCGCCCTCAATGAGAATAGCCAGCACATTCTCCCTGCCGTGCATGGAGATGAAGGTCTTGATCTCCGTCTGAACCCAGTAGGACTGAGGGGTTCTGGGAGAGCAGATCACCAGCAGGAATTCCGATTCCTGCAAAGCGGTGCTGATGTTATCCCCCAGGTCACTTCCGATGGGAAGCTCCTCCTGGTCGCGGAACACCCTCTTGATATTCTTGACGCCCGTGGCCTTCTGCACCTTGCGGGGGACACGGAAGGTCTCCAGTCTCCGGTGCACCTGCTTTGCCACGAACATATCCAGTTCCGAATGTCTGTAACTGATAAAC
The DNA here is from genome assembly GCA_016286555.1 of Lachnospiraceae bacterium. Taxonomy (GTDB): domain Bacteria; phylum Bacillota; class Clostridia; order Lachnospirales; family Lachnospiraceae; genus AC2028. The sequence continues at coordinate 97,158 of JAEETA010000003.1, read as the reverse complement.
GCATTATATCTCATGTCTGATTCCATTCCCTTGTGTAAAACTCAGATCAAAAAAATCTTCTCCGGCTTGTACAACTCGCCGCTCTTTCGGAAGATTCCGACAAAGGTGTCATCTTCCAGATAGATGCGAAGCCTTTCTGCATCCGGACATCCCTGCAGCAGCGATGCCTTCACCGGATTTCCGTTTTGCAGGAGTTTTTCCCCTGCGGGAAGCGCCCTTGCCTCCGGCAGATCCCGGAACAACAGGTCGATGGGCAGGATTCCCAGCACTTCTCCCGGGGGGCAGTCATTTCCCCGATTATCCCGATGATGGAACTCTCCCCGCGATAACGCCGCATCCCGGAGACTTTCGATCTCCTTCAACCGCTTTGCGTTCTCCAGAGTAAAGGGCCCTACTGCCGTGCGCTCCAGCGACTTCATGCAGCCGCCGCAGCCCAGTTTGTTTCCGATGTCGTCACAAAGACTCCGGATGTAAGTTCCCTTGGAGCAAAGCACCCGGAACCGCACCGTGGGTACGGTAAAGGTCTCTCCCGATTCCGAAGTGATTTCCTCACTTCCCTCCGACAGGATCTCCATTTCATGGATCTTCACAGGCCTGGGCTTTCGCTCCACCTCCTGTCCCTTCCGGGCCAGGTCGTAGAGGCGCTGACCGTCCACCTTCAGGGCGGAGTACATGGGCGGGATCTGATCATATCCTCCCAGGAAGGAAAACACGGCCTCACGGATCTGTTCCGGGGAAAGGGCTGCTGCCAGTGCGGGATCTCCTCCCGTGCGCTGCCCCGTCACATCCAGGGTGTCTGTTGACAGTCCTGTCAGAAGTTCCCCCACATATTCCTTATCCCAGTCCGTCAGGAGCTCTACCACGCCCGTACCCTTGCCCAGACACACAGGCAGGACGCCGGTGGCCATGGGATCCAGAGTTCCGGTGTGACCGATCTTCTTCTGGTGGAGGATCCCACGCAGTGCCGCTACTGCGTCAAAGGAGGTAAAGCCCTGCTCTTTATAAACATTGATGATTCCGTTGTATTGCTCAGTTGTCTGCATGAAACTCCATAAAACTCTCTTTCATAGAAAATCCCGCGAAAAAAACGCGGGATCCTCCTATGCTCTAAACCGGCACTTATGACATCTGCTCCGCGATATATTTGGAGAGATTATTGACGCAGTCGTGGAAGGTACCCTTCATGGTGCAGCCTGCTGCGCGCACGTGTCCGCCGCCGCCGAAATGCTCCGCGACCTTGGATACGTCCACCGCTTCGGAAGAGCGGAGGCTCACCTTGAACTCCAGGGTATCCGTCTCATACATAAACAGGGCGCAATCCACCCCTTTGATGTTGATGAGCTGATTGACGATGCCCTCGTAATCCTTCGGAAGTACGCCGTAAAACTCTGCGGTCTTGCGATCCACTGCACTGACAATGCAGCGTCCGTCCATAAAACGGACACTCTCCATCAGACACCTTCCCATGATCTGGGCCTGGAGATAGGTCTTCTCGTAGAAGGTCTCCTGAATGATCACGGGGAAGTTCAGACCGTACTCCATCAGATCCGCCGCGATCCGCATGGTCTGCGGCGAAGTGCAGGAATACTGGAACACGCCCGTGTCGTGGATCATGGCCACATACAGGGCCTCCGCCACCTGGGCATCCATATACTTTTTGTCGAAGAGCGTATAGAGGAGCTCTCCGGTTGAGCTGATCTCGGGCTCCACCACATTGATCTGACCTACGCCGGTGTTGCTGACGTGATGATCGATGTTGATGGTCTTGACGGCATTATCAAAATAGTCACCGGCAGGGCCGAGGCGTTCTCTGTTGCAATCCAGTGCAAAATAAACATCATAGCGAGGCTGCTCGGGAAATTCCGTCTGCACCTCTTCGTAACCCGCCAGGTTATGAAAGATCCTGGGGGGGGTCTGCAGATTGACCGTCACCTGTACATCGGGGAAAGCGTTCAGCAGATATTTGCGAAGCGCAAGGCAGGAACCCACGCAATCCCCATCGGGACGAACGTGGCCGCTGATCCCGATGGTCCGGGCGCCCTCGCATTCCTTGATCAAATCAATCATCCGTTTCCTCCGACACATGGTGGCTGTTGTCTTCCGCGATCACCTCATCGATGCGATGGGACATGTTGACACCGTACTCGATGGACTGGTCCATCAGGAAGGTGATCTCCGGCGTGGAGCGCATATTCAGGGTGTGAGCCAGCTCCCTGCGAATGAAGGAAGCTGCGCTTTTTAATCCCTGCTCCGTATAGATGCGGTCCTGCTCCGAACCCAGCACGGAGATCCATGCCTTACAGGTCTTCAGATCGGGAGCCACTTCCACGGCAACCACACTGGTCCAGGGGCTGATGCGAGGGTCCTTGATCTCGTTGCGGATGATCTCGCTTAAGACCTTCTGCACCTCCCCGTTGATCCTTGTGTTTTTAATACTGTTCTTTCTCATTTCTTACCTGTCTTACCTGGGTACCTCGACCATGATGTAAGCCTCGACTACGTCTGCCTCCTGCATCTTGTCGAACCCTTCAAATACGAGACCGCACTCAAAGCCGGCCTTTACTTCCTTTACATCATCCTTGAATCTCTTCAGGGATGCCAGCTCGCCTTCCCAGACGGGCTCGTCCGCACCCTGACGGGTGATACGGACCTTGCATCCTCTGCGGATCTCGCCGTCCAGCACATAGGAACCTGCGATGTTTCCGATAGCGGATGCCTTGAAGATCTGACGTACCTCGGCGTGGCCGATGACCTTCTCCTCGAAGACGGGATCCAGCATGCCCTTCATAGCCTTCTCGATATCCTCGATGGCCTGATAGATGACATTGTAGAGACGTACGTCCACATTCTCCTGCTCTGCCTTGTCCTTAGCGGTGGCATCGGGGCGAACGTTGAATCCGATGATGATGGCATCGGATGCGCTTGCCAGGTTCACATCGCTCTCGTTGATGGCACCCACACCGCCATGGATGCAGCGTACCACAACTTCTTCGTTGGACAGCTTGGTCAGACTCTCCTTCACGGCTTCCACGGAACCCTGGACGTCTGCCTTGACGATGACGTTCAGCTCCTTCAGGTTGCCCTCCTGGATCTTGGAGAACAGATCCTCCAGGCTCATGCGGCCCTGAGTCTCTTCGATCTTCTTCTGCTTGTTCTCCGCCATGTAGGTCTCGGCGAAGGATCTGGCAGTCTTGTCATTTTCATGTGCGATAAAGACCTCGCCTGCCTCAGGTACATCGGACAGACCGAGGATCTCTACGGGCACGGAGGGAAGGGCTTCCTTCACTCTTCTGCCCTTGTCGTCGATCATGGCACGGACCTTACCGTGGGATGCACCGGCGGAGATGAAATCGCCCACCTTCAGGGTACCCTTCTGCACCAGAACGGTAGCCACGGGACCACGGCCCTTGTCCAGCTCGGCCTCGATAACGAGACCTCTCGCACGACGGTTGGGATTTGCCTTCAGCTCCAGCACATCGCTGGTCAGAAGGATCATTTCAAGCAGGGAATCGATGCCCTCTCCGGTCTTCGCAGAGACGTTGGCAAACACGGTGCTGCCGCCCCAATCCTCGGGAATCAGCTGGTACTCGGACAGCTCCTGCTTTACGCGGTCCACATTTGCGGAAGGCTTATCGATCTTATTCACGGCGACGATAATCTCGACGCCTGCTGCTTTTGCATGGTTGATTGCCTCAACGGTCTGGGGCATGACACCGTCGTCGGCTGCCACCACCAGGATCGCGATATCCGTAGCGTTAGCACCGCGCATACGCATGGCGGTAAATGCCTCGTGTCCGGGGGTATCCAGGAAGGTGATGGATCTGCCCTTGATGTTGACGGTATATGCACCGATGGCCTGGGTGATACCGCCGGCCTCGCGGTCGGTCACATTGGTATTACGGATAGCATCCAGCAGGGATGTCTTACCGTGATCGACGTGACCCATAACGCAGACAACGGGAGGTCTGGAAACCATTTCGCTTTCTGCTTCGTCCTCCTCCTTCAGGAGCTCCTCGATGACATTGACCTTCACCTCGTGCTCGCAGAGGATTTCGTACTCCATTGCGATATTCTCGGCATCCTCATAGGAGATCTCCTGGTTCACGGTAACGATCTTACCTGCCAGGAACAGCTTCTTGATGATGTCCGCGGGACGCTGCTTCATCTTGTCTGCCAGATCCTTGATGGTGATGGTCTCGGGCAGGGTGATCACCTTGATCACCTCCTCGGGAGCCTCCTCCACCTTCTTCACAGGCTTGATGAAACGTCCGGGGCGATTCAGCTTGCTGTCATCTCCCTCGGTATATGTTACTTCCTTGTTCTTGCGGTCGTTTCCTTTTCCGCGGCGGTCGTTTCTTCCGCCCTTGTCGCCGGCCGCAGGCGCGCCGCCAAAGCCTTTACCCGGCTGCGGGCGTCCTCCACCAAAGGAACCTCCCTGTCCCCCACCTGGTCTCTGACCTCTGCCAGTATTATTATAGCCGCGGCCAGGAGCTGCATTACCATAAGAGCCCCTTTGACCGCCCCCCGCGTTTTCCTGCCCCTGGCGATAAGGTCTCTGGCCGTAAGAGCCCTGTCCCTGCTGTCCCTGTCCGTTTCTGTTGCCATAGCCGCCTGCGCTCCTTCCTCCGGATTGCTGCTGTCCCTGGGGTCTGCCCTGGAACTGACGCTGGTCTCTGCCCGTGTCACGAGCGCCGCCGCGATTCATATCTGCGGAGCCGGTGTTCTGACGAGGTGCCTGCGCGGGTCTCTCCTGCTGCTGAGGTGCTGCGGGAGCTACGGGCGCTGCTTCGGTGACGGAGGGGTTCACCTTTGCTGCCTCGGGTGCAGGTTTCTTCGGCTGATTATGATGCTCGGGCACCATGTTCACGCTGGGAGTCGCGGAAGGAGGTGTCAGAGGTTTGATAGGAGTTCTGGCATAAGTAGGCTGGCTGTTTCCCTGACGGGGATTGTTGTAGCCGCCGCCGTTATTTCTCTGGTATCCGCCGCCCTGGCCGCCGCGATTATCTCTGCCGCCGCCCTGACCGCCGTTCATGCGGGAGTACTGGGGGTTAAATACCATGCTGATGTTCTTCTTTTTGGGCGCATTCTCACCCTGAGGTCTGTTCCCCTTTGCGGGAGCATCCCCCTTCTGCGCAGGCTTGCTCTGTGCGGGTGCCTTCTGTGCGCTGTCCGCATTTGCAGGTTTTGCCTGCTGCTCTGCGGGCTTCTCCACCTTCTGTGCAGGAGCTGCGGGGGCTTCTTCCTTTACCGCCTTCTGCTCCTTTGCAGGCTCTTTCTTTTCGGGAGCGGGGGCTTTTGCGCCTCCCTTTCCGGCAGCCGCACGGATCTTATCCGCATCGGCAGGCTCTACAGAGCTGTTGTAAGCCTTTGCCTCAATCCCTTTCTCTGCAGCAATGGCCAACACCTCCTTGTTGGACATGCCCAGTTCCGTTGCAAGATCTTTGATAATGATTTTTGCCATGTTACTCCTCTTTGTTTGAATCGATTAAATCTGATATCTTCTTCGCCAGTCCCGCATCCAGGACACACACATTGGTGCGCGATTGCCTGCCGATGGCATGTCCCAGCTCCTCCTTCGCGGAGAACAGGCGAAACGGTACATCATAGTACGTACATTTGTCGTGAAACTTCTTTTTCGTATTCTCTGAGGCATCTCCGGCCACAATGACCAGTCTGCCCTTGCCGCTTCGCACGGCGTCCAGCACCTGATCTTCGCCGCTGGTCAGATTCCTGCCTCTTGCGGCCAGACCCAGCATGGAAAGGATGTGCTCATGTTCCGTCATTTCCGCCTCCTGTCCCTGCGAGCTGATCGCAGATCCGGGAAAAATCCTCCGTGACAGCGGTGAGTTCCTCCGGACGGATCTCCCGCTTGAAGGCCCGGTTCAGGCCTCTTTTTTTCACGGCTTTCTGCAGGCATTCCGGCTTCGGACAGATGTATGCGCCCCTGCCCTGGCTCCTTCCCGTAGCATCCGCCGAAAGCTTTCCTTCCGGGGACTGCACGATACGGATCAGATCCTTTTTGTCATGCCGCTCGCCGCATCCGATGCATTGCCGCTGCGGCTTCTTTTTTCCCGTAGTGTCTGTAGGCATTTCCTTACTCTCCGTCAGCGGGAGCCTCCGCCTCGTCGTCCAGGATCACGTCGCCTTCATACTCGCCTTCGTAACCCTCTTCATCATAGAACTCGTCCTCGTCGTACATGTAGTCCTCATAACGGAATCCGGGAGAATCCTTTGCCTGAGTCTCGGACTTGATGTCGATCTTGTAGCCGGTAAGCTTTGCAGCCAGGCGGGCATTCTGTCCCTCCTTGCCGATGGCCAGGCTCAGCTGATCGTCGGGAACTACCACCTTTGCGGTCTTCTCATCGGGATCCGCGAAAACTGCCACAACGGATGCGGGGCTCAGTGCGTTCTGCACCAGAGTTCCGGGATTCTCATCCCAGTTAACGATGTCGATCTTCTCGCCGCCCAGCTCATCAACGATGGCATTGACACGGGAGCCGTTCATACCGACGCATGCACCCACGGGATCCACGTTGGGATTGTTGCTCCAGACAGCGATCTTGGTACGGCTGCCTGCCTCACGGGCAATGCTGCGGATCTCGACGATACCGTCGGAAATCTCGGAAACCTCGGACTCAAAGAGCTTGCGAACCAGCTCCGGATGAGTGCGGCTGACATTGATGCGGGGTCCCTTAGGGGTGTTCTTCACGTCAAGGACGTAAACCTTGATGCGCTCGGTGGGCTTGAACTCTTCGCCCTTCACCATCTCGCTCTCGTTCAGCATGGCGTCTGCCTTGCCCAGGTTGATGCTGACATTCTTGCCGATATAGCGCTGCACCACGCCGGTAACAACCATCTTTTCCTTCTCGAAATACTGGTTGTAAATGACGTTGCGCTCTTCCTCACGGATCTTCTGAAGGATCACGTTCTTAGCACTCATGGTAGCGATACGTCCAAACTCCTTGGACTTGATCTCCACATTCAGCACATCTCCCACCTTCACGGACTTGGCAAGCTTCTTGGCGTCATCCAAAGCAATCTGGAGCATATCGTCCTCGACCTCTTCGGGCGTCTTCACCACTTCCTTGGCTGCATAGACCAGATAATCGCCGGTCTCTCTGTCAATCTCCACCTTTACATTGTCGGCCTTGCCGAAGTGGTTCTTGCATGCGGTGAGAAGGGAGTCTTCAATCGCTTTGAAAAGTACTTCCTTGGCGATCCCTTTTTCACGCTCCAGCGCGTCCAGTGCTTCCATCAGTTCGGTGTTCATTTTTTTCGTTTTCCTCCGTTTTCTTTAGTAGGTTTCGGTTTCTTTGTTCTTTGTTGTGTCAAAAATCAATGGTCAGGCTGATCTTCGCGATGTCGCTGCGAGGGATCTGTGCTTCCGTTCCGGCTTCGTTCTGTACCGTGATGGTGTCCGCCGTAAAGCCCTGCAGGAGCCCGATGAGTTCCTTGCACTTGGCGCTGCCGCCGAAGGGATCCTCAGTAGGCTTGTAGAAGCGGATCTCCACCTCCTCGCCGATGCTCTGCTCCAGGTGCCTGTCCTTCTTCAGGGTTCTGCCCAGTCCCGGGCTGGAGACCTCGAAGATGTATGCCTCATCGATGTAGTCCTCCCGGTCCAGCACCTCGTTAAAGGCACGGCTGACCTTCTCGCAGTCGTTAATGTCCACACCGCCGTCCTTGTCGATGTAGGCTCTCAGATAGTATTCGCTGCCTTCCTTCACCCATTCCACATCATAAATGCGGACTCCGCATTCGTCCGTGATGGGCTTCAGCAGCTCTTCGGTTTTTGCCTCGTACTGCTTCGCATTTCCCATAGAAATACCCCCTGACACGAACTAAGAGTGGCCGCGAAGCCACTCTTAATCTCATTACCTTATTAACATAAGTCATTGTAAACCCGGAAAAACGGAAAGTCAACACCTTTCTTGCGAAAAAGCGCACAATCCATTCGCTCTTTCTCGCGTATTTATCGGCAATTTTATCTGCCCGGCCTACTCGTAAACCGGTTCAAAATCATCGGCGGAATGCCCGCAGACAGGGCACTTGAAATCCCCCGGCAGCTCCGCACCTTTGTAAACATAGCCGCAGATCTTGCATCTCCAACCCACGATCTTACGGTCTTCCTTGGGCGCTTCCGGCTTTGGCTTCACATGGTTCTGATAGTCCGCATAGGTCAGGGGATCCTTATCGCTCAGGACCTTTGCATCCGTCACTTCCGCGATGAAAAGGGTATGGGTGCCCAGATCCTGGCTGCTGACCACCTTTCCGGAGAACATGGCGCAGGCAGCCCATCCCAGGTAAGGATTCCCGTCTGCGTCTGTCGGCATTTGGAAAGCGGCCATTTTATCCACGTTCCGGCCGGACTGCATACCGAAATGTTTGATGAGGTCAAAGGTTGCATCCTGATCCAGCAGGGAAATGGCAAAGCTCCCGGATTCCTTCAGCAGTTCACAGGTGTAATTGTTATTCAGCACACTGATGGCGATACGCGTCGGGTTCGACGCTACCTGGATGCAGGTATTGGTGATGCAGGCATTCACCTTCTCACCGGATTTCACGCCGAGAAAAAATACGCCGTAGGACAGTTTGTAAAAAGCTTTCGTATCCATTTTGATCACCTCCTGATGTGTTTTATTATATCATAGAGGCGTATCTTCATGTTCACTTCTTTTGCGGGAGGTGTATACGTATGGCGCATAGTCTGAAAACATAGGTTCTTCTTGCAGTTGCGAATCATCAATGACTATAATAAAAGGAGAATCAGGCCAGACGGAACGAAGATTGGAGGGCCGATTAAAAGGAGACCTGTATGCCTACACCGGAAAAAGAATGGCCGATGGATCCTATCGGACGAAAGCTGCATGAAAAGGCGAAGAACCAGGGAAAGCCCGTTATCCTGGGGCCGCCGCCGGATGTGCTGGAAATGCGAAAGATCCGGAAAAAACTAAACAAGCCGGAAGACCCGAAGAAGGAAACTCCGGATACGGATGAAAAAGAGAACAAATAAAAACGACAAGGAATTACTGATAACTATGTATAAAAAACTGATCCTGGGAGATCCCATCGATACGGAAGCAATCCTCTGTGAGGTACCCGCAGAAACGACAGAGTCGTCATTTACCGGAGTAGAAAAATCGGTTTCGTTCCTGAAGGATTTTACGATCTGCCGAAAAGGCCTCGAAACAGAGCCGGCAAAGGAATATACCCGCGAGGCATGCACCGCGGATGATCCCGCCGGTGAGATCATCCTCACCCGCACCCTCTCCGACCGGGAGCTGGTCTACGGTCTTGGAGAAACCCTCCGTGGAATCAACAAGCGGGGCTGGATCTATGTCTCCAATAATGCGGATGACCCCAATCATACGGAGGACAAACGCTCCCTCTATGCCTCTCAGAACTTCCTGCTGCTCTTTGGCGACGGCGCCGCTCAGGCCCTCTTCGTGGATGTCCCGGGGAAGGTTACCTTCGATGTGGGCTACACCGATCTGAAGAAGCTGGAGATCCGCATCGCATCCTCCGATGCCGCTTTGTACTATGCGGAAAGTGAAGATCCTCTCCTGCTCATCCGGGAGTTCCGTTCCCTCATCGGCAAAAGCTATCAGCCCCCGCAGTGGGCTTTCGGCTTCGGCCAGAGCCGCTGGGGATACAAGACTGCGGCAGACATCCGTGAGGTGGCAGACCGCTACGCGGAGGCGGATATTCCTTTGAGCATGATCTATATGGACATCGATTATATGGATCATTTCAAGGACTTTACCATTGATGAAAAGGCCTTCCCCGATTTTCCTGCGTTTGTGCAGGAAATGAAGGATCGGGGCATTCGCCTGATCCCCATTATTGACGCAGGTGTCAAAATTGAGAAGGGATATTCTGTCTACGAAGAAGGCGTTCAGGGCGAGTATTTTTGCAAAAAGGAAGACGGCACCGATCTGGTAGCCGCCGTCTGGCCCGGCAAAGTGCACTTCCCGGATTTCCTGAAACCGGAGACCAGAGAATGGTTCGGCGAGAAGTACCGCTTCCTGACAGAACAGGGCATCGAAGGCTTCTGGAATGACATGAACGAGCCCGCCATCTTCTACACCGAGGACCACTTGAAAAAAGTCTTTGAGGAACTGGAGCATTACAAAGCCATGGAGGAGATGGACATCTGGACCTTCTTCGGATTCCAGGATCTCATGGGCAGCATCAACAACAGACCCGAAGACTACCGCACTTTCTATCACGAGTACAAGGGGCGTCGCCTCCGTCATGACCTGGTGCACAATCTCTACGGTTACTACATGACGCGTGCCGCAGGGGAATCGCTTCAAAAAATGATGCCGAAGGGTGAATATCTCCTCTTCTCCCGTGCTTCCTACGTGGGAATGCACCGTTACGGCGGCATCTGGACCGGCGACAACAAATCCTGGTGGAGCCATCTCCTGCTGAATCTCCAGCAGCTGCCCGCGTTGAACATGTGTGGCTTCCTCTTCTGCGGCGCAGATACCGGAGGCTTCGGTGGTGACTGCACCGAGGACCTGATGCTGCGCTGGCTGGCCATCAGCATGTTCACGCCCCTCTTCCGCAACCACGCGGCACTGGGTACACGGAACCAGGAGCTCTATCAGTTTGCACAGACAGATCTGTTCCGGAATCTCATCCGCCTGCGCTACGCGCTGATCCCTTATCTGTATGATACCTTTACCCGGGCAGCGGAGGAAAATGACCTGATCTTCACGCCCCTGTCCCTGGCATACCCTGCAGACGAAAGAGCCCGTACCGTGGAGGATCAGCTGCTGGTAGGTAAGGCCTTCATGATCGCACCGGTCTATACCCAAAATGCGAGCGGGCGGTATGTGTACCTGCCGGAGGATATGACTCTGTACCGGTTCCGCAGTCCCGAGGATGTGGACGTGATCCCGCTGAAAGCAGGGGATCATTATGTGGAACTGTCTCTGGGAGAGGTTGGAATCTATGTAAGGCCCGACTATGAATTCAAAACCGAGAATGGTGTATTCAGATTCACAGTAAAAGCTTAAGCGCCAAGGCAACGATTCCGGTCCATGTCGGAACATCGCCTATGCGTAGGAACATCACAGAAGATGCAAAAAGACCCGGCTGCCACATTCGGCAGTCGGGCCTTTCTGTTTCATCCTAATCTTCACAGAGATCAACACATCCGCACTCTGTTGATTCGTAAGCGTAAAATCACGCGCCTAGGATAGTAGCTCGCTTTATGAGACACTTTAGATTAGCCGAAAAAACTAGTTAGTTTTTTCGAGTAAAGTCTAAAGGAGCTAGCTATCATGGATCAGATTACACATAACATCCGCCGCAACAACTGGTTGGAAATCGTTCGTCAATGTCTTTCCAGACCAGAAGGCATGTCAGCGAAAGACTGGTTGGATCAGAATGGAGTCAATCGCAAGACGTATTATTACTGGCTTCGGAAATTCCGCAAAGAAGCTTACGCTGAACTCCCTCCTGCGGTGAAGGAACAGGCATCCACAGAACTGTCTTTTGCAGAGATCCAACTTCCGGCACCGATTCGATCAGATCAATCGTTGGAAGTTCAGCGTAATCTCGCTTCTGTCGCGGTGATCAAGTGCAATGGTATCACGCTTGAGGTCTCTAACGAGATTTCGGAGTCACTCCTTCATAAGCTGATCATGGAGGTATCACATGCTTGAGGATTTTGCCGGTATCCGGCGGGTTGTTCTGGCATGCGGAACCGTGGATCTTCGAAAGGGTATCGACGGCCTCGCCATGATCATTGGCGATCGTTACCATCAGAACCCGTTTGAGCAGGGGACTTTGTTCCTCTTTTGCGGGCGACGGTCGGATCGAATCAAGGGCTTGTTGTGGATGGGCGACGGCTATCTGCTTTTATACAAAAGATTTGAAGCCGGTTCTCTGTCCTGGCCGCGGACAAAAGCCGAAGCTGCTGACATCACGGATGAGCAATTCCGTTATCTTATGTTGGGTCTGAATCCACTTGATCCAAAGATCAAGAATGTAACACCCGGAAAAACCTACTGATTGTGCAAAACAGAGAAATTTTCAGGCTATAAAAACAGGCAAGAATCCTGTGTTTATCAGTGGTTTTAACCATCCCACAAGGGCGTTGGATGTCCTTGGGTTTACTTAAAATAGATCTTTTTGAACCTTGAAAACTCTATATTTCTTTACTTTCATCGCCGTTTAACGAGGCGTGATCCATAGGCATTATGACGGTTCGTTCGAAGCGTGAAATTCGCTATTTTGCTGCTTTTTCGGTATAATTATTCCCGTAAGGAGCAATCGGATGGCCAAGCATACCCTTGAGGAATTGAATAATAGCAGCCGTGAAGAGCTGATCACCATGATCCTCATGATGGAGGGCCAGATGGAGCAGCTGAACGAGAATATCGAGCGCCTTCTCGAACAGGTTCGTATTGCCAACAACTATCGCTTTGGCAAGCGTTCCGAAAAGATGGACATGATCGAAGGTCAGCTCTCATTCTTTGATGAAGCGGAAGCAACCTGTGACGAGAGCCTCCCGGAGCCCGAAGCAGATGAGGTGATCGAGTATGTTCGTCGCAAGAAAAAGAATACTCGCGACCTCAATCTTAAGGACCTGCCGGAGGAAGTGATCCCGCCCTATAGCATACCGGAAGAGGAACTGGATGCTTTCTATGGCAAGGGCAACTGGCGCAGGATGCCGGATGAGACCTACAAGAGGCTCAGACATGAACCTGAATCCTGGACGGTTGAACTCCATACAGTTGAAGTGTATGTCGGTACCGATGGAGACCATCAGGATGAATTTCTTCGCGGCAACCGCCCCAAGGATCTACTCCGGAACAGCATCGTTACACCGTCACTCCTGGCATCTATCTTGAACGTGAAGTATGTTAATTCTTCAGCGCTCCATCGAATTGAGCAGGAGTTCCAGCGGAACGGAGTAAACATCTCAAGACAGACTATGGCGAACTGGATCATTCAGTGCTCTCAGAAGTACTTTGCTCCCTTCGTGGAGCGGATGAAACAGGAACTCCTGACGCTACATGTCACGCAGGCTGACGAAACACCCACACAGGTCATAAAGGACAGTACGCATCCTAGCAGCAAGTGCTACATGTGGGTGCATCGATCCGGAGAACTCTATTCGGATCGAAAGATCGTGGTCTATGAATATCAGAAGGGGCGGGATCATCACATCCCTCTGGAATTCTACAAGGACTATAAAGGAGTCCTTGTGACCGACGGCCTGTCGCAGTATCATCTGGTCGATAAGAAACTGGATGATCTGACAAATGCGAATTGCTGGGCGCATGCTCGCAGGTCGTTCGCCGATGCCGTTAAGGCAGCGGACAAAAAAGATCCATCCGTTGTCCGGCAATCAGTTGCCTACCAGGCACTGCAGCGGATATCTGAGTTCTACAATGCAGACACGGAGCTGAAACAGCTCTCTGCAAGTGAACGTCTCCAAAAGCGGCAGAAAGAAATCCGACCGCTGGTTGACGACTTCTTTGCGTGGGCAAAGCAGCAGATCATGTCAGGCACAGTTCCACCCAAGAGCGAAACCGGGAAAGGCCTTGCCTATGTCATAAATCAGGAGAAGTACCTTCGCGTGTTCCTGGACGACGGAGAGGTTCCAATCGATAACTCCGCGTCGGAAAGGGCAATTCGAACCTTCTGCCTGGGCAAGAAGAACTGGATGTTCCACAACACAGCCAAGGGTGCGAACGCCAGCGCAATGGTCTACAGCATCTCGGAAACGGCGAAGCTAAATGACCTCAAGCCGTACCACTACTTCAAGTATCTCCTGACGGAGCTACCGAAATGGTGTGATGAAAAAGGAAATATAGATCCTGCAGACCTGGACTATTTAATGCCCTGGTCGGACACGCTACCGGACGAATGCAGGAAACAGCGCCACTGAAACCAGTGGCGTATCTTTTACCTGGTAGCGGATGATTTGACGCTTACGTTGATTCAATTCTCAGGGCTTCTCCCACTCAGTGAAATACCACAACTGGTTCTCGTCCTGCAGGTTCCACCATTCCAGTGTCACCGCTCCGGTTGCGGGATCACAGGACAGTGCCTTATAGGGGCCGTATCGCAGATACCCGCAGGTGGTGTTTGCATCCCCTACGGAAAGAGGCTCGGATACCCGCTTAAAGTTCCATCGCTGGGTCATTTCATCGGAAGCCTCTCCTGCGGCAACGCCGGTCCCTGCTTCGGCGGCGGCACTCATCAGTTCCATGACAGATCCGTCGGAAAAACGGATATAGAGAGTATCATCACTGCGAGAATGGGTCAGCAGAAGTTTCTCATCCGCAGATCCTGCATGCACCTGTCCTGATGCAGCATCCAAGTTCAGAAACGTACCGGACGCTGACATCACCCTGTAACGGCCTTCCTTCATTCGGTCGGAAGGATAGATCTCCAACTGCTGTTCATAGAATGCCGTATCCCTCTGAGCAACCAGATTGTTGAGGGAAGGGATCAGCTGCAGATAAACCAAAATCGTGATCAGCACCAGAGTGCCGCAGGTGATCGCAAGAATCCGGAAGTTCTTTCCGTCCTCATCTGCGCGCTCCTCATCCTTCAAAGCAGTCCTGTTCGCCGCTTTCTCCTGTGCTCCATCGTGCTTCCCGGATACAGTCGTGGCTTGTTTCTTCCGGACCACCGTCTCCAACGCCATCACCACATCCTGCCATCCCACCACGAAGAGCGGGATCAGCAACAGGAAGTAAAAGAGCATGTACTGGGCCTTGATCTCCCACACGGTATGGAAGAGGAATCCACCGAATACCGTGATCATGGCGAAATACCCCACCCGGGACTTCCGCCGCTCCAGCAGCGCATACAGCAGCGCTCCCAGATAGATCAGGAAAGTATAGGCATTCAAGAAGGGTTCGGAAGCCTTCGGCAAGGTAAAAAGCCTCCGGAGATAAGCAGGTTCGTTCACCGTTCCACTCTCCGCCCGGTTCAGCCAGTAGCCCTGGAAATCGGGGTTGGTCCAGGCAGACGCATTTTTCCCGCCGAAAAACCAGATGGCGTAAGCACGATTGTGAACCAGATAGTTCACCAGTTCGTCCACCTTCGTCTTATTTTCCGTCGCCTGTGCCTCCACATCAAAGGCATTCCCGTGATAGCTCTCGATATCATAGCCGTTGTGCCAGCCGTTGTAGCGGTGGGGATTCTCCATCATTCCCATGGCCACGAAGGACCACATGGAAGAACCCTCCGAAACCGTCACGCCTGTCACAGCTTTGGTGAGTCCCCGTGCGATGGGATCCTCCAGCAGCATCACGAGAACGATCCCGGCCATGCCCAGAAGCAGCCGCAGCTCCCGATGTTTTATCAAAAGCAGCAGGAGGTAGACCAGCATGCCGATGAGGAACACCAGATAGTTGCTCTTTAACACCACTGCGAAATAACAACACAGGACCGCGGTGATCATCTGCCACCACTTTTTCTCGGAGGCAAAACGCTCAAAGAGGAGGACGGCGTTCATTACCAGGGACAGTCCGATAAGATTTCCGTAGGTGAAGGTGAGATAAAAAAATCCGGGCGTAAAGAACACACACGCCGTCAGGATCAGAAGTCCCAGGGATGCCTTTCTCCCGGAAAGATCGGAAAGCCTTGCAAAACTCCGGTACAAAAGCACCAGCGCCACCACGTTGCAAATCTGGAACAGCAGGTAGTTATTTGTTCCCACCAGCTTTCCCAGGAAGTAAAACACCAGGATGATCCCCAGCTGGTTCGGATAGGTGTCCGCGTATCCGCCGGGCATCAGGGAACCGTAATCCTTTTCCACAAAGCGGTCCGCAATGTGCACCACCCAGTATTGATCCGCCACGGGCTCCTTTTGCAGGATCAATACGAAGAGGGCACCTGCTCCCAGGAGTGTCAGCAAAAGTACCTTTCTGCAGCGGGCACTGAAGGCAGGATCATCATCCACTCTTCCCAGGAACTCCTTCACTGCAGAAAGCTTCCCGGCAAAGAGCAATGCTGCCGCAAACAAAACGGTGCCCAACAGGTGTCCCGCCATGGAATCCGGCAGGAGTCCGACACCTTCGTCGTAACTCACCATAGAGGTCACAAATCCGGAGCAGAGAACCAGGAAGGTGGCTACCGCCCCAAAGAGCACCGTGATGATCCCCCGTATTCCTTTGTCAAAATGATCGGCCGTATTCTTCATGTTCATTATACTTTTTTAATACATATTTTCCGCGCAATCTATGGATTTTAGGGCATTTTCTATGATAGAGTAACATACAGAAAAGCTCGAAATATTTCTATCGGAGAATCCCCTATGAAAATCTTTCTCAAAATCCTGAAAGGAACAGGCATTGTTCTGGGACTCATCGTTCTGGTTGCAGCGCTCCTGTTCGGATATCTGACCGTCACTGAATACAATCCCGCGGCAACGGAACCCGTCGAGGTTACTACCGACACCTCCGTCAGCAGCTTCCAGGTCATCGCACCCGGCGACAGTATCAGCGTCATGAGCTGGAACATCGGATACGGCGCTTTGGGAGACAACGCCGACTTTTTCATGGACGGAGGAAAAAGCGTAAATACTGCGGATGAAGCAAGAGTCCGTGAAAATCTGACAAACATTGCGGACGCAGTAGATAATTTCCGTCCCACGATCCTGATGATGCAGGAGGTGGACCTTGCTTCCACCCGTTCTCACAGGATCGATGAACAGGCTTTCCTGAGCAATCTCCTGGCCCCTTCCTCTCAGGCCTTTGCCATCAATTTCAAGGTGGATTTCATCCCCTATCCCGTTCCCCCCATCGGAAAGGTTCAGGGTGGTATCATGACCTTTACGGATGCGGAGATCACCTCCGCCACCAGAGAAGCCCTGCCCTGCCCCTACACCTGGCCGGTGCGGGTAGGCAATCTGAAACGGTGTCTGCTGATCTCCCGGATTCCTTTGGCAAACACGGACAAAGAACTGGTGATGATCAACCTCCATCTGGAGGCCTATGACAACGGTGAAGGCAAGATCGCTCAGACAAAAATGCTCCTCTCCATCCTCAAGCGGGAGGCGGAGCTGGGCAATTACGTCATCGCAGGCGGCGATTTCAACCAGACCTTCTCCAACGTAGATACCAGCAAATTCCCGGTACAGGAAGGGATGTGGACCCCCGGCATCATCAACCGGGATGATTTCTCCGATTTCGTGATGCTGATGGATGGGGATACCCCCAGCTGCAGGTCCCTGGACCGCGCCTATGCAGGCTCCGATCCGGATACCTTCCAGTATTACTGCATCGACGGATTTATCCTCTCCGGCAATGTGCGTGCCGATTCCTACGGCGTCCAGGACCAGGGCTTTGTCTCCACCGATCACAATCCCGTGATCCTGCGGGCAACATTGCTGCAGACGGATCTGCCCAAGGATAACTAAGGATCCCTGATCGACCCGAGAGCCACCCCGTGAGGTACTCCTACCGCCGAACTCCCATCTTGGTGAGATCCGCTTCAATGCGGTTTTTCACCCAGCTGCGCTCTTCCTCCTTCGGCAGATAGTACAGATAGGATTCCAGTACCATCTCCATGGGAAGGCCGCGGCCCACGATCTTAAAGTTCACAAAGCCTCTGTCGATATAGTCCGGCAGTTCCTCTCTACTCAGGAACGCCGGGCGTTTTTTTGCTTCCTCGAAGGAAGGTACCTTCGTGCGGTTGGGGCAGGGGAAAGGCGTTCCCTTGTCGTAACGCAGCTGGCACTCACTTTCCGCCCTGTAGTGCTCCGCACGGCGGGGACATCCCGGGAAGCAGATCTCATCCACCAGGATCTCGATACGCTCTGCATGGGGCTCTAAGGCCTTCAGAACGGCCTCATCGTGGTTCAGGTCATAATCCAGCACCACCAGGGCATAATCCCGCTGCAACTCCTCCATGACGCGATCCATATCGGTGATGCGCTTAGTGGTGGAGGAAATGTATTCGAATCCGGGATAATTTGCCCGCAGATACTCCTCCAGCACGGGACGGTTCACCAGGACCTGATTCGGTCCGCAGCTGGCCACTTCCATGATCAGGTTGCAATAGGTATCCTGCAGATGTTTTTCCTCAATGAGGGAATTTGTCCAGGTAAAGCGCACGGGAACTCCCATCCGGTTGTAGGTTCCGATGATCTTCTCCATATCGGAACGGGACGTGAGTCCAAAGACTGCCCTTCCGCCGTTCCAGATAGCGCCGGGGAAGGTGCCGTAGACGCTGCCCACGGCATACCCGTCCATGAATTTCTCGGGATATTCCTGCATCAGATGCACGATGATCTGATTCAGATAGAAAAAGACACAAAAGCCGGGCAGATGCCAGTAAATCTTTCGATCTCCCATAATTCCTCCAAAAGAGCTTAAGGCCACTTAGACGGGCGGGGTTTGTTCACCGTGATGATCTTGTTCTCCTCCAGGTTCCGCAGGAGCAGGAGTCTGGCGGGTCCGATGCACTCGGGCTTTAGCATGTAATAGGAATAGGTCTCGATGAGGGAAAACAGATTGGCTGTGCGTCCCTCAATCTTAAACTGATTGATCCCTCTGGGAATATATTCTTCCCAGATCTCATCGGGCCGGATCACCGTGGAGTAGTCCTGAATGGTGAAGACACAGTTTTTGTCACCGTACTCACAGTACCAGGGCTTGATGGGGATCCTTTTCTCCGGCGGAAGCTCTCTGTTTTTCAAAGCAATACGCTGATTCTCGGCGATGTTGCGATAATGTCCCCCACGTCTCTCACAGTTCGGCTTGCAGAGGGTATTGATCAGCACCTCCAGACGGGACTTGTCCTCGATCCCGTCAATGAGATCCCAGCGACCGTTCATGTTGTAATCCAACACCACGGTCTTGTAATCCTTCGCCAGCTCGGCGTTGATGCCATCCACATCCTTGATCTCCTTGCAGGTGGAGCTGTTGATGGCAAAGGAAGGATAGACATCGCGGATATACTGCTCCAGGATGGGCGAAACAACGATGACCTCGTTCATTCCGTTATCTGCTTCCTTCATGCAGAAATTGCAGAAAGGATCCAGCAGGTCCTCCTCCGTCAGAAGAGGGTTCGTAAAGGTATAACGGATGGGAATCCCCTGCGCGTTCACGTTCTTGATGACGTTTTTGACGAATGCCGCATCACACTGGTCATGATAGACCAGGCGTCCCCCGTTCCAGAGGCACAGCGGGAAGGTTCCGAAAAAGGATGCGATCTCTACCCCTTCACGGAAATATTCGGGATATTGCTTCAGGAGACTGGCCCAGAACATATTCAGTGGGAAATTAAACCGAATGCCGGGTAAGTGAAATCTTGCTTTGACCATAGTATCCTCCGGGGATTTCATGATAGAGATAAGAAAAAAGGAGCGGCGCCAATGACGCCGCTCCCCTGTCAGTAAGTCTTAGTTGAATGCTGCGTTAGCATCCTCGATGTACTGCTTCCAGGTGTCGCGGATAGCTTCAACCAGAGCAGAGATGTCAGCATTGGGGCCAACAGACCATACGAAGTCGGGACCAATCTGCAGATTGGGAACCAGACCGTGGTACTGGATAACGCCGTGCTCGGACTCCATCATCATGGTCAGAGTCTCGTCAACTGCTCTCTCATCGAAGCAGCCCTTACGGAAGGTTGCGAACTGGCCGTTGTAATCCTCGTAGCCAGCGGGAGCCTCAGTGTAAAGGTTCCAAGCGAATGCAAGCTTCCAAGCCTTGTCTGCATCGTAGCAAGCAGGGATACAGATCGGGTTGTTGGACCAAACGTTAACATATGCAACGCCCTCGGAAGGAGCGGGGAACATAACGTATCCGCACTCATCATCCATCTGGTCAACGATACCGTTCTCATATCCTTCGTAAGCATCCTCAACCATGAATGCTACGGTACCGGACTGGAACTCCTCCTTGTAGTAATCCCAGTTAGCACCCTCAGGATCATGCTGATCGTACTTGGTGAACATGTCAACGGTCCAATCAAGAGCATCCAGAGTCTTCTGATTCTCGAGCTCATAGGTGAAGCCGTTAGCATCGGTTCCGATGTAAGCGCCGCCGTTGGAAGCAACTGCAGTGCTGGTCATGGAACCCTCGTTCAGGGTCAGGCCCCAAACGTCGATCTGACCGTCGTTATCAGTATCTCTCTGAACCTGAGCCATCAGATCATCGAATGCCTGCCAGGTCCAGGTGCCGTCTGCCTGCATGTCGTAGATGGACTCAGGATCGATACCAGCCTCGGTCAGGACTCTCTTGTTGAAGTAAACGCCGGTACGAGGCTCGGAAAAGCCAGCGTACATGGCATAGGTGCCGCCGCCTACAGTGTAGTTCTCAGCAACCTTGTTGTTCTGGAACTTCGGAAGAGAGAAGTCCAGGCAGTCCAGAGTGGACAGGTCATACAGCAGGCCGCTGCCAAGAGCGGAGCCGATAGCGTCGGAACGAAGAACCCAGATGTAGTTCTCGCCCTGGTCGCCGCCGGTTACGTAGTTTGCGAAATCCTCAGGAGTGGAACCCCAGTCGGAAATACCCTGCTGCTTGATGGTGAAGTTGTAGGTCTCCTGAATCCAATCACGATAGTCGGCAACAGCCTCCTCGTAATCGTTGGTAGGCTCGGGAGCGATACCTTCAGGATCGGACCACCAGTCACGGATGATGATCTCCATGCCACCCAGGTCGATGGGGTTGCCGTCAGCATCCTTAATGATGGTGTAAGGGCCCTCGTCCTCAGCAGTGTCAGCTGCAGTATCAGTTGCTGCAGTGTCAGTAGCTGCGGTGTCGGTTGCTGCAGACGTATCAGTGGTCGCTGCTGCGTCAGTAGCAGTGCTGTCAGTAGCAGGTGCAGGAGTCTCTGCAGTGCTTCCGCATCCGACAGCGCTCATTGCCATTGCTGCAAGGGTGATAGCAGCAGTGACTTTCGTTGCGATTTGCCTTTTCATACTATAATTCCTCCTTTTAATCTTCCGGCTTGCGCCGATGAACATTATATAGACCGCTCGGCAGACGACCAACCCGCCTCGCGAGATCTACCTACATTTTAATACCCGTCGAGCTGATGCTCTCCACGAATGCTCTCTGAGCGAACAGATACAGGATCAGGAGCGGAGTGATCATCATCAGGGTTCCGGTGGAAAGGAGCATGTTGGAATATCCGACAGAGACACCACCGCCACCGCCGCCACGCAGACGGATCAGGAAGGCTGCCAGGGTATCCACCAGGCTGGCCAGGGAGGTGCTCAGGAGTCTCTTACCACCCAGGAACATCTTGGAGTAGAAGCTGTCCGTCCACTGCCACACAAAGGAGAACAGGAAGCAGGAGGTCAGGATGGGCTTCGCCTCGGGAAGCATGATGCGGATGAAGGTCTTAAAGGTGCCGCAACCGTCCACATATGCAGCCTCCTCCAGGTCACCGGGGAGGTTACGGAAGAACTGACGGATCAGGAAAACATACAGTCCGTTCTTCAGTCCGGTACAGCCCGCACTCATCAAATAGTAGGGCAGCACAGAATTCCTAAGGTTTATTGTATCGCCTGTGATGAGTTTTATCAATCCTAAAATGTCAAAGAAACGGAAATGCAGGTACAAAGAGGTCGCGATGGTCTGCGGAGGCACCAGGATCGTTGCCATAACGCAGGCAAACCAGAACTTCTTGAAAGGAAACTCAAACCTTGCAAATCCATATCCTACAATGGTACACATACATACCTGCAGGATAGCGATGGTCAGGGAGATCAGGAAGGTATTTTTCAGACCGTCCTTGTAATACATGAGCTGCCCTGCCAGCTGATAGTTCTCGGTGGTGAACTCCGAAGGAATGGAGATGACCACGGGATTGTACAGATCTGCCTCCTTCATGAAGCTGACGGAGATCTTGTTCAGAATCGGCTGCAGGATCAGAAAGCACATTCCGAAGAGCAGGATAAAACGAGCCAGTGCCACTCCCACTTCCATGATCTTCTTTTGCAACAGGTAGCCGCCGGACCGCTTATTTCTCTCCCAGAAAGTAAGTTGTCCGGGCTTGGCCGTTTTCGTCTTAGTCATAGTAATACACTCCTCTTGAAATGATCAGCGATGTGATTCCCACAAATGCCAGAATGATCAAAAAGTAGATCCACGCCATTGCGGATGCGGGGCCGTAATTCAGGTTGATGATCATGACTTCCTGAATCTTTTTGATGACCTCGTTGTCAGTACGCATACTGAAATCGATAACGGTGTAGAACCAGTTCACCAGGAACAGGTTGCTGATCATAGGGAAGGTGATCTTCCACAGGCTCTCCCATGCGGTACAGCCCTCAATGTCCGCCGCCTCGTACATACTCGAGGGGATGGTCTGCAGACCGGACAGGAAGATGATGATCTGAATACCGGAGGCGATGGCCACATCGTAGATGTTATCGATGATCTCGAAGACCTCTTCGAAGGCTCTCGTTGCAACGCCTGCGGTTCGGAGGATATTCTCCAGCGCATCCGTGACGCTGACGCCGGAAGCGGCTTCCTCCATCAGATTCGCCATGTTGGCCATCAGCTGATTATCCGACTCCAGGCCGATGATAACACCGGAGGAAAGGATAACAGGCAGGAAGAAGATGGCTCTCACCAGGGCTCTGGCGTGGAACTTTTGGTTCAGGATCAGTGCCACGAAGAAACTGAACACGATGATGGCCAGGGAGTAGATGATCATTCTCGTGATCTCTTCCACCAGCAGTCTGTTATACTCCGGATCCACGCGGAAGGCGAAATAGTAATTGGTGAGCTTGTTAAATGACAGGACAAAGCTGCCGGATCCCACCTCCACATTACAGAAGCTCATATAGAGCGACTGGAAGAAGGGTTTCACCATAAATGCCAGGAAGCCTATGATGAAGGGCAGGATAAAGAGATATCCCGACTTTGCCTTTCTCCTCTGCAGTCCCACGTATTTTTTCCGTTTCGTTTGACTCTTCATACTGTAACCCATTTCCTCATCTCCGACTCCGCCTTGACGGATCGGTCTTTTGCGTAAGTCTTTATCTTACCACCAGGTAATCTCTTGCGGGAACGGTGACACCGTCCGCATCAAAATCATTGTAGCCGTAGTTGACATACACCTTGGTTCCGTCCTCGTATACGGTCATGGATACGGTTTCGGACAGGTTGTCATGTCCGGTCATTTCCTGGTTAAAGGTATGACCAAGCTCCGCATTGTAACGGCTGTAAAGCGCGATGGCGTCATCACGCCAGGAGTCGTAGTTTGCTCCGTAGTACTCGGGATAGAGGGTCTTCTGCGTCGCGAATGCGGTCTCCTTCATGAAGGTGAAGAGCAGGCCCGCACCGTACTCGGCGCTATAGAGCATCATGGTCTCGGGATCACCGCACATATTGATGGCGGGACCGGTATAGTTCACATAGCCGTGCAGTGCCATCTGGTAGAAAGGAACATACTCATCCAGGATGGTGTACTCACTGCCGCGCAGATCCATCTCGGTCACCATGTCGGAGTACACAGCCGCATACTCGTTACCCATGTTGATCATGATGTCCTTGCCCTGGCTGTCCCAGGTCTTGAACTGCTCCTGCTGGATCTCCAGCTCAGCCTGACGGCTGACGTAATTCTTGCGGTAGTAGTCGGAGGAAAGGTCCTTTCCGTTGTCCTCGAAGCAGACGCCGGTTCCGACCTTATCGGTGAAGCTTACCAGATTCTCGGCCATCTGATTGATCAGAGGCGCGTGCATCAGGTAGAAGCTCTCGGCCCCTTCTCTCGCCTGGTAGGTGATGTGGCTGTACTGGAAGAGCTCTGCTCTCTCCTTGGAGATGAACTTGGCTGCATCCCGGAAGGAGTTGAAGCCGTTCACCAGGTGGCTGTCGTAAGCGTACTGAGTAACACCGTTCAGGTACAGAGGAATGCCCAGACTGTCTGCGGTGGCTGCCAGGCTCTTCAGATCACCCTTGCCGCCCAGATCGGAGATCACATTGATTCGCTTCAGGAGCTTCTGGTTCACACCGCCGTTGCACCAGCCGGTGAGTTTTGCGTCGATATTGGTAAACCCGTTGTTCGACAGGTCTGTCAGGATCTCTCCTGCCTCATCGAAGGTGGTGAGTTTCAGAGGGCGGGATACGGGCACGCCCACGATCTGCTTCACCTTGTCGATGGCGCCTACGAGCTCGATGGCAACAGGTGCCGACGTATCGGTGTTCTCCACCATGGAGCCGTAATTGTCCTTCAGATAATCCCGGTATGCCACTGCCATGTCGGAGTACTCACCGGAATCAATGAAGCGATACCGCTGCACCAGGGAGCCCTCAGGGAGCTGCCACAGGTACTCGTACACGTCGGAAATGGAAATGTCACCGACGTCATACTGCTCTCTCGTACACATGCTGTAAACCGCATTGACGAAGTTGAAGCTGTGGTTCTTACCTGCGATGTCGGCCTGCACGGAAGCGTAGCTCCTGCCGTCCTCCAGGATACAGACGAAGGAATCGCTGCCATCGGAGATGCCGAACACATTATAGTAAGCTCTGGTATTGTGGACCAGCTCCTTACGGGAAAGAGCCATATCCCAACCATAGATATTTGCGTAGTAGGAGTTCTGAGAAATCTTGCCGTTGTTAAAGTTGATCAGTGCTCCGCCGCCTTCGGGAACCAGCATATAGCCGGAGTCTTCCTTTCCGCCTGCTCCGAAGTAAGGAAGAGGAGTAACGGTGTAGAGATGGTAATCGGACTTGTACTCCATCTCGTCCATGGGAAGCTCCACCACCAGATCATTGCCATCCAGGCGATAGATCATGTTGATGTTGAACACAGGCTTGTCGGAAGTGCTCTCGGAGAGATCATTCTCCTTGTCAGCCAGCAGGTCTTCGTAGGTATATCCGGCCTCTGCGAAGAACTTCTGCAGAGTCTTCTTCACATTCTCCTTGGTGGAGTCACGGAGAACATAAATGATCGTCTGATCGATCATCGGATAGTTGGCACGCAGGTCATCAGCCAGCTCGGGGTTCTTCTTCAGATCGCTCTTCTTCAGGTTGTTGATGTCATATTCCTTATAGTAGTCCTGGGTCAGGTTCTTACCCTCTTTGGACATGGCATCGGTCCACTTCTGGAAATCCGCCTCGGACAGAACAGGAGGAATGACATACTCTCGCTCCACATCACCGATGCTGTAAAGGACCTTGATGTAATCATCGCCCTGCTCGATGTCGTAGACACCGTTTTCGATACTGAAGCCCTGGGTATTGTAAGGGGTCTCCAGACCGTTCACCAGTGCGTAGCTCATCAGCAGCGTGGACTGCAGCTTTTTGCGCTCCTCGGGAAGGGCTGCGGAATCTCCCTCCGCACCTTCGGGATTGGAACTCCACACCTTGCCGCTGGACTTCACCTTCAGGGTAAACTGGGTGGTAGCCGCATCCATGGTCAGGATCAGATCATCGTTTTCCAGGACATATTCTTCCTGCTCCCCGGTAAAAGCCTGGGGTTCGATGATCTCCTCTTCCACTTCCTTGTTCTGATAGGTGACGATGAAGAAGATGAATCCACCGATGATCGCCAGCAATATCAGAGGGAAGATCAGACCCTTCAATCCCTCGATCAATTTATTTCTGCGCTCAACCTGGTCTTCCGTGAGCTGCTTTTTCACTTTCTTTGCCTTGGTATCTGTACTCATGGTCTCTCCCATTTTTTATTAATCCGGTATAGTTATGGGCCCGGCGTCACAACCGGAACATCAGCTCTTTTCCGAGGGAAATGAAATACGCAACACCCTGGGAAATCATACTGAAGAAGATCATCAGGATGAACACCATGACCAGCATTGCGAAGAGGCTGGCAACGGTAAACAAAATATTCTTGCCGCCGGAGAACTCGTGGATCTGGCCCATGGCCGTCACCACCAGGATCGCCGCATACACCAGCGACAACGCACTGATAACCGTGTAGAACTCCGCCTCATCCACCGTGACGAAATTACTGAAGATCATCAGAGGGAACTGCACCAGGGGGTAGGGAGCTAGGGCATAGCAGGTAGCCATGTAGACCTGTCCCAGACGGCCCTTACCGTCAAACAGTGTGGTGAGTGCCCAGTTTCCCACAACCCAGAGGGCGAGAGGAAACAGCACGCTGGCCAGATACAGGAAGATGTTCAGCTCTTCCCAGTAGACCGTCAGAAAGATGAAACTGGTATAACGCAGCTTCATGATACGTATGATCAATGTCAGCGCCAGGATGGTATTGGCCGCTGCATAGGTACCCCGTTTTTCATGGGTCAGATCCCAGAATCCGTCCAGAGGATGGGACATACAATAGAGAGAAAACTTCAGGGAATCCTTGTATTTTTCCCACTTCGCTCTGCGAGGAGTCATCTCCTGCTGTTTTGCTGCAATCATAAATTCATCTCCTGTATCTTACTGCCGGAAAATATCCGCTTTATCGATCTCACGCTTAATGGATCTTACTCTGCCAACGATCATGGGGACCAGGAAGACCGCCACCAGGACGATCACGATCGCCGTGATATGCTCCTCAACCCATTCCTTACGGTACTGCTTATAAGCCTTGGACCAGTTCTCATCGTCATACTTGACCTCGAAATAGTCCATTGCCTCATGGTAGCGCTCCTGACGAAGCAGGGAACGGCCGATACCGATGTAGGCCAGATCGTAGTTTCCGTTCAGTGCCATTACCTTCTCCCAGGATTCGCCGGAGAGAGTGTAATTACCCTGGTCAAACTCCTCGATGGCCTGGAAGACCAGATCACCGAACTCGGTAGTGGTAAATACGGTAATGGAATTGTCCAGATTGTCCAGCACAAAGAGGTCATGACCCATGTGCTCGATGGAGATGGGGCTCCGGAAATAACCGTCCATGTTACCGTTGCCGCCGAAGGCAAAGACCAGAAGACCCTGATCGTTGTAAGCAAAGCAACGTCCGCGGTTATTGTCCAGACAGACATAAATATCATTGTCAAAGACCGTAACATCCTTGAAGAGGGAAGGACCGGTATGTCCCGCTGCGGTACCCATGTAAAGGTCACCGTAAGGCTCCTCTTCACCGTTTCTGACCAGAATGTCATTTCCCATCAGGTTCAGCTTACGGACCGCATCCGCCTGCCCGGATCTTAAATCTTCCTGGGTAACGGAGGAATTGGTGGTGTAGATAAAACCTTCGTAGTCAATGTAGATGTTGGAGTACTCGGTAGGAACGAAGTTCTCCATCTGAGCCAGCTGCTCCTGGGATGCCAGGCGCTTCCAGATGTAATCCGTCCACTCGTAGGTAACGGGGGTTGCTCCCACGAATCCGGAGAACACACCGTCGGGCTCGTACTTCAGCAGACCCTTGTTGATACCGGATGCGATGCAGTACACACGATCCGCGGTATCGATAACGACCTTGGTGGGATAGAACACAAGATCTGCATCCAGGGTGCTGTCATCGGGCTTCACAAATTCCATCACATAATTCAGATCCGGATCCAGCTTCAGGATACGGGAATTGTTCTGATCTGCGATGAACATATAACCCTCATCATCAATGGCCACATCCATGGGAGTGTTAAAGGTATTGGGGCCCTCTCCTCCCTTGAAGGAATCGATGATCCTGGTGACGGTCAAGGTCTCGGTATCTTCCCGCAGCATCTCGATGATGCGGTTGTTACCGGTGTCCACCAGGTAGAGGTAATCACCCTTGGTATAGAGTGCCTGAGGATTCTTCAGGTTCGTCTCCAGTCCCAGATCGACACCGGTATACACCTTGCATACCGTGTACAGATCAGCGGAGTCCTGCACATCTCCCCAGTAATCGTAATTGTATGTATAGCCGTGCTCATGAGCTGCAGCCTGTCCGGTCATGGGAATCCCCAGGACCATCACTGCAACCGCCGCAAGAGCGGCGCCTGTTCTCACAAGTTTATTCCTCATAAAGTACCTCTTTCTCAATCTCACGATTCTATCAATCCTTCAGACCGGAGCTTGCCATTGTCTCGAGAATCTGGCTCTCGGAGAAGATGAAGATGAAGATCGGGACGACCATGACCACAACCAGGACGGCTGCAGCCTGACCGGTTCTGGCGATACCGCCACCCTGAATCTGCTGCAAAGCATAGACCAGCGTCTTCTTTTCCTCGGAATAGATGTAGGTGGCTGCCTTGTTGTTCCACAGACCCTGCACGGAGAAGATGATCAGTGTCATCCATGCGGGTTTCACGTTGGGCATCACGATACCGCTGAACACTCTCCACTCGTTGGCGCCGTCGATCTTGGCTGCTTCAATGAGGGAGGTGGGAAGTCCTTCCATGAACTGCTTCATCAGGAAGAGTCCCATGGGGGACGCAAAAGCGGGAATAACGATGGACCAGTAGGTATCGATCCATCCCAGCTTGTTCAGGATCAGGTAGTTGGGGATGGCGGTAACATAACCGGTAAACATCATTGCCACGGTGATGATTTTGAAGAAGGTCGGTCCACCGGGGAACTCATATTTTGCCAGCACGAAGGCACCCATGGAAGCTACCAGCAGGTGGCCTGCGGTTCCGACTGCCGTGATGAACACGGTATTAAACAGGTATCTGGAGAAGGTCACCCAGGACTTACCCATGGTGACGAACAGATCCGAGAAGTTATCGGTGGTCGGATGCTGTGCGAAGATCCTGGGCGGGAAACGGAACAGCTCGTCCAGAGGCTTCAATGCGTTACTGACCGCAAAAATAATGGGGAAAGCCATAATGAAGGCAACAATCAGGAGGAAGAGGAACAGAGCAACGTCGCCCGCAACGGAGCGGTTCGGTTTTCTCCTCTTGATCAGGGGCTTGCGATATGGCTTTTCTTCTACTTGCTTGTTTTTCTTACTCATATCAG
This sequence comes from Lachnospiraceae bacterium, assembly GCA_016286555.1. Taxonomy (GTDB): domain Bacteria; phylum Bacillota; class Clostridia; order Lachnospirales; family Lachnospiraceae; genus AC2028. The sequence goes on along the minus strand of JAEETA010000003.1, from coordinate 68,371 downwards.
GTACCCACTCTCCTTAACAGACTCTGAATTGCCTTGTTGCACAGGATCATCATCAGGAACAGGATGGTCGCAATCGCGCAGGCATAACCCATCTCGAAACGGGAGTAACCGTAGTCAAACAGGTGGGTTACGATGGTTCTTGCTGCGTAATCCGTACTGGGATATCCGCAGAGGGCCATGGTGACATCACAGACACCAAAGGCCTGGGTAATGGACATGACCGCGCCGAACATCAGCATGGGCTTCATGTTGGGCAGGGTGATGTACCAGAGTTCCTGCCAGCGGTTCTTGATACCGTCCATGTAACCTGCTTCAAACTGGGACTTGTCGACACCCTGGAGACCTGCCACGAAGGAAAGGAATCCGGTACCGAGGCTCATCCACAGAATGACTACCATACAGATGGGAAGCATCCACTGAGGATTGATGAGCCAGAGGATCGGCGCATCGATGATACCCCAGTTAATGAGTAGGGCATTCATGTGTCCGTAAGCGTCGCCGCGGAAGAACACGGAGAAGATCACGTAGCAGTTACCGGCGATGGAAGGAGCGTAGAACACGATGACGGCTACGCTTCGGATCCAGCGGGGCAGCTCGTTGATCAGCCAGGCGAACAGGAAGGACATGATATATCCCAAAGGTCCCGTGATGACTGCGATCATGAAGGTGTTTTTCACACCGGTCAGGAAAATGTCATCTTCCAGGATCAGACTGATGTAATTGGACAGTCCGATGAAACGGGGGGGCTCCAGGATGTTGTAGTAGGTGAAGCTGTAATAGATCGAAGCTACCACCGGAAATACGAAAAACATCGTGAAGAGGATCGCATAGGGCGCCAGGAAGAGATAACAGTTCTTGGCGATCTTCGCCTTTTTCCAGGCAACCTGTGCATTGTGCTTTCGCAGGGCCACATACTTTTGCAGGTACTCTTTCATTCCCTTGTCTCCTTTGGGCATTTGCAGATCTAAGTTCGACGGATCTTATTCTCCGTAAACGGGCATACCGAACTCTTTACGCTTCTTGGTGATCTCCTCATCGATCTTAATGGAGTAGTCGATGATGGTCTCACGGGAGTCATCCTTGTCGTTGATGACCTTACGGATCGCGTTGGAGATGTGACGGCCGGTGAAGTATCCGCCGGGCACCTCACGGATGCCTACGGTCTGATCCCACTGCTCATTCAGAACAGCGATGTCATCCATACTCCAGGACAGGTTCGAGAACGCGTCTCTGTTTGCGGTGGCATATCTTGCGGAGGATCCCAGCAATGCCTCGATTTCACGGCCGAAACGCACCTGGGTATCGGGCTGTGCCCACCACTTCATGAACTCCCAGGAAGCATTGCGAAGATCTTCGTCTTCGGTAGAGATCATCATCGTAGCGGAACCGGTGATGAAGTCGGAGCGGTCAATGTAGGTGTTACCGTTCTCATCGGTATACTCGGTGCCGGGGATCAGGGTGAAGTCCCACAGACCGCGGATCTCGGGTGCAGAGACCATCAGTGTATTGTAGATGGAGTATGCTGCAATACCGATGGGCATCTCACCGGAACGGAAACGGCTTACAAAGTCGTAAACGGTAGGAATACCGTAGTCGTTAAAGTAACGGACATAGTCATCAAATGCCCGGATACCTGCCTCAGTATCAACCGTGGTCTTGGTACCCTCTGCGTTGTACATGTCTCCGCCGTACTGGAACAGCAGGGAGAAGTACATGGACAGGTCGGGCACGTTGGACATGACGGAGGTGGAAGCTGCGGATGCACCGCTGCTGCCGGCTGCGGTAGGAATACCGATGGAGAGGTTGTTACCCTGAATGGTGGGCAGCATCTCGATCAGTTCCTGCCAGGTCTGAGGCACTTCCAGTTCCAGCTCCTCCAGGACGTCCTTACGATAGAACATCACGTTGAAGGTCTGGGTCTCGGGGATGGCGTAAATGTGACCGTCCAGGGAGTACTGCTCATAAGAGCTCTTGGAGTAGTGAGAAAGAACCTCCTCGTAATCCGGGAACTGGGTCAGGTCTTCTACTGCATTACGCAGTGCATAGTTCACAGGCTGGTCAGCGCCGATGGAAAGGATGACGTTGGGGCCTCTTCCTGCCATAACGGCGTTCATGACTGCACCGGGATCGACGATCTCGACGTTGACGGGGATATTGGTGTTGGGAATGAAGGAGTCATCCACCATTGCCTTCAGGATAGTACCCTGATCACGTCCGGTCAGGACCCAAACCTTAACGATATCCACGTCGCTGTCTTCATCGTACACATCCCCGACAGCGTTGTAATCTACATAGAAGGAAGCGGCGAAGCTCTTGATCTCGTGCCAGAACTTTGCAAGTCCGCTGGCCTTGTCATTGTTGGGCTGTACGGAATCACCGTATACCTGGAGATAATCGATATCCAGCTTGGTCTCGCTCATGGTCAGGGAAGCGGTACCGAGGGCGGTGATGTTGTCCTTAAAGGTGGTAAACTCGGTGGTGATCTTCTGGGGCTTTGCAATGAAACGCTCCAGCTGCTGTGCCACGGTCTGTGCGGTAGCGATCTGATCGGTCTTCTGTCCGCTGTACCGCTCCATGTCATCCACGATCTTGTAGAGGCGCTTTGCCTCCAGCTTCATGGCATCCATGATCTCGGGATAGGAAGTGTCAATATGGTAGTCACGATAGTGGTCGGGGTTTGCACCGGTGTAGACCAGAATGCGACGATAGATCTGATTCAGACGGTAGGTGGAATCCTCCAGCTCTTCCAGGATCTGACCCATGCCGCCCAGCGTAGCCTCCAGGCGAATGGTGTGGTCACCTGCCTCCAGATAGATGGAGTAAGGATTGCCTTCCTCGTCACCCAGCACCAGGCAGTTCCAGTCATTCTCGTAAGAGAAGGAAACCTCCTGCAGCTCCTTGAAAGGAATCTCGCCATCGATGAGGACGCTTCTGTTGGACACCAGACCTCTGGAGTAGTTCTGACGGCCTTTTACCATAAAGTGATAGTAGCCGCTCTCGGGCACATTGAAAGCCCACTCGATCCACTGACCGGAACTTCTCCAGGTATCTCCTCCCACATAGTTCAGGATCGTGGTGGTCACGGAATTGGGAACCGTGGAGGGAGAGGATCTGTCATATTTTGCATAAAGGGAAGACTCGGAACGGTATACGGATTCCTCGCCCTGGATGATCTCGGAGAAGCTGCTTGCAGCTGCGCTGTCGGAAGCGGTCTGAGAGGCGATGTACTCCGCATAGGTGGGCGTTTCTCTGACACCGAGGACCTGCAGGGAGGAAAGAACCATAGGCTCATTCTCTGCATCCAGGGTGATCTCATTCACGCCCTTCTCGAAATAGAAAAGAAAAGGATCGACGATATAACCCATATCGTCCTTGAAGTAAGCACTCTGCCAGTCGAAGACCTCGACCTGGCTGGGACGGATCTCGTTGCCCTGGTTGTCGATACGCTTTGCGGTTTTATCGGTCCAGATACGAGTGAAGGCGATGTTCTGTGCATCGTCGAAAGGATACTCGCCGTTGATCTTAACACCGCGCTCGGAAGCCACGCCTCTGGACTCAGGGATCAGATAATCCATGTAGATATTGTAGAAACCGGTCTCGGGAATATTGACCTTCCAGGTCACCTCAGAACCGATGCCGGTGTAAAGTGCCTTGTCGACTCCTTCGTAATCGGAGGTCTCATACACCTCACCCTCGCCGGATGCCTCGTAGGAGAAAAGGTCTACTTCGATGTCGGCAGCGGGCTTTGCTGCATCCGCATGTTCGTTCAGGTAGCCGGTGTAGGTACCGGTTCTCTCCATGCCGGCCACTTCTCTGCTGAGATCCTCGCCGGCATATTTATTCTCAAAATTCTCTGTTCCCCTCATGGAAAGCAGAACGCAAAACAGTACGAAAACGGCCAGCACCGCTACTGTAATAAGAATCTTTCTGGCAGTCTGTTTCATACCTACCTCCACTCTGTCTTAGTAAATACCCAAAAAGCCGGTTTCGGCTGATAATCTCCGTCGAACAAAAGAGGACACTGGGGAAGACCCGTCTTGTTACCGCCGCCGATATTGGAGCGGCTCTGGAGCCAGGAGTAAGGATCGATGGTGCCCCAGAAGGTCAGTCCCGTTACGTTCACATCCCCGGATTCCATTGCGGAATGCAGGGCAAAATACCAAAGGTTGTACTTCTGCGCCTGTTTTTCGTACTCTGCCTGAAGGGAATCGGCGCTTCCGTCATAATCGGAACTTGCGGACACATCCCACTCGGTGATCTGGACATTGCCAACCACCCGGCCGTAGGCCTTGGCAGATGCGTTGACCGAATCCATGGTAGGGGAATCCATTCCGTAGTGCCCCTGCATACCCATGGCGGAAATGCGGGTGCCTTCACCGGGGGCCCCCTCCTGCTCCTTGATCTCGGTCAGAAGCTTTGTGATGGTGCTGCGCTTTTGCGTCACGCACTCGTTATAGTCATTGTAGTAAAGCTCCAAAGATTCGGGAGCGTACTTATTCGCATACTTGAATGCGTTGATGATGTACTGCTCGCTCTGGTAGATGTGCCACCAGCTGGAGTTGCTGCCGTGGCGATCCTCATCCAGAGATTCGCCCGCGTTCTCCGCATCGGTGCGGAAGCCGCCGGAATCGGAAACCGCTTCGTTCACCACATCCCAGCCGTAGAACAGATCCTTATACTTGCTGTCCTCGCCGGTGAAATGGGTCAGGACTTCGCGGATGTACCACTCCAGTCGCTTATCCATCTCCGTGGCGTCCACGTAAGGCTTCTTCTTATCGTAGTCCTCATGGAAAAACCACTCGGGGGTCTGGGAATGCCAGACAAGAACGTGTCCCCGAACCTTGATCTCGCGATCGGGGTTCGCCTGATTCCACTCCAGGATGCGGTCCAGCATCCCTTCAACCGTGGAATAGGTGAGAACGGGAACAGTGATCTCTTCTCCGTTCAACTCCGTCACGGTGGTCCCGGGACAAGTGCCGACGCTGTAACCCACCAGCGCGTCGGGCTTTAATTCATTACCGAAGGTGACTGCATTGAAATGGGTGGTCAAAATCTCCCAGACACCGTCGTCTTTTAATTCATTACCGGTCACTGCGCAGCCGATCCTGCATCCCATGGCCTCACCCACGGTATCTCGCAGGGCAGGGATCACATCGCTCTCCGCATCAGCCTCGCCGGTCTCTTCGCCAGTCTCGGCCACCGGATCCGTCTGCTCTCCTGCAGCGCTCTGATCCGTCACCGCCGGAGTCTCCTCCGCGGTCTGCGAAGCGGTTTCACCCGCTCCCCCGGAAGGCTGTCCGCTCGACCCGCACCCTGCAAGCAGTACTGCGGCGAGTCCCAAAGCCGCCAGGCGGAACCCTTTTTGATTTCTACGCATAACCTCACACCATAAACTCATAAAATGATTATAAATTTCGAAGTCGGATATGACTTCTCAAAAATTGCTAATTGCTCTTTATATATTGCTTTCCAATATCCAAATATACAAGTTGATTTTTGTGCACCCTGCACAAGAAAACCATTTCGGTTTCGAAAAAATGCTCGGAAACATGATACTTTCGCTATATTTGAAATTGTTTAATTAATCAGTTAACAGATTAATTTTTCTCTAATTGTTTCATAATTGAAAAAATGTGATATGATATTTGCATTATTTGAGAAGTCATATAACCATTTTCATGTCAGACGCCCTTCGGGACGATCCGACAGATGACCGCAAATCGCCAAAATACGCCTCGGAGGACAGTTATGGCAGACAAACAGGTCAATGCAACCAAATATTACATGCGAAACCAGGACTGGTCCGGCCGGGTGCTCCTGGATGATGAGGAGATCCAGATTGTTCCTTCGGACCAGCCTCTTCGTGTCTTTCTGAACCGGGAGACCATCGGCTTCCTGCCCCACAGGCACGACGCCATGGAGCTGATCATGCCGGTGGAGGGAGAATACGTTGTGACCGTTCTGGGCAATACCTATCATCTGCAGCCGGGGGACATTCTGGTGATTCCCTCCCAGACCACCCACAGCATCGACGCGCCGGAGTCGGGACAGCGTTTCATCTATATGGTAGATCCTTCGATCTTCTCCATGCTGCGGGGCTACTCCAGCGTCAACTCTCTCATGGCCAGAAGCATCTGTGTCACTCCCGAGAGTCACGCTTCCATCTATCACGAGTTTGTGCAGCTTATGGCGCGGATCCGTGAAGAGTATCTGGCGGAGCGGGAATTCTGTGACTACGCCATCTACGGGGACCTCTTCCGGGCCTTCATGCTGCTGGCCCGTTACGAGCTGGGACGGACAGATCTGTTTGCCGACAGCAAGGAGGAAAAAAGGCGGGAGTACATCACGAAGCTGCAGCAGACGCTGGACTACATCGACATTCATTTTACGGAGCATTTAACGCTGGATTTCATCGCACAGTACAGCGGGTTCTCGAAGTTCTACTTCACGCGTCTCTTCAAGGAATACACGGGACGCACGGTGTACGAATATCTGCAGGACAAGCGGGTGTATGCGGCGGAAAAGCTCCTGAGCATGACGGATCTGCCGGTGACGGACATTGCCTTCCAGACCGGATTTACCAGCGTCTCCACCTTCAATCGCATTATGAAAGAACGTAATGGATGCTCGCCAAGTGAACTGCGAATGAGACGAACAAATGCACCAAGGCAAACGTAAGACTATGTTAGGCCGGCGGCTCAGATTTTCCCACGGCGAATGAGCTCGTCACTAAATTCGCTGCTGCTCATGCCAACCCAAGCCTTGCAGAGCTGAACTCGCTTCGCTCAGACAGTCGCTCTGCTGCGGCTACGCATTTCGCACCGCTTATTAAGTGACGACTCAAATTTTCGCCTTTGGGATAAATCTGCCCGCCGGCCTGACCAAGGATTCCAACCCAAAAATGCACACGAAAAAATGCCACCCAATCGGGTGGCATTTTCATATATCATATTTTACTCGGCGTACTTCATGAGTCCTTCGAGGATCTCGGGATACTCCCAGGTCTCCTGTGCACGGTTGTAGATGGGGAAGATCTCTCCGCTGCCGGAGAAGTTTCCGTTGTCCCACCAGCCGCAGGTGATGCAGCGTGCTCTGCCCGCTGCGATGTAGTAAGTAGCGTAGTCAACGCGATCCTGCAGGTTGTTTTTGTCCCGGGCGCCGAACTCATCCACCACCACGGCAATGCCCTGCTTAATGAAAGCCGAGTAGAGGTGGGTCATAAGATCACTGATCTCTGCGGTGTCATAAGGATTGCTGCTGTCAAAGGTATTGTCGGAACCATCCTCCAGAGCGAAGGCATAGGGCGTATATGCGTGCACCTCTACCATCACATGATTTGCGGGATCCTCGGGAAGCTTGAAATGCTCATTCATGGCACCGTCAGGGGATGCGCAATACCCGGGGCAAAGGAGATATCTGGTGGCATTGTTGCCGCCGGAAGCGCGGACCACGTTCACAAAGGTCTGGTTCAGACGGTTGATGCAATCCACCGCATCCAGGCACTGATCGGAGGTGGGATCCAGCCACCACTCGTAGTTGGTACCGGTGAGTCTGGGCTCATTCATGGACTCAAAGATCAGCTTTTCGTCGTAGTCTGCAAAGCGCTCCGCCACCTGCTCCCAGATCCGGGTGATGAAATGCTCGGACCGGTCGTAATGGGCGGAATCGGGATAAAAGCAGCCCAGCTGCTCCTCGTTGTCGTGATGGATATTGATGATGACATGCATACCGTCATTGATGGCATAGTCAACGATCTCCTGCACGCGGTCCATCCAGTCCGTCTTGATGGTGTAGTCCTCATCCAGATGGTTGTGCCAGCTGATGGGAATGCGAATGGTCTCAAAACCGCCCGCATGGATATTTTTGATGGTCTCCTCCGTCACCTTCACATGTTGCCAGTAGGTCTCGGTGTCCAGGTGGTTGGACATTTTCTGGTCGCTGAACGCATCCAGGGTATTGCCCATGTTCCAGATGATCTTCATCTCCTGCTCAAAGGCGATGGTATCGGAATCGGGATGGGAGTTTGCCACCTTGATGCTGACATCGGGGATCTCGATGCCGGTCTCTGCAGCAGCATCGGTTGCGTCAGCGGCAGTATCGGCAGCGGTGTCAGCGGAAGCATCTGCGGTGGTATCCGCATCACTTCCGGTATCGGACTGCTGCGTATCATCCGCAGGAGCCACGGTCTCCGTAGCCGTCGCATCCGTGTTCTGCGTGCCGGAACCGGCGGTATTTCCGCAGGCAGTCATCAGCAGTGCCACGGACAAAATCATTGCGACCATTTTTCTCTTCATGTGTTCTTCCTCATTTCAGATAAGTACCCCCGTCTTTCAAACGGGATAATTCACAGACTATCAGAAGGCCGGCCTTCGCGCAATACCTTATTTGTCAAAATAGATGTCATAGCCGTCCACGTAGAATGTCACGCTGTCGGTGAACAGGTAATCGCCGTAGATGTCGTTGATGCAGAAGGAGTAGTAGTACTCACCGTCCGGCAGGAAAGTAAAGTTCATGTCGTCCTCACCGGTGTAGACATACTCTTCTCCGTAGTAGTAATACTCCGCATCCGAATCGATGGCATAGCCGTCATACAGGGGAACGATCACATCTCCCGCCTGCAGCTTCGTATCACGGGCCGCTGCACCGAAATCGGACATACCGTCCCAGGCGCCGGTGATCTCCACCTTGCCGGAATCGTAATACCAGACAAATCGCAGGTTGGTCTCTTCGTCATTCAGCAGCACAGGCGCAGTGAAAATATCATAGTCATCCGTGCTTTCCACATAGTAAGCGTTCAGGCACTGGCCGTCGGAAAGGGAGAACCAGTAACCGTCAAAATTGTCTTCCACGGTACCGGTTTCCCAGTCCACCAGCACATCGGTGGTATAACCGTAGCAGATCAGATCTTCTTCATCCTCGGACAGTTTGTAAACCACTGCCTCCACGTAGGAAGTATTACAGTATCCTTCATCGGAAAGGACAAAGGTGTAGGTTCCCTCATCGTTCAGATAGGGCTCCACGTCAAAGGAGATAGCAGAGCTCTCACCCTCTGTGTAATCCTCCCAGAAATCATCCAGATAGCCCCAGTCGTCAAACCAGTCCTCATACCAGGTGTCATTCTCCAGGATGCCGCTGTTATCGTAATCGCTGATGTTTCCGGCATTGGCAAATCCGTAGGCCACCTTATCCACCAGAGCCATGTAGTAGGTGCTGACGCACACATCCTTGAAGATGCTGAGTTCCGAAGAACCCTGCACCTGCAGAGGATAGTACACGGACAGTCCGCCTGCACCGCTGTGGTCGGAGCCGTTCACGCAGTACGTCACCGCATCGGAAAGAGCTGCCTGAACCGCCGCTGCATTTCCGGAATACTGACTGCCCGCAACGGCCAGACCCGCCAGATCCACCATATTGGTGTATCCTTCGGTCCGATTGTTACCGCCGAAATTGTCCGCCTGAGTAATGGCCTTTGCAAAATCACCGAACTGCTCGTCGTTTTCGGTCACCTGATAAACGTCAGCGGAGAAAGCATCAAAGGCCTTCACCACTGCGGGGATCTTGCGCAGATCCACTACGGAAAGGGTACAGCTGCTCTCCTCATCCGTCTCCTCGCAGGATTTATAGAAGCTGTCGCAGATCTCGCGTCCCAGCTGATCTCCGCCGATGCCCTGATTCCAGGCCAGCTCATATCCGATGGAAAAATAATCCCATCCGTAACCGGACTCCGTCTCCTGGGATGCCACCATGTAACGAGCGAAAGGGCTGAGCACATTGGCGGTCTCCAGGGTTGCCATCAGGCAGGCATCGAAGCCGATGAATTCGTACTTATCGGTCATCACGGAGGATGCAGTGGACAGGGCCTGCTGCAGCTCGATGAGGGTCAAACTGTCGTCATCGGAGAGCTCATCAAAGCAGACGCCGTTGATGGATCCGCTGCCGTGATCCCAGAGGATCAGTCCCATGCGCTCCGCGGGGTAATTCTGTGCACCCCAGATAAGAAAATCAGAAAGGGTTTCGGAAGCGCCCATATTTGCCTGGGGAACGGAATCCACCTGAACGATGCCTTCCTCATGGATCTCGTAACGTCCCAGCTCGTCTGCGGAGACGTCATTTGCCCATTCATAGGCACCGCCGGTCTCTACCACGATTTTGTAATGATCTGCAGCCAAAGCACTGGTCATCTCCTCCAGATCAGAGGAAGCCATGCCGTCCTCGCTCTCCAGATCGGAACCGCAGATGTAGACCATAACAGTCCAGGTGCCCTCAGGGCCCATGGGGGTGAGGCCGTCTTCCAAAGCGGAAATGTCCGCCGCGGCGTCACCGGAACTCTGGCTCGCATCCGCCGTAGCATCGGAGGGGCGGTCGGAAGCAGGGGTCTCCTCCTCTCCTTCGGTCCAGTAATCGTCGGGGTTGAAATCGTAGTCCTCGCCGCAGGAACAGAGGGAAAGAGCGAGGGCGAGTGATAAAGCAAGGGAAAGGATTTTGCGTTTCATGTATTTTCTCCAGTTGTCGCGTGGTCTGCTTTTTGATGCGACACCAGTCCATATTTTAACAAACCACGCACGTTTTATCAAATGCCGGCGGCTCGGATTGTCCCCAGCGGGCGAGCTCGATCACTAAGCTTGCCACCGCTCGCTAAGTGACGACTCGCAGTAGACCGCCTTGGGGACAAATCCGCCCGCCGGCCTGATCAACAATTCCACGCAAAAGAAGCCCGAGGATTTCTCCTCGAGCTTCTTGACTAATACATTTGTAACGTCGTGCAAGCTTCCGCATCGCAGATGCGGAATATCGACGCGTAATCATTCGTAACCGCACTTCGTGCGCTTACTCATGAGGGGCATTCGCCCCATTCGTCTAAACAAAAAAAGACTCCAGGGGCCCGCAAGCAAGCTTGCACCCTAGAGTCTTTTTTGTTTATCCGACGCGTCTCATTGCTTATACAAATTGCGTACTTACATACCCATCATGCCGGGGTTACCTGCGGGCATAGGAGGCTGGGGCTCCTTGATGGTAGCCACAACGCTCTCGGTGGTAAGCATGGTGGATGCAACGCTGGTAGCGTTCTGCAGTGCGCTTCTGGTCACCTTTGCGGGATCCAGGATGCCGGCAGCAACCATGTCAACATACTCTTCCTTCAGAGCATCGAAGCCGACACCAACCTTGGACTCGCTGACCTTGTTCACGATGACGGAACCTTCCAGACCTGCGTTCTCGGCGATGGTGTGGAGAGGAGCCTCCAGAGCCTTCAGCACGATGTTTGCACCGGTCTTCTCGTCACCTTCCAGGGTAGAAGCCAGCTTAGCGACCTTCTTTGCAGCATGGATGTATGCGCTGCCGCCGCCGCAAATGATGCCTTCCTCAACAGCTGCTCTCGTAGCTGCCAGAGCATCCTCCAGACGGAGCTTTGCTTCCTTCATCTCAGCCTCGGTAGCTGCACCGACGCGGATCACGGCTACGCCGCCTGCCAGCTTGGCCAGTCTCTCCTGCAGCTTCTCGCGATCGAAATCAGAGGTGGTCTCCTCGATCTGCTTCTTGATCTGGGAGATTCTTGCCTGAATGTCCTTCTTCTTGCCGACGCCGTCCACGATGACGGTGTTCTCTTTCTGAACCTTTACGGACTTTGCTTCGCCCAGCATATCCAGGGTAGCATCCTTCAGTTCATAACCCAGCTCGGAGCTGATGACGGTACCGCCGGTAAGGATTGCGATATCCTCCAGCATAGCCTTTCTTCTGTCGCCATAGCCGGGAGCCTTCACAGCAACCACATTAAAGGTGCCGCGAAGCTTGTTCACGATCAGGGTGGTCAGAGCCTCGCCCTCAACGTCCTCAGCGATGATGAGGAGCTTCTTGCCGGACTGAACGATCTGCTCCAGCAGGGGCAGGATCTCCTGAATATTGGAGATCTTCTTGTCGGTGATGAGGATCAGAGGATTGTCCAGAGTAGCCTCCATCTTGTCCATGTCGGTAGCCATGTAAGCGGAGATGTAACCTCTGTCGAACTGCATACCTTCTACCAGGTCCAGTTCGGTCTGCATGGTCTTGGACTCCTCGATGGTGATGACACCGTCGCCGGAAACCTTCTCCATAGCGTCAGCCACCAGCTGGCCGACCTCCTCGTCGCCTGCGGAAATGGCAGCGACACGAGCGATGTGCTCCTTGCCGTTAACCTTCTGGCTCATCTTACCGATGGCAGCCACTGCCTCATCGGTAGCCTTCTTCATACCGCGTCTCATGATGATGGGGTTAGCGCCTGCTGCCAGGTTCTTCATTCCCTCATTGATCATTGCCTGTGCCAGAACCGTTGCGGTAGTGGTACCGTCGCCGGCCACATCGTTGGTCTTGGTAGCAACTTCCTTTACCAGCTGAGCACCCATGTTTTCGAAGGAATCCTCAAGCTCGATCTCCTTTGCGATGGTCACACCGTCGTTGGTGATGAGGGGAGCGCCGTAGCTCTTGTCCAGAACCACGTTTCTTCCTTTGGGGCCGAGGGTAACGCGAACGGTATTCGCCAGCTTGTTAACGCCCTCTTCCATTGCCTTGCGCGCATCTGCGCCGTATTTGATCTCTTTTGCCATGATAAATGACCTCCAAAATAATTAATTATTTCTTCTTCAGAACAGCCAGAATGTCGCTCTGCTTTACGATGATATACTCATCCTCCTCAACCTTGACTTCGGTTCCGGAGTACTTGGAGAAAATAACCTGATCTCCGACCTTCACCTCCATGGGAACGGTCTTGCCGTCTGCGGTGGTGCCGGGGCCTACTGCAATAACTTCAGCCTGCTGGGGCTTCTCCTTGTTCTGGCCGGGCAGAACAATGCCGGACTTGGTGGTCTCCTCAGCGAGCAGCTGCTTCAGTACTACTCTGTCTCCCAAAGGTACTAACTTCATAATCGATGCCTCCTTCGATTTACATTCCCGACGCCTGCCGGGTTGCATTTTTCTCAATTGTTAGCACTCGAATTATTTGAGTGCTAATCAACAAAACCTATATTAGTATCTTTCCCACGGAAATGCAAGCAGAAAAAAATCATTTTCACCATTTTTTCACAAAAAACTCCGGTACTCATTTCTGTACCGGAGTCTGGGTGAATCAACTAATCTTACGCCACAAAAACATTCCTGCTATGCTTGGACAAAGTGAAATAATATGCTCCGAGATAAAAATGTTTATACGGCTCCATCTCAGGGTTGTCCAAAGGAACATCGTCCTTAATGCAAACATCCTTATCCTTGATTCGAAGATAAAGGGATTCCCACTCTTTCCTCTTATCCATCCTAAGCATAGTATCCAAGGACAGAATCTCGCAGCTTTCCAAATCATAACCCTGCGGAAGTTCCCGAATCGTTACCATAGGATAGTCCTGTTCGTCTACTGGCATATCTTCGAACAGAAAATCCTGAAAGATAATTCTTCGCTTCCCCATCAGAAGTAGCACCCCACACAGGTTTTCAATTCCAGCGCCTTTTTGAGCAGTCCAAGAAATTCCCCGGCCAGTTCAAGAAATTTCTCGTCATCACTGTTATTCATCATTCTCTCTGTAATCTCAAGTGCTTTGGAAAGATTATCCTCTTCAATCCACTCTTCTTCATACATATTGATCAGAAGATTGCATTCCGCATCAATGAAATTGAACAGATATTTTTCCATGAGCACATAAGAGTCTTCATGAAACTTCATGAAATAATAACAGTCTCGCACATCTGCTTTTTCATCATCCCAAATGTCATAATTGCACATGGCTTCATATGCCTTTGCATCCTTAGGGACAACAACGCAATACCATTTCTTAAGATCAAGATATTTTACATAACGAACGCCATCCACAATCCGTTCATTTTTCTCTTCAAAAAAATCTGCCATAATTACACCGTTCCTTTCCTGTATGTCATCCTAAAGTGAGTCAGTCTGAAAAACTCCGCCCTTCTGGCCTTCCCCTGAAAACTCCCGGGAATACTGGGATCTTTCAAATCCAATGTCAGATAGCGTCCGATCCTGCCATCCGCTCTCACCTGACCGACACGAAAGTATTTTCCTCCAATCGCCGCAACAATGGCATATTCACGGCCATCTTTGAAAAAAGATATTTTTCGCAGATTATTATCCATGCTGGTGCTTACGTTCGTAATGCCAAATTGTTCGACATATTCATCCAGATTAACCGCTCTCCACCCACCGGAAAATGCCTTATATTCATCCCGGTCATGGAGAATACCTCTGATCTTGTCTATATCACGAGCCACAATCAACTGATGAATTGTACTTCGACGCTGATCATTATAAATTGCTTTTGCCCCCATTACGCAACACCTCCTCTCGCAGCATCCGAATACAGTTCCCGACAGATTTTGCCCATCGAATAATGATAGAGATAGCTTCTCCTGCCGTTCCTGATCCTATTTCGGCGATCCGGGAAAGTAACAATATCAAAACCATGTTGCATTATGAGACGCGTTGCCTCTTTTTTACTTATGGAGCCATATATGAATAGCGTAGGTGGAGTCTTCTTTTGCAAAATGATATCTACTTGATAACTTCCATAGTTTTTAAACCCATTTCTGGAGCATCCGTGATTTCCCACAATAAACGAACAATTATCCGAGAAAAAATCTGCTGCACAAATAGTTCCGAAATCTCCGGCCCTGTAATTCGGAAGGATTTTTATTCCCTTCGTGCCGAGATAACAAGAATGGATAGCATTCACCAGTATGCTGAACCTTTGTCGCGGGCGGAGCATACCAACGCAAGGACTCAGGTCAAATCCCGCCACTCCGCCATATTTTTGCAGCTCCTTGATGTCTTCATCAATCTTCCTTAGTCTGGGCCAAAGTTTATCTTCATACATGTAATATGTAAGAAGACTCGTTGCTTTAGCTCTTTTCGGAATATCTCCGCGATAAGCAAAAGTCGATACCGCACTCGGCCTTCCTTTGAAGATAAACTCCTCCGGCAACTGTGGAATCCCCTTTTTGAAAACGATTCCCTGCTCCTTGAGGTACGTGATTTTTTCATCGCACCACAATAAAAGGTTGAACTTCTTCATACCTCCTCCTTTCTGCGGGATCCCCGCGAAAGCTAATTGTTTACGGTTATCTGTAGACACCCAAAAGGAGATATGATACAATTCACGTACATCAAACGGATATGTATCATATCCGAAAAGCACTCTTTCATGCTACTGCAATAGCATGGTCAAAGAGTGCTTTTCCTTTTGGGAAAAAACGTCATTCAATAGAACCACCTCCTTCATCGGTATGCTCATCCAGATAAATCACCACATCACCGCGAGCAGAACAAATGTCTCGATCACGCATATAGCTTCTTACGTCACGCATCAACATCTTCCCGCTTTTCGAAGAATGAAGTACCCGGACAGCATATTCCTCTCCATTTATATTCAGTTCCCTGGATACAGCATCAGTTGTCAAATGCCGATCCGCAGTAACCACAAGGAAGCATTTCTTCCCGCGATTTCCACGTCCCCCACTCCTTTTTCGAAACGTAGCATTCATCAAACAATATCACCACCCTTGATATTAGGGACAGCCCCATACCGTCCCAATAGATACCCTTTTTCAATATTCTCCCCTTTTCTGACAGAATAGTCTTTCAGCGAATATAAGGAAGACTCTTCCGTTTCTCTATCCTTTTCGACCAGGTAAATCTGATCTCTCCGAAATGTATTCAGTGAAAGGAATGCGGTATTATGCGTAGTTATGATCAACTGTGCGCCATTTTTATTTATTTCAGCGTTTCTGAATATGTTTATGATGTACTGTACAACGTTGGGATGCAAGTTTCTTTCAATTTCATCAATGACGATGGTTTTCCCTTTATCTAAAGCATTTTTCAGCAGAGGAGAAAAAGAAATCAACAGCTGCGTTCCCAACGATTCTTCTTCCAGTTTCAAGTTATATTGAACATTCTTGTTCCCGGATTTCACCTCATGGTAGGTCGTAATTTCCAATTGCGTTTGCTCTTGCGGTTGAATCAGCTGACCATTTATGATCAGCCCCGGGATAAGCGGCATAAAGTTAGGATTGATTGGTGTTTTTTTCAACTCCGCTTTGATTCCCGTTATGCTAATGTCAGTTTCACGCATCATTTTCTCAGCAAAGTGAAAATATGCATCCGCATTTTCACTTTGGTAAGCCTGAATCATTTCAGGATTGAAGCCACCTAGATCCGTATAGGTATCTATCCCTTCCGTTAGCCACTCCATCGGTGCTTTGGTAATCTGGGCATTCCATAATGTTGCTGTCGAAAGGAAAAACTTATTGGGCGTATTCCACTGTGTCAAAGGAGAAAGTACATTTTTCTCGCGCGCAGTAAAACTGTATTCCTCAATATTTTTTCTTTCAAAGATCTTAGTTGCCTTGCGAGAACTATATTTGTATAAATACTCCTCATAAACCCTTTGGTGATCAGCCGTAAATCCATAAATATACTTAATATTATCCCGCGCAACAAATTGAAATTCGAATTTGCTGGGATTTTTCACAGATTCAGGCGAAAACTTAAATGGAACAACCAGGAGTGGCTCATTAATCTGTCGAGTATTAGATCCTCTGAGCATTATCAGTGCCATCGTAATGGCCTTGTAGAAATTGGTTTTGCCGGAGGCATTAGCTCCATACGTTGCAATCACGCTCAGCCCCTTGTTCTCTCCTATGGATATAATGTTCTCTTGATGTTCTTTGTCTTTGGTTGGTTCTAGGTACAAAGTTGCCTGTTCCTTGAAAGACATAAAATTTTCAACTGAAAACTGAAGTAGCATATGGACACCCCTTTCCTTTCCGAACTCCTATGACGATAATATCACCAAAGAATCGCAAACGCAATAGTATAATGACACTTTTTGCATTTTTTTGTCATTTTTGTGTGTTATATATGTTTAAATATATATTATATATAGAAAAATAAACGCAGGCTATAAAAGAGGTTGAAGCACAAGACATCGGAAACTGAATCAAAAAAATAGAAGTAAGCGTACATAACTCGCTTACCTCTACAAAAAGTAACATTATGAAAAAACATTATCAAAAATATCAGCACTTGATCTCCAGATAGCCCTTGAGCTTGGACATGTCATACTCGTCCAGGATGCCCAGGGTGGGATCGTAGTATTTTCCGTCAAAATACAACAGATAATGGCTGAAGCGTCCCATCTTCTCCATGAGGATCGCACACTTGGGAAGACGTACCTCCTCGCCCTCGCCGGGATAGACAATGATGTCGGAGTGGTCGATGCCGTAGTAGTTCAGGGCGGAGATCAGTCTGCCCATGGTCGCCTGCCACTCACGGCAGTCCATGACCTTGATCACATCGGCAATGGTAACGCCTGCCAGCATAGCCACACAGGTCTGACCGCAGAGGCCGTCCTCGGGCTGCTTGATGATCTCCATGGAATCTACCTTGCGGATGGGTGCATCGAAGCTGTAGGGGCTGTTCTGGTCCATGCGGATCAGGCTGCCGTTAACGTGGAGCAGGATCTTGTGTGCCTTCTCATCACAATCCACCTGTGCTACCGCTTCCTCGGGAAGCACGATCTCGTAGATGCCCTTCTCCTTGGGGTACAGCTCACACTCAATGATCTTATTGTCCAGGACGATGTCCGCCTGAATGACGTCGGTCTGCTTGCAAACCTCCCATACATTAAAAGGAATGGGAATAGTTGCCTTCCCGTCCTGCTTGCTTATCTTGGATTCAAAAAAATATCTCATGCACTCCTCCGGTCTGTCAAAATTCGCGTTTTCCATACGCGATGAAAAAATTAATGAAAGCACTTACATCGTTATTAAATCACGGTTTTTTCACCCTGTCAATGCAGCAATCTCGTTAACTATTTATCAATTCTTCCCGCAGATAATAATGCTTTTCTCCGGGAGTAAAAACCGCTCTGCCTGCCGTTGCCTCGGTGATGACCTTCTCCAGCTCGCCTCTGTCCCGCTCCGGCACATCCACCCGAAGACGCACGTCAGCACCATACTCACTCTCCGCCGCTTCCAGGGAACGCTGTCCCAGGATATACAGAACCTTTCCGATGTCATTGTAATCGGTGACGATCTCCAGCCGGCACCCATAGCTCATGATGCCGATGCGGCAGTTTTTCAGTCCTTCCTGCACCGCAGAGGTATAGGCCCGCACCAGACCGCCCGTTCCCAGCAAGGTACCGCCAAAATACCGGGTGACCACACAGCAGACGCCCTTGATCCCGCTGCCCAGAAGCACTTCCAGCATGGGCCGCCCCGCCGTTCCCGAGGGCTCTCCGTCGTCGCTGCAACGGGTCAGTTCCTGAGGTCCCGCCAGCACCATAGCGCAGCAGTTGTGCCTTGCGTCCCAGTACTGTTTTTTCATCTCAGCGATAAAGGCATCCGCTTCCGCCTGATCCGCCACCGGCCGCAATGTGGCAATAAAACGGGATTTTTTCTCCTCGATCTCACCGCTGCCGCCTTCCAGCAGGACAGGATAATCCGGCATATTACCGGCAGTATTTCTCTCTTCTGCCATGGCGGCTCCTTTCCGTCCACTGTGGAAAGCGGGAACTGATAGTGGTATAATCAATGAAAACACATCCGCAGGTTGCGGAACAACTACGAAACGCTACAGGAGGTACCCATGGAAATCTTTGATGAGATCACCGGAGCACTGTACAATGCCGGCAAGGCCATTTCCGATAAGGCAGATCAGGTCGCGCAGATGGCAAAACTGAAAAGCGAGATCATGACCTGCGATGATGTGCTCAAGAAGAACTTTATCGCCATCGGTAAGAAATATTACGAAACCCACAAGGACGATGCGGACAGCGAGCTTGCAAAGGAACTGGCTGCCATCACCAATGCCCTGAAGGGCAAGGCTGATCTGGAAAATAAGCTCAGCCAGCTGAAAAAGAGCGGCTCCGAGCCCACTGCGGAAGCCACCGAGATCACTCCCGATGCGGAGACTGAGGAAGCTCCCGCAGAGGCAGAATAACCACCAAAGGCAAGTGCCGCAGATCCGTAAGATCCGCACAGCGCAAGATCATACTACAGAGAACACGCCCGATTGGCCCCCGGCCAGTCGGGCGTTTCTTCATCTTCCGGAATATTTTTGCATATGTCTGAGCCAGTAACTGCTCAGCAGATTCAGATCCGGTCTGCGACCTGCAAGATTGCCCTCCGGCGACTCCTGGGTATTTTCCCCCTCTCCGCCGCCTTCGGTCTCACCGCCGCCACGGGCCCAGATCTCCTGCCACTGCTGATAGATGATATCCTGGGCATCTTCTCTTGCGAAGAATGCAGCGTCATGCATACAGTAGCCGCTGACAGTTCCCGCATCGCCCGCTGCCAGACCGGAGCCCTCCCAAAGGGAAGGATCCTCCACCAGCGGAAGGGATGCAGCGCCCTGGGTAGCAAAAGGACACAGATCCGTAGCAATCCTGCCGTCGTACATACAGATATTGCCGGCATAGTGCACGGTGCACTGCTCGGTGGGCACATTGTCCGCGGCAAAAAGTTCCGTCTTGAGGCACCCGTCGCAGAGTCCTTCGATGGGAAGGAGTCCGGACTGGCTGCAGACCGTCATCTCCACGATGCCGTCAGGTCTTACGAAATCCCTGTATTCCAGGTTCTCGTGGATCCGGCTCATCACCGCTTTCCACATACGCTTGGAAATGGCGGATTCATCGTTGGAGCTGCTGGTGCTCATACCGATGTTGTTGTCATATCCCGTCCACACCGTTGCGGTGTAGTAAGGGGAGTAACCCGCAAACCAGCAATCCTTGTAATCACTGGAGGTTCCGGTCTTCCCCGCGAGGGCCTGGCCGGGGAAGGATGCCTTGGAACCGGTACCCACGGTGAGCACATCCTGCATGGCGTTGGTCAGCAGGTATGCGGTAGTGGACTTCAATACCCGTCTCGTGGAAGGATTGGTATTGTCCAGGATCACCAGACCGTCCGCATCCGTCACCTTGGTATAAACCTTGGGAGCGATATAAATACCGTCGTTTGCAATGGTGGCATAACCGGCATTCAGTTCATAGGGTGATACGCCGTAGGTGATACCGCCCAGCGCCAGGGTCTGGTTCACGTCGGTAAAGCTCTTGCCACCGATGACCACGCCATCCGTCAGAGTCGTAAATCCGAAATTGATACAGTAGTCATATCCCAGTCTGGGACCGATGACCGTCAGATTCTTGACGGCGATGATATTCAGGGACTGGGCCACAGCGTCACGCAGAGACTGGATCCCGCGATAGTAACCGTGGTACCAGTTGCTGACAGGGCGTCCGCCGTTGTAGTTGAAAGGCGCATCGTTGTACACCGTTGCCAGTGTCTTGCCGCCGGAATCCAGGGCAGGCGCAAAGGAAGAAAGCACCTTAAATGTAGATCCGGGAGAACGCAGGGCGCCGGTGGCGCGGTTCAGGGTTCTCCGTCCTTCCTTCGTACCGCGTCCGCCTTCCATGGCAACCACATATCCCGTGGACTGATCCTCCACTACCATAGCCACCTGGGGCTGGGGTACCAGGGAGATTTTTTCTTCATAAGTATCATCGGACTCTTCCAGGCCCAGCTGCTCATACATGGCGGCACGGTACTTGTCGATGGCCGCATACGCACTCTCCTGGTCCGCAAAGATCAGATTGAAGCCGCTGCTGCCATTCTCCTTGAACCAGGTGGTCATGTTCTCCTTGGAGAAATTGTGGGGCTCGTCCTTTTTGTCAAAGATCGTCAGTGCATAGTTCAGATACCAGTGGGTCTGAGGCGAGAAATTGTCGGGATCCTGGAACTCCTCATCCAGGATAGCCTGGATATCGGGATCCAGGGTGGAATAGATCCGCAGACCGCCGCTGACCAGCATGCTGGTAGCCTGATCGGCAGTGTATCCGGCAGCCACCAGGTCTGCTTTCACCTGCTCATAGACCGCATCGGAAAAATAAGAGGCGTTGGAGTCATCTCCCTCCGTCAGCTCCGTATCATGGTAACTGATACGCTGATAAACGGAGGTGGTATCCGCCATGGCAGCCATATACTGCGCATCGGTGATAAAGCCCAGCTCCTTCATTTTGTTCAGACAGTGTTCCCGGCGCACCGCATTTTTCTCCGGATGCTTAATGGGATTCAGTGCCGTGGGGCTCTTGGTGATGGCCGCGATGACAGCGCACTCGGAAATGGTCAGATCGATGGCGGATTTGCCGAAATACCGCTGGGAAGCGGACTCGACGCCCAGGGTATTCTGCCCCAGGTTGATGACATTCATATAACGCAGCAACAGGTCATCTTTCTGGGTGTGCTTCGTCACCTCAATGGCCAGGTACTGCTCCTGGATCTTACGCTGGATCTTCTTGATCTTGTTGGAACCCTCTTCCGTCCAGTCGGTAAAGATGGTATTTTTCAAAAGCTGCTGGGTGATGGTGGATGCACCCTGAGACTCGTTACCGCCGCTGGTGATGTAGGTCCAGCCCGCACGGACCATGCCTTTGTAGTCCACGCCGTTGTGCTGGTAGAAACGCTCGTCCTCCAGCGCAACGAAAGCCAGTCCCAGCTCTTTCGGCACCTGATCCCAGGTCACTACGATACGGTTGGAATCGGTGCTGATGTACTCGTCGATCTTGTTGCCCTTGGCGTCAAACACCATGGTGGCCTGACCGCTGGGCACGATCTCGCTGATGCGGATGGTGGGAGTGCCCGCCAGAATGGAACGGAACAGACCGATGCCTCCCGCGATACCGCAGATCACCACGCCGATCATCAGTGCCATGGCAACCTTAAAAAGGAGGAACAGGAACTTTCTCCCAAACTTTCCTCCCTTGGCATTCAATTCTTTCTGCTTGGACTTTACGCCCGATTTTCCGTAATTCAGATTCATGGGTTACAGATAACTGGTGGGGTTCTTGCGCATCAGAAAACGAACCTCGTACCCGTTCTCCTCCACAATGTTGTTAACGATCCTCTCTGCCTCATCCACGCAGGTCTCATTGACGCAAAATACGCACAGATACCTGTGTCTGGAGAAAAGCTTCGCCTTCGGATAGTTCATGAAATACGAAATACGGCTGGCCAGCAGACCCGCCTCGATCGCATTCTTGCATTCCTCCGAGTACACCTCGCAGAGCTGGTACTCGTTGTTCACTTTCATGGTTGAAAAAATCGTCTGCATACTTTCACTCTCGATACAAAGCCCTCATCGGGGCATTTACACGCGAAACAAACCCGCAGATTTCCACAGGCTATCATATTATATCACAATGCTTATTTCTTGCCAAATTTCCTTTATCTGGATCCATGCGCAAAAAGAGGCTGTCGGCAGGCACCACACCCCGAGGAAAACAAAAGCTCCTCCCGCAAGGGGAAGAGCCTTGAAAAAACATATGCTCACCGCAGTACTGCAATGCCACCGCCGGGAAGCTGCAGGCTGCCGCCTTCGAAGGTGATCTCCTCGGAAGGGCTTAAGGTCAGCGTGCTGTACAAAGTGACATCAGCGCCGGAAAAATCCACGGTGACGGGATCGGAGGAAAGATTGAAGACTACATAGATCCTGCTGTCCTCCGCCTCCCGGATCAGAACCCCCACTTCGTCCGTGGTGCGAACTTCGTCGACGCTCAAAGAACCGTACGCCAGCTCCGGATTCTCCCGCCGCAGCTGCAGCGCACGACGATAATAGTTCAGAATACTCTCCGGATCCAGGAGCTGTTCCTGCACACCTTCAAAGGCGGATTTAATGCCGTATTCCGCTCCTTCCGGGCGTCTTGCCATGCCGCCCTCTCCCTCAGTGCCGTCAGTGCTCCAGAGCATGGGAAGGCGCTTGTTCTCGTCCGCATTTCCTTTGCTGGGCATACCGATCTCCTCGCCGTAGTAAACGAAGGGATTTCCGGGACAGATCATGAGCAGGCCACCTGCCCGCTTGATGGCATCCGTCTTGTTGTTCAGTGCGTTGGAGACGCGTCCCATGTCATGGTTGGTCAGGAAGGGAGCGTCAATGTAGTCGGGATTTCCCACGGAGAAATCATTGCCATATTGCGCCAGCGCCTCTGCCAGAGTTTTTGCGGAAAAGCGCCCTCTGGCCGCCCGGATCAACTTTCCTTCCGCCTGGGCCAGGTCGAAATTAAAGAAACTGTCGGTGCCGCTCTCATAGTATTTTGCGATGGTGCTCTCTGCGGCCCATACCTCGGAAACCATGTAAAAATCCGGATTCTTCGACTGACAATAGGTATACAGATCATTTAAGACATCCAGATTCAGCTCCAGATCCGTCTCGTCGTAATGCATGGCGGCATCCATCCGGAAGCCGTCCACTCCCAGATCCAGCCAGAAATCGGCGATTGTATGTAGCTCTCCCCGCACCGCTTCGCTCTCCAGATTCAGGTCAGGCATTTCGGACCAGAAGACCCCTTCGTAGAAATAATCCGTGCCGATGACCCGGTACCAGTCACTGCCGGGCTGTCCGTAGGAAAAATGGTAATAGTCCACGTAGGGACATGCGGTCGCATCCGGTTCCTCTCCCGCCGCCAGGGAGCGAAGGTAATCTTTCGCTTCCTTGAACCAGGGATGCTGAGAGGAAGTGTGATTGATCACCATGTCGATGATGACGGAAATCCCACGGGCGTGAGCCTCCTGCACCAGCTCCGCAAAATCCTCCACGGTGCCGTAGCTTTCATCCACATCGCAGTAATCCGTCACATCATACTTGTGGTAAGTAGGGGAAGGAGAAACCGGCATGAGCCAGATCCCGTCAAAGTCCAGATCCGCGATGTAATCCAGCTGCTGCGTAACACCCTTCAGATCTCCGTGTCCGTCCCCGTCTCCGTCGTAGAAAGAGCCCACGAAGATTTCATAGTAGTTGCGATATTTTCCGGTATTCGGGACTGTCTCATGATTTTGAGGAATGGCAACCGCAGGGTAGCCCCCGACAGTAGTCATTTCCGCTGCCGCGGCACCTTCATCGCTGCTTCCGGCAGCATTTCCGTCACTCGCAGCATCGCCACTTCCGTTGGCATCCGTGTCACCCACAGTCGCCGCATCACTTCCGACGGCAGTGTCGGAATTTGCCGTCCCGGAGGCACCCACAGCTCCTCCCGCGTCCTTGCCGCATCCAGTGAAAACTGTGGTCAATGCCAGCACTCCCGCCAGCCCCAATGCCTTCATTTTTCGCATCATTTCCGTCTTCATGCAAATCTCCCGATACAGGAAAAGTGGAGCTTGCACTCCACTTCCCCGAAAATAATGTATGAAAAGGTTTTTATCCTTTGACCGCACCGCCGGTGACTCCTTCGACATAGTATCTCTGGAGACACATGAACAGGATGACCACAGGGATGGCAACCAGGACGCCGCCGGCGCAGAATCTGGTGAAGAACCCCTGATAATCGTTGGTCCATACCCAGCGGGTCAGACCTACGGCTACGTTGTAGCTGGTGTCATGTCCGAAGGCCACATAGGAAGCAAATACGTAATCGCACCAGGGAGCCATGAAAGCAACCAGGGCGGTGTAGATGATGATGGGCTTCGACATGGGCAGGGTCATGGTAAAGAAGATCCTCGCTCTGGAAGCGCCGTCGATGCGGGCTGCCTCGTCCAGGCTCTTGGGGATGGTGTCAAAATATCCCTTGCAGACATAATAGCCCATTCCGGAACTGGCGATGCCCACCAGGATCAATCCGGGGACTGCACCTGCCTGGGTCAGGCCCAAGGCCTTTAACAGGAAGTACAGACAGATCATTGCCAGGAATCCGGGGAACATGCCCAGGATCAGCCAGAAACGCATCAGGAAGGTCCTGCCCTTAAACCGCATCCGAGACAGCGCATAGCTGACGCAGAGAACGATGATGGTCTGGAACAGGGACACGAAAATCGCTATGATCACCGTGTTGCGATACCAGAGCAGGTAATTGGATTCTCCGCTGAGGATGAACTTGTAGTTATCCAGGGAGAACTGCTTTGGGATAAAATACTCCACCATTCCGCCGTACTCGGTAGCGTAGGAACGGAAGGACTGGAGCACCAGCCCCACGAAGGGGAAAAGCCATACAATGGAGATGGCGATCAGCACCAGATAGGCAATGGCATTTCCCACAGCTCTTTTTTGTTTCATGGAAGAAGTACTTGTGTTTTTAGCCATTATTGGAAGCCCTCCTCATCTTTAACCGAAGGCAGCATATTGTATACCACCAGTGAGATGACGGCTGTGACAATGAACACCATGATACCGATGACGGCTGCCATCTTGTAGTTCGTATCGTTCAGTGTGATCTTATACAGCCAGGTTACCAATAGGTCTGTACGACCGGCGCCTCCCGCCAGTGCCATGGACTTCGGTCCGCCCTGGGTCAGGAGGAAAATGACATTGAAGTTGTTCAGGTTGCCCGTATACTGGGTCAGCAGATAAGGGCCGGTGACGAAAAGCATATAGGGAAGGGTAATGTGCCGGAACATCTGCCAGGGAGTGGCACCGTCGATCTTGGCGCTCTCGTAGAGGTCCTCGGGGATGTTCATCAGCAGACCCGTTGCGATCAGCATCAGGTAAGGAATACCGATCCAGATATTGATGACGATGATGGTGATCCTCGCCAGCATAGGATTGGTCCAGAAAGGAATGGCTTCCTGGATCCAGCCCCATTTCATGAGATAGGTATTGATGAGTCCGTCCTTTGCAAACATCTTCATGAGATACAGCAGAGACACGAACTGGGGAACCGCGATGGTCATGACCAGAATGGTACGCCACATCTTCTTAAACTTGATTCCCTTTTTATTGATCAGAATAGCCACAGCCATTCCCAGGAAATAATCCAGGAAGGTGGCAAAGAATGCCCAGACCAGCGTCCAAAGCAAAACGGAAACGAAGGTGGAACCGAAACCGTTGGGGCCGAAGCTCAGCAGTTCCTTAAAGTTGTCCAGGCCCACCCAGGTGAAGAGCTTGCTGGGGGACTGGTGAGTTGCGTCGTAATTGGTGAATGCCACACAGATCATGAAGATGATGGGCAGCACCGTGAAAACGAAAATACCCAGAACGGGAAGTGCAAGTAAGGTCTTGTCAAAATTGGAATCGAAGAGACTCAGGAAATCTCTCTTGTTGCCAGGAAGCTTTTTGCCCGCTTTCAGGATTTCCTCTTCCTTACGGTTCTCGGCGATGTTCATGCGCCAGAGGGCGATGAGCGCGATCACCAGGATGAGGCTTAAGAGTCCGAAGAGCAGGATCAGGAAGCTGTCGTCACCGTAAACGGTTTTCCGCCCGACCTTTGCGGTCTCAACGGTACCCAGAGTGTTCAGCTTGCTTAAGTACTTCCAGCCGTACATTGCGATCCAGGAGATGATCCCTGCCTGGCAGAACAGATACATGAAGCCCCGCAGGAAAGCACCTCTGCAGATGGGGCCGAAGCCCATGATGAGGTAGGATACCCTGGTTTTCCAGTCTCCTTCTTTAAAGGTGGTGCCGATCTCGGCGATGTTTTTTCCGATGCCGGAAAATGCTGCCGCGGCGCCGCTTTTGTTTTTGTTATTTTCTGCTGCCATAGCTTTCCTCCCGGGTCCGGGGTCCTTTGTAACCCCGTCTCATAAAGGGAACACCCGGCAGAAGGATCCCCCTTCCGCCGGATGCCTTTCTTTGGTTTATCGAACCGTCAGATCTTATTTTGCTGCTGCACAAGCATCGGTGAATGCCTGCAGAGCTGCCATCAGATCATCGTCAGAGCTGTCCTTGTTCAGAACGCCGGTGATGACATCATCGCCAAGGCCGGTAGCCAGGCTCCAGTAGTCGCCGGGGTACTGTCCCTGAGGGATGGTGAATGCCAGCTGCTCAGCCAGTGCGGACAGAGCCTCATCGGACTTCACTGCTGCGGATGCCTGAACGTTCAGGTTGGAAGGACCCCAGCCCACTGCCTCGTAACGAGCCTGCTGAACTTCCTCGGAGCTCAGGTACAGAGCCAAAGCGTCGCAGACAGCCAGCTTGTTCTCGTCATCCTGAGGCTTAACACCAAGGAGCTTGAAGCCGCCGAAGCCGCTCAGCTGATAGGTCTTGCCGTCGGAACCGGTGAAGGTGGGAAGCTTAGCGCATGCATAGTTATCGCCGAAGAGATCCTTTGCTGCGGTGGAATCCCAGGTACCGTCAACGATTGCTGCCACGTTGGTAGCATTGCTTACGGAAGATCCGTTCTGGAAGGAAGGAGATGCTGCCAGATCGATCATCTCTCTCAGTGCAACCACGCCTGCATCGGATGCATAGGTGATGTCGCTGCCGCTGAATGCGCCGGTGCTGTCGATGCTGTAGTCAAGCTTGCAGCCGGTGCCGAAGAAAAATGCGGTGTTGTACCAGCCGGAGTTGATCTCGAAGTAAACGTTCTTGCCTGCTGCCTCAGCCTGCTCCATGATACCCTCAAGGGTAGAAGGATCAGAGATGACGCTCTTGTCATAGTACAGGAAGTATCCGTTATCGGAAGTTACAGGGTAAGCATAAAGCTCATCGCCTACGGTTGCAGCGCCAACGGCACCTGCATCGTTCTGGGTCCTAACTGCGTCAACGTTCTCGGGAGCAACGGTCTCAAGAGCGCCTGCAACAACCAGACGAGCCAGCTGATCCTGAGGGAAACCGAAGATGTCTGCACCTGCGGTAACGTCGGTGATCATGTTGCCGGCTGCATCGCCCTCGCCGACTGCCTCAACAACATAGGTGTAGCCGGAGAACTCGGGATGTGCTGCCATAAAGGTATCGATCTTCTCCTTGGTGAAGTCTACGACTGCCTCTGCAACCCAAACCTTGATCTCGCCGGTACCGTAATCAACGGTGGTGTCAACTGCGTCTGCAACTGCATCAGCAACAGCGTCTGCTGCCTGAGCCGCGGTATCTGCAGCGGTATCAGCCGTATCTGCAACGGTCTGTGCTGCGTCGGTAGCGGTAGAAGCTACTTCCTCGCTTCCGCAACCAGCCATGGTGCCAACCATCGCGGTTGCAAGAAGAACTGCCAAAATCTTCTTCTTCATAATAGTATCCTCCATTTGTGCTTGAAGCTTCGATCTCTTCGATGCTTCTTAAAGTGAGTATGTTACTCGGTCGGCCTGGCAAGCCGCCGGAATAACCGTTTACGGGGTTTCGTTTTCCTTGGGAGCCTGTGCCCCACTTGGGAAAACGACTGATTGCGCACTGCGCAACCGATTGTCTGAAAACAGTTTATCTCGATTAAGTTCGTTTTGTCAATTTGTCATTTTTGACGAATGGAAAACGGTTTTCTTAGTCGATTTTAACAAACGGTTCAAAAAATTACCGAATTGTTCAGTTTTTGGTGCTCTCCTTCAGGCTGATCTCGTAATCCAGCATAGTGAGAGTTCTGGGATTCTTGCCGTTTAACTGATCCAGCAGCACCTGCACCGCCTTCCTGCCGATATCCATGATGTCGAATTTCAGGGAGGTGATGGTAACGGGGTAATTGTCCAGGAGCCTGCTGTAGTGGCAGGACGCCACTCTCATACCTCCGGGAATGCTGACTTTACGGTTGTTCAACTCCTGCACCACTTCATTGCAGATGAAATCGTCCTGGCAGAGCATACAGTCCACACCCAGGTGGAGCAGTTCATCCACGGCTCTGGAGATCTGGTTCTTGTTCACGAGATCGGTGTAGATCCAGCGTTTATCGGGCTGTTTGCGATAGGCTTCATAGCCCTGCCGGAATCCCGCGTAGCGGTCGATGTTCACCATCTGATCCAGGCCGCCGCCCAGGTAGGCGATCTTCTCCATGCCTCTGGAGATGAGGAGCATGGTCAGCTCCTTGCAGGCGCCTGCGTTGTCATGGTCCACCTGAAGCACCTTCGGATCATAGCATCTGCCTACGGTAACAAATGGAATCCCCACATTTTTCAGGTATTCCACGAAAACGTCATTCTCATAGGTTCTGGTAAGGATCATGCCGTCCACCTTACGGTTGCCCACCATACGCTCCAGAGGATGGAGGTTGGTGCCGTCGGTGGTGACCACGAGGAGGTCATAATCGTTCGCCTGGGCCACTTCCTCCGCACCGTGCATGCAGGTATGGAAAAATGGCATGTCCACGAGGTCTCTTACCTCAGGCATGATAATGGCCAGGTTGTAGGTCCGGGACTGTGCCAGGGATCTGGCTGCCGCATTGGGATGGAAGGAGTTGGCGTTGATAAACTGCAGCACGCGCTGTCTGGTCTCCTCTCCGATCCTGCCTTTCCCGGAAATAGCGCGGGAAACGGTGCTGGCAGAGACGCCCAGTTCTCTGGCCACATCGTGGATGGTCAATATTTCTTTGGAATCACCGTTTTCGGTGCTTTCGTTCATGCCCATAAGCCCGCTTTCCGCATTTCGCGTTTGTTTTGCTGTCATTTGCGCAATTTCGGATGGAACGAAAAATCCGCATGTTTACTGAGGTTTTCGCCTGTGCTCCGTCGGAGATTGCCGCGAATTGTTGCAATTTGTTGCACAAATGTGCGCAATCGATTGCACAGCCTTATGGTAGCACTATGGCGTTAAAATCTGCAATCAGCAAGTTTCACAAGAAAGCGTTTTCTGAATTGTGGACTTTTTACAGACCGCTCCGCGCATTTCACACAAGCTCCTGCCGGCGGATCGGATTTGTCCCACGGCGAACGAGCTCGTCACTAAGCGCGCCGCCGCTCATGCCAAACCAAGCCTTGCAGAGCTGAACTCGCTTTGCTCAAACAGTCGCTCTGCTGCGGCTGCGCATTTCGCGCCGCTTGCTAAGTGTCGACTCGATTTTACGCCTCAGGGACAAATCCGCCCGCCGGCCTGACCAACCCTTCCCTCAGAAAAAAGAAAGGCCTCCGGAATAATACCAGGAGGCCGTAATAGGCAGTAACCAGCATATAGATAACAAAAAAAGAAACGTAGCCCCCCGCTTGAGCATTCGCTGTACGGCACAAAACCACATTTCTTTCTTCCAACGATATTATCTTTGCAAGTCACAATTGTCAAAAATAATATTACTCCTCCACTGAGATCACATGTACGCAATCCTCTTCCACCCGAAAAGTGATATTCAGTCCGGCGTAGGCGAGGCCGTAGGTGCGGGAAGGATCGTCCTGGTAGGCGGGGCGGGGATCCTGGGAAAGGATTTCGAGAAGGGCGTCCTGCTTGTCGGCAGGGATTTGGGACAGGATGGTGTCAGGGATCTCCACCTGCAGGCGGTCATCCGCATGAAGGTCGGAGAAGCCGCCCCGGGCATCGGGATGGGCCTCCACGTAGGGGAGGTAGGGCTTGATGTCGTAGACAGAGGTGCCGCTGCGCATATCGATGCCACTGACCTCCAGGATCACGCCGCTGCCCGGCCGCGTTCCAAGAGCACGTGCCTCAGCATATCCCGCATCTCCCGGCCTAAGGACGCGCTCCAGCCTTACGCAGCTCATTGCCAGGGGATTGGGGCGGAAGGGGGAGCGGGTGGCGAAGACGCCGCGGTATTCGTTGCCCCCCAGCCTGGGAGGACGCACCCTGGGGCGGAACTCTCCCTCCGGCACGTCGAAGCCCCAGAGGAGCCACAGATAGTCATACTCCTCGATTCCCTCGAAGGCACGGGGATCTCCATACGGCTCTTCGAAGCAGATCCATCCTTTCAGATGCTCTGCCAGGGTGCTCTGCCGGGGTAAGCCGAACTTTTCGGGGAGGTCGGTATAGATTGTTCCGATACGTTTTAATTCCATAGATTTTTACCAGAAATGATCACAGGCCCCCCTCCCGCATAGGTCCGCCAAATCCAGCCATTGAACGTCCTGATTCATCCACTCACTTCAGATATGCCCGCAGCAACGCCACCATATCCTGATAGCGGAAAGGCTTCGCCATATAATCGGTGAATCCGTACTCATTGATGTACTTCTCACGGAGCCCCGTCTGGGCATTTGCGGTGAGAGCAATGATGGGCGTGTCAGAGTTCGCCACGAACTCGTCGGGATGCTCACGGATGATGTGCAGCACTTCATCGCCGCCCATATCCGGCATCATGTGATCCAGCAGCACCACATCGTACTTCTTGCCGCGGATCATCTCCAGCGCCTCGGGGCCGGACGTGGCAGTCTCCACATCCGCATGCATTTTTTCCAGGAAGTTCTTCGCTACGGCGCGGTTCATGGCATTGTCGTCCACGATGAGGATCAGGAATCCTGCGGCGCTGAACTCCACAGCCTTCTCCTGCGCCTTGTCCTGTGCCTTGCTGTATTCCGAGATCTTCTCACCGGAGAGGATCTTCTGGGGCAGATGAATGATGAAGGTAGATCCTTTTCCGTAGGTACTCTCCACCTCCACGTCGCCGCCCATGAGGCCCAGCAGGTTCTTTACGATGGCAAGCCCCAGGCCGGTTCCCTCGATGTAGTGGGTCTCGCTGTCATCCACACGACTGAAGACATCGAAGAGGTGCGGCAGGCTCTCGGGCTTGATACCGATGCCCGTATCTGTGACAGAGATGTCATATCGGACTTCTTCTCCCTTCACCACACCGGACACATCCAGGGAGACAGTACCGGATTTCGTATATTTGATGGCATTGTTGATGAGGTTGGTGATGATCTGACGCACACGGAGCTTATCACCCTCCACATAGCCCGGGAGGTCTCCGTCGATGTGGCAGATGTACATGAGCCCCTTTGCTTCCGCCTGATAGGAAAAAACGGAGTTCAACTCTTCCAGCAGCGTCTTCATATGGTAAGGCGCCGTCACCACATCCAGCTTACCGGACTCGATCTTGGAAATATCCAGGATATCGTTGATAACATAGAGCAGCGTCTCCCCCGCGCCCTTGATGCTCTCGGAGTATTCCAGGGATTTTTCGATCCGCTCCGGCTCCGGCAGCGTATCGTCCGTCAGGGTCATGCGCGTCATTTCATTCAGTCCCAGCACCGCATTCATGGGAGTGCGAATCTCGTGGGACATGGTGGACAGAAAGGCAGACTTGGAACGGTTGGCCGCATTGGCCCGTTGCTCCGCATCCTCCAGCATGATATTGGTTTCCACCAGTCTCAGGTAATCCTTGGACTCCAGAAAAGAATTAACGATGTAGAGACCCATGGCGATGGAGTAGCTCACCAGCAGCACTTCATCATCCAGGATTGCCTGCAGGAAAGCTCCCAGCAGCACGATAAGGTGAATGGAAAGCAGGGCATGGAACTCTCGTCTGGACAGTTTTTTCTGCTGGGTGAAGATTCCCACCACACCGATGAGCAGGTAAAAAGCGGGCGCCAGATAGCCCATGAGGATGTACAGAGGCCCCAGGCAAACGTCAGGCCCGTCATAAAAGAAAATGATGGGATAGAAAAAGTTCCCGATCAGGATCATATGAAACGCCACCACGATCATGCCACTGATGTATGTATATTTCCGGCCGCGTTCCGAAGTATCCTGATCCTTCAGAATAAACGCATAGGTATACCGGACAAAATACATGGAACACAGGAACATGAGAGACATATTGGCGGAAAACAGAATGGTTTTCACCGGCACCGGGATCTCATCAATGTTGTTGGCGATGGTGGACGCCATCTCCGCCAGACAGCCGAACAGGGCGATGAGGGCGGTATGGTTCATCATTTTTCGCGTGCGGCTGCGCACATCTCCGTTCACACCCGTCACGATGAAAAACAGGATGATGAAGCCGATGGCGGCAATGGAAAAATAATATCCCCCCGACAGGATCAGTTCTAATACTTTCATGCAAAATCTCCCAATGTCAATGTTCCAGCAAATCCCAGCTCATGGGAGTTCCCAGCTTGGCATCCCTGGAAATCCGCTTCCCCAGAAGCTCGTCGTAGTACTTTGTGTGCAGGCCGCAGCCCGGACGCACGCTCCGCAGATTCTCGGGAGTAAACACGTCTCCCTTCTTCATATCCTGCGCAATGAAAAGGCTTCTGGCATGCTCCCGCTCCCTGGTCTGCTTTTCTCCCAGTTCATAGGTCACGGTGCCTACCGCCTTCTCCACGATGCGGATCTCGTCCACCATGCGGCGGAACTCCTCAGGCTCCATGGAAAACGCACTGTCCACGCCGCCGTCCGCACGGCGAAGGGTGAGATGCTTTTCCACCACGCGGCCCCCCATGGCAACGGATGCCACGGCAACGGCGCTGCCCATGGTATGATCCGACAGACCCGTTACACAGTCAAAAGTCTGAGCCATGTTTACCATGGTCTTCAAATTGATATCTTCATAAGGTGTGGGATATGCAGAGCTGCATTTCAGGAGGATCACGTTCTCGTTCCCCGCCTCTCTGCAGGTATCCATCGCCAGTTCGATGTCCTCGATGTGGGCGATACCGGTGGAAATGATAAGGGGCTTTCCCAGCAGGGCGCACTTCCTGATCAGAGGAATGTCCGTGATTTCGAAGGATGCGATCTTGTAGCAGGGCACATCCAGCCCCTCCAGGAAGTCCACGGAAGTGGGATCAAAGGGGGAGGAGAAAAAGTCCAGCCCCAACGCAAGGGCTCTGTCGCGAAGCTTCGGCTGCCATTCCCAAGGGGTATAGGCCTTCTCGTAGAGCTTGTGCAGCGTGGTGCCGTCCCAGAGAGTTCCCTGGGTGATCTGGAAACAGGGATCGTCGCAATCCAGGGTGATGGTGTCCGCCGTGTAGGTCTGCACCTTGATGGCATCTGCTCCCGCTTCCGCAGCCGCCTCGATAATCCTGACAGCTCTGTCATAATCCATATTGTGATTACCGGAAAGCTCCGCAATGACATAGGTGGGCGCATCCGCCGCTATCCTGTTCTTTCCGATCATAACCTCGTGATTCATATCCATCCTCCGTCAAACAAACGCAATCCCCTGCACCTTCAGGTTCTTCCGCTGCTCTGCCCAGCGCTCCGCCGTCATTTCCATATAGGTAACTTCGAAGCTCTCGCCGTTTTTCGTCACTGCTTCCGGCACCACTGCCTTGATCTCGCATCCCAGCAGTTTGTGCAGGGTGATGACGCCCTTGTTTTTCGAAAATACGTCGCTGACCACGGCCGTTTTTCCCAGGGTATCAAATACGTAGTCGTACATCCCCGCTTCCAGAGCGATGGCCAGTTCCATGCTGCGAAGCTTCTCCTCGCCGATGTAGTAGGCCCATCCGATGCGCCCCTCGGGCTCCGTGAGATGCGTCAGATTGATGACTCCTGCCGGCGCATCGTCCACAAGCACGATACGATACCATACATCGGGATCCGATGCAATTTTTTTCGCCCATTTTCTCTGCCCTTCCAGGGTAAGGACAGGGTCCGTATTCATATATTTTGTGATCTTCGGGTCCATCCGCCAGCGCATAATCCGTTCCAGATCCTCGTCGCCGCCGATCTCCCGCAGGGTATACTTACTCATTCTCTTACACTTCCCGCAGCAGACGGTACTTCACCTCCGCCAGCTGCCAATCCGTCTCCGTGTCAATGTCCTGCACCTCCGTCTCCGGGATCTCCATGGGGAGGATCTTTCCGATGAGAAGATTGCGATTCCGCCGCAGACTCTTGGGCCGGAAAAATACATACTGACCCGCATCATGGAAATGAGGATCCAGGTCCTGGGATCTGGCGGTGAGATACTGAGGCTGTTCGAACACCAGCATTCCCTCCCGCAGGACGAGAGAACGCTGCACGGGATAGGAAAAACGCACCACGGGAAGCAGGCTGTCCGCATCGGAACCCTTCATCAGCTCCGCACTCTCCCGCAGACGCTCCGCCGTAACAAAAGGCGCCGTGGGATAAAGGATGCAGGCCAGATCAAAGGTCTGTCCCCGCTTTTCATATTCTTCCAGCACCTCCAGCAATACCTCCGCCGTGCCGGCAAAATCTCCGGAGGTTTCGGGACTGCGATAGAAAGGCACGGATGCACCGTAACGCTTTGCAATCTCTGCAATCTCGGGATCGTCGGTGGAAACCATGACCTCGTCAAAGCATCCCGCCTGCAGCGCTGCTTCTATGGAGTAAGCCAGGATGGGCTTGCCGCAGAAGTCCCTGATATTTTTGCGGGGAATGCGCTTGCTGCCGCCCCGGGCGGTTATGATGGCAATACTCCTCATAGTTACTTTTCTGCCTCCGGTTCCTTATCTTCGTAATGATAGGTGGGAACGATCTCCCGGATGAGAGGCCGGATGTCCACATCCTCCGTGGCCACCGCATCTTCCAGGCGCTGCAGCTGCTCACGGAACACCTTCTCGTCAAAGGGAATGGGCTCTCCCACATAGATCAGCTCGTTTTTCGTCTGCTTCAGACCCTCGGCCTTCATCAGCAGCTCTTCGTACATTTTTTCACCGGGACGCAGGCCCGTAAAACGGATCTCAATGTCCTCTCCCACACGATAACCGGAGAGTTTGATGAGGTTTTCCGCCAGGTCCACGATCTTCATGGGCTTGCCCATATCCAGGACAAAAACCTCTCCGCCCTGTGCGTAGGCACCTGCCTGCAGCACCAGACTCACGGCCTCGGGGATGGACATGAAGTAGCGGATGACCTCGGGATCCGTCACCGTCACGGGGCCGCCCTCTGCGATCTGTTGCTTGAAGAGGGGGATCACGCTGCCGTTGCTGCCCAGCACGTTGCCGAAACGCACCGCCACAAATCCGGTCTCGGAGTGAAGGTTGATCATCTGGATCACCATCTCACAGATGCGCTTGGAAGCACCCATGACATTGGTGGGATTGACAGCCTTGTCAGTGGAGATCAGCACGAAGCGCTCCACATGGTATTTGTCCGCCGCCTGGGCCACCTTCCAGGTACCCATGACATTGTTCTTGATGGCCTCGCCGGGGCTGGCCTCCATCAGCGGCACATGCTTGTGGGCTGCCGCATGGTAAACGATGTCGGGACGGTATTTTTCAAAAATGCTCTCCACCCTTGCGGTGTTACGGACAGATCCGATGAGTACCTCCAGATTCAGGGAAGGGTACTTGCGCATCAGCTCCTGCTGGATGTCGTAAGCATTGTTTTCGTAGATGTCGAAAATGATCAAAAGTGCGGGATCGTGGGCTGCAATCTGCCGGCAAAGCTCGCTTCCGATGGAGCCGCCGCCGCCGGTGACCAGCACCTTCTTGCCCATGACCATCTTCAGGACTTCGTCATTGTTGATCTTCACCGGTTCTCTGCCCAGCAGATCCTCGATGTCCACGTCCTTCAGCTTTGCCACGGACACATCGCCGCTGATGAGCTGGTACATACCCGGCAGGGTACGCAGTTTACAGCCCGTCTCCTTGGCAATCTCCAGGATCTCCTTCCTGGTCTGAACGTTTGCGGAAGGAATGGCAAAAATGATCTCGTCGATCTGATATTTTTCCACGGCTTTGGGAATGTCATTCCGATCTCCCACGATGGGAATGCCGCGCATCTTCTTGCCGTGACAGCCGGGGTTGTCATCGATGATACAGCGGGCTTGCATCGCAAGATACCTGCTGCTCTCGATTTCCTTCAGGATCATATCGCCCGCAGCACCGGCACCCACCACCATCACGTTGGAGATCTCACTGTGGGAGAACAGGTCCTTGCGCTTGGCATTGATGAGTCGCAAGATCCGGTAGCCGAAACGCACCAGACAGGTGGCAATCATCATGAACACCCAGTAGAAGGGATAGTAGCTTCTGGGCAGATAGTGGTGCGTCAGCCTGCTCTCTGCAAGGAACAGCAACGCCGCGATGAGGGTGGAAACCACGATCTTCACCAGCTCGTTGGCACTGGCGTAGCGCCACACCGAATTGTAAAGTCCGAATATCGCAAAGCATCCCAGGGTAATGAGGATGATGGGCAGGATCCCCGCCACATAAGCGTCCCAGAACCGTTTCTCGATATCGGTGATCCGGAAATCATACCTGATATAGATGGCCATGAAGGAACAGGTCAGGCTCGTCATGATGTCCAGGAATATCAGGGCCAGGATCCGCACAATGGGGATCTTGGTGAATTTCGTATTCGGTGCTTTTGTGAAAAAATCCTTCCAAAGGTTGCTCATAGTTTCTCCCCGCAAAGCGCCTCCGGCGCCTCGCTCAGCCGCACAGGGCGGCCGTCAGTGCTTTCTGTCTTTTCCGTTTCCGGAATCCCTGCGGACGCTTACGCCCCCGGAGACGCGCAGCTGCGAAAGCCGCCGCACCAGTTCTCCGTAGCCGATGGCCGCATAGGGGATCAGGAGGACCACATATTCCATGATATAACGGCTTTTGGCCTCCCACAAAATACTGAACAAAAATCCTCCCAGCAATGTCAGCCAGGGCAGGATCCGCACGAGATCCGGCTCCCGTTTTCCGGTGAGGAGTTCCAACAATTCAAAAAGTGCTCCCAGGAACATCCCCGCGTAAAGGATCCCCTGGAAAATCCCAAGCCATGTGCGGTAGGGCCCGTTTGCCTTCCCGTAGACCAGCTCGTTGACAAAGCCCGCCGCCTTCTCATTTTCGGACCCGCAATAGAGACAGCAGAAAATGGATCCGTAAGAGGGTTCCGCCCACTGGGTCAGGACCTTGCGATAGAAGAAATCCTTCGCATAGGCAGGATCTTCTCTGTATCTGTCCAGCGCTGCAGAAATGTCTGCGCGGGCGATCTCCCTGCACTGCTCGATATCGCCGTCCGTCTCCAGATACACGGTGCGGTTGGAATCATCATACCATCCCGGCCCCACCCAGCTGTCATGGAGTCCCATGGCAATGTAGAGGGAATTGGGGATCCCGCCGTTAAAGTACAGCTCCGGGTTCCGGTCATACACGGACCGCAGGATGGGCGAGGGCAGAAGGGCCGCAGCCAGGAGCAAAAATACTGCCACCAGATGGGCCGGACGCCTGTCCAGAAAGGCCTGCAGCAGAAGAACCAGTACCGCCGCAATCACAAAGACCAGCGTGTTCATTCGAAGCAATGTGCCCACAGCGGTAATGGGAAGCAGTACCGCCAGCCAGGCCATTTTTCGGGACTTCATGTACTCCGTCAGTGCCCAGGTCCCGATAAGCATGGCGCTGAGGCACGCCACATCGCCGTAGAGGTAATTCACATAGCAGATCACGGGTGCATTCAGCAGTCCGAAGATCAGCCACAGAAGCTCCGGCAGGGGATTTTCAAACCGCTCGGAAAGGTCGCCCGTCAGCCGCGCTCCCGCCAGATACGCCAGGATCAGCAGCAGCGCGTTGATCCCCTGGAAAAAGAGATCTGCTTTTTCTCCCATGAACCGCATGCCCAGCAGGTCGATGCTGACGATGCCCAGCTGCTGGGGACAGCGACTGAGGTAATCCTTTGCAAAAGCATAATCCGTGAAATTGTTCAGGAAAATGGCTTCCGCGCTGGAGTAGCAAAGACCCGTATCGTCCGGGATCAGGGGCATTTTCAGCAGTGCGATCCAGAGGAAAAGCACCAGAGCGTAGAGCCCGGTAAATACCGCAACCCAGCTTCCGGGTAGACGGTCGCAGCCCTTATTTCTCAGCATTCGCAGCAGGAAATATGACACAGCGATCATCACTGCCACAGCCACAATGCCGCCGATCTGCCGGTTCATGCTCTGCAGATCGATGTGGATCTTCTCCTCTCCCAGGGTGTTCCAGACGGAGAATTTCATCTGCAGCCTGTAGAAAAAGGCTGTCAGGAAGCCGCCTGCAAGCAGGAGGAGGATCTCTATGCACTTGACGATTTTTTCTTTCAGATTCAAGGTAGGTTCCCTGCCTTAAGCTTTAGATAGCGAAGTACTCGCAGATCCTCTTTACAGCTGCGATGACATCATCCGTGTCCTCTTCCGTAAGGGCGGGATACAGGGGAATGCTGACGATGCCGTAGTAGATCTTGTTGGCCACAGGGCACTCGTTGGGCGCATAGCCGATGGACTCGTAGAAGGAATGGCGATACACCGGCAGGTAGTGCACCTGGGGATGGATTCCCTCGGCGCACAGCGCATCGAAGAACTGTCTCCGGTTGCAGGAGATCTTCTTTGCATTCAGCCGCAGGATGTAGAGGTGCTGCGCCGTCTCGGACTCCGGAATGTTGGTCTGGAGAATGAGCTGCGGGATGTCCGCAAATGCCTTGTTGTATTTTTCCCGAATGGCTGCTCTGGCTGCCACGAAACGATCCAGCTTCTTCAACTGGCTCAGGAGCATTGCCGCCTGGAAATCGGTCATGCGGTAGTTGAAGCCCAGAAGTACCTGCTCGTTGTACCAGGGATCGTCGCTGGGGTGTCTTTCGATATCCTTGTTCCGGGTGATGCCATGGGAACGGAGCAGCGCCAGGTTCAGAGCGATCTCGGTATTGTTGGTGGTGCAGGCACCGCCCTCGCCGCAGGTCACGGTCTTCACCGGATGGAAGCTGAAGGTGGTGATGTCCGCAATGGAGCCCACGGGGCGTCCCATGTACTTGGTTCCCAGGGAATGAGCCGCATCCTCGATGAGGAGGAGTCTGTGTTCTCTGCACAGGGCCAGGATCTCTTTCAGCTGTACCGCCTGGCCGGTAAAGTCCACCGCGATGATGGCACGGGTGCGGGGAGTGATCTTCTCTTTTATTGACTCAATGTCAATATTGTAGGTATCTTCCCGAATATCCGCGAAAACAGGAGTAGCGCCGCAGTACAGAACGCAGTTTGCGGAAGCTGCAAAGGTCAGGGAGGATACGATGACCTCATCTCCCTTGGTGATGCCGGCTGCCATGCATGCCATGTGCAGGGCTGCGGTGCCGTTGGAACAGGCCACGGCATAGCGGGCACCAGTCACACGGCAAAGTTCTTCCTCCAGCTCACTGATCTTGGGGCCGCAGGTGATATCAGGGCTCCGCAGCACCTCGGCTACTGCCTGGATATCATCCTCCTCCACCAGCTGCTTTCCGTAATACAGGGTCGGTTTTCCCTGACGGATGGGAGTACCGCCTGCAATGGCGGGAATATTTGTGGGATTTTCTTTCATTTCTTCGTTGCTCATAGGATCTCCTTTCCCTATTTTGCCTCCGGCTTTGCGATCCGGAGGATCGTATCGCCGTAGATGCCTTCCTGCAAGAGCACTTCGCTCTCGGTAAATCCGTACCAGGAACTCATGTATTCCAGCATTTTCTCCCGGTCCACGCCATTGCCGCAGATGAGGATCATCTCAGTATCATCCACGATCCGCTGGTCATAGACCCGCTCCAGCAGCTCCTCTTCCTTGGTAATGAGAGAGTTGCGATACCGCATCATCTCCGGCACATTCCGGTAAAAACCGTACCCGGGATGGATGCAGATGCAGTCCAGATCCGCGTAGGAATCCGCCACCGCGACCTGGGTATTATACCCCCGGAAGGAGTATTCCTGATCGTCAAAATGGATTAACAGCCCCGGCAGCACCAGGAGGAGTCCCAACGCGAGAACAGCTCCTCTCAAACGGGGCGGGATCTCCAGGGCTTCCCCCTTTCCGTTCCGGATGAGCTCCCCGGTCCTTACGAGGAGTGCGTCCAGCAACAGTACAAAGATCACTGCGATCATAGGGAACGCAGGCATCATGTAGCGATCCACCTGATAGGGCGCCACGCGGCTGACGATGAGGAAGTACCCAAGGAAGCAGACCGCGGGGGTAATGATATTTTTCACCGTCCCTTCCGGGAAGCGGATGGTAATGAGGACCGCGATGAGGAGGAAAAATACGGCAAATCCGATCCATCCTCCCAGGGTCTCCTTGATGGTGATCAGTGCAAAGTCTCCCATGTGTCCCGCCAATCCGGACAGGCCGGAAGTCATGCTCTCCAGGGCTTCCACGCCGCGGTCGGTGTGGAGGAGATCATGAAATGCGAAGGGGTACAGGAGAAGTCCTGCCAGTGCCGCAAAAGCGTTGGAGCGGAGGTAGTAGAGGATGTCCTTTTTCCGTCCCGCTCTGAATAGTCTTACGATGGTGCAGCCCGCCAGCATCAGTGCAAAAAAGCAGAAGAAGTACTGGCTCAGGAATCCTAAAGCGGTGCCCCAGATGAGGAGTTTGTTATGCTTCGCGAAGGGGGACTCTTCCGCTCCGGCCTCGGCTGCGTGAAGCTTCTCCAGGGTGGTGCACATAACGGTCAGACACCAGAAAACCACCATTATATACATGCGGATGAGCATGACGGAGTTGATGCCCGCCGCGGAAAATCCGTACATAGCCGCTGCCGCCAATCCCAGGTAAGGTTTGCCGTAGACCTTCGCAAAAAGGCGGAG
The DNA here is from genome assembly GCA_016286555.1 of Lachnospiraceae bacterium. Lineage (GTDB taxonomy): Bacteria > Bacillota > Clostridia > Lachnospirales > Lachnospiraceae > AC2028. Next base: position 27,314 of record JAEETA010000003.1, on the reverse strand, counting down.
GAGCATAAGAACGCCGGCCACGAGGAAGAGCATGTTGAGGATGGAGCCGGGCCACTGGGAAAAGCTGTCTCCCGCGAATACGCTGAAGATGTTCACGAGGATGAAGTAGAGGGGCGGGTGGTTATCGGTGGTGGAGTTGTAGTAGGGGGACAGGATGGGGACGCTGTCCTCGCTGTCGTAGGTTACGTAGTCATGAATGTCATCTGCGGAAAACCACACGGGCTCGTCGTAGACATCGGCTTTATAGTTTGCTGCGGTGGAGGCGGATCTCCTTGTGAGGACGTCGCTGACCTGGGCAAACAAATTGGAAAAGGTCTCGCGGATGCCGTTTCCCCTGATCATCTCGCGGTAGTATTTCTCGAGACGGCCTTCGGGCTGGATGGGAGTGATCCAGGGGGTGAACTCTGCGTTGGAGAGTTCGTAGGAGAGGATCTCGTCCATGTGGTAGCCTTCTCGGCGGGCGATGAGGATACTGTCAGTTGCCAGAAGGGCCAGTATTAAGATTGCAACACCGATGTAGTAGGCGGTGGAGAGTTGCTTTTTTGTATCCATACTTAGTGATGTTATTCCTTCAAGATTTAGTAGGGTTCTACCAGCCCGGGCTAGGCATATACCCGTGTTCGGACACACTCCCGTTAAGGTTTTTCACGTAGCGGTACTAAGCTCGAATCGCGCCTGTCGGCTTATTCGAGCAAGTACCGACGGAAAAACATTGTCCTCACGCCGGGTATATGCCTTCCCGGGCATGATGAAAACTACTGCAAGCGACCTTCATAGAACTTTGCTTCGGGACAACGACTATCAGAACATACGGACTCTGTAGCAAGAGGTCCGGGACCATATTTATCCGGGTGAGGACTGTCTTTTGCCGCCGGTACTTGACGAGCTTAGCCGTCAGGCGTAGCGAGTTTAGTACCGCTGCGTGCAAAAAACCAAGCGGAAGCGTGTCCGAACCGGAAAATATGGGCACGGACCGCGTCCAAACTGTGTACCTACTCTTCCCTCAATGCCTCCGGCGAATCGTAAGCTAGAATGACGTATCCATCCTGATCATAAACGATAGTACCCGCAGCGACAGCAGACGCGTCGGAGTTAGCGGCGTAGTCTTCGGTAGTGAGGAGGAGGAAGACGGGGCCGGTGGCGTAGGTGGGTTCGTAGTAGGCGGCAGGGGAGGACCAGCGGAAGTACTTGACGGCACCGTCTTCGAGGCGGATGCCGGCAGCCTCCAGGGCGCCGTCCGTCAGTTCTTCCAGCATGTTTGCATCATCATACATGGCGTAGCCGAAGGTATATCCGTTTTCCGTCAGGTAGGCAGCGGCTGCGCTGCGGTCCGCATTTTTATCCACGGTCGCCATGGAGTAGAGGATCTTGGCTCCGGCAATGGTCATGGACAGGGTCAGGATCCACAGAACAAGGTCCTTGCGGAAGGGCTTTACCTCTCTTCTGTCGTAGATCAGAAGGAGGGGCAGGATCAGGACCAGGGGCATTAAGTAGTACCTGGGAGTAATGGTGGTATAAGTGAATACCAGCACAAAAGTCATGATGATAAATGCGCTGTGGAAGAGAGCCAGGAAGAAGCGGTCGATGAGGTTGGTATCGTCAACATCTGCCACTGCAACGGGTCCGCCGAAGTCCACATATTCAATGTCTTCGTCGTAGCCGGGCTCTTCGCCTGAGATCACTTCTTCTTCCACATCCGCCTCAGCTGCCACGCCATCACTCGGATCCATGGACTCGCTGTCATCTTCATATGCAGCATCTTCCTCGAAAAGCGCACTCGTTTCAGCTTCAGTGCGGGCAGCTCCGGCGTCCTCCAGATCCACATACTCGATATCCTCGTCATAGTCCGGCACAAAAGGATTCCGCAGCTGACGATGTACGGAAACAATCACCACCACTCCCACCACGATCATGACGAAGGACAGCAGGGTGATGAAGCCGCGGAGGCTTAAGACCCCGCGGTCGGGGATATAGCCCATAAGTTCCAGGAAGCTTCCGATGGAGTTCTCGATCCTGCGGAAGAGCTCCCCGTTGATGACGCGGATAAAGTTCAGGTCTTCATAGGTGGTGAAGATAAAGTGGCTGCGGATATAAGTGACATTGAACAGGTATCCGATGAAAGCGATGGCGGATGCACCCAGGGAGTTTCTAAAGATCCCTGCCTCCCGGGACATGTACACATCGCGGAGATCACGGATCAGGCCGCGGAAAGTGGGGCGCTCGTCTGCATCCAGCAACGCACGGAAATGCTCTCCCCGGAAAATGAGCCACAGGCCTGCCACCAGAAGGGGCGCATACACAGAGAGGAAATACCGCACGCCGGAAGCACCGCACACCATTGCCAGCACGGTCAGCGCGCACAGGTACCAGATCTGCCAGCCGCTGCCGGCGGCAAGTGTCTCCCTATCCTGCAGCTTCAAGCGATCCTGCTCGAAGGCCAGCCGCAGCACCAGCCCGATGTTCCAGAACATAAGGATCACATGGGCGATGTAGGTGTTGCCGAACTGCATGTGCTGTGCCATGGTCTCAGAAAAAGGAACCAGCAGCAGCGCCGCAAAAAGGATCTTCCGCTCGGTTTTTGCCTTCAGAGGCTTTACCATGAATGCATAGGATGCCAGCAGGATCCCGTAAAACACGATGTTGGTAATGACACGGATGGCGGTCCAGCTCTTCATGAACTTAAAGAGGGGCACCATGATGAGCTGGGTATAGAACAGCCGATACTCCGTGGAATAATACCAGTCGGGGGTTGCGATGTAATGGCCGGTCTCAGACATCAGTTTGGAGAAGATCATCTCCGCAGCAAAATCCGACTCCATCCAATGCTCCATATAGAAGGCACTCATCAGGATCAGAAGCAGCAATACTGCCCCCGGTACTATCAGCGCATTCCTTGTTTTTTTGTCCGTCAGCAGTCCGGTGATCCGGGCTTTCATCTTTTCCAACATTCCAGTCTCCGATCTCTGTGCTTGATCCCTTTGTATCCATCTGCTTTCCCGGGAGCCCCTGCCTTCCGTGCATCGGTACCCGTCCGCAGTCCTTCTGTGCTTCTATCGCGGCATCATCCCTTCAGAGGCTCCCGCACCCGGTAGATGCCGGGGGAGATTTCCTCCCATTCCACCCCTTCGTAGCCACAGGAAGCAAAATATTCCGTCATATGCTCCAGCCGTTCCTCCGAATCGATGATCAGAGGGGCCCCCTCCAGGATCCGGGTCATGGCATCTCTCCCGCCCAGTCTGCCGGCATAGAGCCCGCCGGGCTCCGTCCATCCGCCCAGCAGCAGTGCATTCCCGGGAACGCCCTTCTCAAAGCACCGCTCGGTGTAGGAAACCACCGTATAGATGTCCGCAAAATACAGGGTGCCTGGATCCGAGCGGATCTGATCCAGGGCAGCTGCAAAGGATTCGTTGGTCCTCTCCCGGAGCGCATACTCTTTTTGCAGATTCCCCGCCTGGGCCGGCAGGTAGTACAGCGCAGCGATCACAAAAAGCAGAATGCCGCCTGTCTGCAGGAATCCACGCACCTTTTTCCCGCGATCGCTCAAATGCTCCTCCCGCGCCACCAGCCTGCTGCCGAAAGCATCCAGGCGCTTCAGCACCGCAGACAGCTTTGCGGCCCTCGGAGCCTTCACTGTCTCGGATTCGATGGTAAGTGCGGACACCCGGACAGGGGTTCCGCTCTTCGTTTCGCCTGCGGCGAAGACAATGGCGCTCTCCTGCAGCACGAAGGCAACCAGCACCACCAGTTCTCCCACGTACAGCGGAAGCATCACGCGCACCGGCGTTCTGTCTCCATGATAGAGATAGAGCCACAAAAGCGTCCTTCCGAGAAAAAGGGAAATCCCCTCAAAAGCAGTCAAAAATGACGGATTCGTCACAAACAGTGCCAGCAGGAGCAGATACAGAACCCCCGCCATCAGGTTATAGGGCGCATAGGAACTGGGATACTGATAGTCCAGCGGCTTCCCCAAATACCGCAGCTCGTAGAGATACAGGTCCAGCTCTTCCCCGAAGCCCGGCTTCTCCCGCAGAGCCTCCGCCTTTCTTGCCACCTGCAGCACCTTCTCCGTAAGCTCCGTTCTGGCCCGCATGTATTCCACATCATCCGCATTGAAGCCCCCCATGCTCTCCTGGGAAGGATCCACCCGCAGCAATGCCACATTGTAATCCCGGAAGATGGCGACTTCCTCGGGGCTGATACCGGCTTCGTCGTAGAGCTCCTCCGCCTCCTCGTAGGGCAGGATCACTGCGTAATCATAGAGTTCCGACCGCACATCATTGTACTTCTGGAACATTTTCCAGCTCTCGGTATGGTATCCGATGGATTCCGCCGTCAACGTAAAGAGATAAAAAAGCAGGATCATGGGAAGGGAGAACAGCCATCCCTTCTTCCGGTAACGGAGGAAATTGCAAAGCACGGTAAGGAGAAAAAAGGGCATGAGCAAATATCCCATCTGGGACCGGAGGTTAAAGCAACCGATCCAAAGCAGCGCTCCTTTCATTCCCCCTTCATCGGGACGATCCTCCGCACAGAGCGCCAAAATGGCAGCCGCCCCCAACATCCCGGAGGTAAAGGTATAATGCAGCACTGCCGCATGCGGGAAGACCGCCAGGAAGATTCCCACGCCGGGAAGCATTCCCACCGCCATGCCCAGGAGCTTCGCCCGCATGCTCACTCCCGTGTCCGCCGCATTTTTCCCGGGGAAAATATGCATTCCCAGGAGACCGCCGGACCGCAGGATCTCGAAGAGCGCCAGGAAGAAAAATCCCACCATGACCGTACTGTAGCAGTCCGCCTTCGGGAAGATGTGATACAGTCCCGAGATCATGAGCGCCAGGGGATACTCGGGGTAGATCGCATGCGCATCCGGCGTGCCGGTGTAGTTCCCCGACAGAATGGAACGGATCACGGCATCGTCGTTGGCTTCCGGCACGAAGGAGTACTTTGCACGGATGATCAAAAACGACGCAAGCGTCAGAATCATCGCCGTGATCAGGCAGATCCTATTCAGTTTTTGCTTCTCCGTGTCTCTCAATTTGACGATTATCCTTCTCCGGGACTATAATGCCCGTATGAAAAAACTGCTGACAAAACTCGTGGAGTACATCGGTCTCTGGCACAGCCGCCTGCTGCACTTAAACGACTCCTACGAGGCTCATTTTTCCGACAAACAACTGCATTTTCTGGTCATCGGTATCCTGGGGATGATTGGGATCTTCGTGTGCTATCCCCTGTTCAGGAACCTTGCAAAAAAGGGCCACACCATGGTCATCGCATGGCTTTATGTCTTTACCCTGATCCTGGGCCTCACCTTTGCCATCGAGATCGGCCAGGGGGCCACCGGAACCGGGACCATGGAGTTCGCGGACATCGTGGCCGGCATCGGCGGGTTCCTTTTGATGTTCCTGCTCTTTGCGCTTCTCCGGGAAATCTACCACATCATCCGGGACATGATCCGCTCGGCCACTGCCAAGCACGAGGATCCGGAAGCGCCCGCTCCCGCAGATCGGCATTCCAATCCTCCGGAGCACAGAAAGTAACCACTCCCGGCCGCTTCCCTCGGGGCATTCCCTGCAAAGCCTTTCCCGGGGACCCGCACCTGCATTTGTTTCATACGACATGCACCTTCATGGGTGCATGTTTTTTTGCTGTTTTTTATGCGGTTTTCTTTGCCGCAAAGGCTTCCTTGATCTCCGCTCTGCAGCAAAAAGTCTGCCACAGCGCTACCACGCACTCCGCAAGGACCGTGGCCAGGGCCGCGCCCGCAGCGCCGTATCCCGGGATCAGGATCAGGTTCAGTACAAAATCCGTCACCGCACCTGCGATCTCCGAAGCCAGCACCGCTTTTTCCCTGCCCAGCGGCACCAGCATCTGCATGCCCACGATGTTGGTGTAGCCGATGAGGGGAATGGTCATGGCCAGGAGCAGCAACACCTCTCCTGCTGCCGTAAATTCCCTGCCGGACATCACCAGGATGATGCCGTTTCTGCACAGGATGGTTCCTACCATAAGTGCCAGTCCGAAAGCGGCCACATACAGAATGGCCTTCCGGCTCAGCCTCAGGAATTCCCCGCGCTTCCCTGCGGAAAGCAGGGCGCTGACTCTGGGAAGAAGCACCGCTCCCAGAGCAGTGACTGCAGCCACCAGAATGATTTTTACCGCAGCGGCAGCATCATAGATTCCGACGACGTTGTCATTTTGCATAAAGCCAAGCATCACCACATCCAACTGCGTATAAATGGCAGTGGCAATGCTCATGCCCAGGAAAACCATGATGGGGCGCAGGTGTCGCTTTGCTCCCGCTTCCGCGGCCTTGCGCTTTCTGGCGGCGGCCCGTTTTTCCTGGGAGGCACTGACCTTCAACCCCTTCCCCTCTGCTTCTTCCGCAGCAGCAGCTTTTCTCGCCGCAGCCTCGGCGCGCACCCGCTTCATGGTGCGACTTACCCCCAGCAGATTCCACAGGCCCGCTCCGTAGGAGGACAGGATACTTAGGAATCCGTACAGAGGACGCTGATTCGCACCCTTCACCATGAGGAGGATGGCGATGGCTGCGCACAGCCGCACCACCACGTTCCGAAAGGCAATGGAGCGAAAGTCCTCCAGACCCTTGTAGAACCAGTCCACATTGATGACGTTCAGCAAAATGGCGGGGCTGATCACCAGCAGCAGCGTGCGATATTCCGCCCCCGCAAAGCCGAAGACATAGCCAAAATACAATGCGTAAGCCACTGCACCCATCACCAGGTTGATGCACAGGATCTCCCGCACCGTACGCCGCAGAACCTCGGGATCCTCCCGGACTCTGGCGCATTCCCGGATCCCGTAGGTGGGGATTCCCAGGGTTGCAATGAGGATGAAATAGTACAGCTGGCTGATGGCAAAACCCACATGTCCCATGCCATCCGGCAGAAGGATCCTGGACACGTAGGGTCTGATGGCGAAGGGGATCAGCCACGCGGAGCCCTGGAGCAGGGTGTTCATGATGAAGTTGTAGCGAAGAGAACCGCGCTCTATCTTCACTGTTCTACCTCTTTCAACCTTTTCAGCCGTGATGAGAAATCACATCGGCGTTTTCTTTCAGGTTTTCCCTCGTAAAATGCGATACACAAAGGCCCCGACGCCCATCAGCGAAAACCGGGATGTCCGCAGCGCTTTCACTGCCAGGCTCTCATTGGCCTCGTAAATCTCCGGTGCTTCCTTCCTGAGCCATTCGTCAAACTCCGTCGCAACACGAACGGCATCCTTCCTGTCGGGGAATCCGAAGAGCGTGGAGTACACACCGGTGATAAACTCTGCCGTCCTGCTTCTGGTGTACGCCAGCACTGCCGCATTTGGGGTACCGGTGGACGCTGACCGCTCTGCTTCTTTCCTGTCAAACGCCACCAGGAATTCCACCACTTCCCGGTACTGGTCAAAGTGTTTTACCCGGGAGTTTAAGGCCACGCTCTGGCCCCCTCTGCCCACCAGATAGTACCGTGCCCGCAGTGGAAAATACACCGCATTTCCAACGCTTGTCAGAGGGTAGGTGATATACTCCATGTCCACGTAATAGTGGTGCTCATGGCAGGAAAAATCAATCTTTTCCAGGAACTCTCTGCGGTAGATGGCGTTGTGGATCCAGACCCATCTGTCCGGACCGTCATGAAGTTTCCCCGCGTAATCTCCGAAAGAAAAGACCTGATCCTTCGGCAGGGCCGGAAGCTCCACATGCTTCGTGACCTGTCCGTCCTCATCCACGAAATCAAAATCAAAAAGCGCAAGGGCAACGGGCTCGCAGCGTTCCAGCCGGTTCAGCACCTTTCCGAAGGTATGGGGATCCACGTAATCGTCTGCGTCCAGGACACAGTAGTAGGTGCCCAGTGCCTTCTTCAGACCCGCATTAACGCCGGATCCGTGGCCGCCGTTTTCCTTGTGGATCACCCGCACGATGCCGTCGTACTGCTTTGCCAGCGCATCCGCCATGGCACCGGTCTCGTCCGTGGAGCCGTCGTCCACGATGATCACATCCAGCCGCTCCCGTCCGGGCACTGCCATGAGACTCTCTATGTTTTTGTTAAGGAACCGGGCTGCGTTGTAAGAAGGAACAGCCACCGTCAGCAGTTTGCTCATGGGTACCTCATTCATCCCCCGGTATCTCACGCCCGCAGGTATCATCGCATGTCACTTAGGGTCTCAGATCATAGAAATACAGGTTCCGGTTGTTGGAAATGAGTCTGGGACCGCCCAGTTCCCTGTTCAGGGCCCTCAGCAGATAGCGGAGCTGCCGCTCGGTGTAGGCTCTGGAATCGATGTAGAGGCCGGTAAATCCTGCGCCCCGCACCTCCTCCAGGAATTCCCTGGTGCCGGCAGTGGCATCGTCCACCTCTTCCTTCCATTCCTCGCCTGCGGTTCCCGCCACCGTAATGCGACCATCCACGATCATGTAGATCTGGTCGGCGTCATCCGTCTCGTCAGCGTCTCCGTCCTTTGCGGCATCTGCACTGTCTGCATTCTCATCAGATCCGGCATCATCATCCGCATCTGCATCGTCGCCGGTATCCTCCTCGGAATCTCCGTCCTTCCTGTCAGCGTCCGCATCCTCCTCGGACTCCCCGGAACCCTTGCCGCTGGGCAGATTTTCAACAATCATCTCCCCCGTGGACTCCCTGGAATGGGTCAACTGGCTCACAGAAGCGTATCCGGTAATCGCCGGATCCAGAAGACTGGCCGTCTTCATGCACCACTCATCCTCCTCGGTGCCCTTGATCTCGCCGAAGCTCCACCGCAGGGTTTTGGAATGCATGTACCCTGCCAGCAGGTGGTAGTTCTCCATGTCGTTCACTTTACCGACGCCCTCGGGATATCCATGGTAGGGCAGCTGATAAACCATGGCGCCCTCTCCCAGGATCTTCTCCATCTGCCCCACGAAGGAGGCGTCGGACTCATAGGCCGTTTTGTTGGCAGTAAGGTTCACGGGAGCTCCCGTGGTGGGGATCTGCTCCAGGGCGCTTACCAGCACCAGCGCGCAGACACATCCCAGGAATACCTTATGCTTCCGGGCATTCCCCTTCCGCAGCACCGTCCCTTCCCATTTTTGCAGGAAATTCATGAGAGCCAGGATGCAGAGGAACAGCATGTAGATGGAAATGCGGTTAAAGCCCCGCAGATAGTACAGTTTCAGGACGAAGAACAGGAAACTGACAGCGCCGCCTACGGTAAAGAACAGCAGGCCCATGAGCACTGAAGCCGAGGTAAAATGTGCGATTTTTTCGTACATCGCATCCTCTGTCCCGGCCGCTTGCACTACACGCTTTTTCGGCGCAGCTTTTTTTGTTTCGGAATCCTTCTCCGCCTCAGCCACAGGCACCGTTTCTCTCCGTCCCGCGCCCATGGGCACCCGCATCAGATAGCACATGCAGGTCAGAAGTCCCAGGATACCGCAGATCCCCAGGTACTCGCTGGCGTTCTCATTCACCAGGGGCATGTTCACGTAGTAATCCTTGATGATCTCTCCCAGCACAGGGATGCCGTGACTGGAAATGGGCAGAAACATAAGCGTGATCTTCAGAGAATATCCCTCGAGATCCCAGTACTCTCTCGAGGTCAGCACATTGCCTCCCATGGTCCGAAGCTGCAGCAGATAAGGCATCACCGCAATGATCAGGAACAGAGCGATGATTCCCACCTGGATCAGCAGCACACGCAAAGCTGCGAGAATGGCGTGCTTCGCTCCCTCTCCGGAGCGGCACTCCCGCAGGATGATCAGGAAAAATGTGGTAGCGAGGAAAAAGCAGACGAAGAACGGATAATATCCCACGCCGTTATTGGGGATCAGCGCGCAGGCGATGAGGGTTACGATGTTCCGGGGATCCCGGAAAAATCCCTTCCCGGGCTTTAAGTAAGTCCCGTCGGAAGTGTAAGCCCACCAGCACAGCAACAATCCCAGAGGCACGAAATAAGCGGCGCTCAGGCAGATGTGCTCCACATGGCGATAGAAAATATAAGGCGCCAGACCGTAGAGCAGGCCTCCGGCAAAGGCGTAGAAACGACGCAGGGAAATGACCCGCAGCACCACGAAAGCCGACACGCCCGTCAGGGCAAAGCAAAGCAGCAGCCGCAGGTTCATGGCCTTGGCCACATGATGGGTCAGAAGATAACAAAAGGCGGTAACGACACGCTCCACTCCCAGGAGTCGGGTGGCAGCGCTTCCGATGATGTGGTCCGTGTTCAGTGCACCGACCCGCTCATCCCAGTCGTGATAGGTATCATCCAGAACGCCTGCGTACTCACTAAAATCGTCCACGCCGGCATAGAAATAGGGCGCAGTCATGCCATATTTGGCGAAGCCCAGTGCGATATATACGGTCAGATACAAAACGGCTCCCAGGATAAATGCAAGCGGCAGATCGATCCGGAAGGACCAGCTTTCCGGAGCCGTTCGATTGGTCTTTTTCATGGCAGAATATTCTCCCCTTTCTACGCCAAAAAAGAGCATACGCATAGATACTATATTTTACCATGAATTCTGAAAAAAATCATTGCGGAAATGGGCAGAAATCCTTAATTTTGCTTAAGAAAAAGGAGAGTCCGAAGACTCTCCCTCCATAATTCTTTCTCAGATCCGTTTCTCCCGAAAAAATCAGGTCTTACCCGGCCCCTCATCCGGCAGGAAATTCCATTCAAATACCAGCATGAAGATGGCCGGTCTCGTGACGCCGTCGCCGTCCAGCAGACGCATGCGCACCTGCATATTTCCCAGATCGCCGTTGTAGTTGTAATTGTGCACCTGACGATCCGCGAAGCAGGCCTGGACCAGCTGCTCCACGTCCGCGCGTTCCTCCGGGGACAGTTCCTCTAAGGATTTGCCCTGGTGCTGACCGCCCTTCTCCCGCAGGAGATGGACCTTATCCATGTACGCACGGCTCTCGTAAATGGTGTGGGAAGATGTCGGATCATCAGCCCGATCCCGACGCATAAACACGAAGGGAACCATATTCCGGCGCTCCACATCGCTGTCATCCAGCGGATCACCGCTGAGGAAATTGATATTGCCCAGCACGTGGAAGCTCTTTGCCTCGGAAACGGTCTCGTGGATCTGGGGATCCGCTTCGTACTGCTTTTTGATGGTCTCGGCATCATGAGGCTTGTCGAAATAATAGCCCTGGATGATGTCGCAGCCGATGTCCCGCAGGAACTCGTACTGCTCTCTCGTCTCCACGCCCTCGGTCACGGTACGGATCTCCAGGCGCTTCGCCATATCCACGATGGAAGCAAGGATGATGCGGGAGTTCTCCTTGGCGGAAAACTCTCTCATGAATTGCATGTCAATCTTCAGGGTATCAAAATGATAATCCTTCAGGTTGTTCAGGGAAGAATACTCGCTTCCGAAATCATCCATCCAGACCTCGTATCCGGCCTCCCGGAAACGGCTCAGGTTGTTGATGTAGAAGCTGGTATCTCCGGCCATGACACTCTCCGTCACCTCGATGTGGAGCCTGTCCGGAGCAAAGCCAAACTCATTTCGAACCTCCTCGATGGCCTCAAACATATCCCGCAGACGGAAGTCCAGCTTGGACAGATTGATGGACATGGGCAGTCCCGTCACCCCCTGCTCCTCCGCCAGTTTCATGAGTCTGCAGGCTTCCCGCATGATGTGCAGGTCCAGACGGTCGATGACATGCGCTCTTTCCAGCACGGGCACAAATTCCGAAGGCGGGATAAATCCGTACTCGGGATCGATCCAACGGGCCAGCACCTCCAGTCCGAAGACTTTGCCGGAAACGGCCCGGACCAGATTCTGGAAGAAGGGCTGCAGATAACCTTTTTCCATGGCATCCTCGAAATGATTCAGGATATAATTCTGCCGTTCGATGGCAGCACTCAAAACATCATCATAGTACCGGATGACCGTATTTTTCTTCCCCTTGATGCTCTGGCAGGCAACCTTCGCATGATCGAAGATCAGCGAGATATCACTGACCTGATCCAGGGCGCAGATACCGCATTTCAGCTCGATGCGGATATCCTTCTGATACCGGTGCACATCCTCATGCAGCTTATCCAGACGGTAATCCAGATCATCCACATCCGTGATCAGCACGAACTGGTCATCGTGGAATCTGGAAATGATGGTTTTGGGGAAATTCTCCTTGATGGAAATGGCGACGGAACGAAGCAGTTCATCACCGCTCTGATAGCCGTATTTCTGGTTAAATCCCTTGAAATTCTCCACATCGATATAAACCAGATACTCTCTTGCTTCCGGTTCCATAGCGCTCTGCCGCTCGGAAGCATACTCCCGGAAGGCATGCATGTTCATGAGTCCCGTCAGGGAATCGATGCTGGCAGCCGTGACCATACGGCGCTCCAGGATGGTGCGTCCTTCCTCGGTCTGGATGCCCTCATACTCCTTGCCGGAGACATAGTTTTTACCGTTGTTTTTCGCCTGATACAGCATCTGATCCGCCTCGGCCAGCATGTTACTCAGATCCACTCTGGTCTGGGGCGTTCCCAGCACATAGCCGCAGGAACTGGTGATGCGGCTTCCCTCCACGGAAAGCTGTGCTCTCGCCTCCTCGTTGGTCCAGGCCGTCAGGATATTGTTCACATCCGACTGGTCCTTGACAGGGAAAAGCACGCAGAATTCATCACCGCCGTAGCGGTAGGCATTGCGGTTTCCGAAACAGTGCTTCAGCGCCGCGCCAAATTCCACCAGCAGCCGGTCTCCCGTCTGATGGCCAAAGAAATCATTGAAATGCTTGAAATCGTCGATGTCCAGCATCATGACCATGATGCGCTTACCCAGGTAATGCTCGCCGTCCACGCGGTAAGCGGTACGGTTCCGCAGACCCGTCAGCTCGTCATAGAGGGACAGATTCTTGAAATACGCGTTTCGCGCCACATCCGTCCGGAAGTTCACATAGCGGCTGGAACCGATGCCGAAAAGCACCAGCACATACAGACCCACGAGGATCACCTGGCGGGACGTCTGGGTGTCGTTGGGCATTCCCACCACAAAGCACACGTAGCCCATGAGCAGACAGCTCAGTGCGGAGAGCCTGTTCACGATGGGGAAGCAGATCATAAAGATCATAATGGTGCCGCCCAGAATGTATTTTTCCACCAGTCCCATGGTGGAAGCAGCCACAGCCCATTCCGTGATGGTAAGGGCAGTGTTTAGGAAGAGCACCGCCGTGGTAGGAAAAATGGGCTCGGTCTTCTTCTGCTTAAACCAGCGGTAAGCCACGTATAAGAAGAACATGCAGGCCGCCAGGAGGATGTACATCGCCCCATACCTGCTGTCCGCATTGACCGCATCGGGATCCGTCCGAAGCAGCACGACCACAGCCACGACAAAAAGCATTACGGCGGCGAAAGTGCCGTAATGCATGTTGAATTCGTTTATCGCATGGATCGTCTCCTGACTCTCCCTGTATACTTTAATTCTGTTAAAAAAATCAGAGATTGCTTTTTTCATAACCCCACCGAGCAAACACAGATAGTTAACTATATCTTATCCCATTCGGACAAAAAAGTCACGCACCGTTCGTACCCGAAATTTATGGAAATACGCGCTTTCATGTGGTACACTAAAGGGCGCAATCGTTAGAAACCTATGGAGGCAAAGACCTTGAAGACCGTCAGCATCCTGATCCCCTGCTATAACGAAGAAGAAAACGTGGTCCCCATCAGCGAAGCCGTCATCGCGCAGATGAAGGAGTCCCTGCCGGATTACGATTACGAGATCGTCTTTATCGACAACCGTTCCACAGACAAAACCAGAGAGCTACTGCGTCAGCTTTGCGCCGGGAACCCGAAGATCCGTGCCATATTCAATGCGAAAAATTTCGGCCAGTTCAACTCCCCCTACTACGGCATCTGCCAGACCACCGGGGACTGCACCATCTGCATGTGTGCCGACTTCCAGGATCCCGTGGACATGATCCCGAAGATGGTGGCGGAATGGGAAAAAGGCGCCCGCATCGTCAGCTGCATCAAGACCAGCAGCCGGGAAAATCCCATCATGCGCTTCCTGCGCACCCGCTATTACAAAATGATCAAAAAGATGTCCGACGTGGAGCAGATTGAGCACTTCACCGGCTTCGGACTCTACGACAAAAGCTTTGTGGAGGTCCTGCGAAATCTGGACGATCCCACCCCTTTCCTGCGGGGCATTGTAGCCGAGCTGGGCTTCGAACGGGTAGATCTCCCCTACGAGCAGCAGCGCCGCAGAGCAGGCAAAACCCACAACAATTTCTACACCCTGTATGACGCAGCCATGCTGAGCTTCACCTCCTACACCAAGGTGGGGCTGCGTATCGCAACCTTCGCCGGATTCATCGTAGGCGGCATCAGCATGATCATCGCTCTGGTGTACCTGATCCTGAAGCTGATCTACTGGGACCGCTTCGTTGCAGGCACCGCGCCCATCCTGCTCTCCGTCCTGATCTTCGGATCGCTGCAGCTGGTGTTTACCGGATTTCTGGGAGAGTACATCCTCAGCATCAATAAGCGGGTCATGCACAGACCGCTGGTGATCGAGGAAGAGCGGATCAATTTTCCTGAGGTAACGAAGGAAAAAGAATCGTAGGACAAAAAAACGGACCATAACGGTCCGTTTTTTATGTTCTACGATTCTTTTATCATCCTCTTATTCCCTCCAGGATCACTTCCGCCATGTGATCGATCATGGCATCCGTCATGCCGGGATAAACACCCACCCAGAAAGTGTTCTCCGTCACGAAATCCGACACCTCCAGAGACCCCGCCACGCGATAGCGGTCCGTCTCCCGATATTCGTCGAAACAGGGGTGTTTCAGAATATTTCCGGAGAAGAGGAGTCTGGTCTGAATGTTGTGCCCCTCGATGAACCTGATCAGCTCGTTCCGGGAGATGCCGCTCTCCGGCCGCACCGAGATCAGGAAACCGAACCAGGAAGGATCACTGCCCTCCGCAGGCTCCGGCAGGATCAGGCGGTCCACCGCGGGCTCCAGAGCCTTGCGGAGTCTCGCCCAGTTGTGTTTTCTCCGCTCGATGAAGGAAGGAAACTTCTTCAGCTGCTCCGTGCCGATGGCGGCCTGGAGATCCGTCACCTTCAGGTTGTAGCCGAAGTGACTGTAGACATATTTGTGGTCATATCCTGCAGGCAGGTCACCGAACTGACCGTCGTAGCGATGTCCGCAGAAATTGTCATGTCCGGAAGGACAGATGCAGTCCCGGCCCCAGTCACGGTAGCTCAGGATCAGTCTGTGAAGCAAGGGATTATCGGTATAAACACAGCCCCCCTCGCCCATGGTCATGTGATGAGGCGGGTAGAAGGATGAAGTGCCGATATCTCCCCAGGTGCCGGTAAATTTCGTCTCCCCGTCAATGGTATATCTGCTGCCCAGAGCGTCGCAGTTGTCCTCCACCAGCCAGAGGTTGTGCTTTGCGCAAAACGCCTTCACTGCCTTGATGTCAAAAGGATTGCCCAGGGTATGGGCCAGCATCACCGCTTTGGTGCGGTCGGAAAGAGCACCTTCCAGAGCGTTCACATCCACATTATATGACGGAACTGTCACATCTACGAAGACAGGTACCGCGCCGTATTGCAGGATGGGGGCGATGGTGGTGGGGAAGCCACAGGCCACGGTGATGACCTCGTCTCCTCTCTTAACCTGCCGATCCCCCAGTTCCGGTGCCGTCAGTACGGAGAAAGCAATGAGATTTGCGGAGGATCCGCTGTTTACCAGGTGTGCGTATTTTACCCCGATCCAGCTTGCAAACTCCTTCTCAAAAGCATCGGAAAACCGTCCCGTGGTGAGCCAGAAATCCAGCGCAGCATCCGTCAGAGCCTGCATCTCCTTCTCGTCATAGACACGGGAGGCATAGCTAATGCGGTCCCCGGGCTTGAAGCCCTCCTTGCTCTCCGCAGGGGCTTTAAACTGTCTGTAATATTCTCCCACCAGGGATTTGATCTCGTCTCTCGCCTGTTGTTCGTTTTCCCAATTTGCCATAATGCTGTTAACTCTCCAAATTCTGTTTATCTCTGATTCTTGCGCGGATTTTCCGAGCGCACATCCCCTTCTTCCCGGAACATGCATGGCATTTTCTCAATCCCATGCAGGGATACTCGGAGAACTATTCTGCGAAAAAGCTCAATTGTCAGAGGTATGTGCCTTGACCCAGGCAATAGTCTCACGGATTCCGTCCGCAAAATCCGTCTCAGGCACGAAGCCCGTATCTCTCGTGAGGGTGGAAATGTCCGCCAGCAGATGCATTACCTGATTCGGACCGTAGGGGATTTCGCCAAATCCCAAAGGCAATGCGGGATCAATGGCATACCGCAGGATTTCGATATACTCCCGCAGAGGGCGCGCCTGACCGCTGCCCAGAGGATAGATCCGTCCGCTGATCGCGGGATCATCACAAGCCTTCTCTCCCAGGAGATACAGGGCCCTCCCCGCATCCTCGCTGTAGAGGTAATCCCACATTTGCTCACCCGCCGTTAATGCAGGTTTTTCTCCCGCCAGGAGTTGCCTGATTACGGAAGTAATCATGGTCCGCTCCCCGTCGCCGGGTCCGTAGACACTGAGGATCCTGGGCCACACCTGAGCGATGCGCAGCTTTCTGCACAGCGCCGCTGTTTCGTGACACGCATCCAGCTTTGCTCTTCCGTAGGCGTTTTCGGGATTGCAGGGCGTGTCGGGGCGGAGCGGCTCTGTCCCGGGTCTCCCATACTCTGCCTGAGACCCCGCTCCCACAAATGCCTTGCAACCCAGCCCTGCTGCCAGTCGCACAGCATCCAGCGCATATTCCACATTCTGGCGTTGTATCCCTTCGTCATTCCGACCGGGTCCGATGGTCCCTGTCCATCCCAGATGGAAAAAAGCGGAGCAACTGCCGTAATGTGCGATCCGCCCATTTCCGGATTCCAGAATGTCCCCATCCACGATGGTCAGATATTTCAGGTCCTTCAGATCGCATTCCACGATCTCGAGGGATCCGTTTTCCGAAGCTTCCGTCAGATTTGCATTTCTCTCAGATCCGGGCCGCACCAGAACGGTTACGCCCACGCCACGCCGCAAGCACTCTTTGATTAATCCAAGTCCCACCGCGCCCGTGGCGCCGGTGATGTACACGTAGTCCAAATTCTCTCCTATCTCGCCTTCCGCCCGCTGATTCGGCCACTCCGTTGGCCGAATTGTCTCCCCGATTCATTCGGGGTGACATTATTCCCAGCTCTTCCAGGGAGCATTTCCGGTAGCCCACATTTTCTCCAGCATATCCCGCTCACGGCGGTTGTCCATGCACTGCCAGAAACCTCTGTGCTGATAGCTCATAAGCTCTCCCGCATCCGCCAGCTTCACCAGGGTATCCTTCTCCAGGATATTGTCGTCCCCGCCGATGTAATCCAGCACCGCAGGCTCCATCACCATGTAACCTGCATTGATGGGGGATCCGTCTCCCACATTTTTCTCACGGAAGGAGTGAACAGCGTTGTCTCCGCCGATGTCCAGGACACCCTTTTGCTGCTCCATAATGACGCTGGTAAGGGTTGCCAGCTTTCCGTGACTCTGATGGAACTCCACCAGCTTCTTCACATCCACGTCGCAGACGCCGTCGCCGTAGGTCATGAGGAAGGGCTCATCGCCTAAATATTTTGCCACGCGCTTGATACGGCCGCCGGTCATGGTATGGAGTCCGGTATCCACCACCGTCACTTTCCAGGGCTCGGAACGCTGCTCGTGCAGGATCACCTTATTACCCGCGGTGAGGTCGAAGGTCACATCCGAAGTGTAGAGGAAATAGTCCGAGAACCACTCCTTGATCACCTGCTGCTTGTAGCCTGCGCAGATCACGAATTCGTTGAATCCGTAATGACTGTACTCCTTCATAATATGCCACAGGATCGGCATGCCACCGATCTCGATCATGGGCTTGGGACGATATTCACTCTCTTCGGAAAAACGGGTGCCGAAGCCTCCCGCCAAAATCACAACTTTCACAGCGTTCCTCCTTGTTACTCAGGTAGTTGCGTAATAATCCTTTTTCGCTCTAAACCCGTTATTTCTTCGTTTCAGCCTCTGCCTTTAAGCGCTCAATCTCAGCACGGAGGGATTCGATTTCTGCCTCAGCCTTAGCCATTTTCTCCTCATATTCCTTTTGGACTTCCCCACGTCCTTCTGCGCGTCCTTCTTCACGGGCATTCCGCAAATCTCTCATCATGGAATATTGTTCCATCAAATACCTTTGATGTGCCTCAAACAGTGTTCTCTCCTGATCCTGAATGTTGCTGTTATACATAACCTTCGCCACCTCCTCGAATCCGGGTTCCCGACGGCAGAGTGCTTTGAGTTCCTCCCAGGTTTTCGCTTTAAACAGTTCGGCCCAGTAAAGTAATCCGTTTTGGATGTCCTCTTCCGTTGCAAGTTCTGTCTGCCCCAAGTATAACACATTCAGGCTCAGATAGTCCGTATACGGCTGATGATTTTTCGTGTTCAGCAATTGATAGTGGGAATAAAATTCCGGATGCTCCGGGAAGAGCGGATCGTCCATGATTGCTATAAAGGTCGTCGGTTTCAGATTGAGGTAATTTTTTCCTGCACCGATAGAATCAAAAGATCTACAGAGATACAGAAGGGATCTGAGCTTCCACTCTACGGTGTAATAAAGCTGCAATTCAATATCCAGGATCTCATTATTGTTCAATAAAACCTTTACATCCAGAATAATCTCTTTGTGGTTGTAGGCAGAATAATCGATGGGATTTGTGAGTGTAACCTCCTTAACCGTGGAGGGATCCAGCCCTTTGAGAGAACAGATCAGATGCTTCAAAGCGACGTTAGAGCTCTGCATGACCCTATGGAACATCATGTCATTTCGCAACGTGAAATCAATCTTCCCTGTTGCGTTCATGTAAGAAAGAGTGTCAGAATCGCTATTTACTTGTTTTTTTGCCATAAAAATCCTTTCCTGGGCATTCGCCCAAATTAATTTGATAAGTGGTAAATCTTCCGGCGAATGGCCGAGAAAAAAGATTGCGACAAAATGTCGCCAGCTACGAAAGAGTATCGCAGACCGTAGATTTTTGTGATTCCAATTCAATATAATCCAAATCAAAACATCCGTGTACTCATTTTATCGCCGAACAGAGAAAAAGCAAGAAGAAATTTTGCTCACAAAAATGCCCCGGGATGCGAAGCATCCGGGGCATCATTTTATTCGCCCTTCAAAAACTCCCGAATCTGCCGATCCGTCTCGGCAGCCACATCGCCGCCGTCACGATACACCAGCGTCCACTCGGCGATCTTCTCCATGGTCTGGGCCATGGTCCAGACAGGCTTCCAGCCCAGCTTTTCTTTCAGCTTATCGCAATTCAGCCGCAGGAGGCCTGCTTCATGAGGCCCACCGTCCGACGCTTCCACGATGGTTACCGACTCCTTCCCGGGATTCAGCCCGTTCCAGCTGTCGCAGAACAGCCCCGCCAGTTCTCTCGTGGTGAAGCAATCCCCATCGTCCGGTCCCACATTATAACTGCCCGCGTAGGAAGGATCCTCATACTGCAGCGCAGCCAGCTTCAGGTACACATTCAGTGGCTCCAACACATGCTGATAAGGCCGCACGGAAGCGGGGTTGCGCAACACGATCTCGCCGCCCGAAAGGGCCGCACGGACGCAGTCCGGAATGATGCGGTCCAGAGCAAAATCTCCGCCACCGATAACATTTCCCGCACGCACCGTGGACACGGAAATGGGGAAGCCCTCCTTCCTGTAATGCCCGTAGAAAGGATCCTCGGATCCCCCCTCGCCGGGATAGGAGAAAAAGCTCCGCACATAAGTCGCCGTCACCAGTTCCGAGCAGGACTTGGAATTCGAATAGGGATCAAACCCGTCCAGCACATCGGTCTCCACCATGGGGACACCGGACTCCGGATTGCGGTAAACCTTGTCCGTGGTCACATTCACAAAAGACCGCACGGAAGGTGCCTGTTTTGCGCACTCCAGGGCATTTACAGTCCCAATGACATTGGTCTCGTAGGTCCAGATGGGATCCTTATAGGACTCCCGCACCAGAGGCTGGGCCGCCATATGGATCACGATGTCCGGCTTCACCCGCCGAAAGGTCTCATGCACCTGGGTCACATCCCGCACGTCGCCGATGATGCTCTCCATCTCTTTCGCAGTACCCGTGAGAGCAAAAATCGAAGGCTCTGTGGGCGGCTCCAGGGCATATCCGATGACCTCAGCCCCCGCCTGCAGCAGTTCCCTGCACAGCCAGGTTCCCTTAAATCCCGTGTGCCCCGTGACCAGCACTTTTTTCCCGCGATAAAAACTCAGGTCAAAATTCATGAGAATTCCTCTCTTAATACCCGGCGCTTCACTCCACCGGCTTGATAAACAGGTTCTCCAGCAGCTCTTCCCTGGGCAGGAAAGGTGCCAGATCCTCCAGGGGTCTACTCACCATGGAGCCGTCCTCCAGCCGCATTGCGGAGGATTTCGGCGCCCAGACCTGCTGCGTATCCGTGAAGACCTCGCAAAATACAAATCCCGGAGTTGCCAGTGCTTCCGCAATCTTACCCTTCAGCTCCCCGCCGGTACGTGCCTCCAGATAAGGCCATCCGAAGGCCTCCGCAATCTTCTTAAACGAAGGAAATCCCAGATCTCCCGACTCCGGTCCGATGCCCACTCGCGTGGTCTTTGAGAAGAGATTGGTCTGAGTGATGCGGATGGAGTGGTAGCCCTGATTGTTGATCAGGAACAGCTTAATGGGCAGCCGGTTTGTCACCACTGTCTGAAGCTCCTGCAGATTCATCATGATGGAGCCGTCACCCTCGAGGCAGATGGTATCCTGCACCTGCCCCGCCTGATGCTCTCCCGCCCTGCACAGTCCGATGGCTGCAGGGAGTCCGTAACCCATGCTGGCTACGGCACTGTTGATGATAAAACGGGTGTCCTTCTTGATCACATAGGTCTGATGTCCCGCCACACAGCATGCGCCGTTGGACACTGCGGTAAGGGATCCTTCCGGCAGCGCACTGCTCAGTTCATGAATGAATGCATATACATTGGGCAGCGCATCGGGATCTGCAAAATATTCCGGCAATGCCACAGGATATTTCTCCCGCCAGGTATGGCAGGCAGCAAGCCACTTCCCACGCACAGCAGAAAGCTCCGGTGCACAGAAACCGCAACTCTGCGCATCCGCCGACACACGCCCGGCCGCCTCGGCACCCGCGTCATCCGCTGCCCGCAGCAGCGCTCCCAGAAAATCCTTTGCGTCCGCCCAGATGGGCAGATCCACGTGAATGGTAGGCTTTTTCAGCTCTCCTGCGTCGATATCCGCCAGGATCACCTGCGCCTCTCTGGCCCAGGTCTTGTAATCATATCCCACCTGACGGATGGAAAGCCTCGTGCCCACCGCCAGAACCAGGTCCGCATTCTGTACCGCAAAATTCCCGGCGCGGTCTCCCATGTTGCCGCCGCGCCCCACGTAGAGAGGATGATCCGACTCGATGAGGTCGATGCTGTTCCAATAGGTCACCACAGGAATCTGCAGCTTCTCGATCAGCTCACGGAACTCTGCCACCGCTCCCGCATGTCGGATACCGCTGCCCGCGTAAAAAACGGGACGCTGCGCACCGCGGATCCGCGCCAGCACGTCATTTGCCACATCAGACGAAACCGCAGGAGGAATGGGAACACCCGATGCCACAAGAGCGCCACTCACAACGCCTCTTCCACAGGCGCTCGCGGGATTCTCGGCCCCACACACAGAGTCCCCAAATACCTGCTCCACAGTTTGCAACTCTTCCGTCTCGATCTCCATCCCCTGGAAATTTACCGGAATATCGATCCAAACAGGCCCCGGCCTGCCCGTAACAGCCAGCTCCCAGGCCCGCTCCAAATGCGCGCCGATGCTTAAGGGATCCTCGATCATCACCGCATATTTTGTCATGGGCTCCACGGAACGGACGATATCATACTCCTGATCGCCTACTGCCCGCAGGGGCAGCCCATCCGTAAACCCCTCCGCATAACGGGCCGTGGTATCATACCGCACCTGCCCGCTGATCACGAACATAGGAATGGAATCCAGCCAGCCCCCCAGCACTCCCGTAATAGCGTTGGTTCCGCCGGGGCCCGTGGTCACACAGACCGCAGCGATGCGATTCTCCAGCCGTGCATAGCTCTCTGCTGCCATGGCGCAGGCCTGCTCATGATGATTGTAGGTGCAGCGCAGCCCGACCGTATGTCCCAGGGCATCGTTCAAATGCATGGCGCCGCCGCCCACTACCGTGAACACGTCCGTCACGCCCTTCTTTACCAGAAAATCCGCCACATAATCCGCCAAACGAATCCGCAAGATTAGTCCCCTCCCATTTTACAGGTTCCGGAAAGTGCGTCCCTGCACCATTCGCAGGCATTCCTCTCTCCGCACCCAACATTACTACAATTCTACCATTTTTGGCCCACAAAGGGGATAGGAAACGCCAAAAAATATAGTAGTTTACTGCACATAGGCGCTCCCGTCTATGCTATACTTTTGAGTGTAACGCCGTCGGTATCCCGAGGCGCAATCGACCTGCCAACGGAAACCCGACAAAAAATGAATCAGGAGGAAAGGGTATGAAACATTTTTTGAGAAAAATACTCTCATCACTGCTCAGCCTGTCTCTGGTAGCTGGATGCGTGGGACTGTCCCCTCTCACCGCCAGAGCAGTTGCTGCAAACATGAATCTGTCCGTGTCCTTCCGGCAAGGTTACGATCCCGCACAGGGAAGCGTAAAATATTCCGTGGACGGCACCACTTGGGCGAGCGTTACTGCAAACCAGGATATTGCGCTCAATGTGGGGCAGGGAGACCACCTGCGTCTGAAGGTGGAAGCCACCCAGAACCATAGAGCGGATTTATCGTGGACTGAGTTGGAAGTAAACGGCGATCACACGAACCTGATGACGGACGCCATTCGGGACGCCCTGGTTTCCGGTGACGGATTGGAAATCAGTACCCTGGGTGCACTGATCGGAACGGCTTCAACGGACCCTATCACCTCCGTCTCCCTCATCAACGTCGAATTTGCCAACGATAACGGCGGCGGTGGCGGCGGTGGCGGTGGTGGAAACCACAATGCCACCATTATCCTGAGCGGCGGCACCTATACGGATGATACGCAGCGGGTCGCAGAACTCTGGACCGGCATTCCCGCTCTTTCCCATGATGACACGCCCATCGAAGTATCCTATGGTGAATCCTGTGTAAAGGCACAGGTTTCCATCAATGACGGACAGCGCAGCCAGAGTGCCAGATATGACTTCGAAAGAGGTTGCGATCTTTCTGACACCGAAATGGAGGCACTGCGTCGACAGAATCTCCCCTACAATCGGGAAGACAATGCTACCACGGTGGATTTTGACTTCTACATCCACTGGGACGATCAGGTTTATTCCCTCGTCATCAACAACGTGGACTACACTGCGCAGCTGATGGTGGATACGAATGGCGATCAGACTCCCGATACCAGCTTCTTCCGGGATCGCTACTCCTACCTGAACCACTATGAGGACCAGGATTTTCACTTCACCATCACCGACGTACCCGTAGATCCGAACGAGGAATACAATATCGCACTGGCCCTCGCCCCCAATGAGGAATGCTTCGTCGGCAATTTCCTCTGGTCCAACGATGATTATTTTGCTCCCAGCGAGTTGGGGGGCATCGAGCCCAACGACCTCTACATCGGACATTCCACACTGACCCTTCTGGCCATCGATTTCGATGACGGAGACCCGAACTGGGATTTTGAAGCTGACGGCATGAAGCATTTCGATGTCCCTGAAGGCACCACGGAAAGTCCGGATACCTATCCCTCTTACGTCGACTATCAGTTGGATCGCCCGAGCAGAGCAGCCAGCCAGATAGAGGT
The DNA here is from genome assembly GCA_016286555.1 of Lachnospiraceae bacterium. Classification (GTDB taxonomy): domain Bacteria; phylum Bacillota; class Clostridia; order Lachnospirales; family Lachnospiraceae; genus AC2028. The sequence continues at coordinate 3,430 of JAEETA010000003.1, read as the reverse complement.
GCCATGCAGCGAGATGCTGGTACCGGAAGGCTCCTGGGTCACCATGGCCATCGTTCCCGACCCCGGTTATCAGGTAAAATCCTTCCACCTCAACGCCGAAGAAGTGAATACGGAAGATGATGCGGTCTCCGTCTTTTCTTTCAAAGTAGGAAAAGGCAATTTCCATATCGGCGCAGATGTTTCGGCGCAGGAAGATGAAGTCATGATTCCTGTGGCAGGGGAAGGTGACGCAGTCGTTTTCAATGATGCATCCGTCGCTCTTCCCGAAGGCACTCTGGATTCCGGATCCGCCAGACTGGATGTGACCTTTGACGCTAACGACGAACTGATCGGTGGTATTGTGGGTACCTTTGAGGATCTCAGCGTAGATCCCGCAACCGCATCCTTCCTGGATCTGGCACTGGATCAGGTCTTCTTCCGGGGAACCGGCAGAAGCGACAGAATCGAAGATGTATGGGCAAATCCTCTGGAGGACACCAGCGCAACGGTGCAGCTGAACCTCACCGATGAGGATCTGGCTACCGCTACCGATCTGCAGCTCCTGTGCTTCACCAGCGAGACCAGCGACGTGCTGGAAAGCGCAACCGCGAATCTCCGGCCCGCACAGGCCGCTAGGCTGGCTTCCCACACCGTGGGCGCAGCAGATACCGCTTTGAACATTTACAATGCCGGAGAAGTTACCATTGATGACGACGGCAGCATCAGCATCGCGCTGACCACGGATCTCTTCTCCCGCAACACCGATCCCGAGCATTTCGTAGTTTATGCCCTGGTGGAAGCTGCAGCGGATCCCGGTCCCACAGATCCTCTGGAGGTAGATGAAGCAGAAGCTCTGGATCTGCTGAACGATGTGTACCTCGCATTCCTTGACAGACCTATTGAAGCGAACAACCCCTGGATTACTCCGATCCTGTCCGGAACCATGAGCTGCGCTGAATTCGTCGAAAACGTCTATCTGAGTGATGAGTTCGGCGGTGATATGAGAAGGGTTCAGTCCCTTGCAGGCCGCGACCCGGATGAGAAGATCACCGATGAAGAATTCATCCACATCCTCTACAGCGGCCTCATCGGCAGAGAGCCGGAGGACGAGGAAGTTGCCAGCTGGATGACGACGGTGAACAAAGGTGCCTCCTGGGCCGATCTCGTAAGAGCCTTCATCATGTCCGATGAGTTCCTGAACCGCTGCCAGAAGATCAACGCTTCCCGCGGCTGGGTAGATGCGAAGGGGAATGTCCTGTATAACAAGAACATCTACTACTTCGTACAGAACGGCTATCTTAGCGGCCTGAAGCGCCTGGGCGAGTTTGCAAATACCGAAATCTGGGCTTACATGATCAACTCCGGAGAAATGTCCGTAGCAGATCTGCCCATGCACATCCTCACCTCTCCCGAGTACGTGGCACGGAATACCTCGGATGCTGATTTCCTGACAGATCTCTACGCTGTAGCCCTGTGCCGTGAACCCGACGCAGCCGGCTACAACCAGTTCCTGGAAAGACTCACCGCAGGAGAAAAGCGTGATGTCATCATCAAAGATGTCGTCGGATCCATAGAGTTCCAGAACCTTGTTCAGAGCCTCTACGCAGAGGAACAGTAAGACCTTCTAAAGCCAATATCAAACCAAACAACAAGAGCGGGCCGTTCATCGGTCCGCTCTATTTGCGTCTTGCGTATTCATTTTCGAAGCTTTTAGTATCTTCTTCTCTCGATCCCGTTCTCCTCGTAGTAGGAAGCCTTCTCCCGGTACATCTGCAGGTCCGCACGGCGGATGGTCAGCGCCAGTGCCTCTCCCGGCTCCCGCTTCGCGGTACCGAAGCTCATGCCTACCGGCAGGTCTTCCTCCACCTTCATGGTCATCCCGCGGCGTCTCGCCTCGTTTACCTCACAGTACACCTCTTCCTCACTGGGATTCAGATAGATCACGGCGAACTCGTCTCCGCCGATGCGGTAGATCCGGTAGGCCGAATGCATGGTCTCCGTCAGCATTTTCGCACAATCCGCGATGAGCTTATCCCCCCGCAGGTGCCCCAGCTTGTCATTCACCGCCTTCAGGCCGTTGATGTCCCCCAGCACGTAATAGAGCTGCGTACCGTTTTCCAGCTCCGCCGGCAGGCGCTCCTCCAGGTCATGCTCGTAGCAGTTCCGGTTCCAGACCTTCGTATCGTGATCGATGAATGCCCGCTCCTGCATCCGCCCCACGGGATTTTCGATGGCAAAAAACACACCGAAGACCGTCAGCGTCAGCGCAGAACCCGTAAAAAGGAACTCCGGCACCAGGATCTGCACCACCATGAGTCCCAGCATCATCACCGACAGCGGCAGTGCAAAGTACAGCACCGATTTGTTGATCCGCTTGTGGTAGATCACCATCATCACATCCGCCGCGATAAAGAGCACAAAGCCCGTTACATAGCAGATGGTGGGCCCCAGCCCCGCGCTGTAGTAAGTGTCGTACCCCCGGACATACTCGATGTCCGAGAAGAGCATCACGATCATGGCCCCACAGCACACCAGCACCGTGGGAATCAGGTACTTCCGCTGGTCCCTCCTGGGCATCAGCAGGCTCAGCACATACTCAAAGTACAGCAGCGAAAACCCCAGGGAGAAGAAAAAGAACATGATGTGCGCCGCGTCGTTTAAGTACTTCGGCACCGAAGGGGTGTTCACCGTGATCTCCGTGATCAGCGCAAAGATATCATGCCCCAGACACATGGAAGCGAAGGTCAGGAAATAGTTCCGCTCCTTCCGGTACCTGGAACAGTACACCTCATATATGATCAAAAACAGAACCGTCAGAGTGGACAGAATATCCGCCCTGAGTATCAGCACTAAATTCATCCGATCTTCCAAACTCCTCAAAAACACAGATGCGAAAACCGCCGCATCCTCTTATTTGGCGCCACTCCCCCGAAAAACAGCCGCCACGGTCCGCAGCAGGATCTTCAGATCCCCGGCCACGGTCCAGTTATTGATATACTCCAGATCCAGCTTCACCACATCCTCAAAATCCGTGATGTCGCTCCGTCCGCTGACCTGCCAGAGCCCCGTGATCCCGGGCCGGATGGACAGGCGGGCGCGGTGGTGCAGCTCATACCTGCTCCACTCGTCCAGTGTGGGAGGACGGGTCCCCACCAGGCTCATATCCCCTTTTAATACGTTCCAGAACTGCGGGAACTCGTCGATGGAGGTCTTGCGGATAAACCAGCCGATGCCCTTCTTCGTCCCGTCGGGGCCGCTCCCCAGGATCCTGGGGTCATTCTCCATCTTAAACATCAGGCCCTGCATCTCATTTTTCGCCATGAGCTCGGCCTTGCGTGCATCCGCATCCTTATACATGCTACGGAACTTGTACATACGGAAGTCCCGGCCGTTCTTGCCCTTCCGCACCTGGGCGTAAAAGATGGGCCCCGGTTCCGGAACAAAGATCAGA
>JAEETA010000053.1 GCA_016286555.1 Lachnospiraceae bacterium | reverse complement strand
TTAAAGTCGACTCTCATATCCGGTCCGGATGTGATACAGCTTGTTGGTATTATTATGGGTATGTTTCATTGGATGAATTATATAAAGCGCTTGTAACCAGCAATCTGGATGAGTATACCCATGAAGAGAATTTTAATGAGACCTTTGTACAGTAAGTAAGAAGGGCAAATCAGTTTAACATTACAAAGGCAGCCCCTTGATAACGGAGATTTATAAAATGAAAAAGAAATCAGTGCCGGTGGCAGCGCTCATAATCGGAGGGCTTCTGGTTACAGTACTCCTTTTTTGGGGGATCCAATCCATTAAGAAGGCTAAAACGATTGAGCTGCAGACGGAGTTGCAGGAATATGCAGAATTAACTGTAGATGAATCTTCACAGGAAGCAACTAAGGAAGACGCAATAGAAGAGTCAACATTGGAAAAAGAGACTGAAGATTTGTCTGATTTAGAGTCTGAGTGTGCACCTCTTGTCGAGTATTTTAATGCTCATTATTCAGAGCGGCAAGCCTATCCGTATTTTGTAAATTTGGATGGAGATGCCGATCAGGAAATGATTGTAGTTGTGGAGCCGCAAGGTATCGAAACCTGTTATTACGATCATTTTTGCGATAATACGGAACTGGTCATCTTTGATCAAGTAAACGGTGAGATTCAGGAGCTATTAAACGACCCTGTCAACAAGAGATATTTCCTTCTCATTAATGAGGAGGAGACAGGCTATTTAATCTATTCTACCTTACCGAATTTCACATTTTATGAAGAAGATGGCTCCGAAGAATTTTACGAAGTACATTTAGAATCCGGACAGGTTATTTCTGAGGCGATTTCCGAAGAAAACTATAATAGTTTGCTGCCTGGAGCAATATCTCTGAATGAATTGATGAAAAACGGAGATCGAACCAGGATGCTGATCAGGCCGATTTCATCTGCAGCCGGTTATGATTATTCCTCAGACAGAATGCAATTGGTTTCCAACCTGGCAAAAGAAGAGAATATGGTTGTTAACGATGCAATGTATATCAACGATGGAAGCGGGTTATGCCTTTATGCTTCTTTGGGGCCTGCATTCCCTGATGTTTGCAGAGATTATTCATTTGATGATACCGACTATTATATCGACGGATTCTTTGAGGTGGTGTGTGTTGACGAAAGTTTAAACCTTTATAGGCCCGGAAAGATTATGCTTGCGGATCCTGAAGATGAATATGGTGATTCTGACCTTACTGTCAGCCAATATGGGGTTTTTCATTTTGGTGAGATTGAGCACTATTATGTTGATGTAGAAGGTGTAGAATTTGAAACGCAGTATAAGTATGGTGATGTGGGCGGAGATAAGGTCTTGCTGGATTCGGAAATGCTGTTTATTCAGGACGAAAACGGAGTCCAATGTGCTTCCTACAGAGACTGGTGGGATACCTGTACCGCAACTGAGTACGTGGATATCGCATTTGAGGACGGTATGTATAAGCAGTATGCTGCCTACGAAGTATCGTCCACGGAAGTAGAGGCTGAGGCAACAAATTGGGAAGATGTTTACAGCGAATGCATGAAGGACATTTATGCACTCGATAGATTTTATATTTTCCCGGATGATGAAGGCGTAGACATAATTGTCGACAACGTTTCCTTGAAGGATATCAAAAAAGGGGTGAACGGGAAATTTTATTTTTCATTTACCTATCATGCCCAGGTAAAATGGTGGGTTGCTCCGGAATATGATTTTGTTGGATATTATACATACAGAGTGGAGGGGAACAAACTGATCAGAGAGAGTTTTGTCGGTGGTATAGATAAACTGGAAACATCCACTTTGAATCTCCCCGTAATATATAATTGATCAGCTATGTAAACAAAAATGCGTAAAATCCCGGGCATGTCACCCGGGATTTTTTCTATGCTCTTGCACCATTTTTTGATATAATGTATCTATCTGTGACTATGGGAAGGTATCGCTATGCGGTCGAAGATCGAACACATCCTGGAGGGAGATTTCACAACTGAAGAACGGGCTCTGGACTTCTCCTGCACCAAGGTGGAGATCAGCATTTCGCCGCAGGAGCTTTGCGAGGGGAGTTTCCATGTCCTCTCCAGACCCGGTACTGCCACCACCGGTTTTGTCACTTCCAGCGACATGCGCATGGAGCTGCTGCAGACCAAGCTCAGCGGCTGTGATACCGAGATCGGTTACCGCTTCCATAGTGAGCTTTGCCTTGAGGGGGATGTGATCAAGGGCTCTTTCCAGATCATCAGTAATCTGGGAGAGTACTACATTCCTTTCGTGGTGACGGTGGAGCATCCTTACGTGGACTCCTCCATCGGACAGATCCGCAATCTGTTCCATTTTGCAAACCTGGCAAAGAGCAACTGGAAGGAAGCCGTCACACTCTTTTATTCTCCGAGCTTCGAACGGGTCCTGACCGGCAATGACGAGCAGTACCTGGAAGCCTATCACGCCCTCTCCGCGATCCCGGAAAACGAGAGAAATCTGGAGGAATTCCTCCTGCACATCAACAAAAAGCAACCTTTGGAGTACCTCACCAGGACTCCTGAGATTTCCTTTACCTTCAGCCCTTCCACGGCCGGTCTCCAGGAAAAAGAGATCGAGATCCTGCGAAACGGCTGGGGCTATACCCATTTGGAGATCGAGACCGAAGGTGATTTCCTTTTTACGGAGCGCACGGTCTTAAATGACGATGATTTCCTGGGGAACATCTGCTACCTGCGTCTGTTTTTTGACATTTCCCGCATGGGCAGCGGCAGACATTACGGCAAGGTGATCCTGAAGGGCGGCAGCGTCCGCCTGGAGATCCCTGTGGAGATCCATCTGGGATCCACGGTGCCCGGGAAGAGCACCAAGCGCACGAAAAAGGAGATCGGATGCCGTATTTCCGAGCTCTATCTCCAGATGCGCTTAAAGCAGATCTCCCCCAAGCAGTGGATGGCTCGTACCGGAAAGCTGGTGGAGCAACTGGCGGATATGGACGGGAGGGATATCATGGCCCGGCTGTATCAGGCACAGATCCTTATCACCGACAGCCGTTCCAACGAGGCGGGTTGGCTCCTGGACCAGTCGGCGGATCTGCTGGAGGAGGCACAGCGTGAACACCTCTACACGGAGAAGGAACTGGACTTTATCTTCTGTTATCATTCCTATCTCACCACCCTGGTGCGCACCGAGGAGGAGTATGCCCTGTCGGAAGCTGCCAGAGTAGAGCGCGTTTACAGACGGGGTGATTACGACTGGCGTATCGGCTGGCTGATGCTTTATCTGCCCACGGAGGCATCCAGATCGCTGCCCAGACGCTGGCAGTTGCTGGAGGAGCTCTACTACAACGGCTGCACCAGCCCCATCCTGTATATGGAGGGATTGCTTGCCCTGAACCAGAATCCCCTTATCGTTCGCAAGGTTTCCGGCTTCGCTTCTCAGGTGCTGCTCTTCGGTGCAAGGCGCCACGCCCTGGCTCAGGAATCCATGGAGCAGGTGCTGTTCCTCTTTGAGAAGGAGCGGACCTATCAGCCCCTGCTGCTGCGGGCCATGACTTTGCTCTACGCCGATTATGGTGACAAGCGTCTGCTGCAGGAGATCTGCGAGCAGATGATCAAGGGAAAGCGCACTGACGCGGAGGCACTGGGATGGTACCGCATGGGCGTGGAAGCCCAGATGAAGCTGCCGAATCTCTATGAGATGTATATGGCCAGCATCGATCTGACGCAGATGCGTGAGATTCCCAGGCCCATCCTTTTGTATTTTTCCTATGCAAATCAGCTGGATGCGGAGCATACGGCTTACTATTATCACTACCTGATCCGGAACCGCAGAGAGGTGCCGGAGATCCTGGACAGCGTCCGGGAAAATATGACGATCTTCGCCCTGGACCAGATCAAAAAAGGACGCATCGACAGGCATCTGGCCGCTATCTACGACGAGGTGCTGCAACCCTCCCATCTGGAGCGGGGCATTGCGCAGAGCCTGGCGGATCTGATCTACTCCGGATGGCTCACCACGGACCAGCCCGGCATCCGGAAGGCTTATGTTTACCAGAAAGGCTTTACGAAGCCTTGGGAATATGACATTCGTGACGGAAAAGGCTGGGTCAGCGTCTACGGCAACGATTACCTCATTACCCTGGAGGATGAATACGGCAATCGGTATCTGCGCTCCGTGGATTATACACTGGAGAAGCTGATGCTGGCAGGCCGTTTCCAGCGCCCCATCGCAGAGCAGGTCTGGGACAATCCGAGACTGAACTATCTCATCTGCATGGGAGAACACGGCGATGCGGAAGCCCACAAGGACAACATCAGCCGTTTCCAGTTCCTGGCAGAGTACGAAGCATTAAGCCCTTCCCTGCGCAGGACTCTGGCCTTCAAGGCACTGGATTACTACCGCGAGGCAGGAGAGGACAAGCAGGTGCAGCTGGCCCTGCGAAAACTGGATACCGTCGGCATGAATGCGGTGGAGAAAAACCGTTACTTTACCTTCCTGTGTTTCCGGGAAGATCTGACGGAAGCCATGGATTATCTGGCAGCCAACACGCCCTATTTTGCGGAGCCTGCGCTCTTAAAACGCGTGCTGGATCAGATCCTTTCCGAGGAGCGGGAGATGAGCCCCGCGCATCAGCGGGTGCTGTACTTCGGCAGCGTGCGGCTGCTGAACCGCGGCAAGGCGGACACCCCCGTCATCCTGTATCTGATGGAGCGGTACCAGGGATTGTCCAAGGAACTGCGGGATATCTGGCGCACCGCCGGCAATATGAACCTTCCCAGAGTTTCTCTGGAGGGAAGGCTTCTGACACAGCTCCTCTTTACCGGTGCTTTCGTGGGAGAGCAGGACGAGATCTTCCGGAGCTTCGCGGAAGGCGAGGGAGACGAGCGGGTGGTACTGGCGTACCTGCTCCAGGGTACCCGGGATTACTTTGTAAATGACAGAGTTGTCGGAAACTTCCTGTTTGAGCAGCTGGAAAAACGGTTCCTTGAGGGAGCATCCCTCCCCGAGATCAATGCTCTGGCGCTGCTGAAGTACTACACCGAGAACCCTTCGGTGCTGAATGAAGAGAACAGAAAGCTGGCACTCCATCTGCTGGACCGCGAGATGAATCACCGGGTCCACATGGGCTTTTTCAAGAGCTTCCTGGATGATGGACTGTTCCCGCCCGGCAGGATGCGGGAACGTCTGGAACTGATCCTGGACGAGCTTTCCGACAAGACGGTGGTGGAATACCACGCAAGACCCGGCTGCACTGCCCGGATCCATTACATGATCGTGGGCAGCGGCAGGGAGGACTATGAGTACGAAGAGGAGTACATGCAGGAGGTCAGTGACGGCGTGTGCTTCAAGGAATTTGTGATCTTTTTCGGTGAGAGCCTGCAGTACTATATCACCGAGGAATATCGCACTCAGCTCCCCGACGGCAGCACTACGGAGGAGAGCGAACTCACCCAGAGCGGTGACCTGCAAAAGAGTGATATCACGGGCGAGGTCAGAGAGGGCAGATACGAAGCCATCAACGACATGCTTATCAGTCTCACGTTGCAGGATTACGGCACCTTTGATCATATGTTGGAAGAGTACAAACGTAAGGATTATCTGAACGGAGAATTGTTCCGTTTATTGTAGGAGACGACCATGCTGAAGATCCCCGGGCCCTTTGGAAGCGGGAACAATCGATATATCGTGGGCTTTGATCTGGGCGACCTGCGCAGCGGCATCAGCTTTATGCTGCAGGACGGGCAGATGGAGTCTGTCTCCGCCGTGCTGGGGGAGGAACAGTTTGCTATCCCCACGGTGCTGGCAAAGCGTGTGGGCGCAGGTCAGTGGTTCTACGGCGCAGAGGCTGTGAGCGTTGCGGAGAGGGAGGAAGGGATCCCGGTGGATCACCTCCTGAGCAAAGCCCTCAGCGGGGAAAGCGTTCTGGTGGACGGCAATAGTTACCAGCCCGTGTCGCTGCTCACACTGTTTGTGAAGCGCGCCCTGAGCCTGTTAAATCCCGTGGGATCCCTGGATCACATCGTGGCTATCCTCTTTACGGTGGACACCCTGGATGCGGATCACATGCGGGTGTTAAAAGAAATGGTGGCGGGGCTGAAGCTCAAAACCGATAAGGTCTATTTCCAGAGTTATACCGAGAGCTTTTACCATTACATGATCGGGCAGCCCGAAGAACTCTGGATGGGTGGCAGCATGCTGATGGATCTGGGTGAGGACAAGATCCGGGTGCTGAAAATGACCACCAATCCCAACACTTCCCCGGTGGTGGTCTACATCGACGAGACGGATTATCCCTTCTCCCGCGTGCCCAGGACCAATACCCCGGATGAGGCATACGAGCTGCGGCAGCTGGATCAGGCCTTCCTGAATCTCTGCGAAGAGGTGCTGGCGGAAAATCGTCCCACCAGTATCTTCCTCATCGGAGAGCAGTTCTCCGATACCTGGATGAAGCAGTCCAGGACCTATCTGGTGACGGGCTTCCGGGTATTCCGGGGCAGCAACCTCTACAGCAAGGGCGCCTGCATGGGCCTGCGCAATCGCTTAAATGCCACGGAAGAATCGAAAAATCACGTCTTCCTGGGCAACGAAAAGCTCAGTTCCAACGTGGGCATGAAACTCCTGCGACAGGGGGAGGAAGTGTATCTGGCTCTGTTGGACGCAGGTGTGGACTGGTTCGAAGCGGACCGGGAATTCGACCTGTATATGCGGGACGGAGATCAGGTGGATTTTGTCATCACGGGACTGGTGAAGGGATCATCCCGCATCGCCCGGATGACGCTGGAACATTACGAGGGAGAGCTTTCCCGCTTCCGTGCACATTTGCACCTGGCGGATGAAAAGCATCTGGAGATTTCTCTGGAGGACCTGGGCCTGGGGCAGATCAGACCTTCCTCCGGTAAAGTTTGGACGGAAATGGTGGAGCTGGATTAATGCGTATCTGTATCAGCATCGGTGAATACACATCAAATCCATATTATGTGCCCGGTCTGGAGGTACCCGCTTTCTGCATTGAGGAGCTTTGCGTCCTCCTGACGGAAAATGCGGTGCTGCTGGACGAGACACTGCTGAACAGATCCCTGGTGGACTGGATCCGGCTGGAATGCTGTCTGCCGGAACTGGCGGACGCCCTGACGCCTCTGGTGCAGAAAAGCGGAACCGTCAGCACCCTGGTGGGGATGATCCTGGAGTATGTGGGGCTTTATTCCCCGGAGGAGATCGGAGAGTGCCACAAGGTCCTGCTTTCCGGTGCGGGCCTTTCTTCCATAGAGAAGCACAAGCGTCAGATCGACAGGCTCTGTACGGAGAAAAAATACCGTCAGGCTGTCCGGGGCTATCAATCCCTGGTGCGGAAATGGGAAGATGTAAAGTCTGACGATGCGGCAAAGCTCCCTGCGGGAGAGGTGCTGGCATCCATCCATCACAACATGGGCGTGGCCTACGCGGGAATGATGAAATATCACCTGGCGGCGGAAGCCTTCCTGCGGGCGGAGCAGATCTGTCCCGAGGAGCGGGAGCATTCCATGGCTTACCTGGCCGCGAAGCGCATGGAGCTTTCCGACGAGGAGTACGTGGCCCTGGCGGCGGATCACCTGGATCAGTTCCGCAATTCCCTGGTATTGGAAAAAACTATGGATGCGTTAAACAAAGCCTGGAAGGTATCTCCCGAGGCAAAACGCCTGGAGGAGAGAGGCTCCGTGCATGATACCCTTTCCGAGTGCTATTTCGAGGAAAACGGGCGGATCATGGCAGGCCTGATGGCCAGCTATCGGGAATCGGTAGGAGAGTAACGGATGGGTTTCTGGAAATATCTGTTTTCAAGAGAACGCTTTTTGCGGAAGCGGGAGAAATCCCGGGACGAAGAGGAATGGGAGGAGATCTCCATCGATTCCGGCTCCGTGGATTTTCACGATCAGGAGCAGCGCAGCCGGTATATTTCCGACTGCCTGGAGCAGATGGCGGAGGCATCCCGTGAGGCGGAGCTCCTTTCGGGAGAGTACAACATGGTCACCTCGTACCTCACCGACATTGAGGAGATCGAGGCTCTGCCCGAAGCACAGCGCGCCGAGGTGAATGCGGCAGCCACCGTTCTGGTGGGGCTGGAGCGGGACATGAAGGCCTTCCGCGAGCGCACCAACAAACTGACGGATGCGGAGTATTACACCCTGCGGAAGCAGGAAGACGAGGTGGAGGAAGGCATCGCAAAGCTTCGGGAGAACGAGCAGATGGCCATCCTCATCAAGAAGGATCTGCGACGTCTGGACGGAGAGCGCCACGCCTGTGAGTTCCGGGCGGAGGAGCTGGAGGGCCAGATGAACAACGCCAGAGGCATGGTCACCATTTTCCTGACCGCCTTTGCGGCGCTGATGATCCTGCTGCTCATCCTGCAGTTCGGTCTGGGCATGAATGTCTTTGTGGGTTACATCCTGGCCATGGGTGCCGTTGCGGTGGCCATGACCGTGGTTTACGTCCGCTACACCGACGCGGAGAAGGATCTGCGGAAGTTACGCCGGGAGCTGAACCGCATCATCCAGTTGCAGAATACGGTGAAGATCCGCTATGTGAACAACCGTAAGCTCCTGGAGTATCTGTATCTTAAGTACAATGTCAGCAGCGGCGAGAAACTGGAGAAACTCTGGAAGATCTACCAGCAGGAGAAGGAGGAGCGCCGGCAGTACACGGAGTCCGAGGCAAAATCCGATTTTTACTCCAAGCAGCTCATCACCACCCTTTTGAGTTACCGGGTGCGGAACCCGGAGCGCTGGGTCCATCAGGTGGAAGCTCTGCTGGACAAGCGGGAGATGGTGGAGATCCGTCACGCCCTGATCCTCAGACGCCAGTCCCTGCGGGAGCAGATCGAGTACAACCGGGGGCTGGCCATGGAAGCCAGCGACGAGATCAAGCGTGTAGCCAAGGAATACCCCGGTTACGCCCGGGAGATCCTGGAAATGACCAACGCCTTCGAGGCAGTAAACAGAGAGTGATACTACGGGCCTGCGAAATCCATGGCTTTTGTGGAAACTGACGATTGTATTTTACCGGTGAATTCGGTATTGTGGTATTTGGTGTGAAAACACAGCATTTTAGGAGGAGAAATGTTATGAAGCCGATTAAAGAAGGAAAAGTCAGAGAGATCTACGAGGCCGGAGACCATCTGATCATGGTGGCTACCGACCGCATCAGCTGCTTCGATGTGATCCTGAACAACCAGGTCACGGACAAGGGAAAGGTGCTGACCCAGATTTCCAAATTCTGGTTCGACATGACGAAGGACATCGTTCCCAACCACATGGTTTCCACCGATGTGAAGGATATGCCCGAGTTCTTCCGGAATGAGAAGTTTGAGGGACGCAGCATGATGTGCCGGAAGCTGGAGATGCTTCCCGTAGAGTGCATCGTCCGCGGCTACATCACCGGCAGCGGCTGGGCAAGCTATCAGAAGGACGGCACCGTTTGCGGCATCCGCCTTCCCGAGGGCCTGAAGGAATCCCAGAAGCTCCCTGAGCCCATTTACACCCCTTCCACCAAGGCTGAGATCGGCGATCATGATGAAAATATCTCCTATGAGCAGAGCGTGGCTCATCTGGAGAAGTTCTACCCCGGCAAAGGCGAGCTCTATGCTTCCCAGCTCAGAGACCTGACCATTGCCCTGTATAAGAAGTGCGCTGACTATGCGCTGACCAAGGGCATCATCATTGCAGACACCAAGTTCGAGTTCGGTCTGGACGAGAACGGCAACATGGTCCTGGGTGACGAGATGCTCACTCCCGACAGTTCCCGCTTCTGGCCCCTGGAGGGTTACGAAGAGGGCAAGAGCCAGCCTTCCTTTGACAAGCAGTTCGCAAGAGACTGGCTGAAGAGCAATGAGGGCCACAACTGGACCCTGCCGCAGGAGATTGTGGACAAGACCATCAGCAAGTATCTCCAGGGCTACGAACTCCTCACCGGAAAGCCCCTGAAATAAGAGAAAAATCGAACCTATTGACACATAGTCAACAGATAAAGGAGTGCATATGGCAACCGATATTTACAGCAGCCCTCTTTCCGAGCGCTACGCCGGCAAGGAGATGCAGTATCTGTTTTCACAGGATAAGAAATTCCGCACCTGGAGAAAGCTCTGGATCGCTCTGGCAGAGACCGAGATGGAGCTGGGCCTTTCCCAGGACGGCAAGCCCGTCATCACTCAGGAGATGATCGATGAGCTGAAGAGTCATGCGGACGATATCAATTATGATGTGGCAAGAGAGCGGGAAAAGCAGGTCCGCCATGATGTTATGAGCCATGTCTATGCGTACGGTCAGCAGTGTCCCAAGGCGGCAGGCATCATCCATCTGGGTGCTACCTCCTGCTACGTGGGAGACAACACCGACATTATCATTATGAGAGAAGCCCTGCAGCTGGTCCGCAGAAAGCTCCTGAACGTTATGAAGGAGCTGGCTGATTTTGCGGATAAGTACAAGGATCAGCCTACCCTGGCTTTCACGCATTTCCAGCCCGCTCAGCCCACCACCGTTGGCAAGCGCGCAACCCTCTGGCTCCAGGAATTTGCCATGGATCTGGAGGATCTGGATTACGTGCTGGGAAGCCTGAAGCTCCTGGGTTCCAAGGGAACCACCGGCACCCAGGCATCCTTTCAGGAACTTTTTTCCGGCGACCAGGAGACCATCGACAAGATCGATCCCATGATCGCGGCAAAGATGGGCTTTGAAGCATGCTATCCCGTGTCCGGCCAGACCTATTCCCGGAAGGTGGATACCCGTGTGGCCAACATCCTTGCAGGTATTGCGGCTTCCGCCCATAAGATGAGCAACGACATCCGTCTGCTGCAGCATCTGAAGGAAGTGGAGGAGCCTTTCGAGAAGAATCAGATCGGTTCTTCCGCCATGGCTTACAAGAGAAATCCCATGCGCAGCGAGCGCATTGCTTCCCTGTCCCGTTACGTGATGGTGGATGCCCTGAATCCCGCCATTACCTCCGCCACCCAGTGGTTTGAGCGGACTCTGGACGACTCCGCCAACAAGCGTCTCTCCATTCCCGAGGGATTTCTGGCAGTGGACGGCATCCTGGATCTGTGCATGAACGTGGTGGACGGCCTGGTGGTTTATCCCAAGGTCATCGAGAAGCACTTCATGGCGGAGATCCCCTTCATGGCTACCGAGAACATTATGATGGATGCGGTAAAGAAGGGCGGCAACCGTCAGGAGCTTCATGAGAAGATCCGTCAGCTTTCCATGCAGGCGGGCCGCACCGTGAAGGAAGAGGGCAAGGACAACGATCTGCTGGAGCGCATTGCTGCAGATCCCGCTTTCGGCCTGACCCTGGAAGAGATGCAGGAGACCCTGCGCCCCGAACTGTACGTCGGTCGTGCGCCTCTCCAGACCACCAAGTATCTGGAGACGGTGATCCGTCCCATTCTGGAGGCCAACAAAGACGTTCTGGGCATGACGGCGGACATCAAGGTCTGATCCGGTTGTTTTCGCCGGCGGCTTTTCCAAAAAGGAGATGCCGGCGCGCAAATAAGTAATAGAAGTACGTCATTTATGCAGAGTATAGAGAAATGAGGTAAATCCATGGTAAAAGCAGTTGTAGGAGCAAACTGGGGTGATGAAGGCAAGGGCAAGATCACCGATATGATGGCGGAACAGGCGGATATCATCATCCGTTTCCAGGGCGGCGCCAACGCCGGCCACACGATCGTAAACAATTACGGGAAGTTTGCACTGCATACCCTTCCCTCCGGTGTCTTTTACGATCACACCACCAGCATCATCGGTAACGGCGTGGCACTGAACATCCCCAAGCTCATTGAGGAGATTCAGTCCATCGTCGATAAGGGTGTGCCCAAGCCGAAGATCCTGGTATCCGACAGAGTCCAGATCGTGATGCCCTATCACATCCTCTTTGATCAGTATGAGGAGGAGAGACTGGGAGGTAAGGCCTTCGGTTCCACCAAGTCCGGCATCGCACCTTTCTATTCCGACAAATATGCCAAGATCGGCTTTCAGGTCAACGAGCTCTTTGACGAGGAGCTGCTGAAGGACAAGGTTCATCGCGTGCTGGAAGTAAAGAACGTTATCATCGAGCACCTCTATCACAAGCCCGCCATCGACGAGGCTGAACTTCTGGAGACTCTGCATCAGTACCGCGATATGATCGCAGAGTATGTGACCGATGTGTCTGCCTTCCTGGATAAGGCACTGAAGGAGAACAAGACCATCCTGCTGGAGGGTCAGCTGGGCACTCTGAAGGATCCCGACCACGGCATCTATCCCATGGTCACTTCCTCCTCCACCCTGGCAGCTTACGGTGCCATCGGTGCAGGCGTTCCTCCTTATGAGATCAAGCAGATCGTTACGGTCTGCAAGGCATATTCCTCCGCAGTGGGCGCAGGTGCTTTCGTATCCGAGATCTTCGGCGACGAGGCAGATGAGCTCAGACGAAGAGGAGGCGACGGCGGAGAGTACGGTGCTACCACCGGCAGACCCCGTCGTATGGGCTGGTTCGACTGTGTGGCTTCCAAGTACGGCTGCCGTCTGCAGGGTACCACGGATGTGGCATTCACCGTGCTGGACGTGCTGGGCTACCTGGATGAGATCCCTGTGTGCGTAGGTTACGAGATCGACGGTGAAGTCACCACCGATTTCCCTGTCACCACAAAGCTGGAGAAGGCAAAGCCCGTTCTGAAGACCCTTCCCGGCTGGAAGACCGAGATTCGCGGCATCCGCAACTACGATGAGCTTCCCGAGAACTGTCGCAAGTACATTGAGTTTATCGAGGAGCAGATCGGATATCCCATCACCATGGTCAGCAACGGCCCCGGCAGAGAGGATATCATCTATCGTGAGTCTCCCCTGAAGAAATAAGGGGTGGCAGGAAATGATAAGGAACATTGTATTTGACATCGGGAATGTCCTGGCAGATTTCCGCTGGAAGGAATTCATGCAGGACAAGGGCTATGATGAGGAGATGATAAAGCGCATTGCCAAAGCTTCCGTCATGACCCCTTACTGGGATGAGTTTGACCGGGGCGCCTGGTCGGAGGAAAAGACCCTGCAGGCCTTTATCTCCGTGGATCCCGGCATTGCGAAGGAGCTTCGGGAAGCATACTCCGACATCAGGGAGATGGTAACGAAGCGAGATTATGCCATCCCCTGGATCCTGGAGCTGAAGGAGAAAGGCTACCATGTGTACT
>JAEETA010000052.1 GCA_016286555.1 Lachnospiraceae bacterium | reverse complement strand
GGTGAAGAAGTACGCATAAGTCAGAGGCAAAGGGCATTTGGCCCACAGCAGCTTCATAGGTAACGAAAAACGGCGGCAGGCGATCCGTGACAAGCCTGCCGCCGCTTGTTATAATGAGAAGGCACAAAAATACGGAAAGCGGCATTATGAGAATCCATCATTTTCTTCGGAAAAGTGCATATATTGCGATGCTGGCGGCAGCGCTGCTTTTGACGGGCTGCGGCACCGACGTTTTTACGGACGCCTTTGCCGATCTGGTGGGAGACGGCAGCGGATCCTCAGCCATGGAAGCACCTGCCATCGGGCAGTACGTCCCTTCCATGGAGGAAGTAGCAATCCTGAACTACGACATTCCCTATCAGGATCCGGGCGTTCTGGTGGACCTGCGGGGTTACAGCTCCGGTGCGGAGAAGATCGCCTACATCAAGGCCCGGGATATCCTCCCCGAGACCTTTGCACTTATCAATGACGAGACGGGGGCGGTGGTCTATGAGGGAACGGTCCAGCCGGACCATGCCACGGACGGCGCCTCCCTCCTTGCGGGAACTGCCGATTTTTCCATCGTGGATACGGAAGGTACCTATCGCATCGTTTGTCCCGTAGTGGGGAGCAGTTACTCCTTTGTCATTACCCCCGGAAGATATCGTCAGCTTCTGCTGGAGGAGGAACGGGCGGCCATCGCTCTCTGCGACGATCTGGTGGCGGAGCCCGATCTGGTGCTGGATCTGTTGCAGGCCTATGAACTGTGTCCGGAAGTGTTTTCCGATGGGGACGGAGATGGCATCGCAGATGTCCTGTCTGCGGTGATGCAATGGATCGTGGGAGTGGATTACGACGCCATCAGCGATGAGATGGCGGCAAAATATGTGATCATCCTGTCGAAATTCAGTTATCTCTATCAGGGGAAGGATAAGTCCCTGGCAACGGAATGCCTTCAGAAGGCTTCCTCCATGTATTCCCAGTCTGCAGGTACCGTGCAGCAGAGCAGTGCCTCCTTCCGGGCACTGACGGAGCTTTACCGGGCTTCCGGCGCGGAAAACTACGGGGAGGAGATATTGTCTGACGGATCCCTTCTGCGGGGGCAGAGCGGCTTCCTGGACCAGGAGGACTATCTCTTCGGCACCCTGACCTACATGTCCACCAGACAGGCTGTGGACCGGGATCTGTGCAATTTTTTGATGACCACCCTTTTGGCCAGAGGCGAGGAACTGGGGAACCGTTCCCGGGAGCTGATGCATCCCGTTCTGGCAAAAAATGACGGCCCCACAGAGCTTCTGCCGGGAGCCATGCAGATACTCTGTGCGAACCGTGTATTGGATGGATATGAATATAACGAAATGCTGGAAAATCTCCTGCATTACCTG
The DNA here is from genome assembly GCA_016286555.1 of Lachnospiraceae bacterium. Classification (GTDB taxonomy): domain Bacteria; phylum Bacillota; class Clostridia; order Lachnospirales; family Lachnospiraceae; genus AC2028. The sequence continues at coordinate 12,162 of JAEETA010000052.1, read as the reverse complement.
CGGGGCAGGAACCTGCAGTCCGTGTCCTACGATGACGGCAGCAATGATGCGGGGCATTACCTGCTGCTGGACGCCTGGATGGCCAACCTGGAGATGCGTGGAACCCTCTGAGGAGGATCAGTTCTGCACCATGGGAAGGTTTTTGACGTAGGTCTCCGTGATCTGTGCCGCCAGCATGTCGCTGACATTTTTGGCCTGCTCCTTGGTGAGCTCTCCCACATAGATGGGCTCGCCGAACTCCACAACGATCTTGGACTTTTTGATGCCCAGCGCCTTCTTGGACATGACATTTCCCGTGCCGCAGATGGTGACGGGGATGATGGGAACTCCGGTCTTCGTAGCGATCTTGAAGCTGCCGTTATGCATGGGCAGGAGCTCCGTGCTCTCCATGTTTTTGTTTCGGGTGCCCTCCGGGAAAACGAAAACGGAAATGCCCTTCTGTTCCAGCTCGATGGCCTTCAGAATCACATTCAGGCCGGCTCTGGGATTTTTCCGATCCAGGAAGAGGCAGTGGAGCAGCATCATCCAGATATTCAGAAGAGGTGCTTTCAGCATCTCTTTTTTTGCGATAAAGCCCGTGGGACGGTTCACCAGAGGGTAGGTCACCACGATGTCGAAAATGCTGCGGTGATTGGCCGCATACAGGACGCTGGTGTCGGTGGGAACCCGCTCCGCGCCGATGACGGTGGGGCGGATGCCGCAGATGACCCAGAGACAGCGGAAGCCCCAGTTGACGATGGCCAGGCTGCTCACATCTCCAGCGTGGGGATTGAAACGACCGATGAGCCAGGTGATGAACATCAAAGGAATGGTCAGCACCAGGTACAGGATCAGATAAATGGCTGCAAACAGTAAACGGATCATGTGTTTCTCCTCTTGAACGAAAATCTGCAGACATTTTACCATAAAAAATGCGCGGAATGAAAGTATTATGCAATCGGCGCATATTCCTGAGATTTTTTAAGGATTTTTCGGCACAATGGTACAATGACCAAAGCGAGGAAAACGCTTTATGCTAATATAGCTGTCCGAAGGGATGGGAAATGTTTGAACTCGACATGCAATAAGGAGACAACATGAAAAATAAGGATCTATGGATAAAGAAGCTGATGACCGGCGTACTCCTCACAGGCCTGGTACTGGGAATGACCGCCTGCGGCGCGGGTGAGGAAGCCCCTGCGGAAGCACCGCAGGAAGTGGCAGAGGCTCCCGCGGAAGCAGAGGAAGCACAGCCTGTAACGGAAGAGTCCGCAGCAGAGGCCTCCGCAGAGGCAGATACCGCAGCGGAGGAACAGCAGGAGGAAGAGCAGATGAATGAGCAGGAAATGGAAGATGCCATTGAGGACGCAATCCTTCAGGAGACCACGGAGCCTGCGGAGATCAGCGCCTTGGTGCCCGGCAGATATCTGAACATCAATATGGAAGGCGGCACCGTAGAGGAATTTACCTACGAGACGAAGGATTATTTCGGTGACGGCTCTGCCATTACCAAGGAGGCATACATTTATCTGCCTCACGATTACGACCCCGAGGGGCAGTACAATGTGATGATCCTGTGCCACGGCATCGGCGGTGACATCGACGAGTGGGGCCTGGGCAGCGGCGCTACATCCAAGGTAAAGTGCATCATGGACAATCTGGTATCCAATGGGGATATCGAGCCCTTCATCCTGGTGACCCCCAACGGCAGATCCTCCAAGGAGTATGCGGATAAGGAATCGGATTACAATGCTTTCTACCTCTTCGGTCAGGAGCTGCGGAACGACCTGATCCCATACATCAATGACAATTACGCAACCTACGGAAAAAATGCGGAGAGTTTTGAAGAGGCCAGAGATCACTACGCAATGGCAGGCCTTTCCATGGGCGGCATGCAGACCATCAACATCGGCATGTGTGAGTGCCTGGACATCTTCAGCTGGTTCGGCGCATTTTCCGCAGCACCGACCTCCTATCCCGCAGCCACCATCGCACAGAAGCTGGCTGAGGAGGAGCCCTACGAGATCCACTATATGTACAATATCTGCGGCACCGAGGACAATGTGGCGCATCAGAGTCACTGGACTGCAGCAGGAGACCTGCCCGATGTCTGCGATCGGTTTGTGGACGGGGAGAACTACATGTGGATGGATGTGAAGGGTGGACACGACTTTAACGTCTGGTATCCCGGTTTTTACAACTTCGCACAGATCGTTTTTAAGGACGGGGAGTAAGCTCCGAGAATGCCCGCAGGATGCAGGTTTCAGCAGTGCCGGAACGCCGTGCGGGGGTGCGCAGGTGGACAAAATGGGGGATCTGTGGTATAAGTATCTTGTGTGTCTGCAGTTATCAGGGGTAATACTGCCCGTAAAAAGGCGGTTTGGCTGCAGCGGTAAGACGAAGAGAAGGCCTTGCAAGAGGTGACAATAGAATGGAACAGTATGTGATCAAGGGTGGCAACTCCCTGGTGGGAGAGGTCGAGATCGGAGGCGCTAAGAACGCTGCGCTTCCCATTCTGGCAGCCGCCGTTATGACCGATGAAACAGTTCACATTGACAACATTCCCGATGTCCGGGACGTCAATGTTCTGCTGGGAGCGATCGAGAGCATCGGTGCCCTGGTGCACCGGGACGATCGTCATCGAATCACGATCAATGCCGCCAACATCTCCGATGTGGTGGTGGATAACGAGAACGTTAAGAAGATCCGCGCGTCCTATTATCTCATCGGAGCGCTTTTGGGCAAATACAAGCACGCAGAGGTGACACTCCCCGGCGGATGCGACATCGGATGCCGTGCCATCGACCAGCACATCAAGGGATTCCGCGCACTGGGCGCAGAAGTCGTGGTGGAGCATGGTATGATCCGTACCAGAGCAGACCGCCTGGTGGGCAGCCATATCTACATGGATGTGGTTTCCGTGGGCGCGACCATCAATGTGATGATGGTGGCTGCTATGGCAGAGGGTAAGACCATCATCGAGAACGCAGCCAAGGAGCCCCACGTGGTCGACCTGGCCAACTTCCTGAACTCCATGGGTGCCAACATCAAGGGTGCCGGAACCGACGTGATCCGCATCAAGGGTGTTCCTTCCCTCCACGGATCCGACTATACCATCATTCCCGACCAGATCGAGGCGGGTACCTTTATGTTCGCCGCAGCTGTGACCAGAGGTGATATCACGGTGAAAAACGTGATCCCCAAGCACCTGGAGTCCATCACCGCGAAGCTCCTGGAGCTGGGCTGTGAGCTGCAGGAGAGCGACGATGCGGTGCGTGTGGTATGTTCCCGCGGACTGCGTCACACCAATGTGAAGACCCTGCCTTATCCCGGATTCCCCACGGATATGCAGCCGCAGATCACGGTGGCTCTGGGACTGGCTTCCGGAACCAGCATCGTGACCGAGAGCATTTTCGAGAACCGCTTCAAGTATGTGGATGAGCTCACCCGCATGGGTGCGAATATCAAGGTGGAAGGAAATTCCGCCATCATCGACGGTGTAGGTCGCTATACCGGCGCCGGGATCTCCGCTCCCGACCTGCGGGCCGGAGCTGCGCTGGTGCTGGCTGCACTGGCTGCCGAGGGAGAGAGCAGACTGGATAATATCCATTACATCCAGCGTGGCTACGAGGATTTCCATCTGAAGCTCCAGAGTCTTGGGGCACAGGTGCACCTGATGGATCATGAGCAGGACTACTCCCGGTTTCATATCCTGACGGGTTGACAGAGTCCATCACTTTTAGTATTGTAAGCATAACAACATAACGGTCTCTCTTATTCAGAGTTGGTGGAGATACATAGGATCGATGAAGCCACGGCAACCCCCTACAGAGGAAGGTGCCTACCTGAGCGATTTTTCGAACAATAAGAGGATTTGATAATGCCTTCAAGTCCGCTTATTTCCGTAAGCGGACTTTTTTATCGCACTGCGATATATTCTGGTATTACTATCCCGGAGAGACGGCTTCCCGAAAGGGAGAAAGGAACAGTACTTATGGAAAAAAGATTATTTACTTCTGAATCGGTTACGGAAGGACATCCCGACAAAATCTGCGATGCCATCTCTGATGCCATCCTGGATGCCTATGTAGCACAGGATCCCGGCAGCCGCGTTGCCTGCGAGACCGCAACCTGCACCGGATTTGTCCTACTGACCGGCGAGATCAGCTCCAAGGCAAATGTGGACATCCCCGCCATCGTTCGTCAGACCATCGTGGACATCGGCTACGATTCCTCCGAGAAGGGCTTTGACGGCAATACCTGCGCAGTTATGGTCGCTATGGACAAGCAGTCCCCCGACATCGCACAGGGCGTTGACAAGGCTCTGGAGGCCAGAGAGAACCAGATGAGCGACGAGCAGCTGGAGGCCATTGGCGCAGGCGATCAGGGTATGATGTTCGGCTACGCAACCAACGAGACCCCCGAACTGATGCCTTATCCCATCAGCCTGGCACACAAGCTTACCAGAAAGCTCACCGAGGTCCGCAAGAACGGAACCCTTCCTTACCTGAGAGCAGATGGCAAGAGCCAGGTTTCCGTAGAGTATGACGAGAACGGCAAGCCCATCCGCCTGGAGGCAGTGGTGCTTTCCACCCAGCATGACGACAAGGTGACCCAGGAGCAGATCCACGCAGACATCAAGAAGTACGTCTTCGACGCTGTGCTGCCCGCTGAGCTCATCGATGAGAATACCAAGTTCTTCATAAACCCCACCGGCAGATTCGTGATCGGCGGCCCCAACGGCGATGCAGGTCTTACCGGCCGTAAGATCATCGTTGACACCTACGGCGGATATGCTCGTCACGGCGGCGGAGCATTCTCCGGCAAGGACTGCACCAAGGTGGACCGCAGCGCTGCATACGCTGCCCGCTATGTGGCAAAGAACATCGTGGCAGCAGGCATCGCCGACAAGTGTGAGATCCAGCTGTCCTACGCCATCGGCGTGGCTCAGCCCACTTCCGTCATGGTAGATACCTTCGGCACCGGCAAGATCTCCGATGAGAAGCTGGTAGCCATCATCCGCGAGAACTTCGATCTGCGTCCCGCAGGCATCATCAAGATGCTGGATCTGCGCCGCCCCATCTACAAGGCAACCGCAGCTTACGGTCACTTCGGCCGCACCGATGTGGATCTGCCCTGGGAGCACACCGACAAGGCAGAAGTTCTGAAGAAGTATCTGTAAGGCGTATAACGATAGTCCCTTCATCACCCTCTGTACCTTTGGCTGCAGGGGGTGATTTTGAAAAGGAGATAGCATGCATTACGATTATCTGATCGTGGGAGCCGGACTGTACGGCGCGGTGTTTGCTCACGAAGCAACGGCGAAGGGAAAGCGTGTCCTGGTCATCGACAGACGTTCCCACATCGCGGGAAATGTTCATACGCAGCTGCAAAACGGGATTTGGGTGCACAAATACGGCGCCCATATTTTCCATACCAGCGATGACAGAGTCTGGGCGTACGTGAACCGTTTTGCCACCTTTAATCATTTCGTCAATTCCCCGGTGGCAGTCTGGAATGACGAACTCTACAACCTGCCCTTTAACATGAATACCTTCAGCAAAATGTGGGGGATCCGGACGCCGCAGGAAGCCCGGGAGATCATCGAGCGCCAGCGGAGCGAGGCCGGAACGGAAGAGCCCCGGAACCTGGAGGAGCAGGCCATCCGCCTGGTGGGAAAGGACATCTACGAGAAGCTGATCAAGGGCTACACCCAGAAGCAATGGGGGCGCCCCTGCACCGAACTGCCTGCCTTCATCATCCGCAGGCTTCCAGTGCGCTTTACCTACGACAACAACTACTTCAACGACACCCATCAGGGCATTCCCATCGGCGGCTATACTGCCATGGTAGAGCACCTTCTGGAAGGTGCCGAGGTGCGGCTGAACCTGACCTATCGGGACTATCTGGAGTCCAATGCATCCGCAGCAGAGCCCGATACCTTTGACAAGGTTCTCTACACCGGCGCCATCGACGAGTACTTCGGCTACTCCCTGGGGGCTCTGGAGTACCGTTCCCTGCGGTTTGAGGAGGAGACCCTGGAGGGCTGCGACAATTACCAGGGAAATGCGGCAGTGAACTATACTTCTGCGGATGTACCCTACACCCGCATCATCGAGCACAAGCATTTCGAGTTCGGCACTCAGCCGGATACCGTTATCACCAGAGAGTATCCTGCCACCTGGAAGCCGGGAGATGAGCCCTACTATCCCGTGAACAACGAGAAAAACGATGCGCTGTTCCGGAAGTATCGCGAGCTGGCGGACCGGGAGGAAAATGTGATCTTCGGCGGGAGACTGGGAGAATATCGCTACTACGATATGGACAAGGTGATCCTGGCTGCCCTGAACCGGGCGGATGAAGAGTTGGCGTAAGCTCTGAAATATCAAACAACAAAAAAAGACCCGGCCTGTTCTTCCTGATCATGGATAGAACGGTTCGGGTCTTTTAGCAGTAGTAATTGAACATCATTCCGGTGTAGGCGCTGGCTGCGTAAGGTGCTGCGAAATTGTGTCCCGGATTCTTGTAAGCTACGATGGTGCGCTGCACGTACTCCATGGGATTCAGGGCCACCTGATCGGTCTTGCGGACCAGGGATCCGGAGAAATCCTTCAGGGTACGGAAGGTTGCGGACAGATCCTCGGAGGAGTCGGCCACTTCCTTCAGCTTAGCTTCATCCACTTCCAGCATGCCGTCCTCGCTGACACCGATGCCCAGCTTGGAAAGTTCGTCGCCGTAGAGGGAAACGATGCTGCTGAGCTCGCCTGCCAGCTGCTTACTCTTGGTCTGGGTATCCAGATAGGAGTTCACTGAGCGGAGGAACTCATTGTAGCCGCCGATGAGGGAGGTGACGTTCTCGGCCACGGACTCGGTATCCGTCTTCAGGCCGATGGTGATGTCCTTGCCTTCCTCGCTGACGCCGTTCAGGGTCAGCTCATACATCTTACCCACGGTGAAGTGGTTGGAAGAAGCACTGCGATCCTCACCGTTGATGGTGAAGAGAGCGTTGGTTGCGGGAGATGCGACCTGATCCAGCCCGAAGTATGCCACGGAACCGGAGGTCTTGCTGGTGCGGTCATCGGTGATGGAGAACTGGAAGTCCTTGCCTGCGGGTAATCCGGTGCTCTCGGAGACAATGCGGAGAGCTGACCGCCCGTTCTGCTCCATCACATCCGCCTTCAGGCCGATGCCGGAATTGTTTACCAGGCGTGCCAGACGATTCTGCACATCCCGATTGGTATCGCCTTCGGAAATATGGAACTGGAACTCATAGTTCATATCCGAGACGTTTACGTCGAAGGAATAGGTATCCTCGGCAAGAGACACGGGACCGTCTGCCAGGAACCGTCCGATGTTCTCCTGAGGCCCTGCCAGCTGCTGCACGCCCAGATCAAAACTGGGAACCTGTTCGCTGCTGGACTCATCGCCGATGTAGATGGCGGTGGCGATGGACTCGTCGGAGGAGGAGGCGTGCTTCTTATCGAAGATGCCGCCCGCTTCCATGCCGCCAAGCTCTGCGATGGAAGAGCGAAGCTCCCGGGCACCCTCTTTCAGGTGCACGGCAAAGCTCTGGGTATCCTTACTCGTTACAGGGAGATACCAGGGCGCTTCCTTATTCATCTTTACGATGGAATTATAAGTGTTGCGAAGCTCGCTTTTTTTATGCGAGTCATGCCGAGTAGTCTTCGGAGCAACATACGCTTCGAAATAACTATTGAGAATGGTATCGCGAATCGCACTCATCGTCACGCCCTCCTTTCTTCCCTGAAATAGTGTGACTGCCGTGCCGGCAAGCATATACGACGAAATCCGTTCGTCGGTTGAATCCGGCTGAAAAGGGTACACTTTCAGCCATTAAGCCACTTTCTTATCCTCACAATATCATGGGAGAAACAGGAATGCAAGAGAAATTTTCAAAAAACGCGAAGTTTTAGAAAGTTTAGAAACCCTTTAGTTTTCGGGATTTTTGGAAACTGTAGTCAGACAATCCGTATTTTTTTTCTACAGGGAGAAGGCACCGGGCCTCCTCCCATGTTGTATGGTTGTTGTGATCGCCATTTAAGGAACATATTTCGAAATCACTTCGATCAGGTCGTTGTAGATCACGGGCTTGCTCAGGTAATCGGAGAAGCCGTGATTTTTGTAGAATTCCTCGGAACCACTGATGGCGTTTGCCGTGAGGGCCACGAAAGGAATGTTCTCGTAAGCGGGATTGAGCTTGCGGATCTGCTGCATTGTGGAGAGACCGTCCAGATCCGGCATGTAGTGATCCATCAGCACCAGGTGGTAATCCGTGGCTGTTGCCTTGCCTATGGCGTCCTGCCCGCTGATGGCCATATCCAGTGTCAGCTCCGAATCGGAGAGGAGCTTTTCGATAACCTTCAGGTTCATGCGGTTGTCGTCCACCACCAGGATCTTCATCTGCGGAGCCTTGATGGTGGGGCGTACCTTGGACCGGACTTCATGGGAATCGGTATGTTCCCAGTCTCCCACGTTACCTACGCCGGTGACGCGCTGGGTCAGGGTTACGGTGAAGGTGCTGCCTTTGCCGTATTCCGTTTCCACGGTCAGGTCGCCCTCCATTTTATCCACGATACGCTTGGTGATGGCGAGCCCTAAGCCGGTGCCTTCGATGTTGCGGTTGTTCTGGCTGTCCAGGCGCTCAAAGGTTTCAAAGAGCTTGCCCATATCCTCGTCCTTGATGCCGATGCCCGTATCCGTAACGGAAAACTTCAAGGTAACGGCACCTTCCTCCGCCGGCTCTCCGTCCACCTGAAAGTGGATGTAGCCCTTTCGGGTGTATTTTACGGCGTTGGACAGGATATTGATGAGGATCTGCTTGATCCGGTTCTCGTCGCCGAAGAGCTTGTCCGGCAGGGAGGGAGAAACGGTGGTGCGGAAGGTCAGATCCTTGGCCTGCGCCCTGGGAGACATCATCTGTACCACGGAGCGGATCATGGCGCTGAGGCGGTACTGGGTCTCGACGATCTCCATTTTTCCGGCTTCGATCTTGGAAAAATCGAGGATGTCGTTGATGAGGGACATGAGGGAGCCGGTGGCCTCTTCGATGTAGCCTGCGTACTCCGTGATCCTGGTGTCGTCAGAGGTCCGGAGGATCATTTCGTTCATGCCCATGATGGCGTTGATGGGGGTCCGGATCTCGTGGGACATGTTGGCCAGGAACTGGGATTTTGCACGGCTGGCCTCCATGGCGGTCTGCTCCGCAACCTTCAGATCCTTCATGTTCTGCACCATCAGTTGCAGGTTGTTCTGAAACTCGGTGTCGTCCATCATCTCCACCACATAGCCCCGTTTCCTGGGACGGATGCGGACGGTGGTCTTGTAGAAGCGGTCACCTACGGGAATGATCTTTTCCAGCTCTGAATCTGCGCCGTCCCGGATGTGGCTCACCCACAGAATGATGTCACTGTAAAGATTGCTTGCCTTGTTGTAACGGGCGGAGTCGATGTGGACCTCGTCCACCTCGGGATACAGCAGCGCCGCGTTTTTGTTGTAATCCATGAGCCGCAGATCCCGGTCCAGGGAGATGCAGACATAATTTTTCTGCTCTTCATACACCGAAACAATGCCGGTGCCGATGTCGTAGGTCTGATCCCGATAGGAAATGATCAGGTACAGGATGGAGATCAGCATATAGGAGACCGGGACCAGCTCAACCTCCAGCTTGGTGATGCGCTCCAGGAAAAACACCATGACGGTGATGAGAAAGCCGATGCTCAGAACGCTGACGGTGAGATAGGCCACATTTTTCTTTTTCAGGATGGAATAAAGCACTACCAGAGCGGAAAAGAGGGTTTCTGCCACCAGCAGGACCAGATAGTAGGTGTGGCCGGGGCCGTATTCCTTGATCAGGTAGGAGATGCCGTGAAATTTTCCAAGGTAAGTTTCTCGGTAGTAAACGTCGGAATAGCGGATGCTCAGGATCAGCACCAGCTGCACCGCGTTGAGGCCCAAAAGCAGGGCGATAACGGGCCTTGGGAGCTTTACCTTACAGAACTGGCTGTTGGCCAGGATGATCAGGATCGGCAGAAAACTGCCCAGATAGGTGATCTGATTGGCCAGCAAGGCTTCGCTTAAGGTTCTGGAAAGCGCCAGAAGAAGATAGCCGAAATTGGCCGCACAGACAAAGATGAAAAATAAAATGTGCAGGGCGTTGTGCTGCTTGATCAAAAACAGGATCAGGAACAGCAACACAAGGGAGCACACCGCACAGAATGAGTAATAAACAATGATCCCCATTTCGTTCCTCCGTAGAAAAAAGCATAGCAGATTTCGGGGGTTTTTGAAAGATAAAAAGTGGGTGAAAGGATGCGGATATCCTTTGGTCGGAGGGGAGATCCCGACAGGCTGTGAAGAAGAAAAAAATGATGGGAACACCCGGTTTCCGTATGGATAAATGATCGATGGTTTGCTATAATGCTCCTAAACTGATTTTCGGAGCATCGTTCCCGGGCGGAAAGGAAATGCAGATATGAGCAAGGAACTGGTAGTCGTCATTGATTTCGGCGGACAATACAACCAGCTGGTAGCGCGCCGCGTGCGCGAGTGCAATGTATATTGCGAGATTTATTCTTATAAGACGGATCTGAATGTGATCCGGGAGCTGCACCCCAAAGGGATCATCCTGACGGGCGGCCCCAGCAGCTGTTACGAGGAGGATGCGGCCACCTGCTCCCCTGAGCTTTTCTCCATGGGAGTACCCGTCCTGGGGCTTTGCTACGGTGCGCAGCTGATGCAGCACGTACTGGGCGGCAGGGTCGAGCGGGCAACGAACCGCGAGTACGGCAGAACGGATCTTTCCGTGGACACTTCCGCAGCACTTTTTGCGGATGTTCCTGAGAAGACCTCCTGCTGGATGAGCCATTTTGATTATATCTCCCGGCTGGCTCCGGGCTTTACCTCCATCGCCCACACGGACAACTGTCCCGTGGCTGCGGCGGAAAATGCGGAGGCAGGCCTTTACGGCATCCAGTTCCATCCCGAGGTGCTCCACACTCCCGAAGGAACAAAGATGCTGCGGAACTTTGTGAGAAACATCTGCGGCTGCAGCGGCGACTGGAGAATGGATGCCTTCGTGGAAGAGAACATCAAGGCAATCCGCGAGAAGGTAGGAAACGGCAAGGTGCTGTGTGCCCTCTCCGGCGGCGTGGATTCCTCCGTTGCGGCTGTGCTCCTGTCCAAAGCCATCGGTGAGCAGCTGACCTGCGTCTTTGTGGATCACGGTCTCCTGCGGAAGGATGAGGGAGATGAGGTGGAAGCGGTCTTCGGCCCCAAAGGTCCCTACAAACTGCACTTTATCCGCGTGAATGCCCAGAAGCGGTTCTACGATAAACTGGCAGGAGTCTCCGAGCCGGAGCAGAAGCGCAAGATCATCGGTGAAGAGTTCATCCGTGTCTTCGAAGAAGAGGCGAAAAAGATCGGCGCCGTGGACTTCCTGGTACAGGGAACCATCTACCCCGATGTGGTGGAGAGCGGTCTGGGCGGCGAGTCCGCAGTGATCAAGTCCCACCACAATGTGGGCGGCCTGCCGGATTACGTGGATTTCAAGGAGATCATCGAGCCACTGCGGAACCTGTTCAAGGATGAGGTCCGCAAGGTGGGACTGGAACTGGGGATCCCGGAGTATCTGGTATTCCGTCAGCCCTTCCCCGGCCCCGGCCTGGGAATCCGCATCATCGGTGAAGTCACCGAGGAGAAGGCGAAGATGGTCCAGGACGCTGACGCCATCTACCGCCAGGAGGTGGACGAGGCCATCGCGGAGTTCCGCAAGACCCATGGAGGAGCGGATCCCGACTGGATGCCCAACCAGTATTTCGCGGCCCTTACCAATATGCGCAGTGTGGGTGTCATGGGAGACGAGCGCACCTACGATTACGCTGTGGCCGTCCGTGCCGTGAAGACACTGGACTTCATGACGGCCGAGGCTGCCCAGATCCCCTGGGACGTGCTCCAGACGGTGATGAACCGCATCGTCAACGAGGTCCGCGGAGTCAACCGCGTATTCTACGACCTGACGAGCAAGCCCCCCGGGACCGTGGAACTTGAATAATTAACGAAGTCCTAAGAATGCCGTATTTATGCGGCTTTCAAGGAAGTGAAAAAGCGATTTGATAACAAAATGATAACACTTGATAACTGAGCATTATTTATGAGTAATGCAAA
>JAEETA010000078.1 GCA_016286555.1 Lachnospiraceae bacterium | reverse complement strand
AGGATGGAATTGATGAAACTTTTTCGGATATAGTGGAACTGGAGAGCAGATGCCGGTTCAGCAATTGCCGGCATGATACGGAACCGGGCTGCGCGATAAAAGCAGCCATCGCAAGCGGGGAATTATCCGCAAAAAGGTATGAATTATACAAAAGCCTTGGCAGGGAGAATACCAGCAATCACGCGATGAAAAAAGAAATCTCCAAGTGGGCAAAGGCCTATAAGAAGGCCAACAAGAGAAATATGTGGTGAGGACCGTCCATCCGCTTTTCAGGGGAGATACAGAAATGATACAGTTTGGAATGCCTACACTTGTAGAGAACGCAGGTTTGGACGAAAACCTTACGCTTTGTAAGCGTCTGGGCCTTCGGTTCGTTGAACTGAATATGAATTTTCCGGAATACCAGGTGGATCAGCTGGAACAGACCGATTTCCTTCTTGAGGCAGCAGATAAGGCCGGCGTTTACTATACCATCCATCTGGATGAGAATTTGAATATCGCGGATTTTAATCCATTGGTGTCCGGGGCCTATCTGGAGACAGTGAAGCGTACCATAGAGGTGGCCGCTAAGCTCCTCCCTTTAAAAGATAAATATGGTGACCGCACGCAGCCTCTGACGCTGAACATGCATATGAATCACGGTATTTATATTACGCTGCCGGATCGAAAAGTGATGATGTACGATCGGGATTTTGATGTTTATATGAAATCCTTTGAGGTGTTTCGGGCAAAGTGTGAGGAATGGATCGGCGGCAGAGATATACGTATCGTTGTGGAAAATACCGATGGATTCCGCGCCTATGAGAAAAAGGCCATAGAATATCTGCTTCAGAGTCCTGTTTTTGGACTTACCTGGGACATTGGACACGCAAAGGCGACCGGAGAAAAAGACGTGCCGTTTCTTTTGGAGCATCAGGACCGTCTTTTGCATTTTCATATTCATGACGGAACGGAAGATCCTGCGAGGGATCATTTGGCACTCGGAGACGGAGCGATCGACCTTTCCGACAGATTGCGGCTGGCGGAAAGCAAAAATGCCAGATGTGTCCTGGAAACCAAGACCATTGAGGCTTTGAAAAAATCCGTACAGTGGCTGAAGGAAACTCTGTAGTAAAAATGAGTGGCCCGGGAGGTTATATACAGCCCATTTCAAAATCCGGGAAAACAGAAAGCAAAACACCCCTCAAAACGGTGTTTTGCTTTTTTGTTGTGCACCTTTACTAAAACCGCCACGAAAAGCATAGATACATTTGCCATATTGCCAAAGAAAACATGCTATGTTTTAATGAACTTGTAGACAAGTAATACTAGTAAACAAGTTATTTTTTTATCAAAAAATCTCACTCAATAGGAAACTCGCAAAAAAATGATAGTAGATGCAAGGCAATCCGGCGAAAGCGCCAGAGACTACGCATACAGGATACTCAAAGAGAATATCATCTCCACCGAGCTGAAGCCCGGGAGCCTGGTATCCGAGAACGAGACCGCCGCGAGGCTGGGGCTCTCCAGGACGCCGGTGCGGGAAGCCATCTATGATCTGGCCAAGGTCTCCATCATCGAGACCATCCCCCAGAAGGGCTCCTTCGTAGCCCTCATCGATCCGAAGATGGTGGAGGAAGCCAGATTCCTTCGAAAGGTTCTGGATTTGGCAGTGATCCGGCTGGCCTGTCAGGAGACATCGCCCGAGATCCTGGAAGCGATGGAGGACAACATCGACCTGCAGGAGTTCTACCTCTCCAAGAGCAATGCGGAGAAGATCTACGAGTTGGACAACGAGTTCCACAGGCTGATCTATGTGGCGGCTCATAAGGAGATCATCTGCGAGCTGAAATCCAATATGCTGATCCACTTTGACAGAGTCAGAACCCTTTCCGTGGAGACCGTCAGAGATATGAAGATCGTTGCGGACCACAGCGGAATGCTGGCGGCGATCAAGGAACACGACGAGGAAAAAGCGGCGGCTCTGGTAGAAAAGCACCTCTCCAGATACCACTTTGACGAAGAACTGATCCGGGGACAGTTCCCCGACTACTTTAAGTAAGGGGGCTTCGGAGGAGAACATGGCGAAAGAAAAAACAAACCCGGTTCCCAAGAAAAAGATCAATAAGACCTACATCAAGAGGTACTGGCAGCTCTACGCGCTGCTGCTCCTGCCTCTGATCTACCTGGCAGTCTTCAAGTATCTCCCCATGCGGTACATCATCCTGGCGTTCAAGGAGTACAAGCTGAACACGCCGCTGATGCAGATGCCCTGGGCCAATGTGAAAGGCAAGACGGATGTCTTCAAGTATTTCAAGACGGCCTTCGGCAACGCGGATTTCCGCAGAGCCCTCTGGAACACCGTCAAGCTGAATCTCCTGGATCTGGTCATGGGATTCCCTGCACCCATCATTTTTGCCCTGATCCTGAATGAGCTTCCCTTCAAGAAGTTCAAGAAGACGGTCCAGACCATCGCCTACATGCCCCACTTCCTTTCCTGGGTCATCATCGCCAGCCTGTGCACCCAGCTCCTGGCTCCCACCGACGGCATGATCAATTCCCTGATCACCAAGATGGGCGGAGAGAGCATTTCCTTCCTGGATGATTCGGCACATTGGGTTGCCACCTACGTGGGCGCAGGTGTATGGCAGAGCTTCGGCTGGGGGTCCATCATTTACCTGGCAGCCAT
>JAEETA010000051.1 GCA_016286555.1 Lachnospiraceae bacterium | reverse complement strand
TCCCAACAGACCACTGGATAAGGACGTGCCTCTGGTCATCATGGTCCATCGGAAAAATTTGTCTAAATTAGATAAATAAATCCTAAAATAATCAGAAAAATGGGAAGGGATTAGTATTAAATTTTTTTAAAATTCGAAAAATTCAAGATTTTGGGAGTATAATCGGACATAACAACTAAATATGGAAAAGTTTTAAGCGTTCTGAAACGAATGAAATCCCCTCGCGGGAAAAAACAGCAATGGAGGAATGACATGAAGAACGGAAAGATCAGGCTGTCAGTTGCGCAGCTCCTCATCGGGTTTGTCCCGATGATCATCATCGGGATCACCCTCAGTGTGATCAGCGGGAGCAGCATTTCTTCGAGAATGAAGGACCAGACCTTCGAAAAGCTCCAGGTGAGTGTCCGGGCCCTTCAAAAGTATTATCAGTACGATCTGGATCTGGGAAGCGAACCCGAGTATGAGCACGATTATGTGGATCTGTTCAAGTCGGAAGGTGTTGAGATGACGATCTTTAAAGGCGATACTCGTCTCATGACCTCTGCCTTGAATGCACAGGGTCAGCGAAATGAAGGGACTCAGATGGATCCCAAGATCTGGGAGGCAATGCAGAAGAAGCAGGATTACAGTGCTTCCGGCGTCGTTATCGGGGGCCAGAAATATTATGTGTTCTATAGCCCGCTCTACGACGAAAACGGAAATGTCTGGGGCGCAGCATGGGCAGGTGAGAGCGAAGCTAACGTACAGGCTGCCATCCGCACCGTGATCCTGAACAGCGTTGTGATCTGCGTGGTGAGCATGATCGTCTTCGGCGTGTTGATCTTCCTGATCTCCGGTAAGATCACAAAGTCCATCTCCGGGATCCTGGAGGAACTGCAGCTCCTGGCTGCCAGCGACCTGACCAGCACCAGAGAAATCAAGTCCAATGTCTATGATATCGCCGAGATCTCCAAATGCGCGGCACAGGCCAGGGACCATGTGAAGAGCGTGGTGGGCCAGATCGGAGAGGATTCCCAGAAGGTGAACGGCGCCATGAGCGATATCTCTTCCGAGGTGAGCAATGCCAACGAGACCACGGAGACCGTGGCCAATGCAGTAGAGGAAATGTCCAAGGCTTCCATGACCCTGGCAGAGTCCGTTCAGGATATCGCAGTGGCCATCCAGTCCATGGGCGACAATATCGATGAGATCAGTTCCCTCTCCGGAGATGCGGTGGATACCGCACTGGGTGTGGGCGATGAGGCTACCAGAGCTTCCGCAGAGCTGGACAACCTGATCAAGGCCAACGAGTCCACCATCCGTACCACCGATGCCATCGTGGAGGGAATCAACAAGTCCGCTGAGGCAGTCAGCAAGATCGACATCGCTGCTTCCTCCATCCGGGATATCGCTTCCCAGACCAGTCTGCTGTCCCTGAATGCCTCCATTGAGGCAGCCAGAGCAGGAGAGGCCGGCAGAGGCTTCGCCGTGGTGGCTGAGGAGATCGGTAAGCTGGCACAGCAGTCCAGCGAGTCCTCCGAGGAGATCCAGTCCATCATCGCGGATATCCTCGCAGCATCCGAGAACAATACCAAATCCGCAAACGTGATCAAGGAATCCGTGGGCGAAGAGGGCAAGGCTCTGAGCAAGGTGGTGGAATCCTTCCAGACCGTTCTGGACGGGGCAAAGTCCACTGCAGATGCCATCAGCACCATTCAGACCAAGACCGAATCCCTGAACAGCTCCAAGTCCGATGTGGTAGACAGCATCTCCACCCTGTCCAGCATCTCCGAGGAGAACGCGGCATCCTGCCAGGAGACCAACGCTTCCATGGATCTCATGAGCAATACCATCTCCGAGATCAATCAGCAGGCTTCCGATACCACGGCCATTGCGGATGCATTGGATAAGATCGTGGGAACCTTCAAGATTTGATAACACCAGGGGCAAAAGTCAATAATGCGAGTTATGCTTGCATATACGAACATTTTGGCTTAATGCCCCTGATATCGAGGGATTTTCGGCCACCCGAAAAGATTTGAAGAAAATGCTTGCATTTATTTCAAGTGCATGATATGATATTCAAGTCGTTTCGGGGTGTGGCTCAGCTTGGTTAGAGCGCCGTCTTAGGGAGGCGGAGGTCGCGAGTTCGAATCCCGCCACTCCGACACAAAAGGGTCCGATTTCCTTCGGACCCTTTTTTTCTACTTTTCCATGTAAGCGTTTTCATTCGCCCGGTTACGCAGTTTCGAAAGGAGTTGCCATGAAGATCAGTTTTTGCTATCCGGAAGGCAGGACCAAAGCCCTCACCTTCAGCTACGATGACGGTAAGGAGCAGGACAGGCGCCTGGTGGAGATCTTTAACAGGTACGGCCTGAAGGCAACCTTTAACTTAAACTACGGCCTTCTGGGAAAGGAGCCCAGACTCACCGCAGAGCAGCTGAAAGGCCTCTACGATGGCCATGAGGTGGCTACCCACGGCCTGACCCATCCCACCATTGCCAGATGCCCCAATGAAGCGGTGCTGGAGGAGATCCTGGAGGATCGGAAAGGGCTGGAACAGCTCTTCGGACAGATCGTCAGAGGTCATGCCTATCCCAACGGTTCCTATGATGAGCGGATCAAGCAGATCCTGGCTACCGCAGGGATCTTCTACGGACGCACGGTGCATTCCACCGGCAGCTTTGAACTTCCCACGGACCTCATGGAGTGGGATCCTACATGCCATCACAACGATCCAAAGCTACCGGAGTACGGAAAAACGCTGGTGGAGGATCGGAAGAGTCAGTATCTGCGGCTGCTTTACGTCTGGGGCCACAGTTATGAATTTGATCAGAATGACAACTGGGACCGGATCGAGGAGTTCTGCAAGACAGTCTCCGGCAAGGAAGATATCTGGTATGCCACCAACATGGAGATCGCAGGATATCTGCATGCGGTGCAGATGCTGGCATTTTCCGCGGACCTGTCCCTGGTCTACAATCCCACGGCGGAGGATCTGTGGATCGCCGTGAAGGACTGGAGCAATGTGCTTCGGGTTCCTGCGGGTGAAACCATTCGAACCGGGATCTGACGGGGCTGACCGGGCGGGGAAAGGAACAGACAGACCCGGGATCCATCAAAGGAATCAAAAACGGACGAGAAGGGAATCATATCAAAATTCCCTTTTCGTCCGTTTTGTTTTGTCCGTTTTACCCTTACGGTGGTCACTCGACGCTCAGGAGACCGCATTTTCCTCTTCCGGGTCCGGGGTCTGCACCTTTCGCAGTCGCTTTGCCATGCTGATGATCAGAGGGATCACCATAACGGTCCAGGCGATGGGCTCTGCCCAGATGATCCCCATGTAATGGAGTACTGGGGTCAGCAGGAAGGCCACCAGGACCTTGCACAGGAGCTCCAAAAAGCTGGATGCCACAGGGGTCACATGGTCTCCCAGTCCCTGGAGACCGTTGCGGAGGATGGTGATGGTGGGTACCAGCATGTAGAAGATGGTATCCACCTTCTGATACAGGACGGCGGTATAGAGGATCTCCGGATCCTTCGTGCCGGAGATGGCCGTGATGAGGGAGGGAGCGATGGTATAGCTCATGAGCAGGTCTACGAGGGCCCAGAGATAGGACAGGAGCAGCGCGTCTCGCAGGCCCTTCCGGATCCGGTCCAGTCTGCCTGCGCCGTAATTCTGTCCGCAGTAGGTGGCCATGGTGGCCCCCAGAACGGAGAAGGGCATCATATACAGGTTCGTCAGCTTCCGGGTGGCGGTGTGTGCCACGATGACGGGAGTCTCGAAGGAGTTGATGGCAGTCTGCAGGGCGACGGTGCCGAAGGCCACCAGACTGCTCATAAGCCCCATGGAGAGGCCGCCGCTGACCAGCTGGGAAGCCATCTCCCTGTCCGGGATCATTTCCCGCAGGGTGAATACAAACATGGGATAGCGGATCCGCAGATAGAAAAAGCACAGGGCCGCAGAGATGGCCTGGGCCAGGATGGTCGCCAAAGCGGCGCCCCGGACTCCGTAACGGAGAGGCCCCACAAAGAGCAGATCCAGCCCTACGTTCAGCACGGCGGAGAGGATGAGAAACAGCAGAGGCGTCAGAGAGTCTCCCACTGCCCTTAGGTTGGAGGCGAGCACATTGTACAGGACACAGAAGATCAGTCCTGCCAGCAGGGTGCCCAAATAGGCGGAGGCATCGGGCCGGAGGGCGTCGGAGACATTCAGGAGGTCCAGCAGGGCATGTAATCCCAGAAGGGACGGCAGTGTCATGACGAGGGCTGCTACGGTGCCCAGCAGGATCCCGGAGGCAAAGCACCGGCGTACCAGATCCTGCCGGTTCATGCCGAAGTACCTGGCGGTCAGGATGGAAAATCCGCCGGCGAGACCGATGAGAAATCCGCTGAAAAGCTCATGGAGGGTGCTGACGCTGCCCACCGCAGCCAGGGCATCCGTCCCCAGCAGGGACCCTACAATGCGGGTGTCCGTCAGGTTGTAGGCCAGCTGGAACAGTCTCCCGATGAGCACGGGGATGGCAAATTTAAACATGACCAGGGCGGGAGAGCCCTTGGTGAGATCATTCATGGGGTTCCTTTCTTAAAGCAAATAACGATACTAGCGAGTATAAATATGCGGGAAAAAATCGTCAAGGAATTTTCTTGTGTATATTTATGCGTTAATGTGCTAAAATGGTAACGCACGAAAAACGTTTCTATAAGGAGGAGTTATGGGAATTCAGGTTGTTTTGGGAATCGTGATCTTGCTCTATCTGGCCATGATGATCCTCATCGGTGTGGTCTTTTCCAAGGGAAATGACGACGCAGGGGATTTCTATCTGGGCGGTCGTAAGCTGGGACCTCTGGTGGCTGCCATGAGCGCCGAGGCTTCCGACATGAGCAGCTGGCTGCTGCTGGGCATCCCCGGCGTGGCTTATCTCTCCGGTCTGGCGGATGCGTCCTGGACCATCATCGGTCTGGCCATTGGCACCTATCTGAACTGGCTCTTTGTAGCGGCAAAGCTGCGCAGATACACTGCAAAGCTGGGCTCCATCACGCTGCCCGAGTATTTCGCCGCGCGGTATAAGGACAAAAAGAACATCATTACGCTGGTGTCCGCCATTGTGATCGTGGTCTTCTTTATCCCATATGTGGCTTCCGGATTTGCTGCCTGCGGCAAGCTCTTCAACACCCTCTTCGGCATCGATTACCTCTTTGCCATGATCGTCAGTGCCATCATCATCGCGCTGTACTGCTCCCTGGGCGGTTTTAAGGCCGTCTGTATGACGGACCTGGTCCAGAGCATCGCCATGAGCGTCTCCCTGGTGGTGGTCATCGCTTTCGGCGTCCACACCGCAGGAGGATTCAGCGCAGTCATTGATAATGCAAAATCTCTGCCCGGTTTTCTGTCCATGGTGCAGACCCATGTGGCGAGTACGGGAGAAGCGGCGCCTTACGGCATCCTTACCATCTGCTCTACGCTCGCATGGGGATTCGGTTACTTCGGTATGCCGCATATTCTGGTGCGTTTTATGGCCATCGAGGATGAGAAAAAGATCGGCCTCTCCAGAAGAGTGGCTTCCATCTGGGTGGTATTTGCCATGTTTGTGGCGCTCTTCATCGGCTTTATCGGCCTCGCCATGAGCAACGGCGGCTTCATTGAAAAGCTGGAGGGCAGCGGTAATGCGGAGCGCGTCATCATCCACATTTCCAATCTCATGAGCACCCATGGCATCTTTGCAGCCATCATCGCCGGCGTCATCCTGTCCGGTAT
Organism: Lachnospiraceae bacterium; assembly: GCA_016286555.1. Classification (GTDB taxonomy): domain Bacteria; phylum Bacillota; class Clostridia; order Lachnospirales; family Lachnospiraceae; genus AC2028. The sequence goes on along the minus strand of JAEETA010000051.1, from coordinate 8,433 downwards.
CCTGGCAGCTACCATGTCCACCGCAGACTCTCAGCTGCTGGCATCCGCATCCGCCATTTCCGCGGATCTGATCCAGAGCTTCGGCGGCAAAAAGCTGAAGGATGAGACCCAGGTCAAGGTGGCCAAGATCGCCGTGGTCGTCATCTCCATCCTGGCCATCGTTATTGCAAGAGATCCGGATTCTTCCGTGTTCAAGATCGTGTCCTTCGCCTGGGCAGGCTTTGGTGCTGCCTTCGGCCCCGTGGTGCTGCTGAGCCTCTTCTGGTCCCGTTCCAATCTGAAGGGTGCCATGGCCGGCATGATCACCGGCGGCGTGATGATCTTCGTCTGGAAGTTCGGCATCTCCAAGCTGGGCGGCGCTTTTGCCATCTATGAGCTGCTTCCCGCATTTGTGCTGGCCCTCATCGTGAATGTGGTGGTGAGCCTTGCTACCGCCGCACCGGATCAGGATACCGTGGATACCTTCAAGGAGGTCTCCAAGGGCTGACAGAGAGCATGACCAAAAATTTTCCCTGCAAAAAAGCAGGATTTGCTGTAAAATAGGATACGGATTTTTTTTCTGAAAAGAAAATTGAAAGACTGGTTTGAGTCCGATTTTTTGAACGCAGTAAGATGCATACTCATATCATGAAACGCGTGAACAGGTCACCGGGGAGGATATGAGATGAGAGGAAATGCAATCGGATATCAGACAAAACGAAAGGAGACCATCCTTCGGCTTTTGCTGGCGGCAGCAATGATCATGATCGGAACGCTGGCCATCAGCATCACCACCTCGGCCCTGGCAGGGCGACCGGACGGAGATACGCTGGACAGACTGCGCGCTTGCAGCGCATATGTCGGTCAGCCCGTGCGGGAAGCACTCAGGGATGCGGGATTCGGGAACGCCGGTGTGATGGTCTCTTATACCTATGAAGAAGGAAACGGCGCGATCCGCGTACAGATCCATCACGATGAGATTGAGAATCTGACGGAGGAAGAAGCAAGCCGTTTGGAGGAAAGCGTCAGGAAGGTGGCGGTGAGTGCTGCCTTCGGCGGAGAGGATGAAATGCCCGTAACGGTAGAACTGTCGGGGCAGCTTCATTGATCCCATGCCCGCGGATCCTCCAAAGATTCTGAGAATCGCTAACGCGGAGGAATAATATGCAGGAAGCAAAACGACAGGCCCCGAAGGCCGGCGAGATCTACAGACATTTTAAGGAAAATCTGTACCGGATCGTAACGGTGGCGGAGCATTCCGAGACGGGAGAGGAACTGGTGATCTACCAGGCTCTGTACGGCGAGATGAAGGTCTATGCCAGAGGCCTGGAGATGTTTTTGTCTCCCACTGATAAGGCAAAATACCCGGATGCGCAGCAGGCGTACCGTTTTGAGAAAGTGGAGGGACCGGATGTGATTTCCGGCGCAGCTCCCGTGATGCTGGGGCAGGTTACGACAAATGCCGGCAGTCAGACTCCCGGTGGAGCCGTTGCCGCAGGTGTTCTTCCGGACACATCCGGAGCAACACCCCAGTCTCCCGTAAAGTCGGGACCGGATCCGCTGGTGCTGGAGTTCCTGGACGAAGCGTCCTCGGAGAAGCGCCTGGAGATCCTCACCAGGATCAAACCCGTGATGACGAAGGAAATGCTCAGAGTCCTGGCATTTTCCCTGGATCTGGAGATCCCGGATGATCTGCAATCGGCCTTCGAGATCATTCAGAGCAGTGTGGAAACGAGATGGAAATTTGAGGGCGGTCAGCGCCTGAGATAACCGTGTAAGCGTGCAGTAGCTATCTGCGGCGCGGACGGTATCCGAACGCAGACTCCCGGAAAGGAGCAGCTATGGCATATGCATTGGACGGAAAAATGGTGATCGGGGTATCCTCCCGGGCTCTTTTTGATCTGACAGTGGAAAATCAGATCTTCGAGGAGCAGGGACTGGATGCCTATCAGGAGTATCAGATCAGTCACGAGAACGAGGTTCTGGGAAAGGGACCCGGGTTTTCTCTCATCAAGAACCTTCTGGCCTTGAATGAACTCCTGCCGGAGGAGCGCCCCGTGGAAGTCATCATCATGTCCCGGAACAGCACCAATACCTCCCTGCGGGTCTTTAACTCCATCAAGCATTACGGACTGGACATTACCCGTGCGGTGCTGGTGAGCGGCGCACAGCTGTCCCCGTATCTTAAGGCCTTCCGTACGGACCTCTTCCTGTCCGCTTATGAGGACGATGTGCAGAACGCCATCGACAGCGGTATCGCAGCCGGTATCATCTGCACGGATCATATCTATGAGGAACGGGAGGACGGCAGCATCCGCATCGCCTTCGACGGAGACGCGGTGATCTTTGACGATTCCTCGGAACTGGTGTATAAACAGGGAGGGCTCAAAGCTTTCGAGGAAAATGAAGCCAGAAATGCGGATACGCCCCTGGAGGAAGGCCCCTTTGCGGGCTTTCTGCGGAAGCTTTCCGCCATCCAGGAGAAGCTGGGACCCGACAACTGTCCCATCCGTACGGCACTGGTCACCAGCAGAAACGCCCCCGCCCACGAGCGGGTCATCAAGACGCTGCGTGCCTGGAACGTGCGCCTGGACGAAGCCCTCTTTCTGGGAGGTATCGAGAAGAAGGATTTCCTCAAAGCCTTCGGCGCCCAGATCTTTTTCGACGATCAATCCGTTCACACCCTTCCCGCATCGGAAGAGGTGCCTTCCGCCAGAGTTCCTTACCGGGGCGGTGCCCTGGGAGGGGAGGAAGGCGCTGAAACTGCGGTGAACGGTCCGGGAGACAGTGCATGAATACAGCCGTAAATACGATTTCCGAGGAGACGCTGCGGCGTTTACTCGCCTGGTACGATACCGCCCACAGGGATCTGCCCTGGCGGCGGGAGCCAACGCCCTACCATGTCTGGATCTCCGAGATCATGCTGCAGCAGACCAGAGTGGAGGCGGTAAAGCCCTACTACGCCCGTTTTCTGCAGGCCCTTCCGGGTATCTCTGATCTGGCGGCCTGCCCCGAGGAGCAGCTCTTAAAGCTCTGGGAGGGTTTGGGATACTACAACCGTGTGCGGAACCTGCAAAAGGCAGCCATGGTCGTCTGCGAACAATACGGAGGGGAACTTCCGGACACTTATGAAGAGCTCTTAAAACTACCCGGCATCGGCGCCTATACCGCAGGTGCCATATCCTCCATTTCCTTTGGCAGGCCCGTTCCCGCCGTGGACGGAAATGTGCTGCGGATCCTTTCCAGGCTCCGGGCAGATGACCGCCTCATCTCCGACGAGAAGGTGCGGGAGGCGGTGCGGAAGGAACTGCTGGAAGTTATGCCGAAGGACCGGCCGGGAGATCTGAACCAGGCCATGATGGAGCTGGGGGCAACGGTCTGCGCACCGAACGGTGCCCCTGCCTGTGGGGAATGTCCCTGGCGGGAGGAATGTCTGGCACATCTCTCGGGGATGGAAGCGGAGTACCCGAAGAAGGAAGCGAAGGCCGGCCGAAAAACAGAAGATCTGACGGTTCTCGTCCTGCAGGATGCGGATCGCATCGCCCTGCACAAACGCCCCGGGAAAGGGCTTCTGGCGGGGCTCTACGAGCTTCCGAATATTTCAGGACATCTGTCGAGAGAAGAGGTTCGGAAGTATCTGGATTCCCAGGGCCTTAAGGTGGTGCGGATCACCCCGCTGCCGGAGGCAAAACATATTTTTACCCATAAGGAATGGCATATGATCGGATACCGGATCCGTGTGGATGAGCTGGAGCAGGGCCCCAAAGGGTCTGACAGCAACGCCTGGATCTATGTGGAGCCTGCGGAGACACAGGAAAGGTATCCCATTCCCTCTGCTTTTGAAGCTTACGCCGGAGCCTTCGGGCTGCGACGCGGTAAGGAGACTTGAAATGAAACTGCTGACCATCGCTATCCCCTGTTATAATTCCGAGAGTTATCTGCGCAGATGCGTGGATTCCCTTCTGCCGGGGGGAAGTGATCTGGAAATCCTCATTGTGGATGACGGATCCTACAAGGACCACACCTGGAACATCGCCACGGAATATGAGAAAAAATACCCTGAGATCGTCCGGGCCATTCACCAGGAAAACAAGGGCCACGGCGGCGCCGTGAACACGGGCCTGGAAAATGCAAAGGGCCTGTATTTCAAGGTGGTGGACAGCGATGACTGGCTGAAGACCGAGGACCTGATCACCGTCATGAACATGCTTCGTACGGTGATAGGAGGTAATCGGATCCTGGATGCCATCATCTGCAATTATGTCTATGAGAAGCAGGGAGAGAAGAAAAAGAAAGTGATCCAGTACCGGAGAATGTTCCCGGTGGGAGAGATTTTCGAGTGGAGTGATGTAAAGCGCCTGCCTCAGGGGCATTACATGCTGATGCATTCCCTGATCTACAGGACGCAGCTCCTGCGGGAATGTGGGCTGCGACTGCCGGAGCACACCTTCTACGTGGACAATCTCTTTGCCTTTGAGCCCCTGCCCTACGTCCGCACCATGATGTATCTGGACCTGAATCTGTACCGGTATTACATCGGCCGCAGCGATCAGTCCGTCAACGAAGGCTTCATGTGTGCTCATATCGATCAGCAGCTTCGGGTGAATCGCCGGATGATCGATTACATTACCGAGAACCGTGCAAAGGTGGTACAGAACCGGAAGCTTCGCCGCTACATGATCAACTATCTGGAGATCGTGACGGCAGTGTCATCTATCCTGCTGATCCGGACGGATACCCCGGAGAGCCTGGAGGAGAAGTCGGATCTGTGGCGTTATATCAAGAAGAAGGATCTGCGGCTGTACCTGATCATGCGCAATTCCCTTCTGGGGAACGGCACCAACCTGCCGGGAAAAGGGGGCAGGAAACTTTCCGCGGAAGCCTACAAGCTGGCGCAGAAATATTATGGATTCAACTAAAAAGGAAGCCCTCTTTCGAGGGCTTCCTTTTGTATTGGAGATCGATTACTATGCTGCTCTGGGTCTTCTCTGTCCGATGAGGTCCAGCAGATCCAGGACATAGGTGAAATAGTACATGGTTCCCGCAAAGAGGAATGCGGAGATCACATCGAAGACAGAGTGCTGCTTTAATAGTACGGTACTGGCCACGATGGAGTAGGAGATGAGCATGAAGAGGATCCGGATGCCCTTCTTCTTTTTCAGATGCTCCGCGTTTTTCACCGCATACCAGACACCCAGGGAATTGTAAGTGTGGATGCTGGGCCAGAGGTTGGTGGAGGTGTCTCTGTTGTAGAGATTCTGCACCAGTCTGTCACAGACGCCGCTGCCGGTGATCACGGGCCGCAAATCATGTCCGTTGGGCCACAGAGTGGAGATCAGCAGGAACAGTGTCATGCCGGTGACCAGGAACAGGTAAAGCCTGCGGAAGGACTCGTAATCAGCAAACAGGAAGTACAGGCTTGCCACTGCCACATACCCGAACCAGAAGAGGTAGGGAATGATAAAGTACTTGCAGAAGGGGATCTTGTCATCCAGGGGAGTATGGATCAGATACTCGATCTGGATAGAACGGTTCTCCAGGTAATGGAACCACAGGAGATAGATCAGCATGTACACCAGGATCGGCACCATACGCTTCGCGTAGGTGCCGATACCGTTTTGGTCGGGATTGAAATTTTCCTCGGAAATCATGTTTCTCATGCGAGCACTTCTCCGATGAGGTCGATGAGGTGCTCCTCATTCATCTTCTTGCACATAGCTACCAGCTGATCCAGGGTCACGCCGTGGAGCTGGTTCTTCTGACCGCGGACAGTGATGCTGACGGTGCGGGCTTCCTTCTCCTGATCGCCGATGACCAGAATGTAAGGATCTCTCATGTTGCGATAGTACTTGATCTTCTCGTTCATGTTCTTGTCCGCATAATCGGCTTCCACGCGGATACCTGCTGCGGTGAGGAGATCCTCCACTTCCTTCGCATAGTCGTTATGCTCGGGACGGATGGGAACGATACCTACCTGATAAGGGCTGAGCCAGAAGGGAAATGCGCCCTTGAAGTTCTCGATGATGATACCGATGAAACGCTCCAGGGAACCGTAGATGGCTCTGTGGATGACCACGGGCATCTGCATGTTGCCTTCCGCATCCTGATAGGTCAGGCCGAAGTTATGAGGCAGCTGGAAGTCCAGCTGGATGGTACCGCACTGCCACTCTCTGCCGAGAGCGTCCTTGATCTGCAGGTCGATCTTGGGACCGTAGAAAGCGCCGTCGCCTTCGTTGATCTCGTAACCGCCCTCGCCGTACTTCTGATCCAGAATCTTCTTCAGAGATGCCTCCGCACGGTTCCAGACCTCGATGTCTCCCATGAAGTCATCGGGACGGGTGGAGAACTCAGCGCGATAGGTGACGCCGAAGGTGTTGTAGATCTCATCGGCAATGGCCATGATATCGGCGATCTCGCTCTCAATCTGGGACTCCATGACGAAGGTGTGATCATCGTCCTGACGGAACTCCTGAACACGGAAGAGCCCGTTCATCTGACCGGATTTCTCCTTGCGGTGGAGCACGTCATACTCGCTGTAGCGGATGGGCAGCTCCTTGTAGGAGTGGATGGTGCGCTTGTAGGTGATCATTGCGTTAGGGCAGTTCATTGGCTTTGCAGCCATGGTGTCCTCGCTCTCGCGCAGGTACAGGGGCTCTCTTGCGCTGATCTTTACCGCTTCCTTCTGGGCAGTCTCTTCATCGAGACCCTCTCTGGTGGAAACAACGCCTTCTACCTCAGCGTCTGCGCTGACATAGCCGCTGACACCGGGAACGATGAACATGTTGTTTACGTAGTGAGCCCAGTGACCGGAGATCAGCCAGAGCTTCTTGTTGTTGATGAGAGGAGCGGAGATCTCCTGATAGCCGTGCTTCTCCTGGATCTCTCTGGAGAACTTCAGCAGGGTCTGGTACATCTTCCAGCCTCTGGGAAGCCAGTAAGGCATGCCGGGAGCGGTCTCGTTGAAGAGGAAGAGCTCCTGCTTTGCACCCAGCTTCTTGTGATCTCTCTCCAGTGCTTCCTGGATCATAGCCAGATGGCTCTTCAGCTCATCTTTGGTAGGAAAAGCGTAGACATAGATACGGGTCAGGGAGTCACGCTTCTCGTCGCCTCTCCAGTAAGCGCTGGAAGAGGACTTGATCTGGAAGGATACAGAGAGCAGCTCCTGGGAATTCTCCACGTGAGGTCCGCGGCACAGATCCACGAAATCCTCGCCGGTGTAGTAGACGGTCAGCAGCTCGTCCTCGGGGAGATCATTGATGAGCTCTACCTTGAACTTCTGATCTGCGAAGAGCTTCAGCGCGTCAGCGCGGGAGATCTCTTCACGGCGCCAGCTTTCCTTGCGCTTTAAGATCTCTGTCATCTTAGTCTCGATAGTTTTATAATCCTCCTCCGTGATGGCACGGGGAAGCAGAAAATCATAATAAAATCCGTCTGCGATCTGAGGTCCGATGGCCAGCTGTGTCTCGGTACCGAAGATCTCCACAACGGCTTTGGCCAAAACGTGAGCCAAAGAGTGTCTGTACAATGACAAAAATTCTTCTCTTTCCATAGTCTTACTCCTTACAGTTTCAAAATGATCGTCGATAGGTGATGATCCTTCTATATTTATCACAAAATGGGGTTTTAGGCAATGGCTCCGGAGGAAAAACATTCAAAAAACGGGCATTTTTGGGATTTCTGGTGAAGAAAAAGAGAAATTATGCTATGATACTGTGTTGAGGGTACGGAAACGCAGTATTTTGGGGAAAAGTTTTGGCGGAGGATGACATGAAGAACAGGAAACGCATTTTAGTACTGACGCTCGGACTGATGCTTCTGGTTCCCGGATGTGGGAAAAAACAGGAAGAAGTGCCTGCGACCGATACGACTGCCCAGGAGCAGGTAACGGATACCACGGAAAGCGCTGCGACGGATACTACACCTGCAGTTACGGAAGAAAAGGATAAGCCTGCCGAAGATACCGCTCAGGCGGAAGCTCCGCAGGAGAAGGAAAAGATCCTTTTTGCCGGAGATGCGGACGCAGGATATGATTTTTCCGACAATCTCGTCAGAAATAACGGCTCCCACTTCGTGCAGGTGGAAGACACCGTGATCTTCAGAGAATACGGTCCCGAGGCGCTGGATAACTGTGCCTTTAACGGAGAGTTCATGCAGCAGGGCAGGAGTGAGCCTGACTATTACTATGGACAGGATTCCGTTCTGTATTCTTACAACCCGAAAACGGACGAACTGAAGGAACTCTGCCCCGATGACGGAACGGGAAAGCTCTACTATTCGGATGGATGGATCTGGTCCGACGGCAGTGATGAGGACTGGGAGTTCCAGCAGATCTACCGCATCGATCCCGCCACCGGGAGGAGAGAGAACCTGGGAAGCGGCTACCTGGATGCCATGACGGAGAGCGGCCTGGCGCCGGCCCAGCATGACGGCTACACCGTGGATAGTGAATTCACC
>JAEETA010000050.1 GCA_016286555.1 Lachnospiraceae bacterium | reverse complement strand
GAACAAGTATTTTACCATCAGCGGGATGCCGGTGGCTTCCTCCACCTACTGGAATCAGGTCCACGGCTTTACCGCGGAGGATGTGCGGAAAGATGCGGAGGGCCTGCAGACCATGCGGAACCTGGCCCGCAACATGGCTTTCCTGATCCGCGCCATCGCGGACGGCCGGGAAAAATACGGGCTGCCGGAGGCAGAGCGGGGGTCCTTCACCAGCTTCCCCGACGGGAAGTAAGGACGTCCATCGCGGGGCGGATGAAGGTATTTGACAATCCTGTCATCCGATGCTACACTACAGAAGATCTTTCCCATGGGGGAGTAGCAGGCGCCGGGGGCGTAGCAAGTCAACATCCTGACAGAGTTTTGTCTGGCTTGTTTTAAATTGCGAGACTCATGTATAGCGACAGGACTATACATGGAGTAATATGGATCCTTCAGACTCAGGTATGGTTCGGCTATACCTGAGTCTTTTTCTTTTGCAGGTGCATGGTGCCCACCCGGGAAGAAAACAACAAAAGGGAGGACCATAGGGATGAACGAAGGATTTTTGGAGATCCGGGACCTGAGGAAAAGCTTTGGGTCCGGTGAAGCGAAGCAGGACGTGCTCCGCGGCATGAATTTTACGGTGGGGAAAGGAGAGTTTTGCGTGCTCCTGGGACCGTCCGGTTCCGGCAAATCCACACTGCTCAACATCATCGGCGGGATCGATACCCCGGATTCCGGTTTTGTGAGCATCGGCGGCGACAAGCTGGAGGATATGGATGAGAAGCAGCTCACCCTCTACCGCAGAAAGCATCTGGGTTATGTGTTCCAGATGTACAATCTGATCCCGAATCTGAACGTGAAGGAGAACATCGAGGTAGGCGCCTATCTCTCGGATCACCCGCTGGATGTGGAGGAGGTGCTCACCACGCTGGGGCTGCAGGAGCACAAGTACAAATATCCCAACCAGCTCTCCGGCGGACAGCAGCAGAGAGTCTCCATCGGAAGAGCGGTGGTGAAAAATCCCGACATCCTCATGTGCGATGAGCCTACGGGTGCGCTGGATTACAAAACCTCCAAGGAGATCCTGGCGCTGATCGAGGATTGCAACCGGAAATACGGCAGTACCGTCATCATGGTCACCCACAACGAAGCCATCAAATACATGGCAGATCACGTGATCAAGTTAAGAGACGGGGTGGTCCGTCACAATGATCGGAATGAAACGAAGATCCCGGCTTCCGAGCTGGAGTGGTAAGGAGGGGCATGATGAAGAATCCTTTGATCAAAAGAGTCCCCAGAGAACTTGCCACCGACTGGCACAAATACCTGGTGATCATCGTCTTTCTGGTACTTATGATCGGACTGATCTCCGGGATGTATGTGGGGCACGACAGCATGCTGGCTGCGATCCGGGACGGGAGGCAGACCCTGCGGCTGGAAGACGGCTCCTTTGAACTGACAAAAAAAGCATCTCCTGACTTGCTGGAATCCATCGGCAGCGGAGAGATGGCAGATGTGCGGCAGTATTACATCGAAAAAGGGATCCGGGAAGCGGACGGGGAAGTGGAGAAAGCCATGGAGGAGGCACTTGACAGCCGTGTCAGGGAGGCCATAGAACAGGGCGTCCGTACGCAGTGTGAAGCTTTCGGGATCACGGATGAGGATATGATCCTGGCGCAGATCGATGCCGCCATCGAGGAAAATTACGACAGCGCCATAGAGGAGGCGCGGGCGTCGGAGGAATATCGCACCGCTTCGGAGGAAGCATACGAAGAGGCGCATAAAGCGGTGGAAGAGGCCGTGGAGGAGGAATGGGATAAGATCGCTGAGGAATACGGACTGGAGGACGCATTTTCGCCGGTCCCCGTAAGCGTGTACGAGGATTTTTACCGGGATGAGACGGAGGATCATGACCTGGACGGCACTCCGGACGGGACCGTAAGGGTCTTCCGGAGTGACAGCGCTGTCAACCTGGCATCCTTCAACGCAGGCCGCGCACCGGAGACAGACACGGAGATCGCCATCGACCGGATGCATGCCAGCAATGTCGGAGTAGAGCTCGGTGACCGGATCTCGGTGGGCGACAGAGAATTTACCGTCGTAGGGCTCCTGAGTTATGTGCATTATCTGACTCTCCATCAGTCCAATACCGATCTCATGTTTGATGCCTTCGGATTTGATGTGGCGATGGTGACCCCGGAAGGCTTTGATGCCCTGCATTCCAGGGTACATTACAACTATGCCTTTCGCTACGAGGAGTCTCCTGCTGATAAGGTGGAGAAAGCAGAGTACGCGGAGAATTTTCTGAAGGCGCTCCTTACGCAGACCCTGACGAAGGACAACGAGATCGATGGCTATCTGCCGGAATATCTGCGGCAGGCCTCCAATTTTGCTCCCTCGGATATCGAAGGAGACACCAGTGCCACGGGGATCCTGTGCTATATCCTCATCGGTGTCATCGCCTTTATCTTTGCCATCACCATCAGCAACACCATCGACAGAGAGGCTTCCGTCATCGGGACCTTGCGGGCCTCCGGGTACAGCAAGCGGGAGCTGGTGATCCATTATATGTCCATGCCGCTGATCGTCACGCTGATCGGAGCGGCCCTGGGGAATCTTCTGGGCTATACCCTTTTTCAGACGACAGCGGTGAACCTGTACTATGAGAGCTACAGTCTGCCGCGATGCACCCCCATCTGGAGCAGTGAGGCACTGATCAAGACCACCATCATCCCTTTGGTTTTGATGTTTTTCATCAATCTCATCGTCATCATCCGAAAGCTGCAGCTCAGTCCCCTGCGGTTCCTGCGGCATGATCTGTCCCGCTCGAAGCGCACCAAAGCAAGGCGGCTTCCCTCCTGGTCCTTCCTGGGACGGTTCCGTCTGCGGATCCTGTTCCAGAATATGCCGAATTATCTGGTGCTGATCTTTGGCGTCATCTTCATCGAGCTGATGATGTGCTTTGCCTTCGGACTGCCGGATTCCCTGGATCACTACGGGGAAATCGCTTCCGACATGGTTTTTTCGCCTTATCAGTACATGCTGATGGGATACAAGGATTCTGACGGCAATGTCATAGAAACCGACGGGAGCAGTGCGGAACCCTTCGGATACGAGACATTGCTTTACCCGAAGGCGAGAAAGGATTCCGTCCGTTCCGGCATGGGCAGCGGAGGGGATGAGAGCGTGACCGTTTACGGCATTGTTCATGGCAGCACATACGTGGACCTTCCTGCGGATCTGCCGGAAGGACATGGCCTGGTCTCTACCGCCTTCCAGAAAAAATTCGGGCTGAAGGTGGGGGATGAGATCACCCTTAAGGCGGAATACGAGAACCGCTCCTATGCATTTACGGTGGATGGGACCGTGGACTACGAAGGAGGCATTGCGCTGTTCCTGAATATGGAGGAATTCAACCGGGTCTTTGAGAAGAAGGAGGGAGAATTCTCCGGATTCTTCTCCCGGGAGGAGATCACGGATATCGATGAGCAACAGATCGCCATGGTGATCACCGCGGAGGATATCACAAAGGTCACCAGGCAGCTGCAGCATTCCATTGGCGGCATTGTGAGCCTGTTTAAATATGTGCTCACGATCCTGGCTGCAGCCCTCATTTATCTGCTGGCCAAGATCATCATCGAGCGGAACGAGTCCGCCATCTCCATGGTAAAGATCCTGGGCTTTCAGAACCGTGAGATCGGTTCCCTCTATATCCTTCCCACGGCCCTGGTGGTGATCCTGTGCACGGGGATCGGATTTGTGGCCGGTTACCTTTTGATGATCCGGATCTTCCGGATCTTTATGCTCCGGATGGATGGGTATTTTGCTTTCTTTATGAGACATTCCTCCATGTTCCTGTCCATGGCGTATCTCCTTCTGGGCTACATGGCGGTTTCCGTCGTCGATTTCCTCAGGATCCGCAGAATCCCGTTGGATGTGGCGCTGAAAAATATGGACTGAGCTTTGAAGCATTTTTTCGATCGCGCAGTTCTGCAGATTTTTCTTTCTATGAGCCCCCTGGTGATGGTACAATTTTGTGGGAAACCAGGGGGCTTTTATTTGAACACCGGAAGAAAGAACCGAAAGGGGTACGGGATGAAGACGAAGAAGAAGGGGAACAACTGGACGGCTTACTATGATCCCGACACCAGGAGATATTTCGCGGAGATCATGTACACCAGCAGGGAGGGGCGTGAACAGTACGACTATGAGATAACGAAGGAAATATATGACCGGCTGGGAACGTTCAGCGATGATGTTGAAAATGAGCGTTTGATCAAGACCGGAAATATGAGTTATTCCTTTGAGAATACGATGTACGGAACCCTCGGACCGGAGAGAACAGTCTGGGATGAAGAAGCCAATGAGGCAATGCAGGAAACCATCCGAAAAGAGGAGAAGAAAGGTTGAGGCAGCTTTCAGGGCTGAAGGGGCGTGAAAACCGCTCGGGAAGTGCATGAAACCGACTTTTCTATATTTTACATGATGGCGTGATTTTGCTATAGTTATAGGTGGCTGATTATATAAAATGGTTGATCCCTCTTATGGGGAGGAGGCGGATCTCATGAAAGAGTGGAAAACTCTGCGAATCGTGATCTTTGTCGCTTTGTGTGTATGCCTGAACGTGTGCGGAAAGCTCCTGACCGTTTCTATGGAGCTGCCGCTTTGGGGCGATTCCTTCGGAACGGTTCTCTGTGCGTATGTGGGCGGCCCTGTGTGCGGTGCACTGGTGGGGCTGACAGGCAATCTGGCCTATGGAGTGGTCAACCATCTCTCGGTGGCGTACTCCATTACCAGCATTGCGCTGGGCATCATTGTGGGAATCGCCAAAAAGAACCGCTGGTTCGATCGTTTCTATGGATTCATGAAGGCTGCTTCCCTGGTGATGCTGACCGCTCTGCTGGTATCGGTTCCCCTGAACCTGATCCTGGCCGGAGGCTATACCGGCAACAAATGGGGGGACGGCGTCTTTAACTATCTCCTGATCCGGGACTGGCCCGTTGTCATGTGCAGCATTCTCGGGCAACTCTCCATCGAATTTCTCGATAAGGTTCTCACCATCAGCGTGGTGTATATCCTGATCCTGATCCGGCGCCTGCAGCAAAGCAGCGAGGATGACAAAGCGGTACAGCAGGGACATGCCCCTGAGAGTATGCTGCTTTTGCTGGGGGTGCTGACGGCGTCCCTTCTGATGCCCATTCCGGCCCGGGCAGCGGCCGATGCGGTGGATTACAACGACTATGTGCAGAGCGTCTACAGCAGCAACAACGGACTGCCCTGCGGAGAAGCCAACGACATTGCCCAGACCAACGACGGTGTTCTGTGGATCGGTACCTATGCGGGTCTGTATCGCTACAACGGACGGGAATTCCACTGGGTGGACAATTACGAATCCGTGCGGAACGTGAACTGCCTCTATGTGGATGAGGAAGGACGTCTGTGGATCGGGACCAACGACAACGGTCTGTCCATCGTGATCCGGGAAAAAGTAGTGAACGTGCTGGATCAGACCACCGGACTGCCCTCCAATTCCGTCCGGTGTATCACCCGGGCAACCGACGGCTATTACTATGTGGGGACGACCAGCAGCCTTCAGGTCCTGATGATGAACAATGGTCTGAAGGCGACCAACACCCTGGAGGAGATCAATTATGCGGACAGCATCTCCTCCGATGAGGATGGCAGGGTGGCTGTGGTCACCAATGACGGCAGGCTGTTCCTCCTGCGGGGCGGACAGATCATGGCCACAAGACAGCTGCAGGATGAAGGGGAAAGCTTCAACTGCTGTGCCTTTTCTCCCGACGGATTCCTGCAGGTGGGCACCTCCACCAATCATATCTACAGTTTTGATGTGTCCGATGACGATCTGTTGCAGAAGAGCAAGCAGACCTGCGAGGACGTGATCAGCATCAACAATCTGAACTATCTGAGCGACGGCACCCTGTTCATCTCTACGGACAGCGGGGTGTCTTATATCGATGCCAGGGGCTATCACCGGATCAACACCAACGATTTCAACAATTCCATCGACCATATGCTCTATGACTACCAGGGGAATCTCTGGTTCACTTCCTCCAGACTGGGACTCCTGCGGATGTCCAAGTCTCCCTTCAAGGATGTCTACAGCACTGTGGGCATGGAACGGCAGGTGGTGAATACCATTGTCTTCTGGCAGGGAGACTATTATATCGGCACGGATAACGGTCTGGATGTCGTGGACCGGTCCTGCCATGATCAGATCCGGAACCAGTGGACGGAGGAACTCTCCGGCAGACGCATCCGCTGCATGTATGTGGATGAACAGGACCATCTCTGGGTATGTACTTACGGAAACGGATTGATGGAGTTTGCGCCGGACGGGGAGTCCTGGACCTATAATGCGGAGGGCGGGAGCTTCGGAAACAAGGCCAGAGTTGTGACACAGCTGTCGGATGGAACCATTCTTGCAGCCGGAGATACCGGCATCAGTTACATCAAGGATCATAAGATTGAGCGCACCATCAGCAATGCGGACGGACTCATCAATTCCATGATCCTGACGCTGACCGAGCAATCGGACGGAACCATCCTGGCAGGCACGGACGGAGATGGCATGGCCGTGTTGAAGGACGGACAGGTGGACCGGATGATCACGGTGGAGGACGGCCTGAGCAGCGGCGTGATCCTGCGCACGGTGAAGGACACGAAGTCCGACGGCGTGTTCATCGTCACCAGCAACAGCCTCTGTTATCTGGAGCAGGACGGCTCCATCCGGGTCCTGGACAAGTTCCCTTATTTCAATAATTACGACATCTGGGTCAAGGACGAGGATACCCTCTTTGTCATGTCCAGCGCCGGCATTTATGTGGTGGAGCGGGATGAGCTGGTCTCCGGCGGAGATATCGCATGGGAGCTTCTGGACGCCCGCAGAGGACTGGGCACCTCCCTTACAGCCAATTCCTGGAACTATTACAACGGA
The DNA here is from genome assembly GCA_016286555.1 of Lachnospiraceae bacterium. GTDB lineage: Bacteria > Bacillota > Clostridia > Lachnospirales > Lachnospiraceae > AC2028. Next base: position 7,474 of record JAEETA010000050.1, on the reverse strand, counting down.
AACGGCGAGCTGTTCCTGCCCTGTGACACCGGTGTCTATATCATCGATGTGGAAAAATACAACAGCGAAGTCCGTTCCTATCGCATGCAGCTGGCCTCTGTGAAACTGGACGGCGTGCAGCTGCCCCTGGACCGTACCGGTGCCATCACCGTGGGGCAGGGCGTGGACCGGGTGGAACTCGATCCCGAGATCCTGAACTACACCATCCAGGAGCCCAACGTGGGCTATTTCCTGGAGGGATATGATTCCCGATGGACCATTGTGCCCCAGAGCAATCTGAACAATATCATGTACGTGAATCTCCCTGCGGGGACCTACACCTTCCATCTGGCCATCCTGGACAGTGCGGGTGAGAAGGTGCTGGAGGAGCGAAAGTTCGAACTGGTAAAGGAGGGCGAGCTCTATGAGCAGCGCGGCTTCCGGTTCTACATGCTGACGATCCTCTCCCTGTTCCTCATCTGGTTTACCTGGCTGATCGTGCAACGGCAGCTGAACCAGCAGCAGATCAAGCTGAACATGGCCAACGAAACCGTCATGGCCATTGCAAACGCAGTCGATGCGAAGGACGTCCGCACCAATCAGCACTCCCATCGTGTGGCGGAGTACTCCGTACTCATCGCCCAGGAGATGAAGTGCTACAAGTGGTGGCAGCGGGAGAAGTTCCTGTCGAACTTACGCAAAACGGCGCAGATGCACGATATCGGCAAGATCGGTATCCCCGACAGTGTGCTGAACAAGGTCGGACGTCTGACCGATGAAGAGTACGCCCAGATGAAATCCCATGTCATTCGCGGTTCCGAGATCCTGAAGGATTTCACGCTGGTGGAGAACGTGGTGGACGGCACCCGGTATCACCACGAGCGGTACGACGGCAAAGGTTATCCCGACGGCCTCAAGGGGAAGGAGATCCCGCTTTTTGCCAGGATCATCAGCGTGGCTGACACCTTTGATGCCATGACCTCCAACCGTGTTTACCGCAATCACATGGACACCGATTATGTCATGGAGGAGATGAAACGGGGCAGAGGCACCCAGTTTGACCCCGAGGTACTGGACGCTTTCCTGCGTCTCATTGAGAGTGGCGTCATCAACCTGGACGAGCTCTATGCCCAGAGGCGTACCGAGATCCAGCAGGCGGATCAGGATGCGCAGGAGGAACTGAAACGCCGCGTGGAGGAAGATAAGAAGATCCAGGCCGAGGAGCGGAAGAAAGAGGACGTTCCAAAGCAGGAGGACGCTTCTTCGGAAGAACTTAAGAGTGAGGAGGGGGCAAAGGCATGAAACGAGTCTATATTGCAACGATACTGACCTGCCTCGTCGTGCTGGCCGCCTTCGTCGGCTTTTTCCGGCTGGTGAATCTCTCCGACAGCAGAGACAGCCTGAAGATCGGATTTATTTACGACAACGACGAGAGCACGCCCTACACCTACAATTTCTCTCTGGCGAAGGACGCGCTGGAGAAAAAATACGGCGAGAAAGTGGAGATCCTGACCTGCAGCAACGTGCTGGACGATGAGATGGAGGAGCCCCTCCGGGAGCTGGCAGGAGAAGGATGTGACATTATCTTTTTCAACGGCTACAGCAAGCTGGTGATGGAGCTGGCGCCGGAATATCCGAATACCCAGTTCTGCCAGACCTCTTATATGGACATGAACGGGGTAAAGGTGCCGGACAATTACCACACCTTTAAGGGAGAGGCCTATCAGGCCCGTTATGTCAGCGGTATCGCCGCCGGCAAAAAGATGAATCAGATGATCGAGGAGGGAACGCTGGACAAGGATCAGGCACTGGTGGGATTTGTGGCCGCATTCCCCGACTCCGAGGTCATCTCCGGCTACACCGCATTTTTGCTGGGGGTGCGCTCTGTGGTGTCCACAGCGAAAATGGAGGTTTCCTACACCCATACCTGGAGCAGCTATGCACTGGAAGAAAGTGCAGCAAAAAGACTGATCGAGGACGGGTGTGTGATCATAACCCAGCACACCGATACCATCGGTCCGGCCATTGCCTGTGAGGAATCTCCCTCGGATCGGCCCGTGTATTTCGTGGGATGGGGGCAGAGCATGTCCGAGGTGGCCCCTACCACCTCCCTGATCACTTCCCGGATCTGCTGGGAGCCCTATGTGCTCGCAGCAGTGGAAGCAGTCATGAAAGGCAAGTCCATCGAGGAAACGGTGATCGGCAACGTCCACGGAAATGACGTATCTGCCGGCTTTGAAAGAGGCTGGGTGGAGATGGTGGATCTGAATCAGCAGTTGATGGCGCCGGATACCGTTTACTCCATGAACTGGGCCATTGAGGAGTTCAAGCGCGGGGAGGTGGACTTTGTATTTCGGGGCGCATACAACGGGGTTTCTCCGGATGATCCGTCCGATACCATCGACCTTAGAAACGGGTATATCGAGAACGAAAACACCTCCTATCCGACGTTCCACTATGTGCTTTCGGATGTCATTACCATCGTAGAGTAAGAGGGCTGGAGAACGCAATTGAAAGAAATGATCATATGCCCCAACTGCGGGGCGGAAATCGACAAAGATGTCGCAAAATGTCCCTACTGTGATTTCATCAACGCAGAGGGCGCAGAGAAACAATTCCAAAAAAAAATAAGTAAGATCCGGGAGGACATAGTAGAGACGAAAAAAGAACCTTCCAGGGCGCTGGTAAAGGGCTTTACCGGCGGAACGAAGGTCCTCCTGATCTCTGTCTGTGTTCTGGTCCTTCTGGGAGCGCTCTTTCTCCTGGAACTGCTCAGGGAAACAAAGGACAAGCCGAAGCTCTTCCTCACGGCCGAGGAGCAGGAGTATGCAGACGCATATACCCGGATCGCGGGAGAACAGCTGACGGAAAGCTATGCGGCGGGTGACATCGCCCGCATGGCGGAGATCTATGACCAGGCCTATTCGGTGGATCGGATCTCCATCTGGGGGGCACCCTATTACGAGGCGGGATATGCATCGAGCTGCTACATGAAGCTGCAGCAGTGCCTGCCGGATCTGGATAAGGACAGGATCGCTGTCACGGAAGCCGAAGAGATCACCTATTACTGCTTTTATTTCTACTACAGGGCCTACGGAGACGAGGGGGCAGAACTCTTTGATCCCATCCGGGAAAAGGAGATCCTTCCGATCATCACAGACAGGCTTGGCTTTACGGAAGAGGACATGGAGTCCTTCCGGGAGAAGGTCTTTGACGGGACAAATGTAAACAGAAGCCGCGTGTACAAAGCGACTAAGAAGTATTTTAAGAACTATCACTGATGAGGAGATAGACAAAAGTGAAGTGTAAGTATTGTGGCAGCAATCTGGCAATCGAAGATGAGGTTTGCCCCTATTGCGGCAAGGAAAATCCGGAAGCTGCCGGTCATCGGGCGACCATGCGGTCGGTCCGTGCGGAGTATGAGCAGACCCGGGAAGAGACGAAAATAAAGTCCAGATCTGCCGGCAGGATCGGAAGGATGATTGTGATCGGTCTCATGCTCCTCACCATTTTCATTCTGTGGGGCAGCGTTCGCAGGAATTCCGATATTGATTACCGGGAGGAGAAAAAACGTACCGATATTGCCCGGACCGTGGAGGAAAACCGGGAGAACGTGACCGCGACCCTTCGGGAGCTGGAGGCAAACAGAGAATATCTGGCGCTGGACAGCTATGTGCTGACCTACCGGCTGAGAGGCGATGATACGTATCTGGATTATTCCAGAGTGTTTACGGCGGTGATCAATTACCGGGCGATCTTTGAGGATATCCTGCAGATCCTGAGCGGGTATGAGGGATACAGTGGAGAGGGCCGAAAGGAATGGTGTGAGGATGCGGCAATCTATATCAGCAACTGGAGGCAATACGTAGATGGCGATTTCTGGTACGATGCCTCCAACTCACCGATGCACGGCGGGGAGCACGGGGCGTTCCTCAAGGACATCAAAAATGACACACGGGACATGGTACAGGTTTACTTTGGCCTGACGGACGAGGAGGCTTCCTCCATGTGGGATATGGACGAGGAAGCACTCGGCGAGATGCTGTATGAGAGATGCCGGAGGCTGTATCCGGAAGAGGGCGACAGATGAGCAGGAGAAACAAGGCAAAGGAAAAAAAGAAAAAGGATCCGGTGATCCTGGCTTTGGACATCACGATCCTGGTGCTGTTTTTTGTGATGCTTTATGTGGGCCAGAAAGCGGTGTTTTACAAGATCCATGCCATCGAAAGCGCCACCTTCGCCCAGGATACGGGGATGCTGTCCTTCGAGCTGCAGCGCGGGGATTACGGCGGGCTGGTCCAGGGCAGGTACATGAACGAGCTGGAGGGAAAAACAGAAGGGTCCGGGTACTATTATCTGGCAGAGTATGTGGAAGCGGCCTTCTGGCACAAGGTCCATGAGGTCAAGGGAAACCCGGTGAAAGCACAGGAGGAGGAGCGGATCATGCGCGAATCCCGGGCGCAGATGAAGGAGCTTACCGTCTTTGCGGACGAAATAGATAAAATGTTTATAATATCTGATTGAGTTCTGTTGATTATCAGATAGTTCGTCTGTTGGTATATCTTTTTTGGAAGGAATCCTCCCGGATCGGGCGCGGATGGCGCACGGTCCGGGGGATTTTTTGTTTTGGGAAAAGAGAGATTCCTGCCAATTTGTTGACAAATCAACAAGTGAGTGATACGATCCGAACGTTGACATATCAACATTCATCATCGAAAAGAGAGAGGATACCCTATGTGTGAAAGCAGGAAAACCCGGATCATCATCGATTCCACGACCGATCTGGCGGAAGACTTCCGGGACAAAGTCATGGTCGTGCCACTGATCGTTTCGTTCGGAGAAAAAGAGTATCTGGACGGGATCGAGCTGAGCCGCGAGGAATTCTACAGGAAGCTGGAAACGGGGGATGTTTTTCCCAGGACGAGCCAGGCGTCCCCCGCGGCTTTTGAAAAGGTGTACCGGGAGGTGAGAGAGCAGGGGATGGACGCAGTCGTGATCACGCTGTCCTCCGATCTGTCCGGAACCTATCAGAGCGCGTGCATCGCAGCCGCAGACTACCCGGAGGTTCACGTGGTGGACTCCAGGAACGTAGCCATCGGGGCGGGGATCCTGGCGGAATATGCCGTGCGCTGCGCCGAAGGCGGGATGCCGGCAGAGCAGATTGCAAGGGAGCTTGAGGAGAAAAAGAAGGATGTATGCCTCCTTGCGATGCTCGATACCCTTGAGTACCTGTGGAGAGGTGGCAGACTGTCCAGAACCGCGGCGGTAGCGGGAGGAATCCTGAACATTAAGCCGGTCATCACGATCCGGGACGGCGCCGTCGTGATCCTGGGAAAGGCGAGAGGGGCCAGAAAAGCCAATAATCTGCTGATTGAGCAGATCACATCGAACGGATTGCAATATGATATGCCGGTGCTGCTCGGATATACCGGGACGAGTGACACTCTTTTGCAGAATTACATCTCGGACAGCAGTGCCCTTTGGGAGGGGCGTCTGGAGCGTCTGGAAAGCTCGCAGATCTGCACCGTCATAGGAACCCACGCCGGACCGGGAGCGATTGCGGTAGCATTTTTTCAAAGCGGGAAAGCGGATAAGGAAACCTGATCGGAGGAGATGCCATGTCACGGTTTGAGCAGTTTACAGTATCGGTCTTTACCATCACGCACTATTGGAACAGAATCGCAACGGAAGAAATGCGCGAGCATGGCCTCAAAGGGACCTACGCGCTCTACCTGCTTACCCTGTCTGCGGCAGAGGAAGGTATCACGGCCTCGCAGCTGTGTGAGATGACGCAGCGCGACAAGGCGGATGTTTCCAGAGCCATCTCTCTCTTTCAGAAAAAAGGCTTTGTCGAAGCTTACGGGGAAAATCGCTACCGCGCCCCCATAAAGCTGACGCCCGAAGGAAAGAAGATCGCTGCCAAGATCCGGGAAAAGGCCGACAACGCCCTCAAGGCCGCAGGGGAGGGGCTGTCGGAGGAGATGCGCCGGAACATGTACCGGGCTTTGGAGATCATTTCGGGAAATCTTAAGGAAATGAGCGATCCCCGGCCGGAGCATGCACCTGCGCCCGGGCGTAAGTGATTTTTAGTAATATATGGTAGTTTTTGCATAGAAACATGGTTGATTCGGAGTTGTTATTTTTTCAAAAATGACATAAGTTAAAAGGTGAATGCTTTTACTTTTTTCGCAAAACGGGAAGGCATTTTCGAACGGCATACAGCGAACATCGGAAGGAGAAGGGATATGCCCAAAAAATCATTGAAAAAAGCAAGAATCATCATCGATCGGGACTTCAAGGTCGGGGAGATCGACAAGCGGATCTACGGTTCCTTTATCGAGCACCTCGGAAGAGCTGTTTATGAGGGAATCTATCAGCCGGAGAGTAGCCTTTCCGATCGGAACGGCTTCCGTAAGGACGTCATGAAGCTGATCCGGGAGATCAGTGTGCCCATCGTGCGGTATCCGGGCGGCAACTTCGTATCCAATTTCCGCTGGGAAGACAGCGTGGGCCCCAAGAAGGACAGACCGAGCCGGATCGAGCTGGCCTGGGGTGTGGTGGAGACCAATGATTTCGGCCTCGACGAATTTATGAAATGGGCGAAGGCAGTCGGCACGGAGCCGATGTATGCCGTGAATCTCGGTACCCGCGGGATCGAGGATGCGAGAAATATCGTAGAATACTGCAACATCAAGGGCGGCACCTATTACAGTGATCTGCGCAGAAAGCATGGCGCAAAGGATCCCTACAATATCAAGCTGTGGTGCCTGGGCAATGAGATGGACGGCCCCTGGCAGATCGGTCATCGGACCGCGGAGGAGTACGGACTGCTCGCATCCCGTGCCGGGCATATCATGAAGCTGGTCGATCCGACCATCGAGACCGTAGCCTGCGGATCTTCCGGTCTCGGCATGTCGACCTTCGGCAACTGGGAGCGTACCGTCCTGGAATGCAGCTATGACACGACAGATTATCTGTCTCTGCACACCTACTACGGAAACGCGGAAAATGATACCCCGAATTTCCTGGCTTCCTCCGTTGCAATGGATCAGTTCATCAGTCAGGTCATCTCGGTCTGCGATTATGTAAAAGCGGTCAAGCGCTCCAATAAAACCATCCAGCTGTCCTTCGATGAGTGGAATGTATGGTATCACTCCAATGAGCAGGACAAGAAGCTCAAGAAGTGGGTACAGCATCCGCATCAGCTGGAGGATGTCTACAACATGGAGGATGCGCTTCTGGTCGGCAGCATGCTGATCACGCTTCTCCGTCACGCGGATCGTGTGAAGATCGCCTGCATGGCACAGCTGGTCAATGTCATCGCACCGATCATGACGAGCGACACCGGCGCCTGGAAGCAGACCATCTTCTATCCTTACATGCAGGCGAGTGTGTACGGCAGAGGCGTGGCCCTGCAGACTCTGGTGGATGCTCCTTCCTACGAGAGTAAGCACGGGGATGCTTCTTTCATCGACAGCATCGTGACCTTGGATGA
>JAEETA010000002.1 GCA_016286555.1 Lachnospiraceae bacterium | reverse complement strand
GGCGTTTTCCACATGAACATCATCCAGGGACTATATGTGCTTCCCATGGGAGCTTTCTGGGGGTACGTCGGCTACCGTTACAAGTCCGTGATTCCCTGCTTCCTGTGCCACATCATCAACAACGGCCTGGCATTCCTGATCCCCGGAGACGTGGACCAGCTGATCTTAAGCGTGGCTCTCTTCGTGATCTTCGGTGCGGTTGCGGCATTTGTGGGTGTTCGGTTTAATCTGCTTTCCCTGAATCGCGCGGCTACCGTTCCCGCTGAGACTCTCGTGGCTGATCCCGTAGCAGTACCTGTTTCTTCCGATAACGAATTCTGACGTCGGCTTCTTCCATACCGGACGGGGCCTTGGTTCAAAGCGCCCCGAAATACGGAGGGGCGCTGCCCAAAGGAGCTTGATTATGAGTAAAAAAAGCAAAAATGTCATTATCATTCTGGCCTGTATGATCACTCTGGTCTGCGCGCTGGTAGCGATCCTGCCCGGGTATCATTACAGCACCAAACTGAATACCACGGTGACCGTGAAGGACGGAAAGGTGGATCCCGCTTCCGCCCGTGCAGGCTTACCCATCGGCAGATCCGGCAAATATGTGTTTACCGCGGACTGGTGGCTGGAGAACGATCCCGGTTTTGTGACGGCTCTGAGCATCTCCGATGAAACGGGCCGGGAAGTTTTCTCCGTCTCGGGTCAGGAGCTTATGTGTGACTCCGTGGTGATGGATCTGCAGGCAGGGATCTACACCTGCGAATTTGAATTCCTGGCGGACGCTGCCTCCTATGCAGCCTACTGTCAGGCCCATTTCCCGGAGGAGGACATTGCCGATTTTGACGATTCTTTCGTGAAGGACGGCACCTGGGATATGGTCTATTCCATAGAGGCAGGTCCCGCTTACCGCTCGGGTTACATCATCGGGATCATGGCCGGCATCCTCTTCGGAATCCTGTTCATCGCACTGGTAGCGGTACTGGCCCGCAAGGACACGACAGCAGTGTCAAAATACGACGAGCGTCAGATTGCCATGCAGGGGAAAGCGGCGAAATATGCATTCTATACCATGCTGGTCTATTCCATGGCTGCGGCCGTGATCCTGGATCTGAATCTGGTCCCTGTCATCAGCCCTGCGGTCCTGCTTTTTGCGGGAGCCATGCTGGGCGCAGGTGTGATGGTGACTTACGCACTGCTGAAGGATGCGTACTTTAAGATGAATGAGAGCAAGCGCACCTGGATCATTGCCTTTGGGATCATTACTGTCTTCAATGTGTTTTTGGGGATCATTTCCCTTGCCCGAAATGAAATCCTGGCGGACGGCATCCTCCGGATCAGTGAGGTGGGAAACCTGCTCTGCGGAGTACTCATGGCGTATATACTGATCCTGTGCTGTGTGAAGAACATCATCGATCGAAGAGAAGAAGAGTGAGGAGAGCGGATCGCCCGAAGGATCTCTGCATCAGGCAGAGCAAAGGGCGGGTGTGGTGAAGCCTATGAAAAATCTGAAATTAAAATCCGCCAGAGCCGCTTTCGACATGTCCCAGCAGGAGCTGGCGGACAAGGTGGGAGTTTCCCGGCAGACCATCAATGCCATAGAAAAGGGAGACTACAATCCTACCATCAATCTCTGCATCGCCATCTGTAAAGCCCTGAACAAAACGCTGGATGAGCTGTTCTGGGAGGAAGCAGAGTAAATCAAAATATTGCGATCCGTGAATGAGCCGCCTTTACAGGTGGCTCATTTGTGGTTGCCGGGCTGTTATCGCGGGCACTTCGTACATTTCCGATTCTTGTTTTTGTCATCATGTCGGGAAAATAATTTATTGTAATACGATAAATTTTTGTTGACATTTGGAAACGGAATGTTATAATCAAATCGATCATCAAAGTGATGATCGTGAGGATTAGGAGGAAACTGCAATGGAACAAAAATCATTGGCAAGATTGTTGAAGGGATTTTTGATCGGCCTGGGGATCGTGGGAATCATCGTCTATGGCATGATCATTCCCATGGAAGGACAGCTCATCGCTGCACAGAACCCCGAGTTTGCTTACTGTTACACGCCATGGCTCATTTTTCTGTGGCTCACTGCCGTTCCCTGCTACGCAGTGTTGGTGATCGGCTGGCAGATCGCCGGAAAGATCGGAGAGGATCGGTCTTTCTGTTATGAAAATGCAAAGTGGCTGAAGTGGATCTCATGGCTGGCATTTGGAGATTCCATTTTCTTTTTCATCGGAAATGTGGTCTTTCTCTTCCTGAATATGAATCATCCCGGCATCGTCCTGTTTTCCCTGCTGGTGGACTTCGTGGGAGCTGCCATCGGTGTAGCGTCCGCAGCCCTGTCTCATCTGGTAAATAAGGCGGCGGAGATGCAGGAACAAAACGATCTGACGATCTGACAAATACAGCGTTGATGTATCGAGGTGAAAATATGGAAGGCGATATCATTTTTAACATAGATGTAATGCTGGCGAAACGCAAAATGAGCGTCACGGAGCTGGCAGATCGGGTGGGGATCACCATCACCAATATGTCCATTCTGAAGACGGGGAAGGCGAAGGCCATCAAGGTCAGCACCCTGGCGAAGCTCTGCGCCGTGCTGGAGTGTCAGCCGGGAGATCTGCTGGAATTTCGGGAGAATCCGAATGCTTCGGCGGAGGAAGAGGATGACGAGTGAAGCTGCGGAAAAGTAAGAAAAGAGTAAGAAAAGATAGAAAACGAGGGAGTCTTTCCCTCGTTTTTTTGATATAATAAATCGATTCAAAAATTTTTTAGGGAGAACCCCATGCACGATAAAAACGACGATCTCAGCTCGAAAATATTCTATAAGGTTCAGTTTGTCATCGAGACAAAGCCGCAGTTCCCGGATGTTGATATGCTCTGGGAGATCATCAAGCACATCAAGAAGTGGGCGACGCTGAAAAAAACCATCAATGCGCCCCAGGATCTGAAGCTGTGGACGGCCTTAAAATACGGCGGAAAACTCTGCGATACCGTGGACGAATCCTATTTTACCGCAGTGTCCCTTTATCGGAAGGATCCGGAGGATGAGGAAAATATCAGCTGGGCCTGCATGATGAAGGAGTGCCAGTACAAGGATCATTTTGCACCCAGATTCTGGACCACGGAGGTGGGCTTTCAGACACTGGCTCCCCGGAAAGCTCTGATCTCCATCGTGGTTTCCTACGGCGATGCCATGGGATTTATCGGCGAGACCCAGGGAGAGCCCGATGTGACGGTTCCAAGGCTGGTGCCCAGTATCCAGGACGATGAACGTTTTGCCTGCTCTCTGTACAATGACGCACCGCTGCTGCTGAATGCCATCGAGCTTTGTGACGGCGACGGAGAGATGATTACGTCTCTTATTTTTGATCCGGAGAGAAAAATTCCCGTAGTGCTGATCATGCCCCAGAAGGACAGCAATAATCCCGAGGGCTACAAGCTGGGGATCTCCCCCGAAGCTATGCTGAAGAGTGTGGCGGGAAATGCGCTGGTGTATTATTCCACGTCACTGGATTTTGTGAAGGAACTCAGCGGACTGCTGGAGTCCGAGTATCGTGTAAAGCCCGGTATGATCCGGCTCTATCTGCCCATCAAGGATCGGAACAATCCTTCCGATTACATACGCCACAGATTCATTAACTACTATGAAGCGGCGGAGATGGGAGAGGACCTGCTGACGAAGATCTTCCGCAGAGTCCTGGCCCAGGATCGCAACGACTATGACAAACTCTTCCGGTTCCAGAACTGTCAGGAGCTGATCCGCAGAGATTCCGTCCGGAGACGTCTGGAGGAGGAGCGCCGGAAGCGGGAAGCCCTCATCGAGAGCAACGAGCAGGATCAGAGTGAATTCTGGGAAGAGTATGAGCGGGTGCTGAAGGAAAATGACGATCTGGAAGAGCAGGTCAGCGACCTGGAAGCGGATCTGTTCCAGAAGCAGTCTCAGATCGATTCCATGATGCAGACCTACAATGCAAATCAGGTGATGGAATCCGTGTTCCGCGAGGTGCGGGAGATGGAGGAATATCCACAGGATCCAAGAGAGATCCTGGAGTTTTTCACCACCGTATTCCCGGATCGTATCGATATGACGGAGCGGGGCTGGAAGTCCCTGGAGAACTGCCGCACGGCGCCGCAGATCCTGTGGAAGGCGCTGTACTCCATGGTAACGGAGCTGTACACGGATCTGGAGACCTGCCGGAATTTCTCCGAGGCGGCCTCGCAGTACATCAACTCCACCAATTTCCGTCTCGCCATCACGAATTCCGAGGCTACGAAAAAGGACAAGGATCTGTCGAAAAATTACATCGACAGTTACCACGGCCAGGAGATCGATATCTCACCCCACATCTGTTCCTCCACCGGTAAGGAGAAGGATGACAAATTTCTGCGGGTGTACTTTGCCACGGTGAAAAAGCCGGGCGACAAGGGATGGCTCATCGTCATCGGCTCCTGCGGTGAGCATCTGGACACCGCGGGAACAAAGTATCAAAGCAAAAAGTAAGCATGGGAGAAACGTATGAAGTGTGAGAGTTGCGGTGCGGAGATCAAGGCCGGCGCAAAATATTGCGAGGCCTGCGGATCGGAAGTCACCTATGAAATGCGGAGACAGCAGGAGCAGCTGAACATCCAGGGATGTCCTTCCTGTCACAGTTCCAATGTGGAATTCAACAGGGAACAGCAGGGCTCTGTCAACGCACAATATGGCAACCGTGTCATTTATAGGACCGTGGGTCTGTGCAAGGATTGCGGATACACCTGGTGCCCCGATACGTCTGTGCCCCTTCCTCCCGCCGAACCTCCCGTGGTGGAGGGGACGATCATTGAGGAAGATCGCACTTATGTGGGGAACAACAATACGCTGCTGTGGTGGATCCTGGGATGGGTCTTCTTCTTCCCCGCTCCCGTCATGGTCCTGATCTGGCGGAAGAAAAATCCCTGGGATACGAAGGTGAAGATCATCGTAACCGTGGCTTTCTGGTTCTTCATCTACATCATTAGATATTTCTGATAAAAGAAAAGATGCCGCCTTTCCGAGTTTTTCGGTCAGGCGGCGTTTTGTTTGCGTTTGCGGTTGTGGGTTCTCCGGCGCTGCGCCGGTTGAGGATCATCTCAGGTCCAGAACGGTTTCTGGTCCTTGTGGCTGTAGCCCTTCATTTTCTCTCTGTAGCTGATGATGATGGACTCGTAAGTGGCTGCCACATTGGGCTTCAGCGCGCCCATGGCGCACATGGTGGCAAAGGCCGCCTCCAGCTCCTTGAGATTCTCCTGGGCATTGTCCTTGTAGTTGTTGGACATGTTCATCTCCAGTTTCTGGATGATGGTGTCCAGCTCCTTCTCTGCCCCGCTCTTAAAAAATCCCATTTTTTATCCCCCCGTTTCAGTCATTCCATAGATGCCAAAATACTTCTCTTCTCTATAGTTTTAAACTTAAACGATTGATTGTCAAGGGGGAGGCAGTCATATCATTTCTTACCCGATTTTGATCAGATCACGTCCGGGCGTTGTGTTTATCCTCCGTTTTTACTATGATGCAGATAAGGGCGCAATGGTGCGTTCAAAAACCGTAGGATTTTGTTTATGGGGGTACATAAATATGATCTACTATGTCAACGGAAATGCAGAGAAAAACGGAAACGGAAGTAAGGAGCGTCCCTTCCGCACCATCAGCGAAGCTGCAAAGCTGGCTGTAGCAGGGGACGAAGTGCTGGTGGCACCCGGCGTCTATCGGGAGCAGGTAGTGCCTCGTCACGGCGGATGCGAGGATGCCCGCATCACCTATCGTTCGGAAGAGCCTCTGGCTGCTGTCATCACAGGTGCCGAGGAAGTAAAGACCTGGACGAAGCACAAGGGGAAGGTTTGGGTGGTCCGGATCGACAACGGCGTCTTCGGATCCTACAATCCCTACACCACCCGCGTATGGGGCGACTGGTATTTTGCAAAAAACATCCGCCATACGGGCAGCGTTTATCTGAACGATCTGGCCATGTATGAGGCGGATTCCCTGGCAGATTGCTCCAAGGGTGCTGCGGATCCCTTCGCATGGAATGAGGAGGAATCCAAGTACAAATGGTACACGGAGCAGGACGGAAATGAGACCGTGATCTATGCGAATTTCGGCGGCCTGGATCCCAATAAGGAGAAGGTGGAGATCAGCGTTCGTCGGAACTGCTTCATGCCCGAAGAGAATGAGCTGAACTATATCACCGTCAGCGGCTTTACCATCTGCAAGGGTGCTACCACCTGGGCACCTCCCGCAGCTTACCAGGACGGCCTCATCGGACCTCACTGGGCAAAGGGATGGATCATCGAGGACTGCGAGATCTACGGCAGCCGCTGCTGCGGTATCTCTCTGGGAAAATATCTGGATCCGGAAAACGACATGTATTTCTCTGTCCGCAGAGTCAAGAGCCCCACACAGATGGAGCGGGATGCGGTATGCCGCGGCCAGTATCACGGCTGGCTGAAGGAGCGCATCGGAAGTCACATCGTGCGCAGATGCAATATCCACCACTGTGAGCAGACCGGTATCGTCGGACGTATGGGTGGAGTCTTCTCCATCATCGAGGACTGCCATATCCATCATATCTGCAATTCCCAGCAGCTGGGCGGCGCAGAGACCGCAGGCATCAAGCTGCACGCTGCCATCGATGTCACCATCCGCCGCAACCATATCCACAACTGCATCATGGGCGTGTGGCTTGACTGGCAGGCACAAGGCGCTCGCGTTACGCAGAATCTGATGCATGATAATTATCGTCACGACGGGAAAAAGCAGGCGCCCGGCGCCATGTTCTCCACGGATGTGTTTGTGGAAGTTGGTCACGGTCCAACACTGATCGACAACAATCTCCTGCTTTCCCCTGTGTCCATCACCATCCCCAGCGAAGGTATCGCTGTGGTGCATAACCTGATCCTGGGCGGATTCAGCCTCATCAACTCCGGAGTTGACAGTATTGTCAATAATCAGCGCGAGCCCAGATATACCCCTTATCACATCCGCCACCGTACCGAAGTGGCCGGCTTCATGACCATTCTCCACGGCGACGATCGGATCTACAACAACATCTTTGTCCAGGCCCATCCCATCACGGACAAAAAGCGCACCGCAGCGGATGCGGAGTACGATGTGGTCGGTACTGCACCCTTCGATATCTTCCCGAATTACGACGAGTGGATCAAGCCTTTCAATCTCGGCAAGGAGCCGGATATGGGTGGTCTCGCCGAGGCGCACTTCGGTCATCTTCCCGTGTGGGTGAAGGGCAATGCCTACTTTAACGGAGCCACCGTCAGCAAGCACGAGGCGAACGGCTGCGTGAACAAGAAAGCGAAGGTGAAGGTGGAACTTACCGAGAAGAACGGCAAGTATTCCCTGAAGACCAATGTGTACGGATTTATCAAGGACTTCGCAGGCAGTCTCATCACCAGCGATGTGCTGGGAGAAGCTTTCGAGCCCGAGCAGCGCTTTGAAAATCCTGACGGCACCGCCATTACCTTTGATTCTGATTTCTTCGGAAATCATCGCGGCCTGTTCGTGATCCCCGGACCTTTCGCGGAAGGGGCAGGAGAAATTAAGTTCTGATAGAAAAGAGTGATCCCTCGCTTTCTTTATGCCCGCGGAAAGCGAGGGTGATTGTATGTACAGGGTTTTAGGGATTTTGCGAATGGATTTGGCAAAAAAACTGAGGAATTTCATACAGATTCGCAGGGAGGCAAAAGATGCGAAAAACGGCTGGTATTGGGGAGGGTGTTGTCCCAGATGTGAAGCCAATCTGACGCTGCAAAAAGGGTATGATGAATCCCTCCCTTACTGGGTTTGCCAGGGGTGCCATCAGATGCTGATCCGTCCGGATCTGGAAGATGGCATCGTCTGGATCTGCGACGGTTGCGGTGGATATCTGAATCTGCAGGATGGTTTTTCCGAGGACTGCGGTACCTGGAAATGCACAGAATGCGGCTTTGAGAACGAGATCAGTGACAAAATGATCTTCACATCTGAAGAGGAGGCACAGGCGGCACTCAGGAATCCATACTTTGGTTTATCTGCAGCTGACGTCCGGAAGGTGCTTTCTTACGATTCCATGGGTGACGTGGATGATGCCGGAAATGTCAGCCGTGTCAGAAATCGTGAAACCGATGAAATAAAGGTGAAAAAACTTCTGAAGACCTACGACAGAAGCATTTATGAATATCTCCTGCAGCATCCCATTCCCGGTATGCCCCGGGTGGAGGAGCTCTACGAAAGCAAAACCTGTCTCATCGTTATTGAAGAGTATGTGGAAGGTTGCACGTTGGAATCGTTTCTGGAACATGGACCGATTTCTTATGACAGAGCCGTTGTGATCACGAAGCAGCTTTGCAGGATCCTGGAAGCACTCCACAGTTGTGAGCCCCCCATCATCCATCGGGACATCAAGCCTGCAAACCTCATTATTCGCCCTGACGGCAGTGTCTGCCTCCTGGATATGAATGTGGCAAAATGGTACGATCCCGATGAGACGGATGATACCAGACACCTGGGAACCAGAGATTACGCAGCGCCGGAGCAGGCGGGATTCGGACTCTCCGGTTCCACCACGAAATCTGACATTTATGCCCTGGGAATCCTGCTGAATGTGATGCTCACGGGAGAAACGCCGAAGAAACACAGAGCGGAAGGCCCTGTCTGGAACATCATCGAACGTTGCATCCGACTGAATGCGGGGGAGCGATTTACGGCTTCCGAGCTGGCGGAGGCGCTGAACGAACTAACGGAGAAAACCACATGCTGAACAAACCGACGGAAGAGCTGGAAGAGCTGTTGGAGCGAACATCTCCGGAGGAACTGAGTGATTATCTGAAAGATAATGCTCATTACCTGGCAGATGAGAAAAAGGCCTTCTACTATTACATGAAGGACATGCTGGACGAACACCGGGTGAAACTGAAAGATGTGTATTCCTTTGCCGGAGTCAGCGAATCATACGGCAGCAAGATCCTCTGCATGGAAAAACATACCAAGGATCGTGACCTGATCCTGCGTTTTTGCATCGCCGGGCATTTGCTGCTGGATGAGACGAATCGGGCGTTAAAGCTCTACGGAATGCGGGAACTCTACGCCAAGGATCCCAGAGATGCCTGCCTCATAGTGGCGCTGCTGAATCGGAACTACGATATGGGCGAGATCGACAGGTTGTTGGAAGAACTGGGACTGCAAAAGATCACGACAGAGGAATAAATAATTACAGTGCGAGAAGATCCCCACCATTTTGGTGGGGATTTTTTGCGTTGAAAAGGGATAGCATGAAGTTACACCGAAGGCGATGTTTACGCAGCGTAACCAAAAAGTAATTTGATACAGGCGCCGTCCGTACTTAACATGAAAAGAAGGTGGTGAGATGAGCGAAAAGACAACGTTAGGAAGGTTTATAGCGCAGCGGCGGAAGTTCCTGAGACTGACCCAGGAGGAACTGGCGGAACGGATCTGTGTGTCGAAATCCGCGGTGGCCAAATGGGAGACGGACGGAGGACTTCCTGACCGGGACAATCTGAAGCGGATCGCGCAGGTGTTGAATACATCCGTGGACGATCTTCATCGGATCATCGAGCAGGAGGATCCGAATGGAAATGACGTTCGTGTCAATATCACGTCGGAGGTGATCGCAGCCCTGGAATCCTACGGGTACAAGGTGATCCCGCCGAATTCGGATGAGATAGAGAAAGGAAAGCGGTGAGGGAGGTGGAGCATGAATAAAGGGAAACATACTCTTTTGATCATTATCCTTGTGTGTGTCGGGGTATTCGTAATGTTTATGGTAAAGATGTCCGATTATATCACACATATGACGGATACAAATGAAACCGCTCTGAAAGAATCAGAGCCTGTTAAAGTCGAATTGTCTGAAAGCGTTCCGGAGCCTCAGGCCCCGGTGCTCACAACCAGGGATGAACAGGTTGGAAATGTTCGTGTATCAATACCGAAAAGCTGGGTATCCTCTCAGGAAAATGATAATGCCCTGTGGGCTAGTGATAAAGAAGAAGACTCTTCTACAGCTATGATTATCCAAGTAGGCGCTGCCGGCAAAAATGCATTTGATAAGCTTCAAGGGATGGTTGAAGACGGATCTATCAAAGCCGGAATCGGGGACTGGACTGGTAAAGTGTTGGGAGATTACACGACAGAGTATTACGAAAGAGAAGACCTTAAAGGTTATCTGTTCCGCTACCTTTGTGAAGTAGACGAAAATACAACTTTACCATGTGAAACCGGAGTATTTATATCCGAAAAATACAAAACCTATATATTATCTGTTGTTCTGTATCAGGAGGGAGTTGAAGAAACTGCTCTCACAACGTTTGATGAATTTATCGATTCAATCCATATAATTGATGTCTACGAAGAATCGACCGATAGTTTCGGTACGGATGAAAGCGGAGCCGATTCAGGCGAAAAGGACACGGAGGGAACAGATTCGATTGGAAACGATCAGGATGGAGGCGGTACAGATGACTCTAGTAATACCTCTACATCCGAGGATGAAGTAGACCCTGATCTGAAAGCATTCCTGGACAGTTATGAGGAGGTTATGAACGAGTATGTTGACTTCATGAAAAAATATTCAGCCGACCCCAACAATGTGATTTCCATGATGTCCGAGTATATGGATATGATGAACAAGTATCTGGAGTTCTCAGAGGCAATCAAGAAATACGACACCAAAACCATGAGCAAGGCGGATGCTCAGTATTATATTGATGTTACTGCCCGGGTTAACAAGAAGCTGTTAGAGATTTACTAGAATTCTATAGGTGCAGAAAAAGTGGCGGAGAGCAAGATACATGCTCTCCGCAGTTTTTGTCCCGAAAGAATAACGAACGTTTGTTCTATTTTCGATTGATTATCTGCTGAATGCTTGCTATACTTGAATTGCAGGTTCATCCTGCAGAGGTGTTGCTAACGGTAAGCGGTTGACCCTCCAGCTTCAGCGGAGGGACTTTTTTCACCCTCCGACTTTACGGAAGGGGGGATGCTAATGACCATCTTCGAATATATGACGTTTTTATCTTATTCGATCGCAGTTTTCCAAATAGGATACTTATTTGGTCTGAAAAGAAAAAAGAAGTAACCGCCCCATGCCAAGGAATACGGTTACTTCTTTTTTAACCTAACCCGAGGGCAACCGTGAACTACGGCAGCACCTCTTTTATGCTTAAATATTACATCCGAGCCGATAATTCGTCAACCGTTGAATGCTTACTGCATGTCTTTTTCAACCACGAGTTAAATGACGCCAAATACACCCTCATTTACAATGTAGTATAGAGGGGAGGAAACCTTGATGATCTATATTACAGGTGATACACACGGAGAATTCAGACATAGATTCAATATGGAAAATTTCCCGGAACAACGAGAGATGACCAAAGATGATTATGTGATCATTTGCGGTGACTTTGGCGGCATCTGGGAGGTTGGAGAGGAAAGCGGGGACGAAAAGTACTGGCTTGACTGGTTTGAAGGACGGTCTTATACTCTCCTGTTTGTTGATGGAAACCATGAAAATTTTGATAGGCTGAATGCGTATCCCGTAAAAATGTGGCACGGCGGTAAGGTTCACGAGATTCGACCGCATGTGCTTCATCTGATGCGGGGGCAGGTATTTGAAATCGATGGGAAAAAGATATTCACCTTTGGCGGAGCGCGCAGTCATGACATCTCCGGTGGAATACTGGAGACAGATGATCCTGATTTCAAAGAGAAGAAAAAAGACCTGAGGAGAAACTATATTCCATTTAGGATCAATCATATAAGCTGGTGGGAGCAGGAGCTGGCAAATGATGAAGAAATGAAGGAGGGCAGAGCCAATCTAAGCGCTCATGGCTTTGCTGTTGATTTTATTGTGACACACTGTTGCTCCACCAGTACGCAGGTATTTTTGGGAGGTTCCATGTATGAACCGGATCCGGAAACAGATTATCTGGAGTACATAAAGAATAGTGTGGATTACAAAAAATGGTTCTTTGGGCACTACCATGACAACAAGGGGATTTTTGACAAGGAAATACTGATCTATGAGCAAATGATCCGGATCTCATAGGCGTATCAATGACTTCACAAAAACGTGAGGATAACAAACGATGGGGATACTGAACAGAAAAAGGGAAAGGAAAGAACAGGAACTTGCGGCAAAGACAAGACATCGGGAAGCAACGCTTGCAGCAGTAGAAGCTGATGGCCGTAATCTTGAGAATGCCACTCGGGAAGAGCAGAATGATCGTGAGATCGTGCTCACAGCCGTGAGGGAGAATGGCATCGCCCTGCAATATGCTTCCGTAGAGTTACGTGGGGATAAAGAGATCGTACTGGAAGCGGTGAAGAATGACGGTGTAGCACTGGAGTATGCTTTCGGAAATCTGTGCAATGATCGGGAAATCGTTCTGGCAGCTGTCAGGCAGGATGGTGAAGCTATTGAGCACATCGGCGTCGACCTTTGTATGGATCGTGAGATTGCGTTGGAAGCTGTAAAAAACTCAGGCTTTGCGCTGGAATATGTGCATCCTGCTTTCCAAGCTGATCGCGAGATTGTACTGATTGCAGTGGTAAAAAATCCCGAGGCGATCAAGTATGTGTCACCGGAACTAAAGGATGAAATTGAAAAACTGAATCAGTCGAAATGAACCTTGCATTTTCTCGGTGAACGTCATGGGTACTTTCCTATACGGTTGCCCGTACTTATCTAGAGTAGCATTGCGAATGAGGTGGTACAATCAAACAAAATATTAAATTTGCTCGGCAAAAATCATTACAAACCTAAACTATACTTCGTCCCGGTTGCCTCCGGGAGCAGCTCATTGATATAGCAAAACGTCTCATATCCCCATTCCGAAGGATCCATTTTCCGAATGTGATAAGCCTGCCTGCAGGGATTGAAACTCAATGATCCGTTGGAAGTTCTTATCTTGATCTTATACTTATCCTGTGTCGGAATATTCTTCATTTCTTCCGTCGTGCGATTATAGTAATAATGTCTTGCCGCAAAGTATTGAGGTTCCGTATTCTCAACGACAACAACCTGCTCCGGTTTCAGATCCAATCGATTCAGATCCAGATCATCCCAGCAGCTGTCCGTTTCATACCATTCATCATCCAGTCTTACGAGATTCCATGCATGGGGGCCTTCTCCTGCATTTTTTCTATCTGCCGTTCCTGCAATTCCGGATACCATGGTAGAGCAGATACCGGCGCGGGCTAGGAGGTACTGAAAAGCGCATGCGTATCCTTCGCATACGACTGAATGGCGATTTCCCAATCCGTCGTCGCACATGGCCCCGTATGCTGTATGTGCAAGTGTCATTTCGTTGGTTGCCAAAGCGTCATAGTCATACGAAACCAGATTGATCAGTTTGTCATGGATCTGAAGCTCCACATCCGCATCCGGTTGTTCTTGATCGATCTGATCCATGAACGAATCCGCAGCCAATTCAAAATTTCTGATCATGGTCATCTCTGCAGGGGAATACGGATCGATGTAAAAACGAAATTGATGCATCCCCAGTGCGAGCTGAACGGATGACCGTATCCTCGCTCCGTTGTCCATTTTGAGCAAAAAGAATTCCGGATGATCTTCAAGCATTTCATAATAGATCCATGCAATCTGCTCCGTATCCCGAATGCTTTTCAGAGCGTTTGTCTTAACAAGTTTTATATTATCCCCGTCATTCAGGTGCAGGGCGATATCATAATAGATCTCATAAATCTCTTTTTCGGGTCCATCCAGTTGGGAATAAAAGTAACAATTGGAAAAGTCATGCGCAGAAGTATAAGTACTCGTGTTGTCCGAAGAATCGCTGTTGAAAAGGCCTTCTGCGATATCGGTAAATGAAATGCCGGGAGATGATTCCGAATGATAGTTCCAAAAGAAGAAAGCACCCCCGAGGCATACAAGCATAACAACGCCAAAAATGACGGCTCCGTGATTCCGTTTTCGCTTCATTTTTCGTATGTTGGTCGGCCTCTTGGTCGGTCTCATGAAAGGTCTCCTGGTTCTTGCGGTATCAATGAGCCCTATAATCAGCAGGATTCCCAGAATCCCATAGATAATGCGATAATTGATAATCAAAAGTATTCCTTCCTTCACACTTCCATCTGACTCATAACTTTCCCGATGCTGTTGTGGAAGACCAGATCTGCGCTTCCTTCCATCTTTGTCTTCCCCTTATTGATGATCACCAGGTACTTCCCGTGGTAGAGGTGCGCCAGCTGGGCGGCGGAGCCGACCTCCAGGGAGGTGCCGCCGATGATCAGGAGATCCGCATACCGAATGGCGGCGATGGCTTCCTCGTAGGCTCTCTGGGGCAGGAACTCTCCGTAGAGAACCACATCCGGCCTGATCATTTTCCCGCAGGCAGGGCAGCGAGGTACGTCATCCTTATTCTCGAAGATAAAATCCGGGCCGTATTCCTTATGACAGCTCACGCAGTAGCTCCTGAGGGCACTGCCGTGGATCTCCCATACTTTTTTGCTTCCGGCTTTCTGGTGCAGGCCGTCAATGTTTTGCGTAACAATGCCGTCCAATTTACCCTTCTGTTCCATCTCTGCCAGTTTTTTGTGGGCATCGTTTGGAAGGATGGAACGGCAGTCCAGGTTTTTCCGGAAATAATCGAAAAAGACCGCAGGCTTTTTGTCGAGACAGTCGTAGCTCAGGAGGTATTCCGGCTTGTAGCCCCGGAACCTGCTGTCCTTCTTGTGATACAGACCGTCCTTGCTGCGGAAGTCCGGAATCCCGCTTTCGGTGGAGACACCGGCACCGCCCAGAAATACGATGTGCTCTGCTTCTTCGATCATCTCGTTTAACACATCGATCTTGCGGTCTTCCGCCAGAGTATGAAAGTATTTTTGTTTTTCCCGCTGTGATGAAAAATCAGGAAGCATGGGCGTTTCTCCAATTAAATCGGAAGAATATCAGAAAATAAATCGGAAGAATGTAACAATATTAGATTACATGTTCAATGTGGGCTTGAAAAGAGGTAAAATAAATATATGAAAACAGTCAAAGTGGTAGCTGCCGTGATCTGCGACAGCTTTGTTGAGAAAAAGAAAATCTTTGCCACTGCCAGGGGCTACGGAGATTACCAGGGACAATGGGAATTCCCCGGGGGAAAGGTGGAGGCGGGTGAGACGCCGCAGGAGGCGCTGCGCCGTGAGATCCGGGAAGAACTGGAAACCGACATCTGTGTCGGAGATCTGGTCGGAACCACCGAATACGATTACCCCACATTTCATCTGTCCATGGATTGCTTCTGGTGTGAAGTGGTGAAGGGGCATCTGGAACTGAAGGAGGCGGAGGCTGCAAAGTGGCTCACAAAAGAGACCTTGGGAGACGTTAAGTGGCTCCCTGCGGACCTGACCATCCTTGATCTCATCAGAGAACAGATGCAAGAATGAAGCATTGATGTGATGACAACACAGGTATGACTTGAAAGGAGACGGAATGGCATTCAAAGTAGTTCGGGATGATATCGCCAGGATGAAGATCGAAGCAGCAGTGAATCTGCGCCAGGCGCAGCGGGACGATCAGCACATCGCGTACAGTTTTGACGACGAAGACCTGATCATGCCCAGATCACGGTTTCGTGCAGGGCAGGTGATCCAGATGACACTTCCGTCACTTCAGGGCGACGGGCCTGCAGTGATCAGATCCTGCTATGAGAAAATGCTGCAGGAAGCGAAGAGTCAGGGTGTCACCAATCTGGCGATCCCCCTGATCCCATCTGCGGATCCGGACTATTCCAGGGAAGAAGGGATGCGGATCGCGGCAGATGCGGTCTACTCCTTCCTGGCGGAAGAGGAAATGTCCGTCAGCCTGGTGATCCCCTCCTCCGGAAAGGATAAGCAGGAAAGTGCTACCGCCCGCAATCTGGATAAACTCCTGAAACGGATGCCTAAGGAACCGGATGGAGCATCCGTGATTGGGGCTTCGATGTCCGGAGCACCGACGGTCGGGATGCCGCTGTCCGAGAATATGCAGGCTTCCGCTGCATCTACCATGATGGGAGCGGCTATGTCGCCGGTGCGGAAGCTTTCCGACAGTGTCGTTTTCCGGGGCGCTTCTCCCCTAAGGATGGCGCGCAAGGCGCAGCCCACTGAATTACGTCCGGAATCTTTTTCCCCCGACGAAGAGGAAGCTTATGAAGATTCTCTGGAAATAGCTTCTTCCTGTGATCTGTCGGAGGATGAATTTACCGAAGAACACGAGAGCAAGCTGGAAGAGCGGATGCGCCACATGTCCGACACTTTTTCCGAGTATCTCCTCTATCTGATCAAAGACAAGGAGATGGAAAATGCGGACGTGTATAAACGGGCCATCGTGGATAAAAAAACCTTCTCCAAGATCAAGAACAATCCGGATTACCACCCGCAGAAACTGACGGTGCTCTGCCTGTGTGTGGGCGCAAAGCTGAATCTGGATGAATCAAAGGATCTGCTGGCCAGAGCGGGGTATGCACTGTCGCCTTGTGACAAGACGGACATTATTTTTTCCTACTTCATCGAAAATGAAATCTACGATATGATCGAGCTGGACATTCAGCTGGAAGAACACGGTCTTCCCTGCATTATTGATTGATTTCAAAAGGTCGCCTGCCGGGCGACCTTTTTTTCATTTTCATTTCGTATAATGAGCCCAACAAGAGAAAAATCCCCGCCGGGGATGCACAAATGGAGGGTTTGATTATGCGTAAAGGATTAACGGAAGTTGTTTTCATTCTGGACAGAAGCGGTTCCATGAGAGGGCTGGAAGCAGACACCATCGGCGGTTTCAATTCCATGGTGGAGAAGCAGCGGAAGGAAGAGGGCGAAGCGCTTGTTTCCGTCGTCCTCTTTGATGATCAGGTGGAGATCCCCTACGACAGAGTTCCTGTTGGCAAGGTGGAGCCCATGAACGACAGCCAGTATTATGTCAGAGGATGCACTGCACTGCTGGATGCCATCGGCGGAGCGGTTCATCACATCGCAAAGCTGCACAAAAATATGCCTGAGGACGAAGTCCCCGAGAAGACCCTCTTCATCATCACCACCGACGGCATGGAAAATGCCAGCCGGAAGTATGATGCCGTCAAGGTAAAAAAGATGGTGGAGAAGCAGCAGAAAAAGCATGACTGGGAGTTTATCTTCCTGGGCGCCAACATCGATGCCATCCAGGTGGCGGGAGGCTTCGGGATCAAGGCGGAAAGAGCCTTCAATTACCACGCGGACAGTATGGGAACCCAGCTGAACTTCCGCGTCGCTTCCGCAGCCGTCTCCGCTGTTCGCAAGGCCAGAAGCAAGGAAGAAGCAGATTGCATGCTTATGGACTGCTGTGAGGATATCAGGGAAGATTACGAGAACCGGAAGGCGTAAGGTTCGACATCAGCTCTTCCACCAGCTCCCGCTTCTCATACAGCACGCAGCCGCCCTCGTGGTCATCCAGGAGGACATCGCCGCTCTGCAGTGCCAGGAAGAGAGGAGAGTGCATCGCATCCCGCAGGGAGGAGTTCTTGATATTGACATCCGAATACGGGGAGAAGGGACAGGGTTCCGCACCGCCGTGGGAATTGATATGGAAAAATCCCCGGCCTGCAGCAACACAGCCACCGGAACCCTTCTCATCTCCGGGGAAGGAGATATATACCATTTCCGGGTGCTCTTCCCGGAGTCGGCGAATCTCATTTTTCAGGTAGTCCCGCTCCTCCTCACCGGGAGCCAGCTCCTTGCTTTCGTCAGTCACGGGAACGAACTCAACGAAGATCACTGCCTTGCAGCCACGGCTCGAAAGTTCTCCCAGAAATTCCGGAGAGGTGACTTCCCGCACGTTTTCGGTGGTAACGGTGACGGAGGTACCAAAGATAAGGCCGCGCTTTTGCAGCTCGTCCATGTTGGAGATCAGACGGTCATAGACGCCGTCGCCCCTTCTGGCGTCGGTGATCTCCTGCTTTCCTTCAATGCTCATGATGGGGATCAGATTCCGGCTCCGGTCAAAGAGTTCAAAGTACCGGTCGTCCATAAAGGTACCGTTGGTAAAAATGGGGAAGAGGATATTTTTCTTCTTCCCGGCTGCTTCGATCACATCTCTGCGCAGCATGGGTTCGCCCCCTGCCAGGAGGATGAAACTGATGCCCAGATCGTCGGCCTCGTCAAAAATGCGGAACCATTCCTCATCCGTCAGCTGACTCACGGGCTCGGCATCCACCGTAGCGTGGTTGCACCTGGAATAGCAGCCCGCGCAGTGTAGATTGCACTTGCTGGTGATACTGGCGATGAGGAAGGGCGGGATATGTTCGCCCGCTTCTTCCGCTTTCCTGCGCTTTTTGGAAGCTGCTGCGCTGGCGGCCGCAAAGCCCACCATAAAGGCGCTTTCCTTAGGATTTTTCAGCGTGGCCTTCAGGGCGTCCGCCACTACGGTCTCCACACCTTTTGTCATATATGCCTGGATGTCGAATTCTTTTTCCATATCTTACGATCTTCTTTCTGTTGCGGATCCGATGATCCGTTATTATTTTACCTTTTTCCCGCACCGGTTGGCGATAGCCAGATAGATCGCTCCCACGATGAGCAGGAAGATCAGCAGCGCCAGGATCCACCATGTGGTTCCCATAAAGGGCAGTTTGCTTTATGTTTTATGCTATTATATTTTATAAAATCTAAAATGTCAAGCACTGTTTATCGCTATTGAAAAAGAGAAGTATTTTCTGCCATAATAAAAGTCGGGGCCCACAGAAGCCCCGACTTGAGGTAAAGCATATGGCAAACGATCCTTTTGTGAAGATCGATCTCCATGGACTGAATCAGGAGGAAGCAATGAAGGTCATTGACCGTGCGCTGGCGAATGCGTCCGGTGCGACCTATCAGATCCACCTGATCCATGGATTTCACAGAGGTACCAATCTGCGCAACATGATCTATGACTGGTACCGCTACGATGAAAAAGTAAAACGCATCATCCCCGGAGACAATCAGGGCATCACGATCCTGGTGTTGCGGGAACTGTATTAAAGATCCTGAGCCTGTCCTTCGTCTGCACGAAGTACGGGCTTTCTTCGTCTATGTCATAGGTGTCATAAAATTCATCGAACTGCCCCAGGACGTAATTGATGCGCTGCTTGGAGGGCAGATGAGAATCGGAGAAGAGGTAATCCACATTGTTAATGACATAGGTGCGGTCCTGCCTTGCGACGGTCCGGAAGAAGGTGTCATAATCAGGATTCTCTCTTTTGGCCAGGAGCCGCATGCAGACCTCCAGGGATACGATGTCCGCGAAGGTTTCGTTTGTGATGAGGGCTCCGTCGACAGGCCTGTCATATTCCGTATCCATCCCGTCGAAGAAGGATGTGATCTGCCCCACCCTGCTGTCATATTCCGCCTGCGCCGCTTCATCCAGCCAGGGTTCCAGCCAGCCGTTCTTATCGTACTGCACGCCCAGGGGATCCAGGGAGTGTGCGATCTCGTGGGCCAGGACCTGACCGAAATTTCCCAGGAGCTCTTCATAGGATGCGTTCTCTGCATCCGTCGCTGTTGCCAGGCAAACGGCACTGATGTAGATCGCGTTGTACCGTTCGTTGTACCAGGCGCTTCCTACCAGCATGTTTTCCTTGAAATATCCCCGCTCCGCGTCCTCGTATGCAGTCTGACTCCGCTCAAACCGGTCTCTGGAGGCCCAGAGTGCAAAGGAATCATCGAAGGTATCTCCCGTGAGGGTCACATCCGAAAACTCATTTTTGTGAGTATTTTCTCCGAAAAATGTCCGGATTCCGAGAATCTTTGATTTTGCTTTTTCCTGCATGTGAACGGTGAGCCATTCCGTGTCGCCCAGCATGAGGCGTGTCTCCGCCAGGACGTCGTCATAGATGGACCGGACCGCTGCCATATCCGCATCGGAAGTCTTCTCCCGCAGATAGTATTCGTCGGGGGTGCTGCCTGCCATGCTTTCGATGTAGGAGTAGACATACTCCTCGTATGGATAGTTCTCGTTCGTGATATAGGGCTCGTAGGCGCAGACTACCGCCATTCCGGAAGCGGCGCAGAAGAGCAGGTGATCCCGCAGCGCTTCCACATGATCCTTCGTAAAGAGCTCATTGCAGAGCGCGCGGAAATTATTATGCGCCAGGATGTCCTCATCACCGCAGAAGGCATGGAGCTGCGTCAGGATGTCAAACAGCGGGAAATCCGGACATTCCGCCATATCCTCCCGGTCAAAATACCAGAGCTCATCCACATACTCCGGATCGTTCTGATAGGCGTTTACGATGTCGGAGATCTCCAGTGCGTGGGCTACGATCTCGGTGGCCCGCTCCTCTGAGAATCCCAAGGACTCCATGTAGGAAACATAGCAGGCGTGCTCGGGATGCGCTTCGTTTGCCAGGGCCTCCTGATAGTAGCGGAGGATCCCGTCCAGATCCGT
Source organism: Lachnospiraceae bacterium (assembly GCA_016286555.1). GTDB lineage: Bacteria > Bacillota > Clostridia > Lachnospirales > Lachnospiraceae > AC2028. The sequence continues at coordinate 136,900 of JAEETA010000002.1, read as the reverse complement.
GGGGCAATAGTTCAGGGTGTTGTACCCGTACCAGTCTGGTTTTACCTCGAACCGCAGGAGCTTATTGAAGGTTGCGATGCGCTCATCGCCGTAGAGTGCATAGAGATCCGAAAGGCTCTTTGCCCTGGTGATGGGTTTCAGGAGCTCCTGCGCTTTTTCCGTGCGGGTGGAAACATCACTGATATCCAGCATTTCCCGGAAGACAGCCGCAGTCTTGTACAGTCCGTCCTCTTCGGACAGGGTGGACAGGTCTCCGTTTTTCAGGAATTCCATGACGAATTCCTTCGCCTCCCTGTTCTCCTTGTCCCAGGTATAGACATCTCCCGCGTTCTGATCCGCCATTTCCTGTTTCCAGGCACCGTTGACGAAGTGATCGAAATCCACGATGGGGAGCCCACCATCCGTGATCTTGCCTGCGGGGGTTGCATCCGTATCGGTGGTCGCAGCAGGATCCGTGTTCGCACCGGCGGAAGCATCTCCGTTCTCACCGGGGAGACTGTCGCCCGTGGCAGCAGGATCCGCAGTGGCATCGGTTTGTTCCGTCTGCGTGGCAGTATCCTGTGCGGTTTCCGCCGGGCCGCAGCCTGCGAGGCCTGTCAAAAGACAGGTGCACAGGAGGATGGAAAGGATTTTTTTGTATTGAGAAAAAATAGTGTTTTTCATAAGTTCCATTATAACACTGCCGGTCTTGCCCGGTCTTACCTTGAAAGTTATAATATTTTATTGGAAAGTCTCATTTTCAGGAAGCGGGGGAGAACATGATCCGTAATGCGACACCGGAGGACGCAGAGCGCCTTCTGGAGATTTATTCTTATTATGTATTAAACACTGCCATCACCTTTGAGATCGAGGTGCCTACGTTAGAGGAATTCCGTGGGCGGATTGAGTACATCTCGGCAAAGTACCCTTATCTGGTGCTGGAAGAGGACGGGGTGATCCGCGGATACGCCTACGCCGGCGTGTTTAAGGGCAGAGCGGCCTACGATCACTGCGTGGAGACGACGATCTACATGGACGTCCATGAGAAGGGAAAGGGCTATGGCAGAGCGCTTTACGCCGCGCTGGAAGAGGAACTGAAGAAGCGTGGGATCCGCAATCTCTATGCCTGCATCGGTAATCCCATCGAAGAGGACGAGTACCTGACGAAGGACAGTGAACATTTCCACAGTCGGATGGGCTATACGAAGGTGGGAGAGTTCCACAAATGCGGCCGTAAATTTGACCGCTGGTACAACATGATCTGGATGGAAAAATTCATCGCAGATCACCCGTAAATGGTGCATTCCTGATCACCTGAAGAAACGGCTCCGGAGGAAACGACCCGATGAAGAACAAGGAAGTCTACAGAAAGATCCGAAAGACAAATACCTGGGGGACACTGATCGCCCTGATCATATTTTTTTCCATCAGCATGATGCTCATCGCTATCTCGGTGGTGGGATTCCTGAACTACATGGTGGAAGCGAAGATGATGGCCCAGTACCATGCCTTCGAATCCTATGCAAGGATGAGTGAGGACGCAGCCGCAAAAAAATCCGACCAGGCGAATTTTTACAAATGTCTGGACAAATGCGGGTATGAATTCCTGGTCCTGAACGACGCCGGGCAGGTGATACACCGTGTGGGCGCAGATACCCGGGATTCGGAGATGCTGGACGGGAAGTTCGGCTTTCTGTCCCAGGAGCTGAAGGTATTTCGCGATCAGGATCAGAAGTATCTGCATGTGAATGACGGCGGATACATCAACATCGATTACGGCAAGATCTTTGCGTGGTTCCGCACGGCGGATGAACGCCTGGAGGCAGCTATTGAGGACGACGGGTACGAGCCCGGGGGGCTCTACATCAGCGGTATCGGTCCCTCGGACGAGGAGGGCGTGTTCTTTTCCTATACGGTAGAGGGGAATTTCGACGAGCAGTTTACCAAGGCTGCATCCGAGCTGAACGCGCCTCTGTGGATGGCAGTTCCCATCGGTGAAACGGGGTATTCTTTTGTCGGGAAATCCTATTTTACGGTGGACATCCAGGAGATGACCCTCTTCCTGGAAGTGGCGGGCTTTATGATCGTCATCGTGGTGATCATGATCTTCGTTTTACTTGGCTTTACCATTTCCGGCATCCGTCGCCAGCGTAAGGTAGTGAACTATTTCTTCACGGATCCCGTCACCATGGGGCACAATCAGATGTACTTCCAGATCAAGGGAGAGCAGATGATCCGGCGGTCCCGGAACAGGACCATCGGCTTTGCCGTGGTGAATCTGGTCTTTGTGAATTACCGCAATTATTGCGTCTGCCACTCGGTAAAGCAGGGGGACATCATCCTGAAGAAGATCTACGATGTGCTGCGCCGGGAGACGAAGTCGAGAGAAATTGTGGCACACCTGTCATCTTCTTCCTTTGCTCTCATTCTGCGGTATGACAATCAGGAGAATCTCCGGGCGAGACTGGAGGCGCTGATCCATCAGCTGGAGGCAGTGGAAGCGGATCACCGTTTTGCTTTCCAGGTGGGCGTCAGTCTGCTGGATGTGAAGCGCAACGATAAGGGAAAAGCCCTCAGCAGAAAGCGGGTGGAGCTCAGCAGCGAGTACAACAACGCCGTTACCGCCCGTTCCGTCATGGCGGATTCGGAAGACTCCGGCATTTCCTTCTTCGATGAGAAGATCGTGGAAGATCGCAGATGGCAGGATGCGGTGACGGAGCGCCAGAAGATCGCAATCCAGAACGAGGAATTCAAGGTTTATTACCAGCCGAAATACAATCCTCAGACCAATGAACTGTCGGGAGCGGAGGCACTGATCCGCTGGCAGTCGCCGGATCTGGGATTTGTCACTCCTTTTAAGTTCATTCCCATCTTCGAGAAAAACGGGTTTATCACGGAGATCGACCATTACATGATCACTCATGTAGCCCGGGACCAGAAACGCTGGAAGGACCAGGGATACAAATGCGTGCCCGTGTCCGTCAACGTATCCAGAGCCCATTTCATCGAGAGTGACCTGGCAGAGCAGATCCGGGATTTGGTGGACGCAGAGAACTGTCCTCATGATCTCATTGAGATCGAGCTGACGGAGAGTGCTTTCTTCGATGACAAGAAGGCCATGATCGAGACCATCACAAGGCTGAAAAATTACGGCTTCTCCGTATCTATGGACGATTTCGGCGCAGGGTATTCCTCCCTGAATTCCCTGAAGGATATGCCGCTGGATGTGCTGAAACTGGATGCGGAATTCTTCCGCGGGAGCGAAGCGGGTGACAGAGGTCAGATCGTGGTGGCGGAGGCCATCCGGCTGGCCCGCAGCCTGAACATGCGCACCGTGGCGGAGGGCGTCGAGGTCCGGGATCAGGTGGATTTCCTGGCAGCGGAGGGCTGCGACATGATCCAGGGATACGCTTATGCGAAGCCTATGGAAGCCGCAGATTACGAGGAGAGAATGAGAACCGGGCACCACGATCCGGCAGAATAAGTCTGGGTCTGTTTCCGGGGGTTCGACAAAAATCGGTCAAAAGAAACTAAAAAAGAAGTATTATTCGGCCCGGGCCGTCGGTATTCTTGAAGGGTAACGCGGGTCGGGCCTTGTTGTACAAAACGATTCGCGCAGCTGTAAATCAAAGGTTAATTTAATACGGAGGTTAACGGATATGGATAATTTTACTTTTTACTCCCCCACATTTTTTGTCTTCGGTAAGGACACGGAGAATGAGGCAGGACAGTATGTAAAGCAGTTCGGCGGGTCGAAGGTTCTCATTCACTACGGCGGACAGAGCGCGAAAAAATCCGGACTCCTGGATCGTGTGGGGGCGTCTCTGGATGCGGCAGGAATCCCTTATGTATCCCTGGGTGGCGTAAAACCCAATCCCAGAAGCGGTCTGGTATATGAAGGCATCGATCTGTGCCGGAAGGAAGGCGTGGATTTCGTCCTGGCAGTGGGCGGCGGCAGCGTTATCGACTCTGCGAAGGCCATTGCGGCAGGCGTTTTGTATGACGGTGATTTCTGGGATTTCTACAGCGGAAAGTCCCACATTGAGAAGGCACTTCCCGTGGGGACGGTACTGACCATCGCAGCAGCAGGCAGCGAGGGCAGCCCCGACTCCGTCATCACGAAGGAAGAGGGAATGTTTAAGCGCGGCACCGGCAGCAACGCCATCCGTCCCCGCTTCAGCATCCTGAATCCTGCGCTGACCCAGACCCTTCCCGCATATCAGTCGGCGGCAGGTATCACGGATATCATGGCACACCTCTATGAGCGGTACCTTACCAATACAAAGGAAGTAGAGGTGACGGACCGTCTGATCGAGGCGCTGCTCCTGACCATGAAGCATGAGGGTCCCCGCGTCATCGCAGATCCCGACAATTACGATGCGAGAGCAAACATCATGTGGGCAGGTATGATGGCACACAACAATTCCTGCGGCGTCGGACGGAGTCAGGACTGGAACAGTCACAATATCGAGCATGAGCTCTCCGCTCTCTATGACTGTGCACACGGCGCAGGTCTGGCAGTGACTATGCCCGCAGTGTTCAAATATGTGATGAACCATGATGTGACGCGCTTTGCCAAGGTGGCAGTCCGCGTCTGGGGTTGCCAGATGGACTTCGATCATCCCGAGGTAACGGCGCTGGAAGGCATCGAGGCATTCCGCAGATTCCTCATCGACCTGGGTATGCCTGCGAATTTCGCAGAGCTGGGTGCGAAGGAAGAGGATATTCCGAAGCTGGTGGATGTCCTGTGCAACGGCGATGGCAGACCCGGCAGCATCAGTGGTTTTGTGGAGCTGTCCGCGGAGGATTGCACGAAGATCTATCAGATGATGGTTTGAGGCGTGGTTTCCGGAAGAAATCTCCGGAGCGGATTTTACGAAGAGAAGAAGAATATGAAGATATACGATATTGCACAGGAAGTGTTCAGCTGTACGGTGTATCCCGGAGATCCGGTGCCCCAGCGGTATGAGATCCTGAAAAAGAGTGACGGAGATGTCTGTAACCTCAGCGCCTTTCAGATGTGTGCCCACAATGGCACTCATGTGGATGCGCCTTATCACTTTATCGACGGTGGCGATACCATCGACGAGGTACCTTTGGAGAAGTTCATCGGCTATGCCTTTGTGAAGGAGTTTACCGGTGACATCAGCGCGGAGGATGCGGAACAGATCCTGGAGGAGGCCCGGGCTGCGGAAAAAACGTCCGGCAAGGAAGGTGCTGCTACCCGCATTCTGATCAAGGGCAAGGCTACCTTGACCGAAGCCGGTGCCAAGGTCATGGCAAAGCATCAGATCCGTCTTTACGGCAACGAGTCTCAGACCGTTGGCCCTGAGGATGCACCTCTGCTGTCTCACATGGCAATGCTGGGAGAGAAGATCGTGCTCCTGGAGGGAATCCGTTTGGAGGATGTGCCGGAGGGTGTGTATTTCCTGAATTCCGCACCTCTGAATCTGGGGTATTTTGACGGCGCTCCCTGCAGAGCTATATTGATCCAAGGACTGTAAATTTGTTAAGTGACGCTGCTGTCACAAATATGAGATGGCAGCTCCATAGGGGAAAACGAAATGAGATTGGGGACTTCCAGCCCCCTCCGGCATGAAACGCCGGAGGAATGGGCGGAAAATCAGATTAAGCTGGGGTGCAGAGCGGTGAATTTCCCGCTGGACTGCAATGCCCCGGAAGAAAAGATCATCGCGTACAAGGAAGCGGCCGAGGCCCATGACCTGCTGATCGCAGAGGTGGGGATCTGGCGCAACGCCCTGTCGCCGGATCCTGAGGAGCGGCGCCGCAATACGGACTATTGTGTGGAACAGCTGCGGCTGGCAGATTTCCTGGGGGCCAGATGCGCCGTGAATGTGGCAGGTGCTTTCGGCCCTGTCTGGGACGGCGCCTACAAGGAGAATTTTTCCGAAAGAGCCTGGACCGAGACAGTGGCCATGGTGCGGGAGATCATCGACAGAGCGGATGTAAAGCACTCCTTTTTTACCCTGGAGCCCATGCCCTGGATGATCCCTACGGGACCGAAGGAATATCTGCGGCTGTTGGAGATGGTGGAGCGGGACCGCTTTGCGGTGCATATGGATATCATCAACATGATCAACTCCGCTGAGAGGTATTTCTATCCGGAAGAATTTCTGGAGGAAGTGGCAGAGACTCTCGGAAACAGGATCCGGAGCTGTCACATCAAAGATGTACATCTGAGCGAGGCCTTCACCTTCCGGCTGGAAGAGTGTGCGCCCGGAAAGGGAGAGTTCCCCTTACGTGCCTATGCGGAGCGGATGCATCGCATCGATCCGGAAATGCCCGTCATCCTGGAGCATCTGAATACGGACGAGGAATACATTACATCCATGGGCTATCTGAAGGAGGTATTGCATGGGATCTGAGAGAATTTCCGACGCAAATGTCATAACGCGGCAGTACATGGATTCGATCCTGATCGAGCAGAAGATCATTGATTCAACAATGGCGGATCTGTCCGTGGAGTGGTTCGGCGAGACTTTCTCCATGCCGATCCTGACGCCCGCATTTTCCCATCTGGGACAGTATGGCGGCAGAAGCCTCACGGGACTGGAGGAGTATTCTCTTGCGGCGAAGGATCTGAACATCCTGAACTTCTGTGGCATGATGGAAAACGACATGTTCCGGCGGATCGTGGATACCGGAGCAAAGACGGTACGGATTGTAAAGCCCTACGCCGACGCCGGGAAGGTGCGGGATCAGTTTGCTTTTGCGGCTGACGCAGGCGCCTTCGGTATCGGTATGGACATCGACCACATCTTCGGAAACGGCGGAATGGATGTGGTGCTGGGAGAGGAGATGGCGGTACAGACCGCAGATATGCTCCGCTCCTATGTGGAGATGACGGACCTGCCTTTTGTGGTAAAGGGCGTCTTAAGTGTGGATGATGCGGTGAAGTGCGCGGAAATCGGCGCAAAGGGTATCATCATCAGTCATCATCACGGACGCATGCCCTATGCGGTGCCGCCCATGATGGTGCTTCCCGACATTGCAAAAGCTCTGGAGGATCGGGATGTGAAGATCTTCGTGGACTGCGGCATCGAAAGCGGCGCAGATGTGTACAAGGCTCTGGCGCTGGGCGCGGACGGTGCGGCAGTGGGTCGCTCCATGATGCCGGGACTGGAGGCGGAAGGCGCTCCCGGCGTGGAGAAGTTCCTTCGCGGACTGGCGGGAGAATTGCAGTATATCATGAGTAACACGGGCTTTGCGTCCCCCGGGGAGATGGACGATTCTGCCCTCTGGTTTATGTAGGAAAGACTTGGGGATTTTTATATGAATATGAAATTCAGAAGAGTGGGGATGTCCCTGTTCGGTGTCATCATCTGTGCCATCAGTGTGGGCATCTTCAAGATCGCAGCTCTGGGAGTGGATCCTTTCCAGGCCTTTATGGCGGGACTGGATGACATGATCCCTATCAGCTTCGGCACCTTATATGTGATCACCAATGCGGTGCTTTTGCTGTTTGCGCTGGTTTTTGACCGGCACTACATTGGCATCGCCACTTTTATCAATCTCTTTTTGCTGGGGTACATTACCCAGTTTACCTACGAATGGCTGCAGACCTGGATCATTGATCCCTCCATGGGGGTGCGGATCCTGTGCCTGGTCATCGGTGTGGTGATCATCTGCTTTGGTTCCGCTTTCTACATGACGGCGGATCTGGGTGTTTCCACCTATGACGCGGTGGCGCTGATCATCGTGAACACCTGGAAGAAGGGAAAATTCCAGTATGTGCGCATCATCACGGACTTGGCTTGTGTGATCCTGGGAGTGGTGCTCTTCCTGCTTTCCGGCGGAAGCGCCTCACAGATCCCGACCATCGCAGGTGTGGGCACCATCATCACCGCATTTTTCATGGGGCCCCTCATCGAGTTCTTCAATGTGCATGTGGCACGGAAGCTGCTGACAGAAAAACCCGCCGAGTGATCGGCGGGTTTTCGTTTGCAAAAAAATCAGAGGAACATCTCCAGGAGATATACGATGACGCTGGCCGCGATGGCGCAGGGGAAAAGTCCCAGGCCGAAGAGTGCCATGACGATACAGACTGCCAGTGCGATGAGTCCGGAGAGGGGATTTTCCGTGGCCTGCATGATGGCGGGGAAGGTCATGACCGCCAGGGTGATGTAGGGCACGTAGTACAGAAAGGACTTCAGCAACCGGTTTTTTACCTTGCCCCGGATCAGGGTCAGGGGCAGTACACGGATGGCGTAGATGACGCCAAACATGATGAGAACATAGATCAGATGATTTCCGCTCATTTCGCAGCCACCTCCTTTTCGGAAGGATCTGCTTCCTCCTCATCCTTTACGGGGAAGAGCAGGGCTGCCACCAGGGAGAGCACCACTGTCAGCAAGATGATGCGGGTGCCCTCGGAGAGGGCGGAGATATATGGCAGAACGGAAGCACCGTAGCTGCACAGGAAGGCCAGAGCGATGAAGCCTGCGATGACCTTGTTTCGCTTGGCGGGCGGAATGATGATGGCGATGAACATGCCGTAGAGGCAGACGCTGAGAGCCTTGGCGATGTCCGCAGGCAGAATGTTTCCTGCCAGTACGCCGATGCCGGTGCCTACTGCCCAGCAGGGAACGGCCACCGCACCCATACCGTAGATGACGAAGGGATTCAGCTTCCCTTCCGGGATCAGGTCGGAACTGGCCACGCCGAAGATCTCGTCCGTCACGAAGTGCGCCACGAAGAAGCGATGGAAAAATGCCATTTTCTCCGGGAATTTCTGGGAGAGGGCCGTGCTCATCAGCAGATATCTGGCATTGATGACCAGCATGGCGATGATCATTTCCACATAGGGAGCGTTTGCCGCAATGACGGTAAAGCCTGCGTACTCTCCGGCGCTGGCCACAGCCAGAGCACTGGTGACGGCGGCTGCCAGGGCGGAAAAGCCCACCTGCTTCCGGATCATGATGCCCAGTGCGAAGGAAACGGCGAGGTATCCTGCACCGATGGGAACGCCGTAGCGCATGCCCTTCACAAACCAGGTCCTGTTTTCTTTTCTATCAAAACCGCTTGAGGTGATCATGGGCTCTATTGTGTCTCTTTTTCATACAAATTGCAAGGGGAGAAACTAATGACATAATGTCAATAGGTGGATTCTACATCGTATTTCCTTGAAAATCTCACGGAAACGAAGATAATAGAAGTATCCGAACAGGAATGATCAGAAGGTGGGTATCCCGCCGGATATGTCGGATCGCAACACGGGAAAGGACGGGCCTATGTGGAGATATAAGCGGATATTACTGGAAATGATCATGGCTGCCATTCTGCTGATCGAGGTGGCCTGCGGGAAGCAGACCCCGGAGCAGCTGCAGGAAACTTTTTCTACGGCAAATACGCAGGAGACGACGGCCGAGACGGCGGAGCCGGAAAAACAGCAGGAAGAGGCAGATGGCGTTGCAAAGTCAGAGTCAGACGCTGATGCTCAGGGGACAAAAGCGGAGGAGCCGGAGCCGTCACCTGCACCGGAACCCGAGCCAGAGGTGGGACCGCAGATCACGAGTCTCTCCAAGCCTTTTCAGGTCCTGCCGAACGAGGATGCCATGGAAGCCTATGCACTGTATCTCCTGACCCATTCGGAGAAGGATCTGGAGGCGTTTCGCAGCGCAGCCCCGGAAAATGCCCTGGCGTATTTTCTCATCGATCCGCCCGAGGAGATCGCCGCGCTCCTGGAAGAGCCCAAGGACGTGATCATGCTGCAGACCTATGAGTCTCACATTTATGTGATCCCTCTTTATGATGATATGGATGTGCGCCTGGACTACGGCAGTTTTGATGTGGACGCCTGGGACTTTGCCACGGGTTACACCTTGGACGAGTGCACCCTGAACGCGGGGGAAAATACATGTTATCGTCTCTGGGTGTCGGAGGGAATCCCGGAATTTTGCATCTACGTATCTACCGGAAAATGGGGCGGTGTGTTCGATGTGGTGATGATCTCCGGGGAATACGATGCCCACGGGGCCTTTATCACTGCGTCCATGACGGCGGAGGAGGCCCGGGCAGGTTCCACGATCCGGAGGCCGATTGCGGAGGACGAGGTTCTCTATCAGGATGTTTTGGTCTGGTACAAGGACGCACAGGATCATCCCGACACCTTTGAGCTTTCCGACGATGCGAAGTATTTTTCCGAGCTGGTACAGCGGGGCTGGCCCTGGGGCGCTACGGAGGATGATGTCCGGTATTACTTCCGGGATATGGATGGCAACGGTATCGACGAACTGTTCTTTACCCACTATAACGAGATCGTTGATATCTACACCCTGGAAGCGGGGAAGCCGAAAAACATCTTCGGTACCATGTACAGAGGCTGGGCAGAGCTTCACGCGGACGGCGTGATCATGGAGGCCTACGCTCCTTCCATGACCTATTCGTCTACCTATTGGTATGTGTTTGACTCGCAGATCCTGGACTGCTGTCCCTACATGGTCAACACATATTCCGTCAACAAGGACCAGCAGGAGGATGAGCGTTTTAACCTGATGCTTTACGGCTTTAATCCTGAAGGGGTCCGGGCCATGTATCTGGATCAGGGCCGGGATGCGGTGAATTTCTATCAAAACAGCGGTGAGCTGACGGAAGAGGAGTACAATGCCCGCTGTTCCCATGCGCCGGTGGTGAGGGTTCCGGAAGGAAAGCGCCTGGCGGACTATGGAACGCAGAAATAAAAAGCAGAAATCCGGCGTGACGGAGTGTGCTACGCTGCTTGACGAAACAGTTATTTTGGAAGGAAACAGATTTTGATCGAACATATTTCGTTTGCTCCCCTGGAGGGGATCACGGTAGCTGCCTTCCGGCATGTGCACCGGGATGTCTTCGGCGGAGCGGATACCTATTACACGCCATTTTTGGCCACAAATCAGCACCATCATTTCAAGCATCGGGACGAGCGGGAGTATCTTCCTTATGATCCGCAGCTGATCCCTCAGGTGCTGACGGCTAATGCAGTTGATTTTATTTGGGCGGCCCGGGAGATCGCATCCGCGGGCTACGAAGAGGTGAACCTGAATCTGGGCTGTCCCTCCCCCACGGTGGTGACCAAGGGGAAGGGCTCCGGCATGCTGGCGGATCCGGAGAGGTTGAATGCCTTTTTCGAGGAGGTCTTCGCTGCGGAGGATCTGCCCCGGATCTCGGTAAAAACACGGATCGGATACAACGATGCATCGGAAAGCGCCGCGCTGGGAGAGGTGTTGGGGCGCTTCCCTTTTTGTGAAGTGATCATCCACCCCAGAGTCCGGACGGATCTCTACAAAGGTACTCCGAACCTGGAGGCCTTTCGGGCGATGGCAGCGCAACTGACATGTCCGGTGTGCTACAACGGGGATATCTGTACGCCGGAGGATGCGGCCCGTGTCAGTAAGGAACTGCCGGGGGTCAGCCGCTTTATGATCGGAAGAGGCCTGGTGGCGGATCCTGCCCTGGCCCGGGAGATCAAGGGCGGCGATCCTGCTACTGTGGAGGAAATGCAAACCTATCTGGACGCCATGTGGGATGCCTACCGGGAAGCGAACTTCGCAGAGAAGGACATTCTGTTTAAAATGAAGGAACTCTGGTTTTACATGGGAAGCCGCTATCCCGACAGGGAGGATGCGCTGGCACGGATCCGCAAAAGCAAGGATCCTGACGAATACAGAGATGCAGTCCGAAGGCTGCTTTGAGCAGCGAAAAACCGCTGATTTTTGATTACGATTAAAAATTTAACGAAAAACATTAAAAAATAGTTGACAATCATTTTTCCCTCTGCTAGACTTGGTTTATCGATAAACATTAAATATTTAATGGTAACACTGATCGCTACAAACCAAGTATCTGAAATCAGCACAGGAACCGGCAGCGAAAGGCTCCGGCATAAGAGGAGGAAATGAAATGAGTGCACAGGAAACCAAGTTAAATGTAATTAAGTCCCGCTGTGAGAAGTCCGTCAAGTTTTTCGTATTTCTGAAGATCGTGGCAGTGATCGGGATGGTCTGCTGCATCGTCGGTGCCATCGCTTTGGTGGCTACCCCGGATGTCGACCGGTTCATCGCAGAAGAATTTGAAGCCGGAAATCTTACCGTGGATCAGATGGGTGTCAATGGCGGCCTGATCGATTTTGACATTGACTATGAGTCCTATTTTGCACAGGGCAACTACACCGCCCCCTTCCTTTACATGATCGGCTGGGGCGCCGGCATCAGCGTGATGCTCATTGTGATCATCAGCATTTTTGAGAAGATCCTGAAGAGCCTCATCGCGGAGGAAAATCCCTTCTCCGAGAACATTATGAAGCAGGTCCGTACCGCCTTTATCATCTCCACCGTTGTCTGTGTACTCTTTGTGGGCGTCGGCTGCGGCCTTCTGGTAGGGCTGATGATGTGGTGCATTTATGCCATCCTTGAGTATGGCGCTGCGCTGCAGACCGAAGTGGATGAGACATTGTAAAGGAGGGCCGGAATATGGGTAAGATCATTCTGAGACTGGACCGCGTTATGGCGGATCGGAAAATGAGTCTGAACGAGCTTTCGGAGCGGGTCGGTGTATCCAACGTGAACCTCTCCAAGATCAAGACGGGAAAGATCAGTGCCGTCCGGTTTTCCACACTGGAAGCCATCTGCGAGGCACTGAACTGTCAGCCCGGAGATATCCTGGAATATGATCCGGCAGCAAAGTCGGACAGTGAATCCTGAGGATACGTAAGAAAAATTATCAAGAAAGAATATTGAAGTCTCAAAGGGCTGGCCTGCAGCGGTCTGCCCTTTGATTTTTCCGTGGCGCGCCGCTTGCAAAATCCCGCAAAACCATAGAAAATGGTGAAGTGACAGTAATTTTGTGTTGTAAGGAGATCGCTATGGAAAAAGAAGGAACCACGGGAAGAGAAAACAGCAGAGATCGTGTCATCATCAGGACCAGTATCATCGGCATCGTGACCAATGTGCTGCTGGCTTCCTTTAAGGCTGCGGTGGGCATTCTGGCAAATTCCATCGCCGTGACGTTGGACGCAGTGAACAATCTCTCGGACGCTCTGTCCTCCATCATTACCATTGTGGGAACGAAGCTTGCGGGGAAGCTTCCGGATAAGAAGCATCCCCTGGGATACGGCAGGATCGAGTACCTGAGTGCTATGGTGGTGGCGGGGATCGTCCTCTATGCCGGCATCACTTCCGGCGTGGAATCCATAAAGCATATCATTCATCCCGAGGAGCCGGATTACGGTACGATTTCTCTGGTGATCATCGCTGTAGCGGTGGTTGTGAAGCTGGTGCTGGGCAGATATGTGAAGAAAAAGGGAGAAGAGGTGAACTCCGGCTCTCTGGTAGCATCCGGTTCCGATGCACTCTTTGATGCCGTTCTCTCCGGATCCGTCCTGCTTTCCGCCATTATTTTCCTGGTCACGGGGCTTTCTCTGGAGGCCTTTGTGGGACTTCTGATCTCCTTCTTTATCATTCGTGCGGGTATCGAAATGATGATCGAAACCATCAACGAGATCCTGGGGGTTCGCGCAGACCGGGAGACCACGCTTCGCATCAAGGAACTGCTTCGGGAGGACCCGGAAGTGCGTGGTGCCTATGATCTGGTCATGTACAATTACGGTCCCGACAGGGATTATGTTTCCGTTCACCTGGAACTGCCCGACACCATGACGGTGAAGGAGGTGGACAGACTTACGAGACGTCTGTCCGACAAGGTGCATCGGGAGACCGGCGTGGTGCTGGTGGCAGCAGGTGTTTATTCCTATAATACAAAAGACGATGAGGCGGCGCGGATCGAAAACGATGTCCGTCGGATCGTTCTGGAGCAGGAGGGCGTGATCCAGCTCCACGGCTTTTATCTGGACCAGGAGACCCGGGAGATGCGCTTTGATGCGGTGCTGAGTTTTGATATCGACCCGAAGGAGGGGCTGGACGCCATCTGCGCTGCGGTGCAGCAGGCATATCCCGACTATCATGTGTATGTATCTCCGGATGTGGATGTCTCCGACTGAGGCCCGTAAGTTTTTCAGGTTTTCCTTGCGTATCGGGGGGAAATTTGATAAAATACTTTGCGATTGTCACTATGGATGAGTGGCGATATTTGCAAGATTGTCAGTATTTAGAAGGAGGTTACGCAGATGAGCGTACAGGTTGAGAAACTGGAAGGAAGCATGGCAAAGCTGACCATCGAGGTATCCGCAGAGGATTTCGAGAAGGCATTGCAGACCGCATATAACAAGGAAAAAGGAAAGATCTCCATTCCCGGCTTCAGAAAGGGTAAGGCTACCCGCGCCGTTATCGAGAAGATGTACGGCAAGGATGTATTCGTGGAGGGCGCTGTCAACGAGGCAATCCCCGATGCATACGAGAAGGCATACGACGAGTGCGGTGAGGACATCGTATCCTCTCCCAAGATCGAAGTGGTTACCGCTGAGGCAGGCAAGCCCATGGTATTCACCGCTCTGGTTGCTCTCAAGCCCCCTGTGACCCTGGGCCAGTACAAGGGCATCGAGGTAGAGAAGCAGGATACCGCTGTGACCGACGCAGAGGTTGAGGAGAAGATCAAGAAGGAGCTGGATCTGCAGGCTCGTTATGAGACCGTTACCGATCGTGCCGTAAAAGACGGCGATCAGGTGGTTCTGGACTTCGAGGGCTTCGTTGATGACGTTGCTTTCGAGGGCGGCAAGGGCACCAATTATCAGCTGACCATCGGCTCCGGCCAGTTCATCCCCGGCTTCGAGGAGGCTCTGGTAGGCGTTGAGGTAGAGAAGGAAGTTGACGTTAATGTCAGTTTCCCTGAGGACTATCACGAGGAGAGCCTTGCAGGCAAGCCCGCAGTCTTCAAGTGCACCGTGCACGAGATCAAGGAGAAGCAGGTTCCCGCTCTGGATGAGGACTTCGTGGACGATAAGGGCTTTGACACCGTAGACGCATACAGAGACAGCATCCGCGCAGAGCTTGAGACCGCTAAGATCAGCGATGCAAACAGTGCTAAGCAGGATGCAGTCATCGATAAGGTCATCGAGAATGCTACCATGGAGATCCCTGAGGCAATGATCGAGACCGAGCAGCGCAGCATTGTGAACGAGTACGCACAGAGACTGCAGAGCCAGGGCATGTCCTTCGAGATGTACATGCAGTACACCGGCATGACCGTAGAGAAGATGATGGAGCAGGTGAAGCCCCAGGCTGAGTCCCGCATCAAGTCCCGTCTGGTTCTGGAGGCTGTTGCCGAGGCAGAGAACATCACCGTGACCGACGAGGATCTGGAGTCCGAGTTCAAGACCATGGCAGAGGCTTACGCTCTGGATGTGGACAAGGTCAAGGAGATGCTGGGCGAGAACGGAAGCAAGCAGGTTTCCGAGGATGTTCGCATCAAGAAGGCTATGGACTTCCTGACCGACGCAGCCGTAGAGAAGTAATTCCGGTTCTTTGAACTGACAGTTGCTTTCCCTTTCGGCATCACAGGTTTATAATAGGGAGCGGAGACGGAAAAGGCGTTGCCTTAGTCCTGTTCCGCTCCCTCTTTGTATATGTACAGTACGGATCGAGAGATCAGAAAGGATATCAAAATGAGTTTAGTACCTTATGTCATTGAGCAGACCAGTAAGGGCGAGAGATCCTATGACATCTACTCCCGCCTTTTGAAGGATCGTATCATTTTCCTGGGTGAGGAAGTGAATGACGCCTCCGCCAGCATCGTGGTGGCACAGCTTCTGTTCCTGGAGGCTGAGGATCCCGAGAAGGACATCCATCTCTACATCAACAGCCCCGGCGGTAGCGTTACCGCAGGCATGGCCATCTATGATACCATGCAGTACATCAAGTGCGATGTTTCCACCGTTTGTATCGGCATGGCTGCCAGCATGGGTGCGTTCCTGCTCTCCGGCGGTGCCAAGGGCAAGCGTTACGCCCTTCCCAATGCAGAGATCATGATCCATCAGCCCTCCGGCGGCTCCCAGGGTCAGGCTACCGAGATTGATATCGCGGCAAAGCACATCCTGCGCACCAGAGAGAAGCTGAACCGCATCATGTCCGAGAATACCGGCAAGCCCTATGAAGAGGTCTGCAAGGATACCGAGCGTGACAACTGGCTCACTGCCGAGGAAGCAAAGGAGTACGGCCTGGTAGATAAGGTCATCACCCTGCATGCTTCCGCCGACGAGAAGAAATAAGGAGAAATACCATGGCTAAGAAACCGATGGCCGGGGAGAAGATCCGCTGCTCCTTCTGCGGAAAGCCCCATACCGAGGTGCGCCGCCTGATCGCGGGCCCTCCGGGAATCTATATCTGTGACGAGTGTATCGACACCTGTGCCGATATCCTGGACGACGAGCTCGGCGAGGGATCGGAAGAGGTGGTCCGCATCAAGGAGGACATCAACCTCTTAAAGCCCAGAGAGATCAAAGCATGGCTGGATGATTACGTCATCGGCCAGGAAGAGGCAAAGAAGGTCCTGTCCGTCGCAGTTTACAATCACTACAAGCGTGTTACCGCTCCCAAGTCCGTGAACGATGTGGAGCTTCAGAAGAGCAACATCCTCATGGTGGGACCTACCGGAAGCGGTAAGACTTACCTGGCCCAGACTCTGGCGAAGATCATCAATGTGCCCTTTGCCATCGCCGATGCCACCACCCTGACGGAGGCCGGCTATGTGGGTGAGGATGTGGAAAATATCCTGCTGAAGCTGATCCAGGCTGCGGATTATGATGTGGAGCGTGCCCAGTACGGTATCGTTTACATCGACGAGATCGATAAGATCACGAAGAAATCCGAGAATGTGTCCATCACCAGAGACGTGTCCGGTGAGGGTGTGCAGCAGGCACTCCTGAAGATCGTGGAGGGAACCGTTGCCAGCGTGCCTCCCCAGGGCGGCAGAAAGCACCCTCATCAGGAACTGATCCAGATCGATACCACCAACATCCTCTTTATCTGCGGCGGTGCCTTCGACGGCCTGGAACAGATCATCGAGACCAGACTGGATCGAAAGGCCATCGGCTTTAACACCGAGATCACGAAGAAATCCACCCGTGAGATCGGTGAAATCCTGAAGCAGGTGACCACCCAGGATCTCATCAAGTTCGGCCTGATCCCCGAGTTCGTAGGTCGTGTGCCCATCACCGTGTCCCTGGAGGGACTGGACGAGGAGGCGCTGATCCGGATCCTGCGTGAGCCCAAGAACGCTCTGATCAAGCAGTATCAGAAGCTCTTTGATATGGACGGTGTGGAGCTTTCCTTCGACGATGATGCCGTGACGGCCATCGCACACCGCGCCTTCGAGCACAAGACCGGCGCCAGAGGCCTGCGCTCCATTATGGAGAAGGCAATGATGGATGTGATGTTTGAGATCCCTTCGGATCCCTCCATCACCAGCTGCCGAGTCACGAAGGATTGCGTGGAGGAAGGTGCAGAGCCCGAAGTCATTCGGGGACAGGGTGCGTAAGAACGCACGAATGATATGGTTATTAAGCAAGTAGCATTGGAAACGGTCTGCGGAATCACCAGCCGCCTCCCGGAGAACACTCTCCCGGAGGTGGCTTTTGCAGGCAGGAGTAATGTGGGCAAGTCCTCTCTGATCAACGGATTGCTGAATCGGAAGAACCTGGCCCGCACCAGCTCCCAGCCCGGGAAGACGCAGACCATCAATTTTTATAAAGTAAATACGGACCTCTATTTCGTGGACCTCCCAGGCTACGGCTATGCCGCTACCGGCAAGGACACTCGGGAAAAATGGGGAAAGATGATCGAGAAGTACCTCCGCACCTCCAAGCAGTTGCGGGCGGTATTTTTGCTGGTGGATATCCGGCATGCGCCCACGGAAAACGATGTGGCCATGTATGACTGGATCTGCAAAAGCGGGTACAAGCCCGTGATCATCGCCACGAAACTGGACAAGATCAAGCGCAGCCAGGTGGCAAAGCAGGAGAAACTGATCCGTGAGACCTTGAAAGCTGGGAAGGATACATTGATCCTGCCTTTTTCCGCCCTGAACAAAGCGGGCCGGGAAGAAATCTGGCAGGTGATCGAGGGGCTGATCCGGAAAGAGGATCCGGCGGAAGATGCAGCTGTGGATGTGATACCTGCGGAAGCACTGGTTTCGGAGACCGTGAATGCGGCAAACGAGAGCGAAGACTGAGAGAGTGTGAGGGGGAGATCATGAAAGAAGCGCTACTGGCCAAAAATCAGCACTACTCCTGGCAAAAACTGACGGGCTGTGCCATTAAGATCATTGCAGTCATCACCATGTTGATCGATCATGTGGCAGCATCTCTCATCGAGCCCAGATTCGGCTGGATCGATGCAAATGTAAGCTGGTTTCCGGCAGGCGCCCTGACCGTGGACCATGTGATGCGCTACATCGGGCGCATCGCATTTCCTATCTATTGCTTCCTCATCGTAGAGGGCATGACCTACACGAAGAGTAAGTTCAAATACGCCCGGAACATGCTGATCTTTGCACTGATCTCCGAGGTGCCCTTCGATATGGCGTTCCTGAGCAGCTATATGGATTGGAGTCATCAGAACGTGTTCTGGACACTGCTGCTGGGTGTGCTGGCCATCTGGGGACTGCAGTACACGGATGAAAACTGCCGGAAGGTGAACCGGACCGTAAATTCTGACGGAAGTGTCACTGAGACAGTAGCCGGTTATACCGGACAGGGCATCGCCATCCGTCTGGTGGCCACCTTCGGTACCATGGCAGTTGCGCTGCTGTTCCGGACCGATTACAACCTGATGGGTGTCGCAGCCATCCTGGTGCTGTACCTTCTGCGGGGCAGACAACTCCTGCAGTGCATCGTGGGGGCCCTCTTTTTCTTCTTCTGCGTGGAGATCTACTGGACCGTGTTTATTGCGTTCTTCGTCCTGCTCTTCTACAATGGAAAGAGAGGACGGCAGTTTAAATACTTCTTCTACGGCTTTTATCCGGTGCATCTGCTGATCCTGGGGATTCTGAATGTACTGGTGCTGCCAATGTAATAACCTGACAGGATATTGGTAAATATAGTACACGTAGAAAGGCTTTCTCCTTGGTAAAAGGAGAAGTCTTTTTTTGCTCTTATGCACAGAAAAATCGCCTGTTTAGCGGCAAATTTCGCCTCTTGCGATCCGGGTGTTTATATATGATAAAACAATAAACAGGTCGATGAAGACGGCCACATCTTTTAAAGGAGGAATCAGTAAATGAAAAACAAAAAGTTGAGTAATCTTGAAAAGATATTGGTAGTGGCAGTGGCAAAACATTATGCCAGCGGGGCGTGCCCGTTTTTTACGTATCAGCCGAAAATGACAAAAGCTGTAAAGAATTTGAAGAAAAAGTAATGCCTGGTTTTCGCGGAAAAGATTGCGATTATTCTTTGAGGAGGTAAACTATGGTTAAGAGTACTATTTTAGGTTTTTGCTTAGCACTTGCTTTTTCAGGAGTTGGTAAATTGTCCTTTGAAGCCGGTCAGGCCTCCAAACTGATCATTCCGGATTATCTTTCTGCTGTGTATGAAGAGTATGAAAAAGATCAGCAATTCCAGATGATGTTATCTGATTATGGGGCAGAGTATGCAATTGATTTCCTGGAAAATGTATACGCAACCAATCGTGTCGGAACGAGGGGCGGTGGAGGCAATGTGTGCTATCAATATGTGACAAATGTCCAACAAACCAAAACCTATAACTGTGGTTCGACAACTGTGTTGCAGAGCCTATACGGTATGGGGGCAGCAGGTAATGTTCCCGGCTCAACAGATGCGGCTAAGATTTCTACCATAGACACAGCGTACAATGTTGACAGTCAGGGATCTTTGTATGTATATCAGGTAGCGGACGCACTTAATACTTATAAGCCCAGTGGATATTCCAGTTATGTATATTCTACGGGAGCTTCTAAGACAGAGGCGCAGTTTGAACAGGCGATTGCAACATCATTGACAAATTGCAAACCGGTTGTATTGCATGCAAAGACTGGAGCATTGGGTTATTATGGAGGACATAATCTCGGCCATTATCTGAGTTTGGACTATGTGGATCGTACAACCGATATGGTGCGTATTGTCGATTGCAATTACAACAATAGTTATTATGGAGTTCATAGCGTTACTCTGTCAGAGGCTTATTCCACGGTCAGTGTGTCCGGCAGGTATTTCATTTACTGATGCTTGACAGAATTGGGATGAGTGACCTGACTTTGCTTTCGACGACTCAAAAATGGGAAAATGAAAAGACAAAGTAAAATGCGATTTTTTATCATACAAGGACTCATTCTGCTTTCGGCCCTTGTTCTTTCCGGCTGTGGGAAAGCCTCCGATGCCAAGTCACAACTTCCTGAATTGAATGAATATGTCCTTCCGAAGAATGATAATGCGGAAATCTCGACATTTTATTACAAGGAAGGAACAATCGTCTACGCAATTGATTACGCATCCTATTTTGAATACCAAATGACTGCGTACGACGGAAGTTTTCGTTTTACGGAGGATCTGAATACAGAAATTCATATCTATGACGTCCTTAAAGGGACAGATCGTCTGGTATATAGGTATGATTCCTCTTACCCGGTTACAATTGTGGATATTTTTGTGACGGATAAGAGGGTGTATTGGCAGGAGTATGGCGCGGATGGATTTTGCATATGGACGTCTTCATCGTCCGAAAATGGAACATACGAAGATCCTCAAATGATACTCTCATCATTGGATATCAGCGATGCCGGATGGCTTATTTGCCCATGTTTGTATGATGAGATACTTTATTGGTATGAGCCGAATGGAGACAGATACGATCTGAGAGGATATGAAAATGGGCATATATATACTTACCACGATAAGGTATATTTATCCTCACCCTTCGAGGTCCCATTGATGAGTAATGGTGCATATTCATATGCTACCAAGTCGGAAGATGGTAAGATAAAAATAGTATCCAAAAAGGAAGGACGAGATGAAATCCAGATAGATTGCGACTTGTCTGATATAGGATCTGTTTTTTCCAACCACCGGTTCCTTGCATGGAAAGATGGGTACTACAATGAGTATCTTATCCAAATTTACGATTTAGAAAATCAGTCTTTTAGCACTTTGGATCTTGATTATTTCTTTTCTATTGGATTGATAGATGATTTTCTTTTCGCTGATACAAAAGAAGAAATGATTCTTTATCGGTTGCCTGGGTTGGAGAAGATTGACTCTCGCGAAGGGAGATATCTTTATATTCAACAGAATGACGATGGTGCTCTGTTCTGTGAAAATGCTGATACCGGTGGAATTCTTGTGATGGAATGCAGCAAGTAATAACGAAAGTCATCTTTAAGCGGTAATCGAGTTTTTGGAAACAAGCCATCGGAAGGTTTTTCCGATGGCTTGTTTTGATAATCGGTTGTTTTCAGTTGGGGAAAGGCTGGTATGGAAAAATGGAATTTGATGATATGACAATAGATGAGCAAAAAGAAATATATTTTTTTGGGAAAGAAATGGTAAAATCCATGATATTTGGTATGCTGGTAGCCACCATTATCGCCGGCCTATTTCGCGAAATCGGTAAAGGCATGGCTTTTTGCCTGATTTTATTTCCGTTAAGGCAAAATGCCGGCGGTTTTCATATGAGAACAAGGAAAGGCTGTGCTTTCGTGTCTGCTATGATTTTTGTGATCGTCCTATGGCTCTTTAAGACAGTTCATCTGTCAATATATTTCCAGTTTTTGATTTTCGTCTTTTCTATCGGATTTATTCTATGGCTGATGCCGGTTGACAATTCCGAGAATCGACTTACAGCGGAGGAAAAAGAGATTTTCAGAATCCGCACTGGAGCAATATTGCTGGTTTACTTAGTGGTATTTTTGGGACTGAGTATTACAAGGAGAACAGACGATTCCTTTGTTCTGGTTTGCTGTGTGGGTGTAGAGATGGTATTACTGATTCTAGGAGAACTACAAAATAAGGTTTATGATCGGCATTTGAAGAACAACTGATTTACCAAAATGCGGCCTACAGGGCATTATCAGCATCTACGTTTTCTAGGTATCAAGCACTTCAAATGGATTATGATACTGTTGTTAGGGGGCTTCAAAATGTATTTTACGATTGGCATCTGCGATGACGAAAAAACAGTGTGTTCTCAAATGGAACAGATGATCTTAGGCTATTTTGAGAGGCACTGTATTCAGGGGGAGTGCCTGGTCTGGTATGATGGTGAATCTCTGATTTCGGATCTGAAGAAAGGGATTATTCCCACTATTCTCTTTCTGGATATAGAGTTATCCAGAGCAAACGGAGTTGAGGTCGGGAAATTTATTAGAGAATCTTTAAAAAATGAGCAGCTTCAGATTATTTATATCTCGTCAAAAACAAATTATGCGATGGAGTTGTTTCAAGTTCACCCGTATGATTTTCTGATTAAGCCGATGACGGAAAGCAGAGTTTATGCTACTCTTGACAAATTAGTTGATTTTTGTTCAGACGGTACGGAGAAGTATACATATGGGAAACGTGGGATGACAGGTTTTGTTCCTTTCGGGGACATATTGTATTTGGAAAGCAAAGACAAAAATCTGGAAATACATCTTTGTTCCGGGAATCTGATCTCTTTTCGTGGTAAGTTGAAAAACGAAATTGAAAAGATGCCGGAGTATTTTATGCGAATCGGCCAATCTTATGTTATTAATATCAGATATATCAGTGCCTATCGGATCCGGGAAGTGGTTATGATGGATCAAAGAACTATTTCGATTACGTCTCCTTATCGTGAGGAAGCAAAGAAAAAGATCATGAACTATTTGGAAATGTGGGGGACGCGTGATGAACGTATCTGAAATGTTGTTTTCTGCTGTCATAGAAGCCTTTCGAACAGCAATTTTGGTGTTTTATACCGGGATTTTTTTTCTTCCGTTAGCCAACGATATCGATAGCAAGCGGAAAAGGAGTGCTGCCTATTTAGCAGCTTACCTGATTCCGCTGATCGCATATATTCTTGCTCAGAACGTATATATAAATGTTGTGGCTACGTTTTTAAGTTGCTTAATCGTAGCACTTCCTGTAAAGGCCGGGTGCAGAAAAAAACTGTTCTTTGCATTCTTTTTGTGGGCAGTTAGTATAGCCGTAGATTTTTCTGCGGGTTTTCTATTCTCAAAATTGTCTGATAAACCTTCAGTAAATTATTTGGCATCCATTATCTCTGTCATTTTGTTTCTTCTATCGGCATTGCTGGTAAAGCAGCTCCATCAATTGAGAGATGGAGAGACTTTGCAAATTCATTTCTACTTCCTTCTTTTGATCCTTCTTTCCGGAGTCGGAACGGTTATCATACTAACACTCGAGGAGGAATTATCACAAAAAGCTTGCCTGTTTATCGGAGGGACTTTTCTGTCCCTGGATTTTATGGTCTTTTTTCTATACGAAACTCTTATTTCCAATGCACAAAAAGAAAAGGATCAGATCTTTCTTTTAGAGCAGACCAAAGCTTATGAGCAACTGATCACAGATAGTAGGGAAAATGATCGAAAAATCCGGTCACTTCGTCATGATATGAAAAATCATCTGGCGGAAATTGGGGAACTGGCAAGACTTGGAAAAACGGACGAGATCCTTCAATATATTGGATACGCTGCGCGGGAACTGGCGGATGCCACTCCGCAGGTTTCGACTGGGGTTGTTGGTCTGGATGGAATATTGAATTATAAGATCCGAGAAGCTGCAGCAAACGGGATTCTTGTGAAAAAAAAGATAGCCGTCCCAGATAGTGTGGGGATCTCTGCATATGAAATGAATATCATTATCGGAAATCTTCTGGATAATGCAATCAGAGCAGTGACTGAAATAGAAGGAGATAATCGATTAATCAGCATTTTGATTCGATACGAGAAAAGAGTTCTTTACATTCGAATAGAAAATGCTTGCGATGAAACAAAAATAGTTGATTATAGAGGAAGACTGATTTCTACAAAAAACGAATCAGATCAGTCACATGGGATAGGAATTATGAACGTCAAAAGAACTGTGGATAAAATGAACGGAATGTTCACGACAGAGCACGGGGAGGGTTTCTTTATTGCTACGGTGATAATTCCAGAGAAAACTTGAAAGAAGGAGCAGGCGAAATGCCTGCTCCTTTTGCATGAACGTTAAATTGGACTTACATCAGATGCGGAAGATGAACCGCACGGCAAAACTCACCAGGAAAAAGGCACACACCCCCAGGAAAAACTTCAGGATGCCGATGCGCTCCAGGAACTTTTTGATGTAGTGATTGTACAGGGACAGTATCACCACAAAAACAATCTGAACCGCTGCGGATACTGCCATCCTGGCTCCGTTACTGACAGAAAAAGGCTCATGAAACCAGAGATAATTCTTGCAGATGGTACAGGAAAAGAAGGTGGCAATCCACAGCTCCAGGGAATACTTGGACAAAACAGCAATGGGCCTGCTCTCTGCCAGCTTCACCATCGTCTGATTCTCACACTCCGCAAAACTCATCAGGATAAATGCCGCGCTCAAAGCGGTGAACCAGTTCATCCGACACTGTTCCTGAGATACGGCGAAGAGATCGAAACGTCGGATCAGATACAGTCCCGCCACAAAGAAGACCACACTTAAGGCAGGCCATAAAACGGAGTTCGTCCGCTTCTCCCGATTCAGGTACAATTCCCCCAGGCACACACCCAGAATGAACTCAAATACCCGGACGCAAATCTCGTTATATACCGCAAATCCGTAATATCTGCCCACAAAAGGCGCCGCACCGTTCAGGATCCACATCAGCACTGCCAGCGCGATGACTTCCTTCTTCTTCAGCTGCCTGACATAGAGTCTGAGCAGCGGATAGAGCAGGTAGCAGAGGAAGATGACACCCATAAACCAGGCGCCGCCGTTAACCCTCCACTGGTAATGTCTGTAGCCGAAGAGCATGGTGACCTGTGCCGGGAAGGTGACCACGTCAGCCTTCAGTCCGTCGGACTCATAGCCCCAAAAATAATACACGATCCAAACCAGTACATAGAGGGGATAAAGGCCTAAGAACCTCTTTTTCACATACCCGAGAAGCGTTTCTCTGGAATCAAGCGCTTTCTCCCGGTAGGTGTAGTGGATCACAAATCCGGACAGAAGAAAGAAGGTGGTCATCCAGTAGGTGGACTGCCATACAATGAAATTCAGTCCGCCGTAACTGATCTCCAGCACCACGTACATATGAAACAGAAACACAAAGATCGCGGAAATCCCACGGATGTAATTCAGGTTGCTGATACGCTTCATCTCAGTCCCTCGTCAGGCAAAACGGTTATCCGTTTTTTACCACCTCACCCGTAAGTATACCATCTTTTGCGTCAATGAGGATCGTATCTCCTTCGCCGACCCGATCTTCCAGGATCAGTCTTGCGGAAAGGGTCTCCACATGCTTCTGTACATATCTCTTCAGCGGGCGGGCACCGTACACGGGATCATAGGCCTCATTGGTGATCAGCTCCGTAGCCGCATCCGTCAGCTCGATATCGATGTCCCGCTCCTCCAGGCGGCGGTTCAGATCCTTTACAATGAGCTGAACAATACCGGAGAGATTCTCTTTCGTCAGAGGTTTAAAGAGAATGGTCTCATCCAGACGGTTCAGGAACTCGGGGCGGAAATGAGCACGCAGATCGCCCATTACCGCATCCGCTGCGGAGGGCTCGATCTCACCGTTCTCATCGATGCCATCCAGCAGATACTGGGCACCGATATTGGAAGTCATGATCAGGATCGTATTCTTAAAGTCCACAGTTCGTCCCTGGGAATCGGTGACACGACCGTCATCCAGGATCTGCAGGAGCACGTTAAACACATCGGGATGTGCCTTCTCGATCTCGTCGAAGAGCACCACACTGTAAGGCTTACGCCGCACAGCCTCCGTCAGCTGACCTCCCTCCTCGTAACCCACATATCCGGGAGGCGCTCCGATAAGGCGGGATACGGAGAATTTCTCCATGTACTCGCTCATATCGATACGGACCATATTGTTCTCGTCATCAAAGAGGGAAGCTGCCAGACTCTTGGCCAGTTCCGTTTTACCCACACCGGTGGGTCCCAGGAACAGGAAGGACCCGATGGGCTTGGAAGGATCCTTGATGCCTGCCTTCGAGCGGATGATAGCCTCCGTCACCTTCGTGACAGCCTCGTCCTGACCCATGACTCTGCGGTGCAGTTCCTCATCCAGGTGCAATGTCTTGCTGCGCTCGGACTCCGTCAGCTTTGCAATGGGGATACCGGTCCAGCGGGAAATGATCTTCGCAATCTCCTCATCGGAAACCTTCTCATGCACCAGGCGCTCGTCGCTGTCCTCGGCGGCAGCCACACGATCCTCCTCCTCTTCCAGCTGTTTTCTAAGTTGCGGCAACTTGCCGTAGCTAAGCTCTGCGGCCTTCTCCAGGTTGCCGTCGCGCTGTGCGATCTGGATCTCATTGTTTACGGAATCGATCTCTTCCCGCAGAGCACTCAAATGATCCACGGAAGCCTTCTCCAGATCCCAGCGGGCTTTCTTGGACTCGAACTGCTCCTTCAGCTCTGCCAGATCCTTGCGCAGATCTTCCAGGCGCTCCTGACTGAGCTTGTCCTCTTCCTTTTTCAGAGCTGTCTCCTCGATCTCCAGCTGGGTGATCTTACGGCTCAGCTCGTCCAGCTCGGTGGGCATGGAGTTCATCTCTGTCTTGATCAGGGCGCAGGCTTCATCCACCAGGTCGATGGCCTTATCCGGCAGAAAACGGTCGGAGATGTAGCGGTCGGAGAGCACAGCGGCGCTGACCAGGGCATTATCCATGATCTTCACACCGTGGTACACCTCGTAACGTTCCTTCAATCCTCTCAGAATGGAGATGGTATCCTCCACCGTGGGCTCGTCCACCATAACAGGCTGGAAACGACGCTCCAGTGCAGCATCCTTCTCCACGTACTGTCTGTACTCGTCCAGTGTGGTGGCACCGATGCAGTGAAGCTCGCCTCTCGCCAGCATGGGCTTTAACATATTCCCCGCATCCAGGGCACCGTCCGTCTTACCCGCACCAACAATGGTGTGCAGCTCATCGATGAAGAGGATGATCTGTCCGTCGCTGTTCTTCACATCCTCCAGCACAGCCTTCAGACGCTCCTCGAATTCACCACGGTATTTGGCGCCCGCAACCAGGGCTCCCATATCCAGGGAAAAGATGGATTTATCCTTCAGATTCTCCGGCACGTCACCGCGAACGATACGCTGTGCCAGTCCTTCTACTACGGCAGTCTTGCCCACGCCGGGCTCACCGATGAGGACGGGATTGTTCTTCGTCTTGCGGGAGAGGATCCGGATGATGTTGCGGATCTCGGAATCTCTGCCGATGACTGGATCCATTTTCTGGGCTCTGGCCTTCTCCACCAGATCTTCGCCGTATTTTTCCAGCGTGTCATAGGTGGCCTCCGGATTGTCACTGGTCACCCGCTGATTGCCGCGGACCGTGGACAGTGCCTGCAGGAAGCGTTCTCTGGTGATGGCATATTCCTGGAAAAACTCCTTCATTGTTTTGCTGGGATAGCGCAGCATGGAAAGGAAGAGGTGCTCCACGGATACATACTCGTCTCCCATGGCCTTCGCCTCATCCTCGGCGCTGATCAGGACCTTATTCAGATCCTGGCCCATGTGCATCTGTCCGCCCTGGACCTTCACGCATCTGCTCAGATATTCCTTGGCCCTTGCTCTCAGATGGTCGGTATCGATCTCCATTTTCTCCGCCAGCTTCAGGATCAGACTGTCCTCCAGTTCCAGCAGGCTGACCAGCAAATGCTCCTGAACCAGCTCCTGGTTTCCGTATTCATAGGCCAGTTTCTCACATCCGTTCACGGCCTCGATGGATTTCTGTGTAAACTTTTGAACATTCATGGTACTTGCCTCCCTTCGAAAGCATTTTTCATTTGTTCTATATCAAATATAACACCGTTTTTTTAAATTGCAAGAGTTTCTTGTTCAAAATACAAGATTTTGGCGAATTTTGTTGACACCGCCCCACGCAGATGATATTATCAACGCGTATTCTGATTGAAAGCATTGAACTCACATATTTTTGTAGGTCATTGTTTGTCCATGATGATTTACAGAAATATGTGAGTTTTTTCTTTCAAACAGGGTACCATTTCACTAACGGGCTCAGCCCATTTTTTCAAGGAGGCACTAAATGAACAAGGGTACTGTAAAGTGGTTCAACGCACAGAAGGGTTATGGTTTCATCACCAGCGAGGCTGATGGCAAGGATGTATTCGTACATTTCTCCGGCATCAACTCCGATGGCTATAAGACTCTGGACGAGGGCGCAACCGTCACCTTCGACATCGAGGTAGATGAGCAGAAGGGCAAGGAGCGCGCTGTCAACGTAACCGTAGTTCGCTAAGAACCGGTTCGGAGCGTTACCGCGTTTGGCTATAGATAGATTTGTAATATCGAACTAGAACCAGACACCAAAGGGAGCAGGCATTTTGCCTGCTCCCTTTTCTGATTTGGTGCCCCGCGCCTGCCCCTTCATTGAAATTTTTCTTATAAAATGGTAAAATATATCGGATTGCAGGCATTTGCCTGCGGTTATTCGGCGGAGGATAAAACATGCGGATCGGCAGACTTTGGGAAAAGACAGCTGTGGTAATGGCATCGGCGGCGATGCTTTGTTTGCTTGTGCCAGGCGCCATGAGAGTACATGCGGAGGAAATATCCGGCGGAGAGGTCTTCGAAGAAGAGGAGCTTCCTGTAGGCGAGGACCTGCCTGAGGTTGATTTCGATGAGGACGAGCTGCCCGCAGAGGATCCCGGCGAGGTCGAGGATATCACGGTCTCTGAAGCCAATACCGTCTGGCAGTATGATTTTGTCTATACCTTAAACAGCATTGATAACTCTATCACCGTTACGAAGTACACCGGTCAGTCTCTGGATGTTGTGGTTCCTGCTTACGCCAGAGTCAATGATATCGTCTACTATACCCAGATCAAGAACAATTCCAACTCCGCTTCCATGTGGGGCAACCGTGTTTCGAAGATCTCCTTTGAACCCGGAGTAAAGGCCATTTCCTGTACCCACCTGTTCCACGGCTGCACGGGATTGACAAGTGTGGATCTCAGCGGTCTGAACACCAGCGGCGTTCAGAATTTTAGTGATATGTTCACCAACTGTATCCATCTGGCAGAGGTGGATTTTACGGGACTGGACACTTCTTCGGCCCAGGATTTCCACAGCATGTTTAAGGGCTGTGCGGCATTGCAGTCCATCAACTGGGGCGGCATCGATACCTCCCGAGTGGTCTCCACCGTGGATATGTTCAACGGTTGCGGCTCCCTGACGAGCATGGATCTTACCTGCCTGAATCTGAACAATGTGACCAAAAGCAGCGCCATGTTCTACAACTGCAGCAAGATCGAGCGCTTCTACCTGCAGACCTGGGACATGAGCGGGAACTTCAACGGCTCCAACATGTTTACCAACTGCCTCGGCATGGTGAGTGTGGATACTCCCATCAACCTGACGGTGGACATCGATCTGCCTGTGACCCTGGTGGATGCACAGAAACGGGAGTACAAGAAGCTGCCTATGAACCTGGGAGATTCCAAGCATCTGGTGATCCCCGGAGATGAGAGTGCAAGGGAAGCCTGGATCAGAGCCTTTATCGCCCGGATGTATCACATCGCTCTGAACCGTGATTACGATGCAGTGGGTTATGAGAACTGGGTAAAACTCTTGATGGACGATGCCATCGATGGTGCCGGCGTGGGCGCGGGATTTATCCTGAGCCAGGAGTTCCTGAACCGGAACCTGCCGAACCCCGACTTTGTGGCATTGCTCTACCGTGTCTTTTTTGCAAGAGAGCCTGATCAGGCGGGCTATGAGCACTGGCTGGACATGCTGAACAAGGGATCCAAGCGCAAAGTGATCCTGGCAGGATTCATTAATTCCGCAGAGTTTGCCAATACCTGTGCGGATTACGGGATTCGGCAGGGACAGATGGATCTGACTCCCGATGATCTGGAGACGGATGATACCGTGTACCGGGATAAGGTAATCGATTTTATCCGTCGCATGTATCTGGTGGCCCTGAACCGTGAAGGCGAGGAATGGGGCGTCTACATGTGGACCGAGAAAATCATGGCTGGTGAGGTGTCCGTTGAGGATGTGGCTGCCTACAGTTTCTACATGTCTCCCGAGTATCAGAACCGGAACCGCACCGATGTGGAGTTTATCACGGATCTGTACGAAGGCCTCTTTGACAGAACCCCTGACACTGCGGAGATCTATCACTGGCTCTACCGTCTGGAAAAGGGGGAGAGCAAGGAGAGTGTGATCTACGGATTTACCCAGTCCCTGGAATTCAGAAATATGCTGGCATCCTTCGGACTGTAGAGCCGCGAAGAACATAAGCCTGCGAAGAAAGGATCGAAAAGATCATGATCAAAAGTATGACCGGCTTCGGCCGCGGCGAGGTGACGGAGAACAATCTGAAATTCACGGTTGAGCTCAAAAGCGTCAACCACCGTTACCTGGACATGAACGTTAAGCTACCCAAGAGCCTGAACTTCTTTGAATCCGCCATCCGTCAGGAACTGAAGAATTACATTTCCCGCGGAAAAGTGGATGTGTACGTGACCTACGAGAACCTGGGGGAATCTTCCAGCCGTATTACCTATCATAAGGAGGTGGCGGAGGAGTATCTTTCCTACATGAAGCAGATGAGCGAGGATTTCGGCCTGGAGAATGATGTCCGGGTTGCCAAGCTGGCTTCCATGCCGGATGTGCTGGTGATGGAAGAGGAGGAGACCGACGAGGAAGAGCTCTGGAAGGCTCTGAAAAAAGCAGTGGACATCGCTGCGGAAGGATTTGTCAAAACCCGTGAAGCCGAGGGCGAGCGCCTGAAGGAAGATCTGCTGGGGAAGCTGGATACCATCGCCGGGCACGTGGCCTTTATCGAGGAGCGTTCTCCCCAGATCGTTACCGAGTACCGTGAGCGGATCCAGACCAGAGTCCGGGAAATCCTGGGAGACACCCAGGTGGATGAGGGCAGACTCCTGACAGAGGTGACGGTTTTTGCCGACAAGGTCTGCGTGGACGAGGAAATCGTCCGTCTGAAGAGCCATATTAACGGCATGAAGAAGGAACTCACGGACGGCGGCAGCATCGGCCGTAAGCTGGACTTCATTACCCAGGAAATGAACCGGGAGGCCAATACCACCCTGTCCAAGACCACGGATCTGGAAATCTCCAATCGGGGCATCGAGCTGAAGACGGAGATTGAGAAGGTTCGCGAGCAGATCCAGAACATTGAATGATCATCGGAGGTAAGTAATACATCATGAGAAAAGGCATTTTGATGGTGATCTCCGGTTTTTCCGGGGCCGGAAAGGGAACGCTGGTGAAGCGCCTTCTGGCAGAGCATGAGGACTATGTTCTGTCCGTTTCCATGACCACGAGAAAGCCCCGTGAGGGCGAGCGGGAAGGTGTGGACTATTTTTTCACCGACCGTGAGACCTTTGAAAAGACCATCGAGGAGGGCGGACTCATCGAGTATGCGAACTATGTGGGGAACTATTACGGCACCCCCAAGGCATACGTGGAGGAGCAGCTTTCCAAGGGTAACAACGTGATCTTGGAGATCGAGATCCAGGGCGCCCGGAACATCAAGAAAATCTATCCCGACAGCCTGTTGCTGTTCGTAACGCCTCCCAGCGCAGCAGAGCTGGAGCGCCGACTGAAAGGCAGAGGAACCGAGACGGACGATGTCATCGCCGGTCGCCTGTCGAGAGCTGCAGAAGAGTCATTGGGGATTGACGATTATGACTATATTGTGGTAAATGATGATTTGGACACTTGCGTAAAAACAGTGGACGCTCTTGTGGAGGCAGCCCGTTCGCAGCCCATCCGCATGAAAGAACTGATCGGCCAGCTCCGGGAAGAGCTGGAAGCCTATCGGAAATAAAAGAAGAGATTTGTAAAGAAAAAGGAGAAAATACATGTTACACCCTTCTTATGTTGAAATGATCAATGCAGTAAACGAGCAGGCTGAGGATCCGGATCAGCCCCTGGTAAGCAGCCGCTATTCCATCGTTATGGCTACCGCTAAGCGCGCACGCCAGATCGTGGCAGGCGACGAGCCCATGGAAGGCTTCCCCGGAGACAAGCCCCTTTCCATCGCTGTGGAGGAGATTTATCAGGGAGATGTGCAGCTCCTTCCCAGCGACGTACAGTGAAGATCCTTCCGGTCAGTCTGGGATGTGACAAAAATCTGGTAGATTCCGAGAAGATGCTGGGGATCCTGGCAGATCGCGGATATGCGTTTACGGACGATGAAGAGGAGGCGGAAGGCGCTCTCGTCAACACCTGCTGCTTCATCGGTGACGCAAAGGAGGAGAGCATTCAGACCATCCTCCGTCTGGCAGAATATCGTAAGAGTGGACAGTACAAGGCCCTGGTGGTGGGAGGATGTCTTTCCCAGCGCTATCAGGAGCAGATCCGGGAGGAAGTCCCGGAGGTGGACGCCTGCATCGGCACCATGGCCATCACCGCTGTCGCTGATACCTTCGACGCCATTCTGGCGGGCCGGCCCGAGAATCATTACGAACCCTTAAGCAGTGATCCGACTGTGGAGACGAGACGCATTGTCACCACGGGCGGACATTTTGCGTATTTGAAAATAGCGGAAGGCTGCGATAAAAACTGCACCTACTGCATCATTCCCAAGGTCAGGGGACCCTACCGCTCCGTGCCCATGGAGGCGCTGCTGCGGGAAGCTGAAGAGCTGGCTCGGGGCGGCGTAAAGGAACTGATCCTGGTAGCCCAGGAGACTACACTCTACGGCAAGGACCTCTATGGGAAAAAATCCCTGCCGGAGCTCCTGCACCATCTGTGCGAGATTGAAGGCATCGAATGGATCCGCATCCTCTACGGATACCCTGAGGAACTGACGGATGAGATCATCGAGACCATCGCCACGGAGCCGAAGATCTGTCACTATCTGGATCTTCCCATCCAGTCTGCCAGTGACCGGATCCTGCGGGCCATGGGACGCAGAACCTCTCAGCAGAGTCTGCGGGAAGTGATCGAAAAGCTGCGGGAGCGGATTCCCGATATCTGTCTGAGGACGACGCTGATCTCCGGATTCCCCGGGGAGACCCAGGAGGACTTCGAGGAGACCTACCGCTTTGTCAATGAGATGGAGTTTGACCGCCTGGGCGTATTTGCCTACTCTCAGGAGGAGGATACCAGGGCAGCACTTCTGCCGGACCAGGTGCCGGAGGAAGTGAAGGAAAGCCGCAGAGACGAGCTGATGGAACTGCAGCAGGCCGTGGTATTTGATAAGATCGAAGAAATGGTGGGCCGTGAGCTTACCGTGATGGTTGAGGGGAAAGTGGCGGAGGACGATGTGTATGTTACCCGCACTTACCGGGACGCACCGGATGTGGACGGATACCTTTTCCTGCATACGGATGCGAATTTCAATACCGGGGACTTTGTGAAGGTGAAAGTCACGCAGGCCCGGGAATATGATCTGGTGGGAGAATTGATCAATGACTGATGCAAGCTTCAAGGAAAAGAAGCCTATCTGGAATGTCCCCAATATTCTGACCATGATCCGCGTGGTGCTGATCATTCCCTTCGTGATCCTGCTCCTGGTGGGGCGCGAGGAGTGGAACGGCAGCGGCGGGATCCTGTACTGCGTCCTGGCGGAAGCCATCTTTATCATCGCCAGTCTGACGGATCTGGTGGACGGGAAGATCGCCCGGAAGTACAACCTGGTGACGAACTTCGGAAAATTCATGGATCCTCTGGCGGATAAACTTCTGGTGTGCGCTGCACTGATCTGCCTCGTGGATATGAGCAAAATCCCTGCCTGGGTGGTCATCGTGATCATCTCCAGAGAGTTTATCATCAGCGGCTTTCGTCTGGTGGCATCCGATGCCGGAATCGTCATCGCTGCCAGCTACTGGGGAAAATTCAAGACCACCTTCCAGATGCTGATGATCATCACCATGCTGGCAGAGCCCTTGCTTGCCGGATTCCGGTGGTTTACCGTTCTGGCGCAGTCCCTCATGTGGATCGCACTGCTCCTGACGGTGATCTCCCTGATCGATTATCTGTACAAGAACCGCAAAGTGATGCTGTAACGTCCGTGCTTCCGAAAGGAGGACTGTATGACTGTAGAGATTATCTGTGTCGGTACCGAAATACTCATGGGTAACATCGTCAACACCAACGCCGCTTTTCTGGCGGAGGGGTGTGCTGCCCTGGGTCTGAACAACTATTTCCAGACCGTGGTGGGCGACAACGAAGAGCGCCTGACCTGGGCGTTTAAGACTGCCATCGAACGTTCCGATATCGTGCTGGTCTCCGGCGGCCTGGGACCCACGGAAGACGATCTGACCAAGGAAGTGGCTGCAAAGGTTACGGGCCATAAGCTCATCGAGGATGAGTTCAGCCGTAAGGCCATCGAGGAATTCTTCAAGAAGAAGGGTACCAAGCCTACCAAGAACAACTGGAAGCAGGCACTGATCCCCGAGGGTGGAAGAGCCATTCCCAATCCCAACGGTACGGCTCCCGGCATCCTGCTGGAAGAGAAGAAGTGTACCCTGATCCTGATGCCAGGCCCCCCTGCGGAGCTTCGTCCCATGTTTGAACAGCAGGTGGCTCCTTACCTGGCAGAGCGCAGTGAGCAGGTGATCGTCTCCAAGACGGTGAAGCTCTGCGGTGTGGGTGAAAGTAAGGCGGAGGAACTGATCAAGGATCTCATTGATTCCCAGTCCAATCCCACCATCGCTACCTATGCGAAGATCGGAGAAGTGCATATCCGCGTGACTGCAGGAGCGGAATCCGAGAAGGAAGCGAAGAAACTCTTAAAGCCTGTGGTGAAAGAGATCAAGAGCCGTTTCGGAAATAAGGTTTACTCTTCCGAAGTGGATGAGACCCTGGAGGAAGCTGTGGTCGCTCTGCTGCTGGAGAATAATCTCACCGTTGCAACGGCAGAATCCTGTACCGGCGGACTCCTGAGCGGAAGACTCATTAATGTACCCGGTGTATCCGAAAGCCTGAAGACCGGTGTGGTAACCTATTCCAACAAAGCAAAGCGCAAGCTCCTGGGTGTGAAGAAAACAACCCTGCAAAAGCATACTGCCGTCAGCCGTCAGTGTGCTGAGGAGATGGTAAAGGGGCTGGCGTCCATGAGCAAGGCGGACCTGTGTGTCAGCATCACGGGATATGCAGGACCTGTGGCAGAGGAAGGTCAGGAGATCGGTCTCGTCTATATCGGCTGCGGACTGAAAGGGAAGGTTCGCGTGAAGGAATATCACTTCACGGGAAACCGCCAGATGATCCGGGATCGCGCTGTGGTCCAGGCACTGGTACTGATGCGGGAAGCGATGCTGGAGTATTTCGCAGAGAATCAGACTGCAGAGAAGAACTGAGCAATCCCGCATCCTTGAGGATGGTTGGCCCCGTTGAATTTGAAGAATGATTTGGATATGAAAAGATGCCGCAGAAGAGCGATTCTTCTGCGGCATTTTTGCGTGTCAATTCGTTTGGGCGAGCCTTCTCGATGCTCAGTTGGGTTTGGACTTCTCAGGAGATGGCGTGCATGATACGCTCCATGGAATACCCCCTCCGCAGGAGATAGGATACGATCTTCCTGCGCAGCTTCTCATCTGTCTGCCCCGGCTCGTAGTGCTTCTTCTGCAGGAGCATCTGCAGGGAAGTGTCCTCGTCTTCCGTCAGTCCCAGATCCTCGCATTCCTGCCAGGCTTTATCGAAGGAGGCCTCCGATACGCCTTTGCGCTGTAACTCCATCATGAGCCTGCGCCTGCCTCTGTCCTTGCAGTGGTAGCGGATGTAGTCTGCGGCGAAGCGCACATCATCCGTGTAACCGTAGGAGGCAACGTAGCTTAAGGTGTCCTTGATGATAGGTTCGGGGTATCCCCCGTCCCGCAGCTTCCTCGCCAGCTCTGACTCGGTGTAGGACTTGGTCTGGAGCATGTTCATGGCCCGGAGCTTAGCGCGCTTCGGAAGGATCTCGTTCATGATCTGTGCATAGGTCTCTTCGCTCAGATCCTCCCCTTCCTCGATGTGCAGCCGGTTCAGTTCTCCCTTATAGAGAACAAAGGCAAATTCGCCGTCCAGAAATACACGGCTCCTGCTTTTGTTCAGGGGGAGGATCTGTGAGATGATCAAGCTTCCTCCTTGGACTTGGAAGCTTTCCCGGAAGCCTTCGCATCCGCAGCGGGTGCCTCTTCCTCATCCTTGCCGTCCAGACCGTAGAAGGAACGGACTGCCTGCTCCACCTCGGAGAAGATGGCCGGATTATCCTTCAGGTACTGCTTTGCATTCTCGCGTCCCTGGCCGATCTTGTCCCCCTTGTAGGCGAACCATGCACCGGACTTCACGATGATATTGGCATCCGTTGCCTTATCCAGGATATCGCCGACGATGCTGATGCCCTCGCCGAACATGATATCGAACTCTGCCTCCTTGAAGGGAGGAGCCACCTTATTCTTGACCACCTTCACGCGGGTACGGTTACCGATGACCTCGCCGCCCTGCTTGATGGACTCGATGCGGCGGACATCCAGACGGACGGAAGAGTAGAACTTCAGTGCGCGACCGCCGGTGGTGGTCTCGGGGTTACCGAACATCACGCCTACCTTCTCACGGAGCTGGTTGATGAATACCACGCAGCAGTTGGACTTGCTGATGACGGCGGTAAGCTTCCGCAGTGCCTGGCTCATGAGGCGGGCCTGGAGACCTACGTGTGCATCGCCCATATCACCCTCGATCTCAGCCTTGGGAACCAAAGCTGCGACGGAGTCCACAACAACGATATCGATGGCGCCGGAGCGAACCATGGTCTCGGCGATCTCCAGTGCCTGCTCGCCGCTGTCCGGCTGAGAGATGTAGAGATTGTCGATGTCGACGCCGATATTCTTGGCATATACGGGATCCAGTGCGTGCTCCGCATCGATGAAACCTGCGATGCCTCCACGCTTCTGAACCTCTGCGATCATATGGAGCGTAACGGTGGTCTTACCACTGGACTCGGGACCGTAAATCTCGATGATCCTTCCCTTCGGGATACCGCCCTGCCCCAGCGCGATGTCGAGGCTGATGGAACCGGTGGGGATGGTCTCCACCTTCATCTGGGCAGCGGGATCTCCCAGCCGCATGACCGCGCCCTTGCCGTACTGCTTCTCCAGCTGGCTCAGGGCCGCTTCCAATGCTTTTTTCTTCTCTTCGTTTTCCATAAAAAATATCTCCTTTTCAGGAACAAATGTTCGCATCACTAAGGAATACATTAAAACATCTGTTCGATTTTGTCAACGCATTTTTTGCGCCTGAATGAACTGTTACAATGTCGCAGTAAACACTGCGCTC
Organism: Lachnospiraceae bacterium; assembly: GCA_016286555.1. Lineage (GTDB taxonomy): Bacteria > Bacillota > Clostridia > Lachnospirales > Lachnospiraceae > AC2028. Next base: position 99,578 of record JAEETA010000002.1, on the reverse strand, counting down.
CTTCGCGCAGGATCACTGCAGAAAATCACCGCATGCAAATACAGTGTAATACAACATCAGGTAAAAAAACTCTCTCAAAAAGGGAAATATCGGGGAATCCCCGAAAGAAGGCGGCGCCCCGCCCGTGTAACGAGAATATAACATAACCCTGAAGGAGACGCAAGATGAAATTTTTGGCTGCTTTCGGCACCGAGGGACCTGCGGCTCCGGGAAAATCCTCCGTCGGTATCTCCACGGAAAGAAGGAAAGGAAAAACTTTGAAAAATACCATCGGCGGTTTATGATAGGAGACAGAGCAAAAATCTTTCGGACCGATCATGCGGAAAGGAACTGGCAGGAAGGATGAACGAAAAGAGAACGCGCAATTCCAATTTAGAGCTGGTGAGGATCCTGTGCATCATCGCCATCATTGCGGATCACTATACCGGACAGGGGTACCTCAGTGAACTGGGGAACCCGGCGGTGAACTTTTTCTATGCGGCCTGCGACTCCCTTTCACGGGTGGCCTGCAGCGTCTTTTTCATCATCACCGCCTGGTTTACCGTGGGGACGCCCTTCCGGTCGAGACGGGTGCTCCACGTGTGGCTCACGGGATTTTGCTATTCCCTGGTGCTGACCCTGATCTGCATGTTCCGGCTCCGCAATATCTCCGGGTTTGACCTGTATTCCGCCTTTTTTCCTCTGGAACAGGACATGCTCTGGTTTGTGAACTGCTATGTTCTGCTGATGTTGTTTTCTCCCTTCCTGAACCTGCTCTTTCGGCCGGAGAATCGCCGTATTACAGAGTTTCTGCTTATCCTGTTCGGATTTTTGATGATCCTTTACACCACGGCGGGCAATGACCGCTTCCAGTTCGGCTACGGCCCCGTGGTGGAGATCGGATTTTTCGCCAACGAGATCTGGGTGGCCATGTATATCTATGTGCTGACGGGCTACCTGAAGACCTATCTGAAAAAACTCCCTTCCGGGAAAAAAGTGCTGCTCCTGTTCCTGGGGCTGTGGCTGGCACTCACCGTTTACCGCGCTGCCTTCGAACCCTATGAGAGCCTGCGCAGCGGGATCCTGCAGACCCTGTACGATTACGGCGAGACCTACAGATCCAGGATGCGGACGCTGCCGAACCTGGTGATGGCCTATAGCATTTTCTTTTTCGCGGTACAGACAAAGGAAAAATCCGTACCTGTCATCGACCGGCTGGCGGGGACTGCTCTGGGAGTCTACTGCTTCCATCAGGTACCGGTGTGGCGGGAGTACCTTTTTAACACCGTCTGCCGCGGAGACTATCTGCGAGAGCAGGTTCACGGACTGCATCGAATGCTCTGGGTGGCAGCCATGATCTGCGCCATCTGGGTGGCGGGAACCGTGATCGAGCTTCTCAGAAATGCGGTCTGCGGAGTTCTCATCGAAAACCGCGGATTTTACAAAAAACTGTGCGATGGCATCGACGGATTTGTGGCGGGAGAGATCCCCATGAGCCCTGCGGTACTGCGACGAATTGCCGTAGCCGCGGTGATTTTTGCACTCTATGTTATCTTGCTGAAATACACACTTTGTTAGAGTAAAGTGCCTTGACATATTGACCAAAAATCTCTAATATAGATTTGTTGTACTGTGAAAATTTTATAAGGAGGTACTCCTGTCATGTTACACTACGGCATTGTCATCGCGATCGTTGCCGCAGCTGTTCTGATCACGGCACTGGTAGTCTGGAAACTCACTGTCGCTTCCGATAAGCGCAGAGAAGAGCAGACCATCGGCACCGCAGAAGAGCGTGCCCGCAAGATCATTGATGAAGCTCTGAAGACTGCCGATTCTGAGAAACGTGAAGCTTCGCTGAAGGCGAAGGAGGATGCCATCCGCATCAAGAACGACGTGGACCGCGAGGTCAAGGAGCGTCGTGCGGAGGTACAGAAGAGCGAGAACAGGATCAGACAGAAGGAAGAGTCGATTGACAAGAAGACCGACGCGCTGGAGAAGCGCGAGGCCACGCTGGCAGCAAAGGAAGAATCTCTCAATCGTATGAAAGAGGATATTTCCAAGCTGAATGAGCAACGGGTACAGGAACTGGAACGGATTTCCGGGTTAACCTCTGAACAGGCAAAGGACTACTTACTACGAATTGTTGAAGATGACTTAAAGCACGAAAAGGCCGTGAGAATCAAGGAAATGGAGGCTCAGGTCAAGGAGGAATGCGACAAGCGCGCAAAAGAGCTGGTGGTATCCTCCATTCAGAGATGTGCTGCAGATCATGTCTCTGAAAGTACGATTTCCGTTGTACAACTTCCCAGTGACGATATGAAGGGAAGGATCATCGGGCGCGAGGGCAGAAATATTCGTACCCTCGAGACCCTCACCGGTGTGGAACTCATCATTGATGACACGCCGGAGGCTGTGGTGCTGTCCGCTTTCGAGCCGGTCCGCAGAGAGGTCGCAAGGCTTGCCCTTGAGAAACTCATCGTGGACGGACGCATTCATCCCGCCAAGATTGAAGAGATGGTGGAGAAGGCACAGAAGGAAGTGGATCAGACCATCAAGGAGGAAGGCGAAGCTGCCGTCCTCGAAGCGGGTGTGCACGGGCTGCATCCCGATGTGGTCAGACTGCTGGGTCGTATGAAGTACCGCACCAGCTTCGGCCAGAACGTTTTGAAGCATTCCGTGGAGGTTGCACAGCTGTGCGGGCTGCTTGCCGCTGAGATGGGTCTGGATGTGAAGACCGCAAAGCGCGCAGGTCTGCTGCATGACATCGGTAAGGCTGTGGACCACGAGATGGAGGGCTCCCATGTGCAGCTCGGTGCCGAGATCTGCCGCAAGTATAAGGAGAATCCCACCATTATCAACGCGGTGGAGGCACATCACGGCGACGTGGAGCCTCAATCCCTGATCGCATGTATCGTGCAGGCAGCCGATACGATTTCTGCAGCGAGACCGGGAGCAAGAAGAGAGACCTTAGAGATCTACACCAACCGCCTGACGCAGTTGGAGGAGATCGCCAACAATTTCAAGGGAGTAGAAAAGTCCTTCGCCATTCAGGCGGGCCGCGAGGTTCGCGTTATGGTGGTTCCGGAGCAGGTCAGCGACACCGACATGGTGATCCTGGCTCACGACATTTCCCAGCAGATCCAGAACGAGATGAAGTATCCCGGTCAGATCAAGGTGAATGTCATCCGCGAAAGTCGAGTGGTAGATTACGCAAAGTGATCGCCGCACCCGAACTTAAGGAAAGAATTAGCCGTCGCAGCAGTAGCTGCGACGGTTTTCTTTTTGCCCTGCTTTTGATAAAATATAAGGGATTATGGGAAACTATACCTCTATGGAAAAACTGATGACGGCGCTGGAGAAAAAAGCACTGGAAAACGGCGGGGAAAAGAGCCCGCTGCTGACGGATCCGGTGTGCTTTGCCATCAATACGGCGATGCCCAGGACCCTGGATCTGCAGACGATGCAGGACCTGAGTCCTCAGGACTTTCTGGTAGTGACCTACCTGATCTGCATTGGTACCCTGCCGGAGGAAGCCACCGTGAAGCGATTTACGGAAGGTGCGGATGGAAAGACCGCGTTTGCGTATCGGAGCGGCGTTCTGAAAAGCATTCTGGAGCTGCCGGATGTGCGCCGGAGAAACATCCGGATCCTGAACAACATCTATCTGGCAGAAAACGGCACTGCCGGGAAAAAGAGCCTGAAGAGCAGAGTGCTGAGTGCGGGCTACGGGCTGGGAAGAATGCTTCCGCTGTCCTGGAAGATCAAACTGAAGAAGCTGCTCCTGAAGCGGGCGTTGAAATGATGGAGGCGTGATTCCGTGCCTTACAATGGGAAAAAGGGAAGCAGATGCGTGATCTGTACCGGATGCGGTGCCTGCTTCGGAGAACTGCATAATATGAGATCTCTAGCGACGGAGGGGGGCAATGATTCCTTCCCTGCCTCCGGGCATTTCGTCATCGGTGCCGACATCGGTACCACCACCATCGCCATGGCCTGTGTCAGTCCGGAAGGCGTGGTATGTGACACTTATGTCGGATTAAACCCGCAGGGGGAGTACGGACGGGATGTGCTTTCACGGATTGTGGCGGCAGAGGATCCGCAGGCGGCGGAAGCCATGCGGGCATCGGTGCTGGGGTTTCTGGAGGAGGGTGTCAGGTACTTTCTGGGAGATGTGATCCCCGATGATCTGCGCATGAGCATTGCCTGCAACATGACCATGAAATATCTGCTGCTGGGCAGGAATCCGAAGGAGCTGGGGAAGGCCCCCTTCCATGCGGCGAATCCCGGCAGAGAGGGGGTTCGGGTTTGCGGGATAGAGGCGGAAGTGCTGCCGGGCTTTTCAGCCTTTGTAGGTGGTGATCTCTACGCCGGCAGACTGGCGGCAGCGTGGGAGAAGTTCGGTGGCGCAGACACCGCAGGTGCGCGGCCCGGGGGAGAAATTGCTTTGGAAGAGCGCGCTCCGGAGGAGAAGCCACCGGCACACCGCACTCTGCTGGTGGATCTGGGCACCAACGGAGAGTGTCTTCTGTGGGATGATAGTCAGATCTGTGGATGCGCCGCGGCGGCGGGACCTGCCTTTGAGGGTGGTGCCGGTCGTGGAGTCTGGGGAGCTGACCTGGTGCATTTCCTGGCAGAACTCAGGAGAGAGGGCGTTCTGGACGAAACCGGGCTCCTGGCAGATCCTTACTTTGATGAGGGAATCCTCATCGGGGGTATCCGCATGACCCAGAAGGAGATCCGGGACCTGCAGCTGGCAAAATCCGCCATTGCGGTAGGTGTGCAGACTCTGGTAGGAGAAGGCGGAATGCCGGACAGAGTTGTCCTGGCAGGAGGCTTCGGGTATTTTCTGCAGCCCGAGGATGCCATCACCATCGGACTTCTTCCGGAAGACTTTGCGGGAAAGATCCTTCCCGGCGGAAATACGGCGTTGAAGGGAGCCATCCTGGATGCGTCGGATATCACCGTCACTCCGGAAGGAAAGGCACTGGATGCCATGGGAAGACTCCTTGCCGGTATGGAAGAGGCACACCGGGAGGCAAACGCCCTGGAAGCAAAGATCCTGAATCTGGCACAGCTACCTGATTTTCAGGAAGAGTTTATGCAACATACGGAACTGAACCCTTTCCGGCTGCAGGAAACCTAAAGACCGGAAAATCTTCATTCGCAGTATTGATTCTGTGAAAATCTGACGAAATAAATATATGTGCCTTGATAGAAAGGCGCGGAGGATATTATGTCTCAAAAGCAATTTGATGATTTTCGGATGACATATGCGTCATTTGTTTATAAGGACTTCCGGGCGCAGGTGGAGGATGGAACCCTGAAGGTGTATTACGACTTCGATATCCCGGGGCTTAGATCCTTTACCTCCAGATGGGAATTCCCGCTGCGAGTCAAGGGGGCGGACGGAGAGCCTGTAGCACTCCCCGGAACTGCCGGCGTCGCATCCCGCATCGCAGGCCTTGAAGATCCCCTGCAGGATCCGATTCTGAAAGAGATGCTTTTTTCTCTGGGCATGGCGGAGACCATCAGCTATTTCAAAACCGTGTGTCCGAAGCGGGTGGAGATCCCCTGCGGACCCTTAAGCAAGTGGCAGCAGGTCTGGTGGAAAAAACTGTATTTCCATGGCCTGGGAGAGTTCCTCTATCTGAATGACATCACGGTCTCCATGGAGGATCTGGTGCACTTTGCTCCCGCATCCGAGACGGAAGAGGCGCCCCGGCATGATGAAACCTCCTACGAGGGGTATCTCGTGCCTGTGGGCGGCGGCAAGGATTCCGTGGTGAGCCTGGAGCTGCTGCGGGACGAGCGGATCGTCACCTACGTTATCAACGGGAACGAAACCACGAAAAATGTCTGCGGGATCTGTGATCACAGGCAGGGAGACTATGTGGCCCGCCGCATCCTGGATAAGGGCATTCTGGAGCTGAACGAACAGGGGTATCTCAACGGTCATATCCCCTTCTCCGCGGTGGTAGCTTTTTCCTCCGTGGTAGCGGCATATCTCCTGGGCCTGAAGGACATCACCCTCTCCAACGAGACCAGTGCCAATGAGAGCACCGTAAAGGGCTCCACGGTCAACCATCAATACTCCAAATCCTACGAGTTTGAGTCGGATTTCACGGAGTATTTCAGTCATCTGACAGACAGTGACATTCACTACTACAGCCTTCTGCGCCCCTTGACGGAGCTGCAGATCGCATCCCTTTTTGCAAGACATACCGCCTACCACAAGGCCTTCCGCTCCTGCAACCGTGGGAGCAAACAGGGCATCTGGTGTTGCAACTGCCCCAAGTGCCTCTTTGTGTACATCATCCTGCTTCCCTTCCTGAGCATTTCGGAGCTGCACGAGATCTTCGGCGAGGACCTGCTGGAGAAGGAGAGCCTGGACGGGGATTTCCGTGCCCTCACCGGCATCGCGGACAACAAGCCCTTTGAGTGCGTGGGGACAAGGCGGGAAGTGCATGCCTCCTTAAGCGATTATGTGCGGCGGGGCGGCCACAGCCTTCTGACGGACCGCTACGGGAAGGAACTGTCGCAGATTCCGGAGCTTAGCGCACAGGAAGGATTTTCCACGGACATCGATGAAATGCTGAAGGAATGGGTATCGGAGAATCACGTGCCGGAAGCCCTCTGTGACCGGATCCGGGAAGCGCTCCGGCAGGGCAGAAGGACGGAGGGGTGACAATCTCTCCCCGAGAAGGAACAGTCAGAACGCGGAAAGGCGAAGATATGGATAAACAAGGCCTGATCGACAGATTGAACGGGAAAAAGATCCTGATCTGGGGTTACGGACGGGAAGGCAAAAGCACGGAAGCCTTTTTGAAGGCGCACTGCCCGGCGGCGGTGACGGAAGTCTTTGAAGGCAAGCCCGAGGAGATGACGGCGGAAGTGTTTGACGCTTACGACGCTATCGTTAAAAGCCCCGGGATCCCGTATTTTTCCGGGGATCCGAAGCTGACGGGACAGACGGAACTCTTCCTGCAGGCATTTTCCGGACAGACCATCGGCATTACCGGCACCAAGGGGAAAAGCACCACTTCCTCCATGATGGCCCATGTGCTTGCGGAGTGCAGCGGACGCCCCGTGCTCCTGGTGGGGAATATCGGCATCCCCTGTCTGGATGCTTTTGACGAGATCACGGAGGATACCATCGTGGTCTACGAGATGAGCTGCCACCAGCTGGCGAATGCCCACACGGCGCCCCACATCGCCGTGTTTCTGAATCTGTACGAGGAGCACCTGGACTACTATCATACCCTGGATGCCTACTTCGGCGCCAAGGCCCACATCGCATCCTGCCAGAAGGCGGGGGACCGGTTCTACAAGGGTGAAAATGTGCCGGAGATCGAAACGGAGTCTGACACATTTGTCATAAAACCGAGCCCTGCCATGTATGTGCCGGGTTTCAAACTCTTCGGTGCTCACAACCATTTGAATGCCCTCTTTGTGCGGACCATTGCACAGGACTGCTTTGGTTGTGACCCGAGTGCGGTAACGGCATCGCTGCAGACCTTCCGTCAGCTCCCCCACCGGATGGAGCCTGTAGGAGAATTCGCTGGGCGCTCCTGGTATGACGATTCCATCTCCACCATTCCGGAGGCGGCCATCCAGGCCCTGGAGAGCATTCCGGGAGTCCGGGCCATCCTCATCGGTGGTATGGACCGGGGCATCGATTACGGGATCCTGGAGGATTATATGCGGGCACACCCGGACCGGGAGTTTATCTGCATGTACGCCACCGGCAACCGGATCTGCAAGGAGCTCTGCGCCCTGCCGGAGAACGTCCACCAGGTGGGAAACCTGGATGAGGCAGTGGCGGAGGCACTGCGGGTGACGAAGCCGGGGGATGGTATCGTCCTGTCCCCTGCCGCGGCGTCCTACGGGTACTTTAAGAATTTCGAGGAGCGGGGTGATGTCTTCAAGGGACTGGTGAAGGGCCTGCGATAAACCCGGTCGCGGGACGGAAGAGACAGAAGAGACCGGCCCTGTGAGGTGACGGAAGAGACAGAAGGGCCCGGTCCTGTGAGAGAACGGATGAGAAGAAAAAGCACCGGTGCGGGAAAGCCCGGGACTTTGGGAGGAATGACATGAAACGGAAAATGATGGCTCTGGTTTTAACTGCAGCGCTGGGGGTCTTCTCACTAGCCGGATGCGGCGCAGGGAGCAATGCCGGCAATGGAGCGTCCGGCGATGCGCAGACGGAGGGAGTGGATAGCACTTCCGCGGACGGTGCGGGGACGGCAGGCGCTGACAGTGCGGATGGCAGTGGCGCTGCTTCCGGCGCGGTGGGCGTGCAGACCTACTTTGCGGAGCTTCCCACTGGGGAAGAAGTCTCCGACATCTGTGTGCCGAAGATTGAGAATCTTCGGGATGATTTCATCTGCGGTGTGGATATCTCCTCTCTCCTTGCGGAGGAGCAGAGCGGTGTCAAATACTATGACGAAAACGGCGAAGAGCAGGACCTCTTAAAGATCCTGGCTGACAGTGGTGTCAATTATGTCCGCGTGAGAGTCTGGAACGATCCTTTCGATGCGGACGGCAACGGCTACGGCGGCGGCAACTGCAATGCGGAGACCGCAGCCATCATCGGCGCCAGAGCGGCGGCCTACGGCATGAAGCTGCTGGTGGATTTTCACTATTCCGATTTCTGGGCAGACCCCAACAAGCAGATGGAGCCCAAGGCCTGGGGCTCCTACCGGGCAGCCAGTGGCAAGGCCCAGGGCCTGTATGATTTCACCACCGCTAGCCTGCAACAGATCTTGGATGCGGGCGCAGACGTGGCCATGGTCCAGATCGGCAACGAGATCAACAACGGACTGGCGGGAGAAAAGACCGACCAGGGCAAGCTGGCGCTGTTAAAAGAGGGCGCCCATGCCGTCCGGGACATCGCGGCGCAGTACGGCCGCGAGATCAAAGTGGCGGTGCATTTTACCAACGTGGATGATCCGGAGGGGCTGAAGAAAAAGGCCGCATGGCTTTCCGAAGGGGAGCTGGACTATGATGTCTTCGGCATCTCCTACTACCTCTACTGGCACGGCACCATCGACAATATGAAAAAGACCCTGAAGGAGATCGGGGATACCTACGGGAAGGAGACCTGTATCATGGAGACCTCCTGGCCCTGGACCGGCGACGACGGCGACGGCTTCGGCAACAGCATCAGCGAGGACGATGCAACGGGTGACTACAGAGCCAGCATCGCAAGCCAGGCGGTGGCGGTGCGGGATGTTTGCGAGGCGGCAAACGAGATCGGCGCGCTGGGCGTCTTCTACTGGGAGCCTGCCTGGGTGCCCGTGGGACGGAACTACGATACCAATCTCCCCATCTGGGAGGAAAACGGTTCCGGCTGGGCCAGCAGCTATTCTGCGGCTTACGATCCGGATGACGCGGGAAAATACTACGGCGGCAGCTCCTGGGACAATCAGGCCTTCTTTGATTTTGACGGTCATGTCCTGCCCTCCGCAAAAGTGTGGAAGTATCTGCGCTACGGCGCTACTTCCGAGCTGACGGTGGACTTCCTGGAGGATGTGACGGTCATCACCTCCGTGGGCGAGGCACCGGTGATGCCCGAGGGGGTCCTGGCTTACATGAACGACCGGTCGCAGAACCAGATCCTGCCCGTAACCTGGGACGAGGAGCAGCTGGCCAATATCGACACGACCCAGGCGGGAGAATACAGCATCCGCGGTGTCATCGGCGGGGACAACTCCCTCACCGGCACCTATGCCTTCTGCACCGTAAAGGTGATGTATATCAATCTGCTGACCAATCCCAGCTTCGAAGAAAATGACATGAGTGTCTGGAATGTCACATACAGCGGCAGCAATAACCCTACGGATGTGCAGACCAAGGCATCCGATGCGGTGACCGGCGAGAAGGCCTTCCATTTCTGGGATACTTCCGATATGGAATTTGATGTGGAGCAGACCTTCACCGTCACCCAGGACGGCACCTACGGCGGCAGCGCCTACATTCAGGGCGGCGATGTGGGAGCAGCGGCAGAGATCTACCTCTACATCCGCATCGGCGATGAGATCTACCGCAGTGATCCTGTCACCGTCACCGGCTGGGTACAGTGGCAGCACCCCGTGATCGAGGGTGTGGACGTGGCAGCAGGCACCGAAATCACCATCGGTATGCATGTAAAGTCCGCGGCCAACGGCTGGGGCACCATTGATGATTTTGAACTCTATAAACTGCCGGAATAAAGTGAAACGACAGGAGGAAAGCGTATGACTAGAGAAAGATTACTGGACGAATTACAGGAGCTTTTCAGAGATGCCTTCGAGGATCCGCAGCTGGAGCTGGACGAGGACCTGAGCCCCGATGATGTGGAGGGCTGGGACAGCCTGATGCAGATCACCCTGCTGGAGGCAGTGAAGGAGGAGTACGGCATCTCCTTTACCCTGGACGAGATGATCGAGATCAAGAATGTCCGGGATCTGATGGATTGCATTCTGGGGAAGCTGGAATGAGCATGAAGATCGTCTTCCACAGGTACAACAGCATATGTGAGCCGGACTACCTGGAGGCGTTCCGGGCGTTGGGGCTGGAGGTGGTGGAAAATACAGAGGAGATCGGGCATCCGAACCTCCCCATGAAGCGCAGGATCGAAACGGTGAGCAGGATGATCCTGGAGGAGCGGCCCCTCTTTGTCTTCTCCATCAATTTCTTCCCCTTCATCTCCATGATCTGCGAGAAGCTGGGGGTGCTCTATGTGGCGGAGAGTGTGGACTGCCCTGTTCCGGAGATCTATAACACCCAGATTCGCAATGCCCACAACCGGGTCTTCCTCTTTGACAGCGCCCAGTACGAGAGCATCGCTTCGGAAAATCCCGCGGGCATTTTTCATTTGCCCCTGGGGGCTGCTGCAGGGCGCATCACGGCGCATCTGAATGCCACCGGCCATGGGGAGGACGGTGCCTTCGGACCGGAGGATGAGCGGTATGACAGCGATGTGAGCTTTGTGGGGAGTCTTTACGAAGAGAAGGATAATTACCTGGATGTGAGACAAAAGCTTTCTCCCGAGCAGCAGGGCTTTCTGGACGGCCTCGTCCGGGCACAGCTTCAACTTCCCGGATTGGCTTTGGTGCGGGAAGTGCTGAAGGATGAAGCTCTTCTGGAAAAATATGATCTGGGGGCATCCATCCGGGCGGCAGATCCGGGATTCTATCATTCCGAAATCTGTGTGCGAAATATGGATTCCTTCCTCATTAGTGACTGGTATCTGGGTTTCCATCTGACCCATCTGGATCGGGTGCGGACCTTAAATCTGCTGGCACAGGTGGCAGATGTGGATTTCTACACTCGGAGCGATACCGGGGAACTCTCCGGTGTGCATTGTCACGGCGGTGTCACCAGTCTGGATCAGATGCCTATCGTCTTCCGCCGCAGCCGCATCAATCTGAACCTGACCATGCGCCCCATTGAGACGGGCCTGCCCCAGCGCATCTGGGATGTATTGGGTGCAGGTGGGTTTCTGCTGACGGACGAAAGAGCGGAGCTGCCTTCCTTCCTGGTTCCCGGGGAGCATGTGGAGACCTTCGCCGATGAGGCGGAACTTGTGGAAAAGATCCGGTATTACCTGGAGCACCCCGCGGAGCGTGAAGCTATCGCAAGAGCCGGCTATGAAGAGATCTGCCGGGCGGGGACGGTGCTGCACCGGGTGATGGAGATGGTAAAGATTGTGGCTGCAGAGGTCTGATGGAAACTCCTCGAGCCAAAACACTATACAAACTTCATATTTATAGTAGTTTTATGGAAAATTCATCTTTCCGCGTAGTCGCTTGCAGTGGATTGTGATAAAATTATTTTTGAATAAGTGGAACTTTGGGACTAAATAATTTCAAAGTTCTGCCGATATTCTTCCTAGAAGACCCTCTTGGGCTGTATTTGCCCTGAGGAAGTAACGTTAACCGAGGATGCAAGGAAGACATCCGCCGAATTCACATGGAGGTGAGGACAATGGCAATGGAACCTATAGGAAGTATGATGAGTCTGCAGGCGCAGGCCATCCAGCCGGTAAAACCTGCTGCACTCGCAGCAACTGCACCGGAAAAATTTGACACTGTAGAGGCTCAGGATCCGTCCGCGAAGCTGGACGGTATTACTCCTGTTGTCTCCAATGCCCAGGAAAAGGGAGATTCCGGGAGCTCCGATCAGGGAGCATCTCAAAATGGCCCTACCAATGATCAAATTCGTAAGGCCGTAGAGAAGATCAATAAGCAGCAGATGGCACAGTCCGAGGCTATCTTTGGCATTCACGAGGAGACGAACCGCGTCACCATCAAGATCGTAGATAAAAAGACCAAGGAGGTCATCAAGGAGTTGCCCCCCGAGAAGACTCTGGATATGATTGCAAAGGCATGGGAGCTGGCAGGCATTTTGGTTGACGAGAAGAGATAGGAGGAATTACTATGGGACAGATGAGATTATCTGGCCTGATCTCCGGTATGGATACCGATACTGTCATCCAGCAGCTCGTTAGCGTTCGCCGGTTAAAGGTGACCAGAGCGAAAGGAGATCAGACAAAGCTCTCCTGGAAACAGGATATTTGGAAAGATTTGAATAAAGAACTGCAAAGCCTGCACACCAAATTTGCAGCTACAATGCGATTCTCTTCGGCATATACTACCAAAAAGACTGCTGTATCCAATCCGGCTGTGGCAAATGTCATTGCGGGAGCTAACGCGATGGATAGCGTGCAGTCTTTGAAGGTTACTCAACTGGCAAAGTCTGGCTATATGACCGGTGGTGAGGTGAGCACCGTTGGCGATGAAAAAGCAACCGCTCTCTCTAAAATGAGCGACCTTGGCTTTGGCGGATCCGGTAGCCTGTCTCTGAAAATTGGTGGGGAAGAGAAAGCTACCATCAATATCGATTCAAACACAACCATCTCCGATGTGCTTTCCGAACTGAAAAATGCAGGCCTTAATGCATCCTTCGATGAAAAAAATCAGAGATTGTTCATTAGTTCCAAGGCTTCGGGAGAGGAATATGACTTTACTTTGACTGCAAACGATTCAGATGGTAATGATGCTTTGGCGAAGCTTGGTCTTCAGACGAAAGAATACTATACCGGTCTGAACGCCCAGTCTGAAGAGGAGAGAACTGCAGGGATCGCTGCAAATCTTGCAGAGCGCACTGCTGCTTTAAACAATACCTATCAAGACCTTCAGGCAAGATTGGCGGATGCGCAGTCTCAGATCACAACCCTTACGGATGCTCTTTCCGGGCAGGACGGATTTGATTCGGATGATTTGGATGCTACCCTGAGTCGTTGGACTACCCAGAAGAATGAGTTGGCTAGTCAGATTGAGGCAACGGAAGACGAGGAGGAAAAGGCGAATCTCCAGACGCAGTTGGATGCTCTAAATGAGAAGATTTCTTCTGCAGAGAGCCTTAAGTCCCAGGAGGAAACGGCTGCCGATGTACAGGCTCGGATGGCGGATTTGGAACAGTTCATTGATCCGTCTACCGGTGAAGCTACCGATGCTTTGAGAGCGCAAGTGGAAGCAGATTACGATGCGAGAATTGCCGCTGCAAACGCTGCGCTTTCCGATGATGACGCAGCAGCGACAAGGTATGCTACTAAGATCAAGGGCCAGGATGCGGAGATTTACCTGAATGGTGCGAGATTTACCAACAACACCAACAATTTCTCTATCAATGGTCTGACCATCACCGCTCTCAGCAAGACTGCCGACAACGAGGAAGTCACTCTGACAACCACAAATGATACCGATGGTATCTATGATAATATCAAGAATTTCCTGAAACAGTACAATACTGTCATCAACAAGATGGATGCGCTGTACAATGCGGATTCTATCAGGAAGTATGAGATGTTGACGGATGAAGAGAAGGAAGCAATGTCCGAGTCAGAGGTGAAAACCTATGAAGACAAGATCAAGGATGGGCTCCTTCGTAGAGATGAGACTATTGGTTCCATCAGCAGTGCATTGAAGAAGGTGATGAGTTCCGGGTACGAAGTTGATGGAGTCAAAATGTATCTGACTTCTTTCGGAATCGGTACCGGCGATTATTTCAGCACACCGGACAATGAGAAGAATGCCCTTCATATCGATGGGGATCCGGATGACTCCATGACCAGTGGAAATGCAGATAAACTTAAGGCCATGATTGCATCGGACCCGGATAAGGTAATATCGTTCTTCACGCAGATGTCCAAGGATCTGTATAGTTCTATGTCTGAACTTTCAGCTTCAAGAAGTGGATATCGTACCTATGGTACGTTCTTCGATGATGTGAAGATGAAGGCGGATTACTCCGATTTCACATCTAAGATTGATGATCTGGAAGAGAAGGCTAACGACTACGAGGATAAGCTTTATGCGAAGTTCTCTGCAATGGAGACTGCGCTTGCAAAACTTCAAAGCAAGACTTCTGCTTTGTCCGGACTGATTGGAACCGGTAATTAAGAGAAACAAAAAGTAACAGGAGGCAAAAGAGTCTATGCCATTGCCTAATGCCTATGCACAATATGCGAATAACAGGATCATGACCGCTTCTCCTGCAGAGTTGACTTTGATGCTCTACGAGGGGGCTATCAAGTTTTGCAATATTGCCATTGAAGCAATCGGGAATAAGGATATTCAGAGGGCGCATACCAACATCGTCAAAGCACAAAATGTGATAGACTATCTGACTCAGACTCTGGATATGAAATACCCGGTGGCAAAGGATTTCGAGAATATTTATAACTACCTGAGCAGGCGCCTGGTAGAGGCAAATGTCAGTAAGGACTCTGAAATCCTGAAAGAGGTGGCTGAGCATCTTCGGAGTGTTCGAGAAACTTGGAAAGAGGTTATGCGTCAAAATGGTATTACGGGTCATATCTAAGGAGTGACAGTTGAATGGGAAATAGTTATATTGCTATCCTAAAGGAATCTCTGGTAAAAAAGAGTGTGGTTTTGGATCGGGTTATCGCCATAGACGAGGAACTGATGAAGACACTCCGGGAGAATCCTTCCGATCTAGAAACCTTTGACCGGTATCTGGAGGAGAAGGAGGAAGCGATACAGGAGCTGAATCAGCTGGATGATGGTTTTGAGGCTGTCTACGACAAGGTGGCGGAACTTCTCCAGACGGAAAAAGAGGCATATGCTTCCGAAATCAAGGAGCTGCAGAGCCTGACCAGAGAAGTGACCGGAAAGACCATGACTGCACAAAATGCCGAGGCCAGAGCAAGACAGGCTGTAGAGGAATTCTTTACTAAGAAGAAGGGCGAGATCCGGGACGGACGAAAGTCTTCTCGCGTTACTGCATACTATCAGATGCAGGGAATGGGCCGCGGAGTACCTCCTTCCTTTATGGACGAAACACATTGAATGGTTATTGAAAAGCCCGAAAAGCATTGTATTTCCAGTGCTTTTCGGGTTTTTATTTTTTTTTGGAAAAGGGGTTAAGGATTTTGACTTCGGTCCGATATATAAGGTGTAACAAGGAAGTTACTTACAAAGCAAAGACGCAGGAAGCGGCTGAGGCTTAAGTAACCATCCTAAGATGAGCATGGATGCATACGATCTGCAAGGAAGCAGTTTTTAATCGAAGGAGAGAATATTATGGTAGTACAACACAATCTGACCGCAATGAATTCCAATCGTATGCTGGGCCTCACCACTAATGCTCTGGCAAAGTCCACCGAGAAGCTGTCTTCCGGATACAAAGTCAACCGCGCAGCCGATGATGCAGCAGGACTTGCAATTTCCGAGAAAATGCGTCGCCAGGTCAGAGGCCTGACCCAGGCTTCCGCAAATGCACAGGACGGAATCTCCTGCGTACAGACTGCAGAAGGTGCTCTGAATGAAGTGCATGACATGCTGCAGCGTATGAATGAGCTGGCTGTTAAAGCTTCGAATGATACCAATACTACGGAAGATCAGGATTACATCAATCAGGAAGTTCAGGCACTGGTATCCGAGATTAGCCGAGTCGCAAGTACAACTACCTTCAACAACCAGAACCTGTTGGACGGAACCTTCAAGGGGAAGAATCTGCAGGTTGGTGCAGAGAAGGATCAGGTCATCACCATTAGTATCGTGGCTATGTCTGCGGGTGGCTTGGGGGTCCCTGCAGCTGATGTTAACTGCACATCTACTGCCGGTGCAGAGAAAGCTATCAGCAGCATCAAGATAGCCATCAGTTCTCTGAATGCGCAGAGATCCGCACTCGGTGCTGTTCAGAACAGACTGGAGCACACCATCAAGAACCTGGATAACATCGCTGAGAACACCAGTTCTGCAGAATCCGCTATTCGAGACACTGATATGGCTACTGAGATGGTTCGGTTCTCCAACCAGAACATTCTGTCACAGGCTGGACAGTCCATGTTGGCACAGGCAAATCAATCTAACCAGGGAGTGCTCTCTCTGCTCAGCTAATATCTTCGAGTATGTGAATATCTTGAATCGTACAGAAGAGGGAATCCTTTTGGGTTCCCTCTTTTATTGCTTTTCATGAAGTAATAAAATAGAATAATACGTAGATTGAATATTTGGAAAAAAAGTAGAAGTTTTAGAAGAACGGAGGCGAAAATGGCTGAGGCATTTTTAGAAGAGATTTATGATTACTCTAGGATGTATATGCTTCTGACCAATTGTGCTGAATCATCCTTTCGGCACCAGACAGATAAAGCAAAGGAAGAATGGAACGAATACGTTTCACTTCTTTCTAAATGCGAGCAAACAGATGTTTTTGAACAGAGAGCATCTCTTGACCTTTTGAATCAAATGACGAGAGAAATAGCTCCTTTCTTTAGAAGCCAGTCTCGTTTTGGTGGTGAGATTGAGCGAACTATGCTTCCAATCCTTCGTGTTTTGTTGGGAAATATCAGTAATATCGATTTGACTGAAGGAAACTACCACTTCAAGAGTACGCCCACTGGATTTTTGACATTGGAATACTTGCCGTTAAAAAAGTATTTGCACAGTACCTATGACCCCATGAGGGAAGCGTTTGCTTTAGCTGATCAGATTTATGATCCCTTATTTGAGCAGTATAATATTTTTGGGGCCGGGCTTGGGTATCTTGCTTATGCTATATGGGTACGAAGCGGAGCGTCCTTGAAAATTCGCATCTATGAACCGGATCAAACCATGGCTCAGTTTGCACGTGCATACGGACCTCTGGATTGGATTGATGATAAAGACCTTTCTGTCGTAACGGGTGGGGAAAAGGAAGATGTGTTTTGGCGTTTTCTGGAGGATACCAGTCCGGAGAAGAGAAAAGAGAATAACAAAACAGAAAAGATTGGCTGTTACATAGAACCCCTGGTAAAGGAATTGTACAGCGAGACAGAAATCAAAAAACAACTGGATACGTATCATGCGTATTTTACCCTGGAAAATGAATATACGGAACTGGCTAGGATTAACGAATACCGGAATTATAAGAAGACTCCTTTGCGGGTTCATGATCTTGAAGGGCAATATCAAGCGGAGGAATGGATTGTTGTAGCTGCAGGCCCGTCTCTGGATGAGAATATCGACTTTTTGCGGAAAAGCCAGGGAATCCGGAAAATTGTTGTGGTTAACACCAGCCTGATCAAATTGAAAAATCTTGGAATTAAACCTGATATGGTGGCGGCACTGGATCCGACCAAATTAATGCAATCTCACATAGAAGGCATAGAGGATTTTACGGACGGGATTCCGCTTGTGGCAGAACAGCAGCTCTATTGGGGGTATACTGCCAGATATCACGGGCCGATATATATATGTCATATGCAACTGCCGGACAAAGAATTTGAACCGAATCCGGATGAGAGGGATCATTGGAACATCGGAAGTACCGTTACGACACTTGCATTGGAGGCTGCAATTCATTGTGGCGCTAAAACCATCTATTTGGTTGGTGTGGATTTGGGGTACCCCGGAGGGAAAAATTATGCATCCAATATGCCGGAATCGCACGATGTATCAGAAGGGCATACGGGATCGGAACAGGTTCGCTCCACGGACGGTGGAATGGTAAGCTCGGATTATGTTTTTGGCATTTTCAGAAGGGACATTGAACAAATAATTAACAGTAAGCCGGAAATCCGTTTTATAAACAAATCTGAGCATGGAGCCTATATTCAGGGGGCTTTCTCCGGAAAATGGTGGGAAAGTAATGGGGAATTTCAAAACGTGGAGGATACAGAAAATTATCTGAAGCACCTTGCAGTGGAACGGGTCCTGAACTGGCGCCAGAAATATTATCTGTTGCAGCAGCTTCTGTATCAGCCTCGAGTCGTAGAATTTACGAGGTCGTCGAGTGAGTTGAGAAAAACCTTTGATGATACGTTTGAATTGATATATCAGTCCTTTGCGGACGAACTGGATTGGAAGCCTTCACAAGGAAGTGGTTCGGGCAATCTCGTATACCTTATGTCGAATCGTTTCTCCGGCCCTAAAAATCCAGAGTGCCGCGAGATCATGTCCCAGGCGAAGGCTCTAACTAGGCAGAAAAAAACGGTATTGATCGTGAATACCGCAGAACTATTTTCCGGAGAGCCGGTGGCAACGAATCAAAAAATGAGATGGGCGCCCCCAAAAGATCTTGTGGAGGCAGAGTCAGTTTACTTTGAGGATAGACCTTATCCTTATTTCCAGTTGCCCTTCGGATATGAAGAATTGGGATTTATTCGGGAATTCCTAACATTCACGGACAAGAACAGACCCGGTCGAGTCCTGGACTATGGAGAGTACTCTTTGGTATCGAGAAGCCTTGCGGAATTTTTGACGGTAGAGCGGTTTTCGGATTCTTAAAAGTTTAGATTTCCTTTATTGAATTCTATTTTTGTATCGTATAGAATAATTTTTGAAAAGAGGGGTTAATATTTCGGCGAGCCCGTCCGAAATATGAAGTGTAAGTCAAAGGAAAGTGCTAATGCAACATTTTGGCTTACACGATTCTTAACCAGAAGCAAATCTTTGATCCGCGCGCGAGGAGAAGGGAAGCGCTTCCAATCTAGCACATGATTGCAAGGAAGCAATCATTAATTTCAAGGAGGAAAAATTATGGTAGTACAGCACAACTTAACAGCAATGAACTCTAACAGAATGCTCGGTCTGACTCAGTCTACCCTGGCTAAGTCCACCGAGAAGCTCTCTTCCGGTTACAAGGTCAACCGTGCAGCAGATGATGCAGCAGGTCTGGCTATTTCCGAGAAGATGCGCCGCCAGGTTCGTGGCCTGACTCAGGCTTCTGCAAACGCACAGGATGGTATTTCCTGCGTGCAGACTGCAGAAGGTGCTCTGAACGAAGTACACGACATGCTGCAGCGCATGAATGAGCTGGCTGTCAAGGCATCGAACGATACCAATACCACTGAGGATCAGGTTTACATCAACCAGGAGGTACAGGCACTCGTTTCCGAGATTACCCGTGTTGCTAGCACCACGACCTTCAACAACCAGAATCTGCTGGATGGTTCCTTCAAGAACAAGAATCTGCAGGTCGGCGCTGAGAAGGATCAGGTCATCACTCTGAGCATCGTCGCTATGTCCGCAGGTGGACTTGGCGTTGCAGGAGCTGATGTTGCATGCTCCACCACTGCAAAGGCAGAGAAGGCTATCAGCAACATCAAGACCGCTATCAGCTCTCTGAATGCACAGAGATCTGCACTTGGTGCAGTCCAGAACAGACTTGAGCACACCATCAAGAATCTCGACAATGTTGCTGAGAATACTCAGTCTGCTGAGTCCGCTATCCGTGATACGGATATGGCTTCCGAGATGGTTAAGTTCTCTAACCAGAACATTCTGTCTCAGGCAGGACAGTCCATGCTGGCACAGGCTAATCAGTCCAATCAGGGCGTCCTTTCCCTGCTCGGATAATAGCTTGAAAAAGAGCACATTGCCCAAAACCAGTTCCGAAAGAGGGAAGCCGCGCGACTTCCCTCTTTTACTTTTCTGGTGTATCCTATAGTTATGAAATCTTGTAGAGGTGGACTCTGATTGGAGGGACGAACGGATTCATGAAACGTTTGGATCAGGAGGTCATTGACCGCATTGCGTTGATTCAATATGATGGAATTCCGCTGCTGAGATATGTGATTGATGATCTGGGGGTTCCTACATCGGGGGAAGAAATAACCCGAAATGCTACCAGCTCGGCTACAGAAGAAATACATATTCCCCGCTTACCGATTCGGGGAAAGGAAACGATTGAGACATTTTTTGAAAGTCTTTCTCCAAGAGAGTATTTGATCCAATTGCTTCCACTTAGGAAACTGAAAGGAACAGAGTTGTATCATGAAGCGGCGGATCCATATCTTGATCTTTTGGATACCAATCGGTACATTGTAATTGAAAATAGCCTGGGAAATGAAAAGGCTCCGGTTCATACGCATAATCGTCATTTATTTTCTGCAATCCAGGTGCTCGGAGCCTATGGATGTATGGAATTAGATGCTGAGCGTATCAACTGCGCAATCCGTGAGTTGATATCTACAATCGAGGGGTATTACGGAATCCGATATCAGGAAGATTATTGTCGAAAAATATCTAATGTCATCTGGAATGCCCTAGAACTGCATCAGGCGTTTTTACAATTCTATCTAGATGTGATTGAACGGGTTCAACCCAGACTGATTCTATATACCCATGGAGCGGAGAATCGAAATTGTATTTTATATGAAGCAGCTCGGGCATCGGGAGTTTTTGCTTATGAGATTGATCACGGAGTAAATCAATACACCTATAAAATCCCTAAATGGATCGATCATACGGATAGGCACCTGGTATTCAGTCAGTTTAGTGAAAATATTTCGCGAGAATACGGTGTTGAAAATGTGATTGCTGTTGGAAAACCTGGGACGGATCATTGGATCCCAACAAATCGTCCAGATAACGCTATTGTTGTTGCAATTGTATCCAGCGCCGAACCGGGAATGGTTTCAATGGCCTTACGTTTGGTTTCGTTACTTCCCCCTTCCTGTATGGTTGTATATAAAAAACATCCTTCCGAAATCCTTTCTGCGGAGGAAGAAAAAGCACTTGGAAGTGATCCAAGACTGGTAGTTATGGATGGGAATGTGAACATTCACTCGTTGTTTGGAGTCGCTCGTGTAGTGATAGGACAGTATTCTACAGCGGTGGTGGAGGCACTTTCCTACGAAGAAATGGAAGTGATCCTTTATCTGAACGGACAGGACCCTAGGGAACTTTATACTGATTGGCTGAGATGCTATATGGAGATGATCGACAGAGGAGAGATCGTGGGGGCTAAGACTCCGGAACAGATTGCGGAACGCGTTATTCATATCATGCGATGCGGGAACAGTCGAAAAGAGATTCCTTATTGGGCGGATCATCCGGAAGAACGCTTTCTTGCGCAGATAGGTGAGAATTCAGAGTACTGTGTGCATTGATACAAAACAATGTTCGGAGGCTGATAACATGGAAATATCAAAGAGGGAAGTGGAAAGAATCATTTCAGAAGGAAACCTGGAGGAATCTCTAAAAGCAATTCGAGAGCTTGAAGAAAAGACTCCTCAGGATGCGGAAATTTTGTCGTTGAAGACCTTGTGCTACACTCTGGCTGATAATTTGGAATCAGCATTAAAATATGCAGAAGAGGCGGTGAGAAGGCTACCTCTGAATGGGGAGATGCAATACAACCTCGGGTGCGTATATGATGCGATGGGGAGATTGGAAGAGGCTTATGTATGTTATATTCGCAGTTCTATACTGCTGCAGTATTCGAAGTCAGAGTTGTATGAATCATTGGGAATCATGGATGCATCGGAAGACCTGATCAATCGGATCATCGCAGAGGCCAATGATGACAACTTTTCTTTGGAAGACAGAATTAGAAAGAAGACGCAACTGGAATATTTGTTGGGTTTATCGTCTTCACAATTTTTACTCCTTGAGACTGCCTTTCGGAATAGTGATCGGGATCTGATTGGGCAGTGGTATTATGAGAGCTTGACGCGACGCAGGTTTGCAGGAATCTATAAAGATCAGTATTTTAATTCTTCAGAAACTCCTGATAAACGAAATGTGGTGGAACTTAAAGCGGAGTTTTTGGAAGGAACGGAAGGACAGCAGTTTACACTGGAGGGTGACTGTGAGGAATACATTCTTCCCGTTGCTTCTTTTGAACCTACTAACCTTCAGATTCTTACTCCAAGGGGAGAAACGCTG
Organism: Lachnospiraceae bacterium; assembly: GCA_016286555.1. GTDB lineage: Bacteria > Bacillota > Clostridia > Lachnospirales > Lachnospiraceae > AC2028. The sequence continues at coordinate 77,442 of JAEETA010000002.1, read as the reverse complement.
GTTCGTCAGAGGCAGCCTTACCGATTTTATTATTATAGGCTTCCGGGAAATGCGAGTCTGCAGGCTGGAGCAAAATCAGTCTTTGGTCACCCGATTCCATTGAGAAGAGACCCTCAAAAGAAACGTCTGGTGATGAGTATTTTCGTGGACGGATTGTCAAACTCGATTTTAAAGGGAGATTTGTTCCGGCAAACGATGCCCCATACCTGCGAGTATTTCAGCAAAGGTACAATTTTTGAAAATGCCTTTAATACAGGAGAATGGACATACCCTAGTATAGCGACCTATGTTACGGGTTTGTATACGACGCATCATATGCTGTTTCATCATACGCTGGATTATCCGATGCCGGAACAGGTACCGACTTTAGCTGAGCATTTTCGAGATGCAGGATATTATACATCAAAGTATTGTGGCAATTGGAGGATCATTCCCTCCTATGGACATGCAAGAGGATATGACAGATTTGTATATCAGCACCAAAGTGTGGGCTTTAAAGCACACGAAGTGGTTGCTGAAGCAATCGATCAATTGGACGCAGGGAAAGAACTGAATCAATATGTATGGATCTCTATAGGAGATCTGCATGATATCGCTGACAGATTTCAACTTCCGCTCTCTGTTCAGAAGAACCTCCCTATTGAGAGCAGAGAGTATCAAGAGAGTGGACCAACATCTGTTAAGCAAACTTACAATCGAAATGATGTGATTCAGTATAAGGAAATGGCAGGATATATCGATCGATGGCTGCATATCCTGTTCCGCTATATCGAGGAAAATTATGCGGATGATGAAGTAGTTATTTCTCTGTTTTCCGATCATGGACAAGGATACTTGATCGAAGGGAAAAATGCTCATTTCCTCGCTAAGGAACGTTCCAATGTCCCTATGATGTTCCGCGGTGGTATCTCAGAGGGGCGAGGTGTTGTCGAGGAGACGGTTTCTGCAGTGGACTACAGTTGCATGCTCAGAAAAGTGGCTGGACTTCCGGAAACGGATGAAAGTGGAACGGATGCTCAACTTCCTGTAATCTTCGGTGGGAGGAAAGCAAGGGAATATGCGTATTCTGAGAGCATTCATCCGGGCGATCCTTACCGGGCAGCAGTTTATTCTCCTAGAAACAACGAAGTTTTTTTCTTTAAGAACCCCACTCCTGTTTTGAATGATGGACGCTTTGCGCTGGTGGAGTATGCGTACTGTTTGGAGACAATAGGTGGATCACCGATTCGGGATGCGGAAAGAGAAAAACAATATCTGAATATTGTTTTGGATCATATCGCTCCGATCCTACTCTATGATTGAGAGATGAGCAATAAAACTGGGAGAAGGATAAAAGTATGAGAAGACTTGCAATCATTCCCGCCCGCAGCGGCTCTAAAGGATTGAAGGACAAAAACATCAAGGAATTGAATGGAAAACCTTTGATTGCATATACAATTCAAGCAGCGTTGGAGAGCAGAATGTTTGACAAGATTTTTGTCTCCACAGATTCGGAAAAATATGCCCGGATTGCAGTCGAATGGGGGGCATGCGCTGATTTTTTGAGATCAAAGGAAAATTCCTCCGATACAGCTGGGTCATGGGATGTGGCCCGTGAAGTGGTCGAAAGATTGGAAGAGCAAGGGGAAAACTATGATGAGATTATGCTTCTTCAGGCAACATCTCCACTCAGAACCGCCTATGATATCTGCACTGCTATTGAATTGATGCAAAAAAAATCTGCTAACAGCGTAGTGTCTCTTACTCCCTGTAAGCACTCACCGCTCTGGTGTAATACGCTTCCCGAAGATGGATGTATGGATTCTTTTGAGAACGAAGAGTATAAGAATCTCCCGCGCCAACTTTTGCCCTGCTATTATCAATATAATGGCGCCATTTATCTTCTTACGATGGAAGAGCTATATAAGAAAGAGCAATTCAGGGAAAGGTGCTATGCATATATCATGCCGGAGGAAAGGTCGGTGGACATTGATACGGAACTTGATTTTGTCATGGCAGAGTATCTTTTGAACAGGGAAAAGGTGGAATGAGTAGTGCGGAGTTGACGGATCATTGGGATCGATACCTAGATTATTTTCCTTCCGGAAAAAAAGATATATATTTTTGCGAAGGATATCATCGCCTGTATGAAGATGGCGGGACCAAAGGAATCTGCTATGTATATTCCGAGGGGGATCGCATTTTTCTCTTGCCCTTTCTTCGACGACGAATTGAGGATCTTTATGATTTGGAATCAGCATATGGATATGGTGGCCCGTTGAGCAACTGCGAGGATCCGGAATGGAATCTCAAAGCTGCGGGCGATATGATGTCCCTTCTGAAGGAGGAAGGGTATCTGTGCGGCTTTCTCAGATTCCATCCGTTGATGGACAATCACAGTCTGCTGGAGGGATTCGGAGAAATATTGTTTGACAGGCACACTGTGGTGATGAATACTGGATTATCGCCTGATCAAGTGTGGAATCAGGAAATATCGGGCAAAAACAGAAATATGATCCGCCGCGCCGAGAGAGAAGGATTGGAGTTTGAGGCTGAGGATGATTTTGCCTCTCTGAAGGAATTTGAAGAATTATATCTTGCCACCATGAGACGGTTGGGAGCAGACAGTTTTTATCTTTTTGATGAAAGCTACTTTGAAAACATGCGATCACTTCTTTTGGGGAAGGGATTTTTGGCAACTGTAAGAATGGAGGGGCGTTTGATATGTGCTGCAATTCAAATGGTATCCGGTAGCTTCGGGCATTATCACTTACAGGGAAGCGACCCTACATGCCGTCAGCCTGGTGCAGGAAACTATTTGCTCTGGAAATCTGCTCTGGAGATGTGGAATCGAGGAGTCAAGATCTTTCATTTAGGGGGAGGAGTGGATTCCTCGACGGAGAATAGTTTGTTTAAATTCAAAAAATCATTCAGCAGCGATTTGAGAGATTTTTATATTGGAAAATTGATTTTTCAACCGGAAAAGTATCGGGAGATTGTTTCTGGCTGGGCGGAACAGAATCCCGATAAGGCGGTATCTTTGGGGAAATTGCTTCTTTGCTATCGCTATTAAGGAAAATGCCGGTTAAAGTACCGGAATCACCCGGAGGGATTATGAAAATGGATCGGTGTCTTATCATTGCAGAGGCGGGCGTCAATCATAACGGTGATGTGGAATTGGCTTATCGCCTATGCGATGCGGCCAAGAAAGCGGGCGCGGATGTCGTGAAATTCCAGACATGGAAAACGGAAGCATTGCTTACTGCTAACGTGGAACAGGCAGACTATCAAAAGGGCAATACGGGAACGGAAGAATCCCAGTTTGATATGTTGAAAAAACTGGAATTGTCCTATGAAGATTTTCGAAAGATAAAGAAGTATTGTGAGTCTATTGGAATTCTTTTTGCCTCCACCGCTGATGAGCGGGAGAGCCTGGATTTCCTTTTGTCCATTGGGATTCCCTTTATCAAAGTGGGCTCGGGAGAGATTAATAACATACCCTATCTTCGCTATATCGGAAGCAAAAGGAAACCGGTTATCCTTAGCACGGGCATGAGTTCTTTGGGGGATGTTGAGAGGTCTGTCAGAGCCTTGAAGGATGGTGGGGCGGAGGATATCACTCTGCTTCATTGTACAACGAATTACCCTGCTCCGCTGGAGAGTGTGAATCTTAGAGCGATGCCGGTCATGGGAGAGGCTTTTGGCCTTCCTTATGGGTACTCGGATCATACCGTCGGTACGACGGTGGCTGTTGCGGCTGTGGCGCTTGGTGCATGTGTGATTGAAAAGCACTTTACGCTGGATCGAAATATGGAAGGCCCCGACCACAAGGCCAGCATGGAACCTGATGCGTTTGGAATGCTGGTGAAGGACATTCGCAATACGGAGCTCCTTTTGGGAGATGCTGTCAAGAAACCAACCCCTCAGGAAAAGCGTATCAGCAGCGTTGTAAAAAAGCGCATTGTTGCTGCAACTACAATTCCAAGGGGAACTGTCATCTCAGAGACTATGATAACTGCTAAGCGAAATAACAGAGGGACAGAAGTCAAATATTGGGACCAGGTTGTTGGGTCTACGGCTATAAAATCATATAGACCAGATGATCCTATTGAAGGAATTACTGATTAGATTACTGGAGGAACGAGGGATGGAACTGGGAAGTGAATACAGCCTGTGTCTGCCATCACTTACAAAAACAGAAACGAACGTTTTTACCTACCTTCATCAATATCCGTTAGTTTGTTTTTTTGATAGCGGGAGGAGCGCAATACGTCGCTTTGTCAGTCTTCGGGAATGGCATGGCAACTTCCTGCTTCCGGAGTATATCTGTGAATCCGTTATTTCCTGTTTCCCCAGGGAGCGAATCAGATTTTATCGGATTCTTCCGGATTTTTCCATAGATGTCGACGATTTTTCGGAAAAAATGAACGAAAGTACTTCCGTCGTATATTTGATGCATTATTTCGGTTATTTGCAGTCTGAATATTCGTTGTCCGTTGTGAGAAAACTGGCAGACAGATATGGGTGTACAATTTTGGAAGATACAACGCATAGTTTTTTCTCGGCGAAGGAAACCATAGGAGATTATATGATTTGCAGTTTGCGCAAATGGTTTCCTGTTGGAGGCGCCGGAGTTTTGTACTCGCGTCTTTCCGGTGAGGGGATTGATTCGGAGGAATGTCCGAAGAATATTGATAATGAAAAGGTTTACGGGTTGGTGTTGAAGGATCTTTTTCTCCGCAAGAAATTGGAATGCAATCCTGCCTACAGGAAGATTTTTGCGGAATCGGAGGAGCGCTTGAATGAAAGAACAGAAATACGAGCCTTGTCGGATTTGGACACGTTCCTTTTGGAATGTATGAATGTGGATAATACTCGTTCAAAAAGAAAGGCAAACGCAGAGTATTTGATTACTTCTCTGAAAGAGCATCTTCCTATGATTTCTGTGCGTGATTATAAGCCAGATGAGTGCCCGTTTGCACTTCCGATACGGTCTCGAGAGAGGGACAGGTTAAGAGCGTTCTTGGCAGAGAACAGAATCTATTGTGCTGTGCATTGGCCTTTCGATGGGATTTGTGAAGGGATTAGAAAACAGGCGATCCAAAATGCAAAGGAACTTCTTTCTCTACCGATTGACCAAAGATACAGTAGGGACGAAATGGATTATCTGACTGAAATGTTGCAGCGTTTTGAGGGAAGTTATGAAGCATAGAATCTGTGTAATTACCGGAAGCAGAGCTGATTACGGACTGCTTCGAGAAACATTGTTCCGCTTAAGGGATATGGAGCAAATATCCCTGGATCTAGTGGTAACCGGGAGCCATCTTTCTAGTTCGTTTGGAAATACCGAAACGGAAATCCTAAAGGATGGATTCTCAGCGTACGGTCGTGTACCTATTCCGCTGGGGAACGACGGAAAAGAAGATATGGCGAAGGCCACGGGAGCTGCGCTCTCAATATTTGCCGATTATTTTCATCAAAACAGACCAGAGGCTCTTCTGGTTTTGGGCGACCGATATGAGATTCTAGCGGCTGTTATTGCTGCTCATATGATGGGGATTCCCATAGCGCATATTTCCGGTGGTGATATTACGGAAGGCGCTGTGGACAACGCCATTCGACACAGTATAACTAAGATGAGCGTACTACATTTTCCCGGTTGTTCTCATTCAGCCCGACGGATCATTCAAATGGGAGAAGACCCGAGTATGGTGTTTAATGTCGGAGAACCTGGTGTTGAAAACTGTCTGAAGACACAATTTATGACTAGACAGGAATTAGAGGAGAGCGTTGGATTTTCGGGGGTCCGAGGAAATTATTCGGTTGTAACTTTCCATCCAGAGACAATGGGAAACAATACGGAAGGAGAGCAAGTCCGCTCTTTGATCCGTGCGATGGATTATTTCTCCGATATGTCTTATATTATTACATTGGCCAATGCAGATGCAGGGGGTCATGAAATTAATGCACTATGGGAAGCAGAGGGCGAAAAGCATAAAAACTGGTTGGTTGTGCCGTCTCTGGGAGTTAGAAGGTATTTGTCCGCAGTCAAGAATTCCTGCATGGTGATTGGCAATTCGTCCAGCGGCATTGTGGAGGCTCCTGCGTTGAGGGTTCCGACAGTGAACATTGGAGACAGACAAAAAGGGCGGGAGATGGCGGAGAGTGTTATCTGTTGCGAACCGGAAACGGAAATGATCTGTAAAGCGATGGAGAAAGCGCTGAATCCTGTTTTTCGAGAAAAGTCTAGAGAAGTGCATTCTCCCTTCGGCGATGGCAGAACATCTGAGCAGATTGTTTCAATCCTAATACAAAAGCTGGATGGAGGCGAGATGGATTTGGAAAAGCCTTTTTTTGACATTACTCCAGTTGGCGCTTTAAACAGGGACGGTTTTGGGAGAAGTACTACAAATTGAAAATGAACCGGTTTGATTCAGTTTAAATCAATACAATGGAGTCATTATTTAAAGCCCCCTTTTGACGTCTTGAAGCATCGCGGTGATGGCATCGGAATATCGGAAACGAGCGCTTACCTTCTCCTTGGCGGAAAGAGCAATCTGCTTTCGCTCATCCTCATGATCCAGGTAGTACATTGTTTTGTCCAAGGCTTCCTCCAGACAGTTATAAAGGATTACATCTTCTCCGTCAATAAAGTTTTCTGCCAGTTCCGGTTGGTAATTGCATAACAGTGCCCCGCCGGAGGCCATAATGTCTAGACAGCGTAAGGGAATTCCTGAGATGATGCTGCGTAGGGTAGGGCAGAGGTTTAGCCGGCTATCGCGGAAGACGAAGGGCATTTCACTGTAGTACTTCACAGGGCCACATGAGTGTACCGGCGCAGGAAGACGGGTTCCGGTGGAGGAATAATGCCGAACGTTACAAAGTTCTGACAGCGCGCATACCAACGCAGAGCGCTCTGCGTAGGTAATCTGTTTTTGCAGCGCAAAGGCGAGTCCCCGACGTGTAAGAGGGCTTGACATGGTACCATTGATTTCTGCTAGAAATTCGTCCGTCAATGAGGGCGTGATCAGATCACATCCGTAGAACTGCATCTGTACATCCATGGCTGCCTGAAGGTAGCCTTTTTCATAGTCGTTTGTTGGCGCCAAAAGAGCATCTAGAGAAGATGTATACAGATTTCCGACGAAGGAAAGATCTGCAGAGTAATCCGCCGGTGGCGTTTGACGTAGGAGTTTTTCGAGACGGACAGGATTTACGGCCAGGGGCATGTGAAATATGCGTGTATACCCCTGTTGTCTGTAAGTTTCAACCTCTGTCCGATCAAACAGGTAGATATAATTGGTCTCCAAAGGGAAGGTTTCTTCCAAGCGTTCGGCCAAAGGAGAGTCATAGCTCCAAGATAAGTAAGGAATCCCATATTCAGCCGCAGCCTGGGCAACTAGCGGGAAATAGTTCACGCTGAAGATCAAATCATACGCGGTAAGACTCAGAATCTGAGAAATCCGTTCACTGAAAAAGCCATCCCTGTATCGGTCTGTAAAGGGATAAATCACGACGGTAATATCGTTTCCAAGTGATTTTAGCGTTTCTTCCACATCCCGGTATGTAAAACTTCCCATATCATAAAGTAGAATATTCATACAAATATTTTATCCATTTTGCCTTATTCTGTAAATTCCTGCCCATAGATTCCTGTGTTTTGATATAATAAATGTGTTTTAGGAGAACTTAAGATGAAAATTGTCTTGATTGGGAAAAAAGGCGGCAGATTGGATGGAGGAGATTCCCTTTTTGGTGATCTTCCAAAGGGAATAGAATGTGCCCTGATTCTGCGACAGGAAGAGGAGAATATCTCCAGAGAGATTCGTGCGGAAGCCCCGAATCTGATAGTTACGGAGGATTTGGAGGGATTTGAGATGACAACTCTTGCGGAGGGTGTATTTTATAACCTTCTGCGGTGCAGACAATTGCATCTACTTTGGAATCTCAAGGAGGGCTTTGAGGAGATTTTGAGATCTCACATGAGCTTGAACATGTACTTTTCCTGTCAAAATGAGGCGCTGGAGGAATCACTCTGCAGATTAAATTCGGATCTTACCATTGCCAAAGAACTGCGAGGGCTGAAAGAGGATTCTCTGATTCGGAGGATTGTCGACTGGTATGAACGGCTTCCGGGGAATGAGCAATAGTCAAATGAATATTTTACAGAGAGGCGAGTTATGAAGGCATTAATCTTAAATTCCGGTCTTGGTTCCCGTATGGGAGTATTGACCTCCGAGCATCCGAAATGCATGACGGAGATTTCTCCTCGTGAGACCATCCTCAGCAGACAGCTACGGATGCTGTGCGAAGCGGGGATCAGGGAGGCCGTGATCACCACCGGGTACCGCGATTCCGTTCTGGTGTCCTATTGCCAGAGCCTGGAGCTTCCGATTCATATTACCTTTGTCAAGAATCCCATTTACGATCAGACGAATTACATCTATTCCATCTACCTGGCAAGAGAGTATCTGCAGGATGATATCCTCCTGCTGCACGGAGACCTGGTCTTCGAGAACGAAGTGGTGGATATGGTGCTGGGGAGTGAGGAGAGCTGCATGACAGTCTCCACCACTCTGCCCCTTCCGGAGAAGGATTTCAAGGCCCAGATCAAAGACGGTGTCATTTCTGCGGTGGGTGTGGACCTTTTTACCGATGCGGTGGCTGCACAGGCCTTCTACAAGCTTCGGAAAGAGGACTGGCTTCAGTGGTTGAATGCCATCACCGCTTTCTGCGAGAGCGACGATGAAGCAAAACGGAAAGTCTATGCGGAAAATGCACTGAATACTCTGGAGGGGAAGGCAAACATTCATCCTCTGGATGTGAAGAACCTGCTCTGCACCGAGGTGGATAATTCGGAAGATCTTGCCGTTGTTTCCGCACACCTGAAGGAAGTGGAATCCCGCACGGTGTATATGTCCTTCTCTACAGACATTCTCCACGGCGGACATATCGCCATCATCAAAAAAGCACAGCGCCTTGGGAAACTGATCATCGGTGTTCTCTCCGATGAGGCAGTGGCATCCTATAAACGCTATCCTATGGTTCCCTTTGAAGACAGAAAGTTGATGATTGAGAACATCGCAGGTGTCTATAAGGTAGTAGAGCAGCGTACCTTAAGTTACAGGGAAAATCTGGAGAAATATCACCCGGACATCGTGGTTCACGGCGACGACTGGCAGATGGATTTCCAGAAGCCCATCCGTGATGAAGTAACCTCTGTCCTGGCTTCCTACGGCGGAAAGCTGGTGGAGTATTCCTACAGTCATGATGAACGCTACAAGGATCTGGAGAACAACACCCGTACCAACCTGGCAATGCCGGATGTCCGCCGTGGCAGACTCAGAAGGATGCTGCAGGTGAAGGGACTGGTGACAGCCATGGAAGCCCATGACGGCCTTACGGGACTCATCGTGGAAAATACGGTGGTCCATGAGGAAGGCGGTGCTCATCAGTTTGATGCCATGTGGCTCAGCAGTCTCTGCGACTCTACCGCAAAAGGAAAGCCTGACATCGAGTTGGTGGATATGACCAGCCGTTTCCGTACCATCGAGGATATCACTGAGGTAACCACCAAACCCATTATCTTCGACGGAGATACCGGCGGAAAGACGGAGCATTTCGTCTACACCGTCCGCTCTTTGGAGCGTCTGGGCGTGAGTATGGTCATTATCGAGGATAAGGTGGGTCTGAAGAAAAACAGCCTCTTTGGAACGGAAGTGGAGCAGACCCAGGATACCATTGAGCACTTTGCAAACAAAATCCGCGCAGGGAAAAAAGCCCAACGGACGAAAGAATTCATGATCTGTGCCCGGATCGAGAGCCTGATCCTGGAGAAGGGCATGGAGGATGCTCTTACCAGAGCCTTTGCATTCGCCGGGGCAGGGGCCGATGCCATCATGATCCACAGCAGGAAAAAGGATCCTTCCGAGATCAAGGAGTTCATCTGCAAGTTCCGGGAGAAAGATCAGGACACGCCCATCGTGCTGGTACCCACATCCTTTAACTCTGTCACGGAGGAGGAATGGAAAGCGCTGGGAGCGAATGTGATCATTTACGCGAACCAGCTGATGCGTGCTACCGTTCCTGCCATCACCAAGGCTGCAGAGTCCATTCTGACCTATCACAGGGCAGAGGAGTGTGATTCCATGCTGATGCCCTTTAAGGAAATTATCCGATTGATCCCGGAGGAAATCTGACACTTCCTGGGATAAGGAGATCGATATGAGCCAGGTTCTATTGCAGCGGGAAGAGGATCTGTTTGTATGGCTTTCCGATAAGCAGAGAGTCATGCTGGTATGCGGTTCTTCAGCAAAGAAACTCCTGCTGTATGCTTTATTGGAAGAAAAGCTAAAAGAAAAAAATGGCGAGTTTGTCATATTTTCTGACTTCAAACCGAACCCGGAATACGATTCTGTGGTAACGGGAGTGCGGTTATTCCGGGAGAAGGAGTGTAAAGCCATCCTGGCTATTGGGGGCGGCTCCGCCATGGACGTGGCAAAGTGCATCAAACTCTATGCGGATGCCCCGGGAGATGGTGCGGAAGGATCGTTTTTGAAAGAATCCTCTGAAGGGAAAACGCCCTTTCTGGCAATCCCTACCACCGCAGGTTCCGGATCGGAAGCTACCCGCTTTGCGGTGATCTATTATCAAGGGGTAAAGCAAAGCATTACATCCGACAGTATCCTGCCGGATGCTGTCTATTTGGATGGCTCACTGCTTTTGTCGCTGCCGGAATATCAGAGAAAAAGCACTATGTTGGATGCGCTGAGCCATGCGGTTGAGAGCTACTGGTCGGTGCATGCTACGGACGAGTCGAAGAACTACGCTGCAGAGGCCATTCATACGATCCTGGAAGAAATGTCTGCCTATCTTGGGAATACCTCGGAAGGGAATGCGCAAATGCTTCGGGCGGCCTATACTGCCGGTAAGGCCATCAACATCACAAAAACCACTGCAGGTCATGCCATGGCCTATAAGGTGACAGGGCTCTTCGGGACTGCGCACGGTCATGCTACTGCCCTGATCAATCGGGCGCTTTACCGACGAATGGTTGAATTATTGGAGACTGGGAACTGCAAGGTTTCCGACCGAACCACCACTGAAAACGTGATGAGAGCTTTGTCGGAGATCGCAGTCCTTTTGGGCTGTAACTCTGCTCGAGAAGGGGCAGATAAGTTCGATAAGATCTGCCGGGATCTTGGTTTGGAAGTTCCGAAAGTTTCGGAGAAGGAGCTGGATCTCCTGGTTTCTTCCGTGAACCCGGAGCGTTTACAAAATCATCCGATGCTGTTTTCATATGAGGATCTGAAAGGAATCTACCGCCTGGCTTTTCAAGATTGAGCTGAGCGGAGAACGAAGGAGAAGAAGTAACTTATGAAGGTTGAATCTTTCTTGCAGATGATTGAAAAAAGCTCTGAGGGAGCCGCGGGAGAATACTTTACCGGTGTACCGGATTCCCTCCTGGCACCTTTTTGTGAATATCTCCTGGGCGCTTACGGGATTGATCCGAAGCATCATCTGATTGCCGCCAATGAGGGCAATGCGGTAGGCCTAGCGGCAGGGTATCATTTGAGTACATCTAAGATTCCCATCGTCTACATGCAAAACAGCGGTGAGGGAAATATCGTAAATCCCGTTGCCAGCCTGATGAATGACAAGGTGTACGGAATCCCCTGTATCTTTATCGTGGGGTGGCGTGGTGAGCCCGGTGTGCATGATGAACCGCAGCATGTCTACCAGGGAGAGATCACATGCTCCCTGCTGGATCTTTTGGACATTTCATGGGAGGTGATCTCTGCAGAGACAACGGAGGCCGAGATCGAAGCGGCGATGAAACGGTTCTTGCCTCTTCTGAAGACAGGAAAGCAAGTTGCCTTCGTAATCAAGAAGAAAGCGTTCTCCTATGATGGTCCAAAGAAGGAGAAGACAGCGGCGGGTACCCTGATCCGCGAGGAAGCAATCCGTTCTATTACGAAGGTTTCTGGGGGTGATCCCATCGTCTCCACCACAGGAAAGGCCAGCCGCGAGCTGTTTGAAATCAGAACAGCGGCAGGAGAGGATCACGAGAAGGATTTCCTAACAGTGGGTTCCATGGGGCATTGCAGTTCTATCGCACTTTCCATTGCAACATTCCGTCCGGAATCTCCCGTGTGGATCATTGACGGAGACGGTGCAGCCTTGATGCACATGGGGGCGATGCCTGTCATCGCCAGCTGCAAGACGGGCAACCTGATCCATATCGTCCTGAACAACGGAGCGCATGCCACTGTCGGGGGACAGCCTACCGTTGCGGGGGATCTGAAACTTGCAGATCTGGCTCGAGACTGCGGATATCCCTATGCAGTTTCGCTGGATAGCGGGGAACAACTGGAGGTAGAGTTAGAAAAAGCGCGAGCTTTGGCTGCACAGAATAAGGGCCCTGTATTCATGGAGATTAAATGTGGCATCGGTGCTAGAGATGATCTGGGAAGACCAACTACCAGTGCCGAGGATAATAAGATTGCATTTATGAAGTATCTTCAGTCGATTGAATAGGTCAAAATCTTTAGAGGGAATGTGCCGAGAGGTAGCTGCAGAGAAGAGAGGTTGCCTTTTTCGCACCTTCGGTTCCAAGGTGGTCGGAAGCATCACAAAAGTCATCCTCATCGAACATGGATGCGGATTCATTCATATCCCAAACACGGAAGTTCTGATCAATGGAAGCAAACGCATCCGAAAAATCAGAGATCAGTTTTGGATCAATGTTTTTCAAATATTTCTGTGAAAAGGGGAAGAATACAAAAAGCGGAACGATGCCCATATCATTCAGCATTTTGGTCATGATCTGAAGGAGCTTCGTATTTTCCTCTTTGGAGGCGGTGTATTTGATATGCTTATTGTGACCGGCAGCTCTTGATGCGGCGTAAGCCACCTTCTCTTCCTCCGAACGAAGAGAAGGTCGGATCCAGTCGCTCCCTTCTCGTAGCTTCTCTTCGTGATAGTAGGAGGGGTGTTCCAGGAAGAATGCCTCCGCATAGCGCTCGCAAAAGGCTTTTAATTCCTCTGGATCGTAATCCGCTTTTGAGGGATTTTGAATTTGCCCTAAAGGGTTATATTTCAACGGACCTTCATAGTGATGCAATTCACCGAAGAGAGGATAATAGATGGTGGGAATTCGGACCTTCACCTCCGTGCTCCTGGAGATATCTTGGTAAAGCATGTAGTATCCAACATTGATGATGACCCGGCGGATCTGCTGCTTCCCGTTTTTGATGGCCGTGACCAGATTGATGAGGTCATAAAAGAGATCCTGGCTGGAAATGGAGAGATTGATCAAATCTTCCCCCGTTTTTTCCTGAAAGAAGTCAGGATCAATTCCATTCATGGCATGGGAAGACCCTACAACGATGGTATGAGTACCCACGGTTCGGTTACGCTCATGCATGGCCCGCAGATACAAGTAGTCATAATTGTAAAACAGATATTCGGAAGCGATTTCTGAAAGCGTCTGTTCATTATCCATAGGTACTTACCTTTCGTAGAGTAATTTCGGGAGTATTCTCCCGAAGCTTTTGATAGAATTGTAATCTAAAAGAATATGCTTGTAAATCCGTTGCTCTATATGACAATGCACAGAGGTGGATCACATGGAGGAAAACTTCTCACAAAGACAGGCCAGGAGAGTACAGGAATTGATTGAAGGGATCGATCGGGGGGATTTTGCTAATCCTACTGTGATTCCTGAATCCTACACCTACGGACATCTCTACTCTCTGTATCTTTATCGGAATACTCTGGAGGGAGCGGGCGATTTATACCGAGATCTGTTCCGATTGGTGGCGCGTCATGCGGAAATAAAACTTCGGGAGCGTTGTGAGAGAAAAGAGAAAATCCGAGTTGCCTTCGAGGTAATTACCGCTTCTCAATTCGCCGGTGCAGAGTTATACCAACTGTTCCGGAAGAATCCTCTTTTTGAAGTGTTCGTAGTGGTTGTGCCTGTCAGTGATCTGCCCGCTGAGGAGCGAAATCGGAGAGTATCTTTGAGTGTTGCCCATTTGCGGGAACAGGGCTATGATGCCAGATCCGGCATCGATTCTGCTACCGGTTACTATCATTCCTTTGAAGATTGGGGCGGATTTCCGGATATTGTGTTTCATTCAACACCGTGGATCGAGGCATTTCCTGAGGGTCTTAGTATTGAATCATTCCCTTTACGAACGTTGAACATCTTAATCAACTATTGCGTGGATGTGGTAGACAATCCTGATGGCACCTACATGGAGCAGTTCCAGTTTAACAAAGAAATCTATAATCTGGTTTGGAGGTGCTACGCCACTGACCGATTTGAGATGGAGGGATATCACAAATATCAGTTTCTTAGGGGAGAAAATGTTAAATTGTCCGGATATGCGAAAATGGACCGGATGTATCAAAAGAAGGAATACTCTGAGGAAGAGATTCGGAAAATCTGGAAGATTCCTGTGGGGATTTCTTCCGGAGAAATAAAGAAAGTAATTATTGCGCCTCATTTTACGATTCGGGATTTGGGAGTGATCCACTTTTCAACCTTTCATCAGAATCTGTATTTTTTCCTTTACCTTGCAGATCGGTACAGGGATAGGATTTGTTTTGTTTACAAACCACATCCCAGCCTCAGATCCTCTAGCGTATCTGGAGGATTATTCCGTAGTGTGGAGGAATATGATGCTTATTTGGAAGAGTGGAACAAACGGGAGAATTGCCGAATAGTGGATGAATCGGAATATATTGATCTGTTCAAGACCAGTGATTCCATGATCATGGATTCCGGGTCATTCCTGGCAGAGTATCTCTATGTTCATAAACCGCTACTCTATTTGCGGAGGCCGGAACAGGCATTTAATCCTATGGGGCAGGCCGTTGTTGATACTTATTACCAGGCGCAGGGTTGGGATTATTCCGCCATCGACAGTTTTCTGCAGGAGGTGGTCCTGAATGGGGAGGATCCACGGAAGGAAGGCAGGGAAAAAGTATTTTCCGAGGAACTGGATTATTTCGGAAAAAACGGCGTTTTGGCATCGGAAATGATTTTTGAGGACATTCTGGGGTTGCTTTCGGAAGAAGAAAAACGGAGTGCAGAATGAAATGACGGATAGAAAAGAAAGTGGGTTGTATGGAAAAGGAATTGGTAACGATCATCACGCCCTGCCATAATTCTGCGGAATACCTGGACAGATACTGGAAGAGCATAACATCGCAGACCTTCGGGATGGAATGGATGCAGATAATTATAGTGGATGATGCTTCGGATGATAATGGATATACGGTGGCAAAACTACGCGCATTTGAGACGCAGTTCCCGGAACAAGTTGTGGTGATTGAACTGTCGGAAAATGTCCGCCAGGGCGGGGCCAGAAATGTGGCGTTAGAATATGCTCGAGGGAAATATATCCAGTTTGTAGATTCGGATGATGAGCTGGTTCCGGAGGCGATTGCCACCCTCTACGCGCTGGCAGAAGAATATCAAGCAGATCTGATTCATTACAATTCCACCTATTTAGGGCAGGACGCCATGGTCGTCATACGGAATCGGGATGATAGAGTGCAGCTTCTTTCTTCAGGGTATTTTTCCTGCGGACACAGTATGAAGTTTTACAGACGAGACCTCATTTTGCGGACAGGGTCCCGTTTTGCGGTGGGGAAGGTGTATGAGGAACCGCTGTTTACTTATCCGTTTCTGTTTACGGCGGACCGTATCCTCTTTCTGAAGGAGAATTATTACAAGGCGACTGTACGGGAAACATCCACCATGAGTTCTACGGCGAAACTCCATATTATGGATCATCCCATGGTGCAGCTGGAGCTTTTGGAGTTCCTGCTGGATAAGAGATATTTGGAAGAGTATCCGGAGGAAATCGAGGAATATTTTATTTGGTCCTTTTTTTATGAGACTATGAGCAATATTTTGGCAATGGGAACGGATTGCGTTTCTCCGGAAGACCTTCTTTGGTTAAAAAAGACATGCCTGGAACTGTTTCCGAACTGGGAAAGCAACCGATATATTAAGTGTTATGATGACAAGCGAATGGCCATCCTTGACCTGTTGAAAGGGTAGTGAAGGATCCCGGTTTTGTATATGGAGAAAAATATGGCTCGTATCAGTATAATCCTGCCTTGCTATAATGTTGCCCCCTTTCTGGATAGATGCCTGGAATCGCTTGTTTCGCAGACTCTCGGAATAGAGCCTTTGGAACTTATCTGTGTAGACGATGCATCTACGGATGATACTGTTCAAAAACTGCACCTGTGGGAACGACGCTATCCTGACCAAATCTGCATTGTAGAGTGTATGGAGAACAGAAGGCAGGGCACGGCCAGAAATATCGGCCTGCAATATGCCTCAGGAGAATATGTTTCCTTTGTGGATCCGGATGACTGGGTGGAACCCGCTACTTTTGAGGTGCTCTTAAAGGTTATGGAGAGCGAACGCGTCCAGATGGTTCAATGCGGTTCTGTTCGGGACTTTGGGGACAGAAAGCCTGACGGTAATGTCGGACAAAATGCCTCTTACAGGCGGATGGATATCGATTCCGAGGAAAAGCGGAGCCACAAGATTGCTCTTACTGGTTCTGAACCGATGGTATGGGGGCGGCTTTTGGAGCGGGAATATCTGCTCCGAGAGGGGTTGCTCTTTCCGGAGGATCTGGCTTATGAGGACAATTACTGGTGCCTCATCCTTTCCGGCACCGTAGAGCATTACTGCGTGGTGGATGTACCTTTCTATCATTATTGCGTAAATGAATCCTCCACGATTCTGAAAAACAATGCGGACTATCATACGGATTTCCTTACAGTTCAACTTTTGGCGATGGAAGAAGCGGAACGTCGTGGATGGAGAGACCAGTATCCTGATGCCATGGAATTTCATTTCCTGCATGGGGCATATCTGGATTTTTTGAAGATCATCTGTCTGCGCTATGACGCTCCGCCCTATTCACTGTTTCGATTGGCTCAGGAGACTGTGATCAGTAAGGCCATTCCTCGAAAAGAAAATGTCTACTATGTGAATGGTTTTACGGAGTTTCAAAAGATTTTGTTGGGACTTTTGGAATGTGATGTGACGAAAGAACAATTCCGCGAGGTTGCTGCAAAGGTGCAGTGTCTCGGAATCTGATGAATTCAAGAGGAACCCAAAATGACCGGAATCATGCTGGTCTGGGAGTGTTTCGGCTCTGCCGATCTCCTGGATGCCTTTCGTCGTGAAGGGCATACGATCCAAGAAACCCATACGACACAAGAGGAACTGCTTTCAGGAGACCTGTCTGCACTTTTGGATGAGCCTTTTCAGACCTGTAGTCCTGAATTTGTGTTCTCTTTTAACTACTATCCTGCTGTGGCGGAATACTGTAAGGATCGGGGAGTGCTATATGTGTCCTGGGTTTATGACAGTCCCTATATTCATCTCTATTCTTATACTCTAATTTATCCAACTAACCGAGTATTTGTATTTGATTCCGACACCTTTCTCAGATTTCATTCACAGGGCATTCATACGGTTTATTTTCTCCCTATGGCGGCAAATGCTCGTAGATTGCGAGGGGTTGCTATCGGTGATTCGACAATGAAAGCACTTCCTAATCGGGAGGGAATCAGTTTTGTGGGGTCTCTATATGAATCTGATCACGATTTTTATGGAAGGATGTCGTCAAAGGGGCTGAAGCCATATACAGAAGGATTTCTTCGGGGACTTATAGAAGCGCAGAGAAAGGTTTACGGTGTTGACCTGACGGAATCTGCACTTACTCCGGAGGTGATTGAAGATATGTATCGATGCCTCCCATTAGAGCCTGATCGAACAACTGTTGCGACAAAACAGTGGATGTTCGCAACATATGTTCTACAACGTCAAATTACAAAAATGGAACGCAGGGACTTCCTGAGCAGTCTTTCAGAGGATTATTCCGTAGATATCTTCACGGTCTTGGGGACGAAACCTGTTGGGAAATGCAGGCTACATGAGCCCATAGATTTCTATGAGAAAGCTCCGGTTGTTTATGGGGCTTCCGGGATCAACCTCAATATTTCGCTGCGAAGCATTGTGAACGGAATTCCGCTCAGATGTTTTGAAATTATGGGAAGCGGTGGATTTCTTCTGACAGATTATAGAGGAGATATGGAACAATTTTTTTCAGAAGGGAAGGAGTATGCATCGTTTTCATCTGTTGAGGAATTGGCTGAGAAGGCAGATTATTATCTTTGTCATGAAACAGAGCGGAGGAAGATCGCAGAGCGCGGATTTGAGCGAATCAAAGCGGAACACAGTTATGAAAGCAGAGTACGAGAGATGATAAAGACATTCTGATTGTGAGGTCGATGCTTGAAGGGATGGAATTCGAGGAGGATTTTTCTGTGAAGTATATCAAATTAGAGACAATATCGGATTTTAAGTGTACAGGGGCTGACTGCCCCAGTAATTGCTGCGCAGCAGGATGGAAGATATCCATAGACCCTGAAACGGATGCGTTTTATCAGTCTGTAACCGGGGAGATGGGAGAACGACTGAAGAAGGGAATCCAAAGAGAAAACGGAAAGGCATTTATTCTTCAGGATGAAAGAGGAATTTGTCCTTTCCTGAACGAATGCGGCCTTTGTGATATATATATTCATCTCGGTGAAGAACATATGGGGGATACTTGTACTACTTATCCAAGGTATTCCTTTTTCATCGGAGATATTTATTTTGCCGGAGTGAGTATTTCCTGCCCGGAAGTAGCCAAATTTTTTGTCAACCACAAGGATCGTTTGCAGATTGATTTCAGTGAGGACGAAAATGTAGTTCCTGATGAAGAGAGTGTTGACTGGAATCTGTTTAACCATTCCATTCGAACCTTCTCTACCGCGGTGGATATTGCGCAGAACAGAGAACTTCCAATCAGAGAGAGAGTTGCGCTGATCCTGATTCTTGTGGATCTGGTTCAGGCAGAACTCGATGAGGGGCTGGATCCGCGAGAGATAATTGACCTATTCTGTAATCCGGAAGTATATCGGAAAATCCTGGATGAAACGGATTTCAGAGATAAGGACTATAGTAGCAAAAGTAGTTTTTGTTCGGAAGTTCTTAACTATTTTGGGGGAGTTCCGGATGATAAGTGTCCTCCTGAGTTGAGAGATTTGATTGGATACTATGCATTGCCTAACCATGCAGAAATTACTCGAAATGCATTGTGTTGGTTCGATGATGAAAGGGACAGTATCTGGTTGGAAAATGTTTTGGTATATATCCTGTTCCGTTTTTTTATGAAGGAATATGATTACAGAATTTTTAATAAATCATTGATAAAAGGTATTCTGTTATTGCTGAATATGGTTGCTTGTGTGCTTTCTTTGCAACGATCGAAAAACGGAGTTGCAACAGATAAGGATGCGTTGTATATGCTGATTTCACATGTTTCCAGATCTATAGAGCATAACAGTACATTTGAGGAAGAAGTTCTAACACATTTTTCGGCGATTGGGATGACGGATCTGTCCTTTTTGTTAAGTCTGATCAGTTAAATAATTAAACTGTTTTGAATCGGAGTAAGGATTGCTGATATGAAAGTCGTTTTAATCGATTGGAGCAGCTACGGCAACGCTACCGTAGAAAAACTATTTGCCAGAAATGGATATAACTTTCGAAAGGTGGCTTTTTCCGAACGTATGACCAGGGAAGAGCAAGCTCTGGCAAGAGAAAAACTGGGGGAGGTACTAGGGGGCTTTCGCCCAGATTATGTTTTTTCTTTCAATTATTTCCCTCCTGTAGCACAAATATGTGATGAAAAAAAAGTGCCCTATTTGTCTTGGGTATATGACAGCCCTCACTTGAACCTTTATTCATATACAGTTCCTCTTCCGTGTAACAGGATATTTCTATTTGATGCCGGGATTTGTAAGGAGTTTGAGGGTGTACCCACTGTGCATCATCTTCCACTTGCTTATCTTACGGATCCCACTGCGGCAGGTGCATCATCTGACTTTGAATCATTTGCAGATATTTCTTTTGTGGGATCTTTATACAATGAACCGAAACATCGACTCTATGATAAGTTTGATGATCTTCCACCATATGCTAAAGGGTATTTGGATGGACTGATTCATGCTCAAAAAACGGTGTATGGATACAATTTTTTGGAGGACCGCCTTTCTCCTGACCTGGTTATAGAGATGGAAAAATGTTATCCAACGGACCCTAATTCTCTTCATGCAATGGAACCTGCAAAACTATATGCTCAATTTGTACTATCACGGCAGGTTACGGCATTGGAGCGCATGGAGATAATGGAAAAGTTAGGAAGGACTGCGTCGGGTAGAAAGTATGATCTTTATACTAATGACAGAACTGTCATGATATATGGGTTGAACAATAAAGGCCCTTTAGATTATTACACGCAGATGCCGAGGGTGTTTCGTGATTCGCGGATTAATCTGAATATCACGCTTCGAAGTATTCTGACTGGAATTCCGCTCAGGGCGCTAGATATCATGGGGTGTGGCGGGTTTCTCTTGAGTAACTACCAGGAGGAATTGTGTCAATATTTTATCCCTGGAGAAGAACTTGCTGTTTATGGGGATCAAAACGATCTGATGGATAAAATTGAGTATTATCTGACACATGAAAAGGAACGATCTGAGATTGCAGAGGCGGGGGGCAGAAAAGTACAGTCTGATTTTTCTCTTCCGATTCGACTTTCTCAAATGGAGGAATATCTGTAATGGCACTGATTTCTGTGATTCTCCCATGCTACAATGTATCTCGCTGGATCGATCGCTGTTTGCAATCGCTGCTGAATCAAACTATTTCTGTAAAGGAACTGGAGATTATCTGCGTGGACGATTGCTCTACGGATGATACAATAGAAAAGATTTCTAGATGGGAGAATAAGTACCCGGAACAGATTGTGCTGGTGAAAACGAATGAAAATAAAAGGCAGGGTGGAGCTCGCAATGTTGGACTGCGGTATGCGACAGCGGAGTGGATTGCGTTTTTGGACTCTGACGACTGGGTGGAACCGGATTACATGGAAAAGCTTTATGACAAAGCTATCACAGGACGATATGATGTGGTTTGCTGTCAGAACGTCCGTGATTTCGCGGAAGATCTTCACCTGCTTGCTCGGGAGGACCGAAGAACCGGAAAGGATGATTGTGAAATATTGGTTCGCAGTGAGTCAGAACGCAAAGAAATGATTCATTTACAGCCGATGAAGTTGAATGCCTGGGGAAAAATGATACGAAAGTCCTTTCTCATAGAAAATGAGTTATACTTTGCGGAAGGGCTGGCATATGAAGACATTGCGTGGGGCGAGCTGCTTCATCTGTGTGTGGACAGTGTTTACCTACTGGAAGAAACCCTGTATCATTATTTTGTTAATTCCCAGTCTACGGTAGTGAGCCGGGCTGCTGATTACCAGCCGGATATGTTGACTGTTCAAGCTATTCTTTACAGGGAATGGAGTCAACGTGGAGCGTTGGAAAGGTATCATGATGAGGTAGAATACGAGTTTATCTATTCCTGTGTTTTAGCTTTCGTGAAAGTGTTGGCTTTGCGATATGAGACACCTCCATACTCATTGTTCCGCCTACTTCAGATTTTTGCGGAGGAACATTTCCCCTATTATTTGAACAACCTGTATTTTGTGAAGGAGAGTACACCGGAACTACACAAACAGATCGCTCAGGCAGTACATCTTCCGTTGACCAAGAGACAGTTTCTGGAGTTTGCGGAAAATGTGAAAAGGATTGGACTCTGACAGTGATTGTAGCTTGATTTCGAATATAGAGGAGAAGAAGCGTGAAATACTTAACATTGGAAACGTACAAGGATTTCAAATGTGTTGGATCCGATTGCCCGTATACCTGTTGCGGAGGAGGATGGGGAATCTCTATTGATTCAACTACGGATGCTTTTTATCAATTGGTAACCGGAGAAATGGGGAATCGGCTAAAAAAGGGGATTAAGAGAGAAGACGGGAAAGCTTCCATGATATTGAATGAGAAAGGGGATTGCCCTTTTCTGAATGAATGCGGATTATGTGATATCTATATTCATCTAGGTGAGGAACACCTGTCTGAAACCTGTACAAACTATCCGAGATATTCATATAGGGTCGGGGATATCTGTTTTGCAGGTGTGGGGATTTCATGTCCAGAGGTTTCCGGTTTTTTTCTTGATCATAAGGAACCGTTAATGATTGATTTTGGGGAAGACGATTCGGCGATTCCAAATGAAGCGAAAATAGACTGGGAACAGTTTAATTATGCTATTGGTATATTTTCAAGTGCGGTGGACATTGTGCAAAACAGAGAACTAACCATAAAGGAAAGGCTCGGACTCATTTTAGTGTTGATTGATCAGTTCCAGAATTATTGTGATGAGGGCAGAAACCCAAAAGAATTGATCAATTTGTTCAGTACTCCGTCAATTTATGAAGATATACTTCACAATATGCCTGTTTATGAGAAGGATTGCAGTAGCAAGACACGCTTTTGCAGGGAAGTGCTTAAGTATTTTGGAAATGGAGAAAAAGGGCGGAAACTGTTCCCTGAATTAAGGGATCTGATCCTATTCTTTTTTCATGATGGAAGTTCTGACCTGAGTGTTGAAACTATGGAGTACTTTTATTGGTGGCTCGATGACAAGGAATTCGCTATATGGATGGAAAATATCCTGGTATACATTCTGTTCAAGAATTTTATGCTTGCATTCGACAATAGGGATTATTATAAATCTGTTACGAAGGGCATTCTTCTGATCCTAAATACGATTGTATGTGTTTTAGGATTGTATCGAGTTAAAAATGGAACGGTTCCGAGTAGAGAATACTTGGTTATGCTCATTTCTCATACTGCACGTATTATTGAGCATGATAGTGTTCTGGGTGACGAGGCGTGGACATACTTTGATGAGAATAATATGACAGAGTTGTCATTTATGCTAAAACTGATCAGTTGATGGGAAGGAGCAAATCTGTGTTTTTTCTGGATGATTTCATTGCAAAGAATGTAACCAAGCGTGACACTTCCATGTTCCTGCCGGATCTGGAGAGCCACAGCGGGGAGCTGACGAAAGGGATTCGCGGGAAAAGTGTTCTCGTTATCGGCGGAGCCGGTTCCATCGGGTCTTCCTTTATCAAGGCGCTGCTTCCCTTTGCCCCCGGTGCACTGGTGGTGGTGGATACCAATGAAAATGCGCTGACAGAGCTGACCCGTGATCTGCGCAGTTCCGCTGTGCTGCGGTTGCCGGAAGAGTATATCCCCTATCCCATGGATTATGCATCTCCTTCATTTGAGAAGATGTTGCGAGCGAGAGGGGGATTCGATCTGGTGGCGAATTTTTCCGCCCACAAGCATGTACGTTCGGAGAAGGATGTCTATTCCGCAGAGGCTATGCTTCGCAACAATGTGTTAAATGCACGGAAGCTCCTGGACCTGCTGACGGAGTATCCGCCGGAAGAGTACTTCTGTGTATCCACCGATAAGGCCGCTAACCCCGTGAATCTGATGGGGGCGTCCAAACGCCTCATGGAGGATCTGATCTTTGCTTATTCGGATCTTTTCCCCGTGAAGACTGCCCGCTTTGCGAATGTTGCCTTTTCAAACGGATCTCTTCCCGCAGGATTCCTGGCGAGACTGGAAAAGATACAGCCCCTGTCCGCCCCTTCCGATATCTGGAGATATTTCGTTTCTCCGGAGGAATCCGGGCAGATCTGCCTGATGGCATGCATCCTGGGGCAGAATCGGGAGATCTTTTTCCCGAAGCTGTCGGAGGCACAGATGATGACCTTCGACGGGATTGCCCGTGCGCTTTTGCAGGACAGAGGATACGAAGTACTGGAGTGTGCTTCGGATGAAGAGGCGATTCAGCGCTGCGAAGATTTGAAGAAGGGCAGCAGGAAGTATCCGGTTCATTTCTCTGCTTCGGATACTACAGGGGAGAAAAAGGCGGAAGAGTTCTATACCGCAGAGGAAACGACAGATCTTACGCGGTTTGATTCTCTGGGAGTGATCACCGGAAAAGAGATTCCGGACGCAGAGAGATTAAAGCAGCTGTTTGCGGATTTTGAGTCTGCTTTTGAAAAGGGGGAGGATAAGGAAAGTATCGTCCGCCTGCTGGAAGGATATCTGCCCAGCTTTGCGCACAAGGAGACCGGAAAAAATCTGGACGGGAAGATGTAAAGATTTAAGCTCTGCCCTGTGCCGACATGGCGCAGAGCAGAGCTTTTTAGCTCGGTATAGAATCACTTACCTGCCCTAAAGCTGGCGCAGATATTTCTGGCACGTTCGATGATGCTTGCCTCGAAGCCTTCTTCGAGAAGCACATCTTCGGATGTGCCTTCTTTCATGCGCAGGATGGCCTGCTCCAGCTGGGTGGCGCCGACCTCGCGGCCTTCTTCACGACCTTCTTCGCGACCTTCCAACAAGCCATTGTTATATTGTCCTTTTGCGTATTTCTCTACTGCTTCACACATAGTAGCTTTTCCCTCCTCGTCTACCTTGAAATGCCGGACTCCGTCTTCCAGTTCGGAATAATGGAAGTCTGTAACGTCTCGTCTCCTGAAATCAGCCATTAATCGCCCTAATGGATCGTCGCCTTCATAGGCTCCATTGACGTAAATGATATGATTTCCGTCTCCGAAAGGCTGGCTGTCGCCGACCTTTCGCTCTACGAAATACAGCGGTTTATCCTGTTTGAAATAATCCGTCTCTGTAATGAAAATCACATAGGAGTCTCGAATGGATGTGAATTCCTCTTTTTCCTTCAGCATCCTTGAATCCAACATTGCGGAATGGAATCTGGCACGTTTTGGGTGAGCACCGCTCTGTTTCCGTTGCACTTCGCAGTCGAAATGTCTGCCTTTTTCGTCTTTGGCGAACACGTCCAGTCGGATCGATCGTCCACCCACCAGAGGATTTTTCATCTCTTCCTGTCCGATAGCATCGACCACTTGAACTTCTTTTTGCAGGATCGTGCCAATGAGCAGTTGCGTCGCCGGGATGTTGTGGTCGAAGACTCTGGACATCAGATCGTCGTCCATCAGCGACATGTTTTCGACCATTTTCCGGATCTCCTCCGAATACTCGCTTACCTTTTTTTCTACCATAGATAATGCTCCTTTCTTACTCGCAGGAGCGCGCAAAACTATGGCAAACAGACTTTTGGCTCCTGCTTATTGTGGAATGGGATATGAAAGCAGGAGTAGACCGAATCATCAGACAAAAAAGAGTGATAGAAAAAAGAAATACTCTGCTTTGCAGAGACTATAGCACAAAGCAGAGTATGTAAGCAAGCGGATTTTTACTTCAGTACTTCCTTCACCGTCTTCGCAACATAGCGGATCTCCTTCTCGGTAATCTGTGTGCTGCAGGGGAGGTTGATAACGCGCTCGCTGTAGTAGGGCGCTTTCTCCATTTCATATACGATGCTGCCTGCATAAGGGCGCTGCTCATGGATCAGCCCCCAGATGGCGCGGGTCTGGATCTTACGAGCCTCCAATTCCGAGATGATCTCGCGGATGGGGGCTTTTACTTTGTCACGGTCGATGAGCAGAGAATAGAACCATTTGTTGGATTCGGTGCCCTCACGGAAGGGGATGAGGCGGGCATTTTCAAAACCTGCCAGGAGCTCCTCGTACAGCGCATAGCCTTTCTGCTTTCGCTCGATGAAGGAGGGCAGCTCCTCCATCTGGGCGACGCCCAGGGCTGCCTGCACATTGGTCATGCGGTAATTGTAGCCGATCTCGTTGTGAATGTAGTAGTGCGGATCGTCCTTGGCCTGGGTGGAAAGATAGCGCAGGTGCTTGACGGCTTCGGGATCCTTTGCAGTGACGGCGCCGCCACCGCCGGTGGTGATGATCTTGTTGCCGTTGAAGGAGTATGCCCCATAGTCGCCGAGGGTGCCTGCATAACGGCCTGCAAAGCGGCTGGAAGTATATTTGCTTCCCAGCGCTTCTGTAGCGTCCTCTACAACCTTTAAGCCGTATTCTGCGGCAATGTCACAGATTTGCTCCATATCCGCCAGGTTGCCGAAGACGTGAACCACCACGATGGCTTTCACGGTCTGTCCGGTTTTCCGGTAAATCGGCTGCCCGGAACTGTTTTTCTCACATTCCGTCTCCAGGAACTTGCGAAGCTTTACGGGATCCATGCAAAGGGAATCATCGCAGTCCATGAAAATAGGATCTGCGTAACAATACTTCACGGGATTCACGGCAGCGATGAAGGTGAGAGTTGGTACGATAACCATGTCACCGGGCGCTACGCCGATGTCAATGAGAGAGAGGTGCAACGCAGAGGTGCCGCTCTGGCATGCCGCCACCTCGGGCACGCCCAGGAATTCTTCCATCTGTTTTTCCAACCTGGTGATATAGGCGCCGCCTGTGGAAACCCATCCCTGGTCCACGGCATCATCTACGTACTTTCTTTCATTTCCTTCAAAATTCGGTATGGCGAGAGGAATCATGTGATCCATAATCATTTACCATCCTTTTCTTAAGGCGGATATTTCCGGGGGCTCCGGAATCCGTTGAGCCCATCGTATAAATTCATTATCGGCTCGCAAGGGTAAAAAATCAAGGAATCCCGCCTCACCGATCACTGCCCGTCAACATTTTGCAAACAACAAAGTGCCTATTCATCAATTTTTAATAACTACAGAATAGCCATTTTGAAGCTCCGAATACAAGCTGCAAACTCGCTCCATCACTGCATTCAGACCGAACCGGTCTAACAAATGACATAAAGTCAATAGAGCAATTCTACAAAATTACGGTGATCCGTAATTAACGAAAATCCTCTCATCCATCATAATTGTTGCCGAATACGGATCGGCGCCGAAACCGGAGCGGCGCAAGATACGGCGAAACGCCGACCACGGAACAATGCGGAAAGGAGGAACAAAGCGGGATGGCTCAGCAGTCTGTTGCCGAAAAAATCAAAAGCCTGGCCGATCTGAAGGGCTGGAACTCGGCGGCGTTGAGCAAGTTCAGCGGTGTTCCTTATAATACCGTTCACGATATAATGAAAGGAAGGACGGGGGAGCCGGAGCACGATACGCTGTGTAAGCTGGCGGCGGCGTTACAGGTCTCACCTTCCTATCTGTATGAGATGGGGCCGGAGCTGGCGGTGATCGAGAGCGACATGGATGTGCAGATCCTGCGGGTGGTCCACAGGATGGATCCCGGCGGAGCAGAGCGACTGCTCCTTTACGGAAAAGGAATATTGGAGGCACTTGGCCAATGAAGAGTAACCGATGAGGTTACTCTTTCTTTTTTGCAGAAAACCGTGAGCGGGAGAAAAATGTGCCTTTACAGTTAACATAAGAATCTTATGGAAACTGCAAACATAAAACAACGTATTTTCAAAACAAGAAAAGGAGAACCCCAATGCAAGAAAAGTATGTCTTTTACCCCATGTCCGATCGGGAATACCGCGCCTCTTACCCCTGCTGTGCATCTGCCGCTATCGGGTCGGTACGATTCCTGATCTGCGTCCTTTTTTCTGCCGAGGATGCCGACCGCAGCTATCCCCTGACCTGGGCCGAGTACCGGGAACGCCAGCAGGCATGTCTGCTATGGCCTGCTAATGAAGGCGCTTCCGTGGGGGATCCTCTTCGGAATGGCAGCAGGGTGCAGGTGCAGGATCTCCCGGAGGAGTGGGAGATTTTCGATAAACGGGAATCCGACCGAAGGCGAAGCGCACTTCCGATTTCTACCTATGAGATTTTTCGACGGGTTTTCCCGGAATTCTGTGATCCGGGGAAAATGATGGTCCGCAGGATCCTGAAGGATATGGCTGCCTTTTGTCCGCCCAGGCTCCTGCGTCTGCGGGAGCATTTCCTCCTGACCCATGCAAAACGCATCGGCGGCGTCTGCGCCCTGGCTTACCCCGGTCTTCTGGAGGAACTGGCGGTGCGTTGGAAAGCCGGGTATTATCTGAAGCTATATTACAGGGATTATGTGGAGATCTATCCGGAGACGGGGGAAGGTCTGCGGGAGCTGCGGGAGGATCTGCATGCCGACGGCCCGGAGCAGGAACCTACGCTCCTGCCGGTGCCCCACGTCTTTCATTTTTGCTACGGTCGCAGAGAGCTGCAGCGGCTGGAACTGTATTGAGCCCTGTTTTGACACTATCCCTGAAACCCCGTAAAATAGTAGAGATGGGTTAACAGAAGAGATGAAATAAAAAGGAGATAATGCCATGCCCCTTCCCAAGGACCCCAACATGCTTCTGAGCGTGGTGAATACGAAATTGCGGGACTTTTACGACAGTTTGGAGGATCTGTGCGCTGCGGAGGACCTCGATCCGAGGGAACTGACAGAGACCCTCGCTCGCGCGGGCTTTTCTTTTGATGAAAATCTTCATCAGTTTGTGAAAAAGTGATACCGCCGGGGGGCAAAAAGCGGTATACTATAATGTGGCGCTCGATGCAGGGCGGCCACGCGAATGAGCCACACAAGCTCGTTCCATGAATAATCAAACCGGATGCCTCGCGCATCCTAGTTTAAAGTTAAGGAGAATCTTATGGCAGCAACATTAAAACGCAGACCCGTAGTACTGATGGTTTTGGACGGCTTCGGCCTTTCCCCGGAGCACGACGCCAATGCCGTTTATATGGCGAAGACCCCCAATCTGGACCGCATGATGGCGGAGTGCCCTTTTCAGCAGGGCTTCGCTTCCGGTATGGCGGTAGGTCTTCCTGACGGACAGATGGGCAACTCCGAGGTGGGACATATGAATATCGGTTCCGGCCGTATCATATACCAGGATCTGACTCTTATCACCAAGCACATTCAGGACGGCGTGTTCTTCAAGAACGAAGAGCTGCTGCATGCCATTAACAACTGCAAGGAGAAGGGCTCTGACCTGCACATCTGGGGCCTGCTTTCCGACGGTGGTGTCCACAGCCACAACACTCACCTCTATGCGATCCTGGAGCTGTGCAAGAGAGAGGGGCTGGAGAGGGTCTACATCCATCCTTTCTTCGACGGCAGAGACACACCTCCCGCATCCGGCAAGGATTACCTGCAGGCGCTGGTGGATGAGGCGAAAAAGATCGGCGTGGGCAAGGTAGCCAGCCTGCACGGCAGATATTATGCGATGGACCGCGACAACAACTGGGACCGCATCCAGAAGGCATACGATGCGCTGGTGCTGGGCGAGGGTAACAAGGGAACGGATCCTGTGGAAGCAATGCAGGCTTCTTATGACGCAGGTGTCACCGACGAGTTCGTGGTACCCACCGTTCTCACCGATGAAGCAGGAAGTCCCATCGCTACCGTGAAGCCGAACGACTCCGTGATCTTCTTTAACTTCCGTCCCGACAGAGCACGTGAGATCACCAAGGCCTTCTGCTTCTCCGACGAGGACATCGCAGCACAGGGCGGCGATCCCGCAAACACCAAGAGCATCGCACATCTGAAGAGAGCAAAGGGCTTTATCCCTCTCACCTATGTGTGCTTCAAGGATTACGACGAGACCATCCCCAACAAGTTCGTTGCCTTCAAGAAGGAAGAGATCAAAAACACCTTCGGCGAGTTCTTGGCAAACAACGGCTTAAAGCAGCTCCGTCTGGCTGAGACCGAGAAGTATGCTCATGTAACCTTCTTCTTCAACGGCGGTATCGAGGAGCCCAATCCCGGCGAGGATCGCATCCTGGTGAATTCTCCCGCAGTGGCTACCTATGATCTGCAGCCCGAGATGAGTGCTCCCGAGGTAAGCGCGAAGCTGAACGCAGCCATCGTTTCCGGAGAATATGACGTGATCGTCATTAATTTTGCAAACCCTGACATGGTGGGCCACACCGGTGTTCTCAGTGCAGCCATCACCGCAGTGGAGCGTGTGGATGAGTTCGTCGGTTCCGCAGAGGCTGCCGTGAAGCAGGCAGGCGGCGTGCTCTTCATCTGTGCTGACCACGGCAATGCCGAGCAGATGGTAAACCATGAGACCGGTCAGCCCCACACTGCGCACACCACCAATCCCGTGCCTTTCATTCTGGTGAATTACGACGATGCTTACACCCTGCGGGAAGGCGGAAAGCTCTGCGACATCGCTCCCACCCTCATCGAGATCATGGGACTGGAGAAGCCTGCGGAGATGACCGGAGAATCTCTCCTGGTAAAGAAAGCCTGAGAAACGATTCTGAGAATTCGCGTGCGAATTCTCCTCACGGAGGAAAACACTTCATGAATCTTGACAGTGCAAAAGCAAAACTGGAGACCTTTAGCCAGGAACATGTATTGCGCTTTTTTGACGAACTGGATCCGGCGCACCAGAGTCAGCTGCTGGATCAGATCGAAGCTACGGATATGTCCATCCTGGACTCCTGTCATCACCGGGAGGAGCTGGCTAAGAAGGGCGTGATCTCGCCCCTGGCCTGCATGGAACTGCCCGAGATCAGACAGCATGCAGACGAGTACCGGCAGATCGGTGAGAAGGCCATCCGGGAAGGCAAGGTAGGTGCCGTGCTGCTGGCAGGCGGTATGGGCACCAGACTGGGATCCGACGATCCCAAGGGTATGTACAACATCGGTCTCACCAGAGACCTCTACATTTTCCAGTGCATCATCGGTAATCTGATGGATGTGGTGGACAGCGTGGGCGCTTGGGTACATCTTTTTGTGATGACCAGCGAGAAGAATCATGACGCAACTGTCAGATTTTTGACCGAGAAGAATTTCTTCGGCTACGACAGCAAGCATATCCACTTTTTCCAGCAGGAGATGGCTGCCGCAACGGATTACAACGGCAAGATCCTCCTGGAGGAGAAGGGCCGTATGGCTACCTCTCCCAACGGCAACGGCGGCTGGTTCATTTCCCTGATCCGCGCAGGTCTCCTGGATACCCTTCACACCGAAGGCATCGAGTACCTGAACGTGTTTGCGGTGGACAATGTGTTGCAGCGCATTGCGGATCCCATTTTCGTAGGCGCTACCATGGCGAAGAACTGTTCCGTGGGTGCCAAGGTGGTCCGGAAAAATGCGCCGGATGAGAAGGTGGGTGTCATGTGCCTGGAGGATGGCAAGCCTTCCATCGTGGAGTACTACGAGCTGACGGAAGAGCTGATGAACGCAAAGGACGAGAAGGGAGATCCTGCTTACAATTTCGGTGTCATCCTGAACTATCTCTTTGCGGTGCCCGAGTTGGAGCGGGTAGTGGACGGTGATCTGCCGCTGCATGTGGTGGAAAAGAAGATCCCTCACCTGGATGAGAACGGCAATTTCGTAAAGCCCGAGAGCCCCAACGGATTCAAGTTTGAGAATCTCGTGCTGGATATGATCCACCAGATGGACAGCTGTCTGCCCTTCGAGGTGGAGCGGGAGAAGGAGTTTGCTCCCATCAAAAATGCCACCGGCGTTGACTCGGTGGAAAGCGCAAGAGCACTCTTGCAGAAAAACGGCGTAACGCTGTAATGTCAATTTAGGAGAAAATATATGAGCAAGATTTTGGTTACGGGAGGCGCCGGCTTCATCGGCAGCCATACCGTGGTAGAACTTCAGAATGCAGGTTACGAGGTTACCGTGGTGGACAATCTGTCCAACTCCAGCGAGAAGTCTTTGGAGCGTGTGGCTGCCATCACCGGCAAGCCGGTATCCTTCCACAAGGTGGATATCTGTGATCGTCAGGGACTGGATGCGGTATTTGCTGCAGAGCGCCCCGATGCAGTGATCCATTTTGCCGGTTTGAAGGCAGTGGGTGAGTCCACCCAGAAGCCCTGGGAGTACTATGAGAACAATATCGCAGGCACCCTGACCCTGGTGGATGTGATGCGGAAGAACGGCTGCAAGAATATTATCTTTTCTTCCAGCGCTACGGTGTATGGCAATCCCGCAGAGATCCCCATCACCGAGAACTGCCCCAAGGGACAGTGCACCAACCCTTACGGCTGGACCAAGTCCATGCTGGAGCAGATCCTGTCCGACATTCAGAAGGCGGACAACGAGTGGAACGTGATCCTGCTTCGCTACTTCAATCCCATCGGTGCCCACAAGTCCGGCACCATCGGTGAGAACCCCAACGGCATCCCCAACAACCTGATGCCTTTCATTACGCAGGTGGCCGTAGGAAAGCTTCCCGAGCTGAAGGTATTCGGCGACGATTATGACACGCCTGACGGAACCGGCGTGAGAGATTACATTCATGTGGTGGATCTGGCCATCGGACATGTGAAGGCCCTGAAGAAGATCGAAGAAAAAGCCGGCCTGAAGATCTACAATCTCGGTACCGGCAAGGGCTACAGCGTATTGGATATCGTGAAGAATTTCGAGGCGGCTACGGGAGTGAAGATCCCTTATACCGTGGTAGAGCGCAGACCCGGCGACATCGCCGCTTGCTACGCGGACGCTAGCCTTGCAAAGAAGGAACTGGGCTGGGAAGCACAGTACGACATCCGGGAGATGTGTGAAGATTCCTGGAGATGGCAGAAGAACAATCCCAACGGATTTGAGGATTAAAAATCCTCTTCGATGACCCGGATCTCCAGATGGTCGAAGGGAACCTCCTCCACGAAGGAATCCCCGGTAAAGCGTGTCGCGGAGACGCGCTTGAAGTCGGCGATATTGCTGTCGAGCCAGATGGGATGGGGGAGATCCTTCTCCTTGCAGACCCGGTCAATGGCATGATAAATTTTATGTGTACGGGTATCCTCGGTGGCATCTTCCACCACCAGGTCCCAGAGCATATGCGTATTTTGAAAGGCCTTCGCCCATAATCTGAACATGGCACCCTCCTTTGAAAGTATGCTTACTATAGCACATCGAAGGCGGGACGCGCCACCCTTCCTTTCGGAAGAGAGTGCGTGAGATGCGTGCAGCGGTCGCAAAAACCGGGCGAGCGTGCCGGATGTCTGCCGGAAAACGCGGGCGAAACGCCGAAAGGGGTACAGAATCAAATGGAATGGTACGAAACCGGTGACGGCGTCGAAACCTGGCAGGAAGTTCTGCTGGTGTACAATGCGGCGCTGCGCCAGATCGAAACAAAGATGGAAATCCTGAACGAAGAGTTCCAGCACGTTCACCAGTACAATCCCATCGAGCACATCAAATCCAGGATCAAAACGCCTGAGAGCATTGTAAAAAAACTTCGCCGGAACGGCCTTGATTCCACCATTGAAAATATGGTGAATCATGTGAACGACATCGCCGGCATCCGCATCATCTGTTCCTTTACTTCCGATATTTACCGCATCGCGGACATGATCGAGAAGCAGCGGGACATTCAGGTCATGACCGTGAAGGACTATATCATGTTCCCGAAGGCCAGCGGCTACAAGAGCTATCACATGATCGTGACGGTACCCGTGTACCTGTCCGACAAAACCGTGGATGCCAAGGTGGAGATCCAGATCCGCACTGTCGCCATGGATTTCTGGGCCAGCCTGGAGCACAAGATCCACTACAAATTCGAAGGAGACGCTCCCGAGCACATCAAGCAGGAGTTGGTGGACTGCGCCCATATGGTGTCCGATCTGGATGACAAAATGCTACAGTTGAACGAAGAGATCCTGGAGCTGAGCCACATGCAGGAAGTGGAGCGCGAGGAGCGCGAGAAGGAACGCAGACGCCAGCAGGAGCTGGAAAATCAGATCCGGCCGGAATAAAGAGCCCATAAAATGAGGAGTGCCCGGAACCTTGCGGTCCCGGGCTATTATGAAAAAATGATCGAATTACCTTTTCCCTTGCTCTTTACAATTCAGAGTATAGCGAAAAAGTGTGAACAAACTATGAACACATTGTAAATCATTGGTAACTATTTACTAAGAAATAAAAAAACTCGAAACTTTTTTGTTCAAATTGCACAACAAAACAGGGGTGGAAAGCGAGGAGAAGCGAGTATGGATTCATTTTTTGATCAATTGTCCGAGAAGGTAAATGCACAGGAAATGATCCGGGCCAACGGCCAGGCGGAAAGTGAGGCCATGGAGGCTGTCCGGGTACAGGTGACGGAGTATAAGACCTGCCTGGATCGCATGACCGGAATCTGCCAGGAACTGGGCGGCATTCGTGATCAGATGGCAGCTCTGCCGGATCATCAGGCGGAAGGTTGCGTCAGTGATGCAGCCATTGCAGACCTGAAGTCCAGACTGGAAGAGCTGACGAAGGAGAGCGATGAGCGCCTGCAGCGCATTGCGGAGCTCCAGGAGAGCCTGGAGGGCAAGATGGGCAGCAGGGATGACTTCCATAATGAGTGCGTGCGCCTCTATCGCAATGTGCAGTCCGTGGTGAAGGAAGAGACGGAGAAGACCTCCGAGGCTCTGACTGCCGAGGTGAAGTCTCTCACCGGACGGAGCAAGGCAACGCTGTTCTTTGCCGTGATGGGATTTTTGATGGGAGCGGGCGCCCTGGCGGTTACCGTACTCATTCATTTCGGGGTATTTTGATGATCCGCAGGACATACAAAGCGATCAAATGGAATCTGGTAAAGTGGAGTTTGCTGACGATCTTTGTCAGCATTCTCTTTGTGGACAGACCGGCGGAAGCCGTGACGGTGAGCAGAGACCTGTGGACTGTCAGCATCGGCGGCATCGAGGTTGGTACCGTGGCGGATCCTTCGGATTTTGACAGCATCCTTCGGGAGGCCCGGAGGGAGCTGGCTGCGGAAAATGAGGGCATGGTCTTCCTGAAAGCGGAGCCGGAATATTCCCATATAGAAGGAACGGGCTTTGCAGACGGGAAAGAGATGCTGACGGCAGCGGCGAAAGAGGCCCTGAAATCCTGCGTCATCAGCGATTTTCAGCCCTCCTATGCGGTGAAGATCGGAGACTTCCTGGTGTACCTGTCCTCCGCGGAGGAGGTGCAGAGCCTCCTGCAGGCGGCACTGGACAAATATGAGCCTGAGGGAAATTTCCGGGTAAGTCTGGTGCGGGATACGGACAGAACCCTGCGAACCCTGACTTCCCGGGTGGAGCGGCGGGAAGATGCCGGCATCACGGCGGCTGCTTTGCTTCCTGCGTCCGGTGCGTCTGCCGAACTTACGGAAAGTGCAGCCCCCGAGATCCCTGCGGAGCAGATGAATTTCGAGGATTTTGACCTGGGGGTCCTGGACATTGATTTTTCCCGGAGAGTGGAAGTGACGGAAGGCTACGCCGGAAGTTCGCAGATCCTCTCTTTGGAGACGGCGGTGGCGGAGGCGACCCTGGAGGAAGCGGTTCCCGATATCTATGTGGTGCAGCCCGGCGATACCCTTTCCCAGATCGCTGAGAAGGTAAACATCCCCATGGACCGGCTGGTGGAGCTGAATCCTGAAAAGCTGGAGAGTACTGCCTCCATGATCCGGGTGGATGACCGTCTCACCATCACGGTGCCGGAGCCTGCCCTTTCCGTGGAATGGGCGGATCTGGAATACGCTGAGGAAACCTACGACGCGGACATCATCTATGTGGACCGGGACGACTGGTATACCACCAAGACCAATGTGATCCGGCAGCCTTCGGCGGGATTTCGCAGAGTCATCGCGGAAAGCTACTATCTTAATGACCGCATCCAGGGCCGGGAGATCCTGAAGGAAGAGGTGGTGATGGAGGCTGTCGCCAAGATCGTGGAGCGAGGCACCATCGTTCCTCCTACCTATATAAAGCCTATTTCCGGCGGACGACTTTCCTCCGGCTTCGGAAAGCGGACTTCTCCCACCAAGGGAGCCAGCACCTACCACAAGGGTGTGGACTGGGCGACGCCTACGGGCACCACGGTCTTCGCTTCCAGCGGCGGCACGGTATCCAAGGCGGGCTGGGGCAACGGCTACGGCTATGTGGTCTACATCGACCATCCCGACGGACGCCAGACCAGATACGGGCATCTAAGCCGGATCCTGGTGAGCGTGGGAGACAAGGTGAGCCAGGGACAGTCCATCGCACTGTCCGGCAGCACCGGCGTCAGCACGGGACCTCATGTGCACTTTGAGATCCTCATCGACGGAAAGCAGGTCAATCCACTCAATTACCTGGATTGATACTAAGGTCACGGTGAAAAATGCGATGCACGCTTGCGTGCAGGAGCATTTTTTCATCGGTGACCTGAACAAACAATTTTTTCCTTGACGAACCTTGCACAGTATGCTATATTTCATAGGCAGCTGATTTTCGGGCTTATTTTTTTGTCTAAAAATATCCCCCGAAAAACGCTGTTTTAACCCTTTGTTATTAAGAATTCGGAGGAAACACTATGCGTACCAAGATTACTTTAGCCTGCACCGAGTGTAAGCAGCGCAACTACGACACTACCAAGGATAAGAAGACCATGCCCGACCGCATGGAGATCAAGAAGTACTGCAGATTCTGCAAGAAGCACACCCTTCATAAGGAAACCAAGTAATTTCGCGTAATCCGTAAGCAGCCGCTGCGGCGGTGATTGAATAAGGGAGGCTTTTATGGCAAAAGCTGCAGAGAAGAAAGATAAGGGACCCGGCTTCTGGGCCGGCGTCAAGGCGGAATTCCACAAGGTCTTCTGGCCTGATAAGGAAGAGACGTTCAAGCAGTCTGTTGCCGTTGTTTCCATTTCCGTTGTCCTGGGTGCGATCATTGCCCTTCTGGACTATCTCGTTCAGAACGGTGTCAACTGGCTCACCACACTGTGATAAGGAGGGAAGCAGATGGCAGAGGCGAAATGGTATGTTGTGCATACCTACTCCGGATATGAGAATAAGGTAAAGGTTGACCTGGAAAAGACCATCGAGAACAACAGAGCTCTGGGTGAGAAGATCCTGGAGGTCCGCGTTCCCATGGAGGATGTCGTCGAGATCAAGAACGGCGTCAGAAAGACCGTTTCCCGTAAGCTGTTCCCCGGCTATGTTCTGGTGAACATGGAGATGAACGACGAGACCTGGTATGTTGTCCGCAACACCAGAGGCGTCACGGGATTCGTGGGCCCCGGAAGCAAGCCGGTACCCCTGACCGATGCCGAAATGAAGCCCCTGGGCATCCGCACGGACAAGGTCAGCATCGACTTCGGCGAGGGAGATACCATTGCCGTTGTTGCAGGCGTTTGGAAGGACACCGTGGGTGTTGTCCAGAAGCTGGATCAGAACAAGCAGACCGCAACCATCAATGTGGAGATGTTCGGCAGAGAGACTCCGGTGGAGATCAGCTTCGCCGAGGTCCGCAAGCTTAACTGAGATACTTTACAGCATACGCTGTTTGAGTATACGTGCGCCGCTGATCGCACTGCGAAGCGCGGCGTGCAGTAGTGGGAGCGACTTCCCGTCGCGCCGTTAACCACAAAGTCCGTTTTTTCGGACCATTTATTAGGAGGTGCCATTATGGCAAAAAAAGTAGAAGGCTATATCAAGTTACAGATTCCGGCCGGCAAGGCAACCCCGGCTCCCCCGGTAGGTCCCGCACTGGGCCAGCACGGCGTCAACATCGTAGAGTTCACGAAGCAGTTCAATGCACAGACTGCTGACAAGGGCGACACCATCATCCCCGTTGTCATCACTGTCTATGCTGACCGTTCCTTCAGCTTCATCACCAAGACTCCCCCTGCTGCTGTCCTTCTGAAGAAGGCATGCAACATCAAGAGCGGCTCCGGAGTTCCCAACAAGACCAAGGTAGCAACCATCTCCAAGGCTAAGCTGCAGGAGATCGCCGAGATCAAGATGCCCGACCTCAATGCCGCAAGCATCGAGGCAGCCATGAGCATGATCGCAGGCACTGCCAGAAGCATGGGAATCACTGTTGAAGAGTAACTTTGAATTCATTGGGAGGCAGATCATCTGCCGTTAGAACCTGGGAGGAAAAATAAATGAAGCACGGAAAGAAATATATCGAGGCTGCAAAGAATGTAGATCGCGCAACCTACTACGAGCCTGAAGAGGCTGTTCGTCTGGTCAAGCAGACCGCTACCGCTAAATTTGATGAGACCATCGAGCTGCACATCCGTACCGGATGTGACGGCCGTCACGCAGATCAGCAGATCCGCGGCGCAGTGGTTCTCCCCAACGGAACCGGTAAGACCGTTAGAGTCCTGGTCATCGCAAAGGGTGATAAGCTGGCCGAGGCTGAGGCTGCAGGTGCAGATCATGTTGGCGGCGAGGAGCTGGTTCCCCGCATTCAGAACGAGGGCTGGCTGGATTTCGACGTCGTTGTCGCTACCCCTGATATGATGGGTGTTGTGGGACGTCTCGGAAAGATCCTCGGACCTAAGGGCATGATGCCCAACCCCAAGGCAGGTACCGTTACCATGGATATCGCTAAGGCAATCGCTGATATCAAAGCAGGTAAGATCGAGTATCGTCTTGACAAGAGCAACATCATCCATGTGCCTCTCGGCAAGGCTTCCTTCACCGAGGAGGCTCTGCAGGAGAACTTCAACGCTCTGCTGGATGCCGTTTCCAAGGCTAAGCCCAGCACGCTGAAGGGTCAGTACCTGAAGAGCATTACCCTGAGCAGCACCATGGGCCCCGGCGTACGCGTAAGCACTGCGAAGTTCGCATAATGGATTTTGGTGTTGACATCCCCATAAGAATCTGATAACCTATCAGAGGTTTTGAACCAAGCCGAAGACAGCAGGCAGGAAGTGAGAACTTCCGGTAAGTCCAGCCGAGGTAGAGATTAAACAATATGTTTTAACATCTCACTCTCCTGCGTCTTCACGCAGGAGAGTTTTTTTCGGCTCCAAATCTATAAGGAGGTAAAAAGACATGGCTAAAGTTGAACTGAAAAAGCCCATTGTGGACGAGATCTCCGCACATGTTGACGGCGCTGCATCCGTAGTGCTGGTTGACTACCGCGGACTGACCGTTGCACAGGACACCGCACTTCGTAAGCAGCTCCGTGAGGCCGGCGTCGTGTACAAGGTGTACAAGAACACCTACATGACCATGGCATTCAAGGGCACTGATTTCGAAGGACTTTCCGAGTATCTGGAAGGCCCCAGCGCAGTGGCAATTGCTAAGGATGATGCTACCGCTCCCGCAAGAGTGCTGGCAAACTTCGCAAAGACCGCTAACAAGCTGGAGATCAAGGGCGGCGTTGTGGAAGGCACCGTATACGATGCTGCCGGCATGGCAGAGATCGCTAAGATCCCTTCCAGAGACGAACTGCTTTCCAAGCTGCTTGGCAGCCTGCAGAGCCCCGTTACCAACTTCGCTCGCGTTATGAAGCAGCTGGCTGAAAAAGGCGGCGCAAGCGAGGCAGAAGCAGCAGCTCCCGCTGAGGAAGCGGCTGAGGCTCCCGCAGAAGCACCTGCAGAGGCACCCGCTGAGGCAGAAGCTCCCGCTGAGGAAGCTCCCGCTGCAGAGTGATTTACTAAGTAATACGATTTGATTTTTGAAAAATGATTAGGAGGAAATAAAAATGGCAAAGTTGTCCACTCAGGAACTGATTGATGCGATCAAAGAGCTTTCCGTTCTGGAGCTGAATGATCTGGTTAAGGCTTGCGAGGAGGAGTTCGGCGTTTCCGCAGCTGCAGGTGTTGCAGTTGTCGCTGCCGGCCCTGTTGCAGCAGCAGAGGAGAAGACCGAGTTTGACGTCGAGCTGACCGAGGCTGGCGCAGAGAAGGTTAAGGTTATCAAGGTTGTCCGTGAGATCACCGGACTTGGCCTGAAGGAAGCTAAGGATGCCGTTGAGGCAGCTCCCAAGGTAATCAAGGAGCAGGCTGCAAAGGCTGAGGCTGAGGAGATCAAGAAGAAGCTGGAAGAGGTTGGCGCAAAGGTCACCCTGAAGTAATTCTTCTCTCTGATTCGATCATAAATGGCAGACCGGCGGACCCCTTCCGGGTCCCCGGTCTTTATCCATTTTTACAGACATCTCTATTTATCGATATTTTTTCTCATAAATCCCATATTTTTACAAATCAATAAAAAATTCCTTGACCGTAGTGCGCCCTTGTGCTATGATATATGGTGCGCGTTTGCGCAGTATTGCTGAAAAGGCGCTTTTTTAAGCAAATTTGAAGAAAGAACGGGGTGAAAAGGTCAATGGAAAAGAACAGAATCCGCCCAGTCGAAGGAACCAAAGTCATGCGTATGAGCTACGCAAGACAGAAGGAAGTCCTTGAGATGCCCAACCTGATCGAGGTCCAGACGGACTCCTATCAGTGGTTTTTGGACGAGGGTCTGCAGGAAGTGTTGGATGATATCTCTCCCATCACTGACTACAGCGGTGCTCTGAGCCTGGAATTTGTCAGCTATGAGCTTCGCAAGGAGGAGAAGAAGTACACCATCGAGGAGTGCAAGGAAAGAGACGCTACCTATTCCGCTCCCCTGTTTGTGAAAGTCCGCCTTCATATCAAGGATAAGAAGGACATTCAGGAGCAGGAGATCTTTATGGGTGATCTGCCTCTGATGACCGACACCGGTACCTTCGTGATCAATGGCGCAGAGCGTGTCATTGTCAGCCAGCTGGTCCGTTCCCCCGGGATCTATTATGGCGTCGGACATGACAAGATCGGTAAGAAGCTCTACTCCTGCCAGGTGATTCCTAACCGTGGTGCATGGCTCGAGTATGAGACCGACTCCAATGATGTATTTTACGTGCGCGTTGACAGAACCCGTAAGGTTCCCGTTACCGTGCTGCTTCGTGCGCTCGGACTCGGCACCAACAGCGAGATCCGTGCCGTATTCGGCGATGAGGCCAAGATCGAGGCAAGCTTCGCTAAGGATACCGCTATCACTCCCGAGCACGAGGAGGGTAGCTATGAGAGCGGTCTGACCGAGCTGTATCGCAAGATCCGTCCCGGTGAGCCTGCAAGCGTGGACAGCGCAGAGAGCCTGATCCATGGTATGTTCTTTGACCCCCGCCGCTATGACCTGGCGAAGGTGGGCCGTTATAAATTCAACAAGAAACTGGCTCTGAAGAACCGTATCCGTGGCCGCATCCTTGCTGAGGATGTTGTGGATCCCTCCACCGGCGAGCTGATCGCTTCCAAGGGTGAGAAAGTGACTGTGGAACTGGCTGATACCATCCAGGATTCCGCTGTTGTTTACGTTGTCATCCAGACCGAGGAGAAGAACGAGCGCGTTCTTTCCAATATGATGGTTGACCTGACTCACTATGTGGATTGCGATCCCAAGGATTTCGGCATCAAGGAGCGTGTATATTATCCTCTGCTGAAGGAGATCCTGGATGAGTTCGGTGAGGATCCCGAGGCACTGTTCGATGCTCTGAAGCGCAACGCTCATGAGCTGGTGCCCAAGCACATCACCCGCGAGGATATTTTTGCTTCCATCAACTACAACATGCATCTGGAGTGTGATCTGGGTAACTCCGACGACATCGACCATCTGGGCAACAGAAGGATCCGTGCCGTAGGTGAGCTGCTGCAGAATCAGTACCGCATCGGTCTGTCCCGTATGGAGCGTGTGGTGCGTGAGCGTATGAGCACCCATGATGCAGAGGATGTTTCTCCCCAGAAGCTGATCAATATCAAGCCTGTGACCGCTGCTGTGAAGGAGTTCTTCGGATCCTCCCAGCTGTCCCAGTTCATGGATCAGAACAACCCTCTGGGCGAGCTGACCCACAAGAGAAGACTTTCCGCACTGGGCCCCGGCGGTCTGTCCCGTGACCGCGCCGGATTCGAGGTGCGTGACGTGCACTATTCTCACTATGGAAGAATGTGCCCCATTGAGACCCCCGAGGGTCCCAACATCGGTCTGATCAACTCCCTGGCAAGCTATGCCCGCATCAACGAGTACGGCTTCGTGGAGGCACCTTACCGTGTGATCGACCACAGTGATCCCAAGAATCCCCGTGTCACCGAGGAAGTGGTCTACATGACCGCCGACGAAGAGGACAATTACTGGGTAGCACAGGCAAACGAGCAGCTGGATGCGGAGGGACATTTCGTTCGTAAGTCCGTTTCCGGTCGTCACCGTGAGGAGACCCAGGAGTACCCCAGAGAGAAGTTCGATTACATGGACGTCTCTCCTAAGATGGTGTTCTCCGTTGCTACCGCTCTGATCCCCTTCTTGCAGAACGATGACGCAAACCGTGCCCTGATGGGTTCCAACATGCAGCGTCAGGCAGTGCCTCTGATGACCACCGATGCTCCCGCTGTCGGAACCGGCATGGAAGTTAAGACCGCAGTGGACTCCGGTGTCTGCGTGGTCGCTAAGGCTCCCGGCGTCATCACCTATGTGTCTGCGGATACCATCCGCGAGCTCACCGATGACGGCGAGGAGATCGAGTACAAGCTTACCAAGTTTGCCCGTTCCAACCAGGGCAACTGCTATAACCAGAGACCCATCGTGTTCAAGAAAGAGCGCGTTGCCGCAGGTCAGGTCATTGCGGACGGTCCTTCCACTTCCATGGGAGAGCTGGGTCTGGGCAAGAACCCTCTGATCGGATTCATGACCTGGGAGGGTTACAACTACGAGGACGCTGTCCTGCTTTCCGAGCGTCTGGTGAGAGACGATGTCTACACCTCCATCCACATCGAGGAGTATGAGGCAGAGGCTCGTGACACCAAGCTGGGACCCGAGGAGATCACCCGCGACATCCATGGTGTCAAGGAAGATACTCTGAAGGATCTGGACGAGCGCGGCATTATCCGCGTGGGTGCGGAAGTTCGTGCCGACAGCATCCTGGTAGGTAAGGTCACTCCTAAGGGAGAGACTGAGCTGACCGCAGAGGAGAGACTGCTGCGCGCCATCTTCGGCGAGAAGGCAAGAGAGGTAAGAGACACCTCCCTGAAGCTCCCTCACGGTGAGTATGGTATTGTTGTGGACACCAAGGTATTTACCCGCGAGAACAGCGACGAGCTGGCTCCCGGCGTCAACATGGCAGTCCGCGTTTATATCGCACAGAAGAGAAAGATCTCCGTCGGTGATAAGATGGCAGGTCGTCACGGAAACAAGGGTGTCGTTTCCCGCGTGCTTCCCGTTGAGGATATGCCTTTCCTGCCCAACGGTCGTCCCCTGGATATCGTGCTGAATCCTCTGGGCGTGCCTTCCCGTATGAACATCGGACAGGTCCTGGAGATCCACCTTTCCCTGGCAGCCAAGGCTCTGGGCTTCAATGTTGCAACGCCCATCTTTGACGGTGCAAGTGAGAAGGATATCACCGATACCCTGGCTCTGGCCAACGATTACGTCAATCTGCCCTTCGACGATGAAGAGGCAAAGAAGAAGGCTCAGAAGAACGGCGAGACCTACGACAAGAAGGCTCCCACCTTTACTTCCCTGCACAAGGATGAGCTGAACGACGACGTATTTGAGTACCTTTCCGAGAACCGCGACCACAGAAAGCTGTGGGAGGGCGTTCCCATCAATGCCGACGGTAAGGTTCGTCTGAGAGACGGTCGCACCGGCGAGTACTTCGACAGCGCCGTTACCATCGGACACATGCATTATCTGAAACTGCACCACCTGGTAGACGACAAGATCCACGCTCGTTCTACCGGCCCGTACTCCCTGGTTACCCAGCAGCCTCTGGGTGGTAAGGCTCAGTTCGGCGGACAGCGTTTCGGAGAGATGGAGGTTTGGGCACTGGAGGCCTACGGCGCATCTTACACGCTGCAGGAAATCCTGACCGTGAAGTCCGACGACATCATCGGTCGTGTCAAGACCTACGAGGCGATCATCAAGGGCGAGAACATCCCTCAGGCAGGTATCCCCGAGTCCTTCAAGGTCCTGCTGAAAGAGCTGCAGGCTCTGGGTCTGGATGTCAGTGTGCTGGATGAGAACCGCGAGGAAGTGAAACTGAAGGAAAACATTGATTACGGTGACATCAACTACCGTTCCGTAATGGAAGGTGACCGCAAGTCTACCTCCGAACGTGAGGGCGATGAGCTGGCAAGCAACGGTTATCTGGAGCAGGAGTTCGTGGACGGACAGCTTGAGACCATGGACGACGGCGACGAGTATGGTGTCGATGATGAAGATTTTGCCGGAGATGATGAGGAGTAAACCGATCCGTAACCGGGATTTTCATGAAGGAAAAGGAGAGTAATTCAATGCCTGAACAAGCGAATGAGATCTATCAGCCCATTACCTTTGATGCGATCAAGATTGGTCTGGCTTCCCCTGAGAAGATCCGTGAGTGGTCTCACGGTGAGGTGACCAAGCCCGAGACCATCAACTATCGTACCTTAAAGCCTGAGCGCGATGGCCTCTTCTGTGAGAGGATCTTCGGACCCAGCAAGGATTGGGAGTGCCACTGCGGCAAATACAAAAAGATCCGTTACAAGGGCGTCGTCTGTGACAAGTGCGGCGTCGAGGTGACCAAGGCCAGCGTGCGTCGTGAGCGCATGGGACATATCGAGCTGGCTGCCCCTGTTTCCCATATCTGGTACTTTAAGGGCATTCCCAGCCGTATGGGACTGATCCTGGATATGTCTCCCCGTGTACTGGAGAAGGTGCTGTATTTTGCATCCTACATCGTACTGGATCCTGCAGACTCCGACCTGAAGCTGATGCAGGTCCTGTCCGAGAAGGAGTACCAGGATGCCCGTGAGACCTACGGAAACGGATTCCG
Source organism: Lachnospiraceae bacterium (assembly GCA_016286555.1). Taxonomy (GTDB): domain Bacteria; phylum Bacillota; class Clostridia; order Lachnospirales; family Lachnospiraceae; genus AC2028. The sequence continues at coordinate 33,065 of JAEETA010000002.1, read as the reverse complement.
TGTAGGCATGGGCGCCGAGGCAATCAAAGAGCTCCTGGCCGGCATCAAGCTGGATGAGGAGAGAGCAAACCTTCGCGCAGAGCTGGAGAATGCTTCCGGCCAGAAGCGCGCACGTATCGTTAAGAGACTGGAGGTCGTGGAGGCCTTCGTAGAGTCCGGTAATCGCCCTGAGTGGATGGTGATGGATGTTCTGCCGGTCATTCCTCCCGATCTGAGAGCAATGGTACAGCTGGACGGCGGTCGTTTCGCAACTTCCGACCTGAACGATCTGTACCGCAGGATCATCAACCGTAACAACCGTCTGAAGAAGCTCCTGGAGCTGGGCGCACCTGACATCATTGTCAGAAACGAGAAGCGCATGCTGCAGGAGGCTGTTGACGCACTGATCGACAACGGCAGAAGAGGAAGAGCAGTTACCGGCCCCGGCAACCGTCCTCTGAAGTCCCTGTCCGACATGCTCAAGGGTAAGACCGGACGTTTCCGTCAGAACCTGCTGGGCAAGCGTGTCGACTACTCCGGACGTTCCGTTATCGTCGTGGGACCCGAACTGAAGATCTATCAGTGCGGTCTGCCCAAGGAGATGGCACTGGAGCTGTTCAAGCCCTTCGTTATGAAGGAGCTGTCCCTGCGCGGCATCAGCCAGAACATCAAGAATGCCAGAAACATGGTTGACCATATGGACAATCAGGTCTGGGATGTGCTGGAGGATGTTATCAGCGAGCATCCCGTTATGCTGAACCGTGCTCCTACACTGCACAGACTGGGCATCCAGGCATTTGAGCCCATTCTGGTCGAGGGTAAGGCAATCAAGCTGCATCCCCTGGTATGTACCGCATTCAACGCGGACTTCGACGGAGACCAGATGGCAGTGCACCTTCCCTTAAGCGTTGAGGCTCAGGCAGAGTGCCGCTTCCTGCTGCTTTCGCCCAACAACCTGCTGAAGCCCTCCGACGGTGGCCCCGTGGCCGTTCCTTCCCAGGATATGGTCCTCGGTATCTACTACCTGACTCAGGAGCGCGACGGCGAGCCCGGTGAGGGCATGACCTTCCGCAACATGAACGAGGCAATCCTTGCCTACGAGAATAAGTACATCACCCTGCATTCCAAGATCAAGGTGCGCATGAGCAGGGAGGATGCTAACGGGGTCCTTCACACCGGCCTCGTGGACACCACCCTGGGCAGACTGTTCTTCAACGAGATCCTGCCTCAGGATCTGGGTTACAAGGACAGAAGCAATCCGGATTCCATCGAGTTCCTGGAGCCCGAGATCGACTTCCTGGTAAAGAAGGGGGATCTGAAGAAGATCCTTCAGAACGTCATCAACATCCACGGTGCATTCCAGACCGCAGAGGTGCTGGACCGCGTCAAGGCCATCGGATACAAGTTCTCCACCCGTGCAGCCATGACCGTATCCATCTCCGACATGACCGTCCCTGCCGAGAAGCAGGCTCTGCTGGATGCGGCACAGGAGAAGATCGACGAGATCATGAAGAACTACCGCCGCGGTAAAGCCACCGAGGTGGAGCGTTATAAAGAGGTCGTCAAGACCTGGAACGCAACCGATGAGGAGCTGACCAGAAAGCTGCTCGAGGGTCTCGACAAGTACAACAATATCTATATGATGGCTGACTCCGGTGCCCGTGGTTCCAACCAGCAGATCAAGCAGCTGGCCGGCATGCGCGGACTGATGGCAGATACCTCCGGACACACCATCGAGCTGCCCATCAAGTCCAACTTCCGTGAAGGCCTGGACGTTCTGGAGTACTTCATGTCCGCTCACGGTGCACGTAAGGGTCTGTCCGACACCGCTCTGCGTACCGCAGACTCCGGTTATCTGACCCGCCGAATGGTAGACGTGTCCCAGCAGCTGGTCATCCATGATACCGACTGCGCTAAGGACCTGCCCGAGATTCCCGGAATGGTGGTTTCCGCCTTCGTTGACGCTGCAGCAAGAACCGCAACCGACGAGAAGGAGAAGAAGGAAGGCACCATCGAGAAGCTGGAGAATCGTATCACCGGCCGTGTGGCTTGTGAGGAGATCAAGGATGCCGACGGCAATGTGCTGGTAGGCGTGAACCAGATGATCACTCCCGCCCGTGCCAAGAAGATCGTTAAGATCGGCGTGGACGCTAACGGCGAGCCTGTAAAGAAGGTGAAGATTCGTACCATCCTGACCTGCCGTTCCAAGAACGGTATCTGTGCTAAGTGCTACGGTGCCAACATGGCAACCGGCGAGCTGGTGCAGGTAGGTGAGGCTGTCGGTATCATCGCTGCACAGTCCATCGGTGAGCCCGGTACCCAGCTGACCATGAGAACCTTCCACACCGGTGGTGTGGCCGGCGACGATATCACCCAGGGTCTTCCCCGTGTGGAGGAGCTGTTCGAGGCTCGTAAGCCCAAGGGACTTGCTATCATCTCCGAGCTGGCAGGAACCGTTGAGCTGAAGGACACCAAGAAGAAGAGAGAAATCGTGGTCACCAACAAGGAGACCGGCGATTCCAAGACTTACCTGATCCCTTACGGATCTCATATCAAGGTATTTGACGGCGTTGAGGTGGAGGCCGGCGACGAGCTGACCGAAGGTAGCGTGAACCCTCACGATCTGATGAGGATCAAGGGCGTGCGCGCCGTTCAGGACTATCTGCTCCGCGAGGTTCAGAGAGTTTACCACCTGCAGGGCGTGGATCTGGCAGATAAGCACATTGAGGTGCTGGTACGCCAGATGCTGAGACGTGTTCGTATCGACGAGCCCGGCGACAGCAATTACCTGTCCGGTACTCTGGTTGATTTCCTTGACTTTGAGGAGATGAACGAGCAGCTGGAGAAGGAAGGCAAGAGAGTGGCTACCGGCGAGCGCATCATCCTTGGTATCACCAAGGCAGCGCTGGCAACCGATTCCTTCATGTCCGCAGCATCCTTCCAGGAGACCACCAAGGTCCTGACCGATGCAGCCATCAAGGGCAAGATCGATCCTCTCATCGGTCTGAAGGAGAACGTCATCATCGGTAAGCTGATCCCTGCCGGAACCGGTATGAAGCGTTACCGCAACATCAACCTTTCCACCGATGTCCGCAGAACCATCGACTTCGACGGTGAAGGCTATGATGAGGATGCAGAGGGACTTGCACCCGCTGCAGACGAGTCCGCGGAAGGTGAGGACGCAGTCCTGACCGTATCCGGGGATGCATCCGAAGAATAAGGAAACCGCGTTTTTCGGGAGGTGCCGGATGAAATATCTGGTAACTGGTGTGGCAGGACAGTTGGGCCACGACCTTATGAACGAACTGCACAAACGAGGGATTGAAGCCGTGGGCAGCGACCTGGCGCCGGAGTATTCCGGTGTCCGTGACGGGAGCCCCGCGGCGGACATGCCCTATGTTTCCATGGATATCACCGATCGGGACAGGGTGCTGGAGGTCATCGAAAGCGTCCGCCCGGACGGCGTCCTGCACTGCGCAGCCTGGACTGCTGTGGATGCGGCAGAGGACGAGGATAAACAGGAAAAAGTCCATGCCATAAATGCCTGCGGTACGCAGAATATTGCGGACGCGTGCAAGGCAGTGGACTGCAAGATGCTTTACCTCAGCACCGATTACGTCTTTGACGGCACCGGTGAGAAGCCCTGGGATCCGGACTGCAAGGATTACGCCCCTTTGAATGTGTACGGGCAGTCCAAGCTGGACGGTGAACTGGCGGTGAGCGGTACATTGGAGAAATACTTCATCGTCCGCATCGCCTGGGTGTTCGGTATCGGCGGAGGGAATTTCATCAAGACCATGCTGCGACTGGGTGAGACCCATCCGGAGCTGCGGGTGGTCAGCGATCAGATCGGAACTCCTACCTATACCTATGATCTGGCCAGACTCCTGGTGGATATGATCGAGACCGATCGCTACGGTTATTACCATGCCACCAACGAGGGCGGGTACATCTCCTGGTATGATTTTGCCACCGAGATCTTCCGTCAGGCGGGCATGCCCGTTACGGTACATCCCGTTACCACGGCGGAGTACGGCGTCAGCAAGGCAAAGCGTCCCTTCAACAGCCGCCTGGATCGTTCCAAGCTGGAAAAGAACGGATTTACGCCCCTTCCGGACTGGAAGGATGCCCTTTCCAGATATCTGGAAGAGCTGAAGAAATTAAACGGCTGATCTGTCGCTTATGAAAAATTCCTAAATTACGGGATTTTCTGCGAAAAAATGTTTGACATAGCATCTGCGTGCATATATAATGTTCGAGTGTGCGCGCAGATGCTATTTTTGCGCCCAAAAATAATAAGAAAGGAAAAGGTGAACTCAAAATGCCAACATTCAACCAGTTAGTAAGAAAGGGTCGCGAGACTTCCGTTAAGAAGTCCACTGCACCCGCTCTTCAGAAGGGCTTTAACTCTCTTCACAAGAAGGCGATCAACAATGCTTCCCCTCAGAAGCGTGGCGTTTGCACCGCTGTGAAGACCGCAACCCCGAAGAAGCCTAACTCCGCTCTGCGTAAGATTGCCAGAGTCCGTCTGTCCAACGGGATTGAGGTTACTTCCTACATCCCCGGCGAGGGCCACAACCTTCAGGAGCACAGCGTTGTACTGATCCGCGGCGGCCGTGTGAAGGATCTTCCCGGTACCAGATATCACATCATCCGTGGCACTTTGGATACTGCAGGTGTTGCTAACCGCAGACAGGCACGTTCCAAGTACGGCGCAAAGAGACCCAAGGCCGGCAAGTAATTGCGGTTTGGGTACGTAGTTCGGTAGAACATAACGTAACTGAGAATAGTGTTGGGATTTTAGGTTGACTGATATACCCGCACGAACACTTGGGGAAACACATGTGAGTACCGTAGAATTAACGTAATTTATAGTTAAGGAGGGAAGAACCGTGCCAAGAAAAGGACATATTGCGAAAAGAGACGTTTTAGCAGATCCTCTGTACAATGACAAGGTTGTAACCAAGCTGATCAACAACATCATGCTGGACGGTAAGAAGGGCATTGCCCAGAAGATCGTTTACGGCGCATTTGAGCAGGTAGAGGAGAAAGCCGGACGCCCTGCACTGGAAGTATTCCATGATGCCATGAACAACATCATGCCCTCTCTGGAGTGCAAGGCAAGACGTATCGGTGGTGCTACTTATCAGGTACCTCTTGAGGTAAAGCCTGAGAGACGTCAGACTCTGGGCCTTCGCTGGCTGACCATGTTCGCTCGCAAGCGTGGCGAGAAGACCATGGTTGACCGCCTGGCAAATGAGATTCTCGATGCATCCAACAATACCGGCGGTGCAGTTAAGAGAAAAGAAGACATGCACAAGATGGCAGAGGCAAACAAGGCTTTTGCTCACTATCGCTTCTGATCGCGGATCGGATACAGAATATAGAAAGGAAATACCATGGCTGGAAGAGAATATCCCCTGGAGAGAACCAGAAACATCGGAATCATGGCTCACATCGATGCCGGCAAGACGACATTGACCGAGCGTATTCTGTATTACACTGGTGTCAACTACAAAATTGGTGATACTCACGAAGGAACCGCGACCATGGACTGGATGGAGCAGGAAGCAGAGAGAGGTATTACCATTACCTCCGCAGCTACCACCTGTCACTGGACTCTTGAGAAAGAGACCAAGCCCATGCCCGGTGCTCTGGAGCATCGTATCAACATCATCGATACCCCGGGCCACGTGGACTTCACCGTTGAGGTTGAGCGTTCCCTTCGCGTTCTGGACGGCGCCGTAGGCGTGTTCTGCGCAAAGGGTGGTGTGGAGCCTCAGTCCGAGAACGTTTGGCGTCAGGCTGACACCTACAACGTTCCCCGTATGGCATTCATCAACAAGATGGATATCCTGGGTGCGAACTTCTACGGAGCTGTTGAGCAGATCCGTACGCGCCTCGGCAAAAATGCCATCATCCTTCAGCTGCCTATCGGCAAGGAGGATGAGTTCAAGGGCATCATCGATCTGTTTGAGATGAAGGCTTATATCTACAATGATGATAAGGGTGATGACATCACCGTTACCGATGACCTCGGTGATATGGCGGATGATGCTCAGCTCTATCATGAGGAGCTGGTAGAGAAGATCTGCGAGCTCGACGATGATCTGATGGAAATGTACATGGAGGACAAGGAGCCTACCGTGGAGCAGATGAAGGCTGTACTGCGCAAGGCAACCTGCGAGTGCAAGGCTATCCCCGTCTGCTGCGGCTCCGCATACCGTAACAAGGGTGTGCAGAAGCTCCTGGATGCCATCCTGGAGTTCATGCCCGCTCCCACCGACGTGGAAGCCATCAAGGGCGTAGACCTGGACGGCAACGAGGTGATCAAACACTCCTCCGATGAAGAGCCTTTTGCAGCTCTTGCATTCAAGATCATGACCGATCCTTTCGTAGGAAAGCTTGCTTACATTCGTGTGTACTCCGGTACCCTGAACAGCGGCTCCTACGTTCTCAATGCAACCAAGGGCAAGAAGGAGCGCGCAGGCCGTATCCTGCAGATGCACGCTAACAAGCGTACCGAGCTGGATAAGGTCTACTCCGGTGATATCGCTGCCGTTGTCGGCTTCAAGGATACCACCACCGGTGACACTGTCTGTGACGAGCAGCACCCTGTCATCCTGGAGTCCATGGAGTTCCCTGAGCCCGTTATCGAGCTTGCCATCGAGCCCAAGACCAAAGCAGGTCAGGACAAGATGGGCGAAGCACTGGCTAAGCTGGCTGAGGAGGATCCTACCTTCCGTCAGCACACCGATCAGGAAACCGGCCAGACCATTATCGCAGGTATGGGTGAGCTGCACCTGGAGATCATTGTCGACAGACTGCTCCGTGAGTTCCATGTGGAGGCCAACGTAGGTGCTCCTCAGGTTGCTTACAAGGAGGCATTCACCAAGGCTGTTGATGTGGATTCCAAGTACGCTAAGCAGTCCGGCGGTCGTGGACAGTATGGTCACTGTAAAGTGAAGTTCGAGCCCATGGAGGCTAACTGCGATCACTTTGAGGTTGACCCCAAGGCTACCATTCTGATCAACGAGCCTCCCACACTGCTGTTTGAATCCACCGTTGTCGGCGGATCCATTCCCAAGGAGTACATCCCCGCTGTCGGCGAAGGTATCAAGGAAGCTGCTCAGGCAGGTATCCTCGGCGGATTCCCCGTTCTGGGCATCCATGCCAACGTCTACGACGGATCCTATCACGAGGTCGACTCCTCCGAGATGGCCTTCCATATCGCAGGTTCCATGGCGTTCAAGGAAGCAATGCAGAAGGCAGCACCCGTGCTGCTCGAGCCCATCATGAAGGTGGAAGTTACCATGCCCGAGGAGTACATGGGCGACGTCATCGGCGACCTGAACTCCCGCCGCGGACGCGTCGAGGGTATGGATGACATCGGCGGCGGCAAGATCGTCCGTGCCTTTGTTCCCCTTGCTGAGATGTTCGGATACTCCACCGATCTTCGTTCCAGAACCCAGGGTCGTGGTAACTACTCCATGTTCTTCGAGAAGTACGAGCCCGTTCCGAAGAACGTTCAGGAGAAGGTCCTGGCAGCAAAGAGCGGAAAGTAAAAAATTCTTGAAATAAAGAGAACTATTTACTATAATATGTGCTAGTCGGGTCTCTTGCTTTGGCAGGACCCTCTGGCACAGTAAAGTCAATTTTAGGAGGATTTCAAAAAATGGCTAAAGCAAAATTCGAGAGAACCAAGCCCCATTGTAACATCGGTACCATCGGTCACGTCGACCATGGTAAGACCACTCTGACCGCAGCCATCACCAAGGTTCTGGCAGCTAGAGTTGCCGGCAACGCACAGGTTGATTTCGAGAACATCGATAAGGCTCCCGAGGAGAGAGAGCGTGGAATCACCATCTCTACCGCACACGTTGAGTATCAGACCGAGAACAGACACTATGCACACGTCGACTGCCCCGGCCACGCTGACTATGTCAAGAACATGATCACCGGTGCTGCACAGATGGACGGCGCTATCCTGGTTGTCGCTGCTACCGACGGTGTCATGGCTCAGACCAAGGAGCACATCCTTCTGGCTCGTCAGGTGGGCGTTCCTTACATCGTTGTATTCCTGAACAAGTGCGACATGGTTGACGATCCCGAGCTGATCGAGCTGGTCGAGATGGAAGTTACCGAGCAGCTTGAGGAGTATGATTTCAAGGATTGCCCTATCATCAAGGGTTCCGCTCTGAAGGCTCTGGAAGATCCCAACGGCGAGTGGGGCGACAAGATCATGGAGCTGATGAGCACTGTTGACAGCTACATCCCCGATCCTCAGCGTGATACCGACAAGCCTTTCCTTATGCCTGTCGAGGACGTCTTCACCATCACCGGTCGTGGTACCGTTGCTACCGGTCGTGTGGAGCGTGGTACTCTGCACCTGAACGACGAAGTTGAGATCATCGGTATCAAGGAGGAGACCTCCAAGAGCGTTATTACCGGTATCGAGATGTTCCGTAAGATGCTGGACGAGGCTCAGGCCGGCGATAACATCGGCGCTCTGCTTCGTGGCGTTGATCGTAAGGATATCCAGAGAGGACAGGTCCTGGCTAAGCCCGGCACCGTTACCTGCCACACCAAGTTCACCGCTCAGGTTTACGTCCTGACCAAGGATGAGGGTGGCCGTCACACTCCTTTCTTCAACAACTATCGTCCTCAGTTCTACTTCAGAACCACCGACGTTACCGGCGTTTGCAACCTGCCTGCTGGTACCGAGATGTGCATGCCCGGCGATAATGTCGAGATGACCATCGAGCTGATCCACCCCATCGCTATGGAGCAGGGTCTTACCTTCGCTATCCGCGAGGGCGGCAGAACCGTAGGTTCCGGAAGAGTTGCGTCTATTATCGAGTAATCGATAATAGACATATCATCTGAATAATATAATTATTCAATGATCATGTATTATCGAGTAATTTCGATTAGTTGATGAACTAACGACCGCTTGCGTAAGCAGGCGGTCGTTTTTTGTGCTTTGGGCCCGGAAGGACGCGGAAATCCTTTACAAAAGTTTAAGATTACAGCGATTGCGGGGATCCTCACTTCGTGGTAGACTAAAAACTACAGAAAATGCAGATTTCCCGACGGGCACTGCGGAAAGGAGCGGAAGGTATGGGCATTGGAGCCATCAGCCGGATTTCATCCGGAGAAATATCCTACATACAGCCTATGAGATACCCCTTGGAGAACCGGGCGCAGGTATCTGAGGATTTTGAGAAAGCCACCCTGCCGACTGCGGATCTTTCTCCTGCCCAGCAGGTTGCAAAGACTTCCCCGGTATCCTATCCGGATGCCACCAGAGTGACGGCAAAGTCCCCTGCACAGGCGGAAATAACCCAGGCAGAAGAAGCACAGAAGGCTGCTGCGGCATACAACAAAGTGGCACAGCAATACAGTGGCGCAACCACGGGCTACGGTAGAGGCGGATTCGCCACCTCCTATGAGCTCACCGGAAACACCCTGGATCTGCTGGCATAGCGAGACCGGGAACCATACGGATCATCTAACGGCATCGGAGATTTGCCTCCGATGCCGTATTTTATCGCGTCAATAACCCGTAAAAGTGCCGTTTTCTGTCTTGAAAGGTGGACTTTATAAGGATTTTATGATAATTTAATATCTGTATCGCTATGCATTTTAGCGTGGGGGTTTATACGCTTTTAATAGCCACCGGGAGGTAGTTATGTCAACTATTTCGATCTTTCACATGACGCTGGAAATCTGGGGAGCCATTTTCTGTGCCATTGCCACCATTACCGTTTTTAACGGATCAAAGGTGAATGCATCCCTGAGTCACAGGACTGCGGCCATCACTTTGACAACGATGGTGCTGATGATCAGCGACTGCCTGGCCTGGGCCTATCGCGGTGTGCCCACCACGTCAGGGGTGATCCTGTGCAGAGCGGGCAACTTCATGAACTTTTTCAGCAATTACCTGCTGATCTACCTGTATTACTGCTATGTGAGAGCGGTACTGGCAGAGAAGAAGGTGGTGGTCCCGAATGCAGTGGACTGGATCTTCCGGGTACTTTTGGCCATTTCCGAGCTGGGGCTGGTGGCCAATCTCTTTACGGGACACCTTTATACCTTTACCGAGTACAATGTTTACACCAGAGGTCCGCTGTTCCTGGTGTCTCAGCTGCCCGGTTTCATCGGACTGCTTTTGGCAGCCTATATCCTGGCCCGTTATCGCAGAGCCCTCAGTAATGTAGAGCTCCTTGCCATGGTTGCCTATCTGATCCTGCCTCTCATCGCGCTTCCTCTGCAGGTGGCATTTTACGGTGTTTCTCTGCAGAATATGGCTACCGCCGTCAGCGTGGCACTCCTTTTCGCCACAACCATGTCCACCCAGTCCAGGAGACTGCTGGAAGCCATGAACGAAGCGGAGCAGGCAAACCGCGCCAAGGACGATTTCCTGGCTTCCATGTCCCATGAGATCCGTACACCCATCAACGGTATCCTGGGTATGAACGAGATGATCCTTCGTGAGAGCGAGGATGACCGCATCACGGAGTATGCAAGCGGCATTGCCAATTCCGGCAGCACGCTGCTCAGCCTGGTAAACGAGATCCTGGATTTTGCCAAGATCTCCTCCGGAAAGCTGATCCTGCTCCCCACGGAGTATGAGCTGAAAAATGTGGTGGACAGCCTGGTGAGGATGTACTACCCCAGAGTCTGTTCCAAAGAGCTGAAGCTGAATCTGCGGGTATTCCCCGGCACGCCCAATTTCCTGCTGGGAGACGAGGCCAGAGTCCGTCAGATCATCGCAAATCTCATGAGCAACGCCATCAAATTCACCCAGGAGGGCACCATCACCCTGGATGTGAACTATGAAAAGGGCCCCGGACGCAGGATCAATCTCCTGGTTTCCGTGGAGGATACCGGCATCGGTATCCGCCCCGAAGATCTGCCGAAGCTGTACCGCACTTTCTCCAGACTGGAGGACAGCACCAAAGCCAAGGGTGACTCCGAGGGCAGAGGACTGGGACTGGCAGTTTCCCAGCGTCTGGTGCAGATCATGAACGGCAGCATCGAAGTCCGCAGCGAGTATGGGAAGGGAACGAAATTCGTGGTCTCCATCCCTCAGCAGCTGGCTAAGGACGGCCGCATCGGCGAGGTGAAGATCGAGGAGAACGAGCTTCTCGCATCCGGAACCAGGATCTACAAAGAGAATTTCCGTGCCCCCGAAGCCAAGGTGCTGGTGGTGGACGACAATAACATGAACCTGCGTGTGGCGGATCTCCTGCTGCAGAAGACCTGTGTGCAGATTAAGCTCTGTACCGGCGGTAAGGAGGCGGTGGAACTCCTGCGGGAGAACAAATACGATCTGGTGCTGCTGGACCACATGATGCCCGAAATGGACGGTGTGGAAGCCCTGCGCGTGATGAAGGACGAGAACCTGGTGGATGGAGTCCCCGTCATCGCCCTGACCGCAAACGCCATCGAGGGAGCCCGTCAGATGTACTTAAACTACGGCTTCGACGATTATCTTGCCAAGCCCATTGTGGGTAAGGCATTGGAGGAGTGCCTGCAAAAATGGCTTCCGAAGGACAAGATAGAGCTGTCCCCCGAGGCCTGAGGAGTAAAGAATCGAAATACTGAGAAACTGCATTCGCAGATTTCTCATCATGGAGGAGAATGAAAAAATGGAGAACCCGATGTTTATCACTTGCCTGGACCTGGAGGGCGTGCTGGTGCCCGAGATCTGGATCGCGTTTGCGGAGGCTTCCGGTATCCCGGAGCTGCGCCGCACCACCAGAGACGAGCCTGACTACGACAAGCTGATGCGCTTCCGCCTGGACATCCTGAAGGAGCACGGTCTGGGCCTGAACGAGATCCGCAAGGTTATCGAGACCATCGATCCCATGGAGGGAGCGAAGGAGTTTCTGGATGAGCTCCGCGGACTTTGCCAGGTCATCATCCTCAGCGACACTTTTACCCAGTTTGCAGCACCTCTGATGAAGAAGCTGGGCTATCCCACCATCTTCTGCAATACCCTGGAGGTAGCAGAGAGCGGAGAGGTTACCGGATATCGCATGCGCTGCGAGCAGTCCAAGCTCACCACTGTTAAGGCACTGCAGAGCATCGGTTACGAGACCATCGCTTCCGGCGATTCCTACAACGATCTGAAGATGATCCGCGCCAGCAAGGCAGGTTTCCTGTTCCGCAGCCCTGACGGCATTAAGGCGGAGAATCCGGATCTGCCCGCATTTGAATCCTATGACGACCTTCTTGCAGCCATTCGAAAGGAAATCGGTGCGTGAACACCAATTACAGGTTGACCATCCGTTATGACGGAACGAAATACCGCGGCTGGGAACACCAGCCGGATACGGACATGACCATTCAGGGCAAGATCGAGCGCGTGCTTGCACGGATGCTGGAGCTCCCTGAAGGGGATGTGCCCGAGGTCATCAGTGCCGGAAGGACGGATGCCGGCGTTCATGCGGAGAACATGATCGCCAATGTCTGGATGGACACCCGCAAGAGCCCCGAGCAGATCCGGGATTACTGCAATCTCTATCTGCCGGAGGATATCTGCATCAAGGAAGTGGCTGTGGCGGGCGACCGTTTTCACAGCCGCTACAACGCCATCGGCAAGACCTATCGTTACACCCTGTATACGGGCGAGTTGAAGCCCACCTTTGACCGAAAGTATGTCTGGCAGCCACCTCTTCCGCTGGATGTTCCGGCGATGCGGGAGGCTGCACTTTTGCTGATAGGGGAGCATGATTTCGCTTCCTTCTGCGGAAATGCCCGCATGAAAAAATCCACCGTCCGCACCGTGGACACCATTGATATCCGGCAGGAAGGGGACTACCTGAAGCTCACCTTCCACGGCAACGGATTCCTCCAGTATATGGTCCGGATCATCACCGGCACCCTGGTGGAGGTGGGACAGGGGAAGCGAACCCCGGAGAGCATGACAGAGCTCCTGGCAGCGAAGGACCGGAAACTGGCAGGCGCCACGGCCCCCGCAAAAGGGCTCACCATGATGAAGGTGGATTACCACTGAGCGAGTCAATAAGAGAGGACAGAAAGCAACCTCAGGGAGAATCTATGAAACTGCTCATCAGAGCGGACAAAAATGAGATCGTGGCTTCCGGACATGTGCAGCGCTGCCTGTCCGTGGCGGACGCCTTTCGGGCTTTGGGCGGCGAGGTGTGCTTCGTATCCGCAGACCGGGGAGCGGTGGACACCGTCACCGGAAGAGGGTACGAATGCATCGTCCTGGATACGGACTGGCAGGACTTAGAGGGAGAGATCCCTTCTCTGACAGCAGTGCTGCAGGACTGTCAGCCGGACTTACTCCTGGTCGATTCCTACCGTGCGACGGCGCGCTACCTGGAGCAGGTAAATGCCCTGGTTCCCGTGGTTTGGATGGATGATCTGATGGAAATGACGCCCCGGGTTCGTGCCATTGTTAATTACGAGATCTACGCAGACAAAAATGCCTACGGCGCTGCGAATCCCGGAACTGCCTTTTTACCGGGCCCTTCCTATGCACCTCTGCGAAAAGCCTTTGAGAACCTTCCTGCACCGGAGATCCGGGCCTTTCCGGACAGACTTCTCCTTATGTGCGGCGGTTCCATGCCCTATGACATTTTGGGCCGACTGACGACTGTAGCGCTGTCAGAGGGCTGGCAGGACATCACTGTCCTGTGCGGCAACCATCCGGATCTGAAGGCGGATCTGGAGCGGCGTTTTGCAGGTCATGAGGGCCTGCGTTTTCTGGACTTTGTGGAGGATATGCCCGCGCTGTACGCACGGACGGACCTGGCGGTATCCGCCGCCGGCAGTACCCTCTACGAGCTGGCAGCCGCCGGAGTCCCTGCCGTCTGCTACACCCTGGCGGACAATCAATTACAGAATGCGGCCGCATTTGAAGGACATGACCTGATGGACTGCGCCGGAAGCGCCGCCATCCCCGGGGAAGTGGAGGATCGCCTCCCCGCACTTTTAAAGAAAAATACGGATCCGGACCTGCGAGCCCGCCGGAGCAAAGCGCTTCGGGAAACCATTGACGGACGGGGCGCTGAGCGTCTTGCCCGGGCGTTGCGGGATCTGATCTGATCGAGAACTTATGAGACGAATACTTGGCAAGCTGAACAAATTACTGGACGCAAAACAGAAACGGACCATGCTGCTGATCTGCTTTATGATGATCATTGGCGCTTTTTTGCAGACCCTGGGAGTCAGCCTCCTGGTGGGTGTTGTCAACGTGGTCATCGATCCCGAAGCCGTCCGGAAGAGCGATACCGTGCGGGGCTTTTACGAGCTACTGGGAATGGAGGATTTCCGTGCCTTTTCCCTGCTGATGATGACCCTGCTCATCGTGATCTACATCCTGAAAAACGCCTATCTCTATCTGCAGCAGAAGGCGATGTATGCCTTTGTTTATACCAATCAGTTCCGCACTTCGGAACGGATGATGCGCAATTATCTCCGTCGCGGATATGAGTACTACCTGAACGCGGATACGGCAGTGGTGCAGCGCAGCATCACCTCCGACGTGAACAATATGTATGCCCTGATCCTGGCCCTGCTGCAGATGGTTTCCGACGGCGTCGTAAGCATCTGTGTCGTGGCATATTGCTTAAAGCAGAGCGGTGTCATGACGATCCTGCTGGCGGTGGCGATCCTGCTGCTGATGCTGGTGGTGAAGAAGGTGCTGAAGCCTGTCATGTACCGCGCGGGAAAGGAAAATCAGGATTATTACAGCGGACTCTTCAAGTGGATCTCTCAGACGGTGCAGGGCATCAAAGAGGTAAAGATCTTCGGCAAAGAGCAGTATTTCGTGGACCGGTATTGTGATTGCGGTCAGGGGTATGTAAATGCCGTTCAGCATTACAGCCTCTACAACTCCGTGCCCAAGCTCCTGATGGAGACGGTGTGCGTCATCACCATGGTGGGCTACATGATGGTACTCATCGGTACCGGATCTTCCACGGAAAATATGCTCAGTGTCTTTGCGACCCTTGCGGCCGCAGCCGTGGTTTTGCTTCCCGCCGTGAACCGTATCAACAATCAGCTCAATTCCATGGCCTATTTCGAGCCCTTCCTCATGAACGTCAGCGACAATCTCCAGGATGAGATCAGCGAAGGCAAGGTGGACATGTCCTTTGCGGATCCTAAATCCGAACGGATGCCCATCTCCAAAGAGATCCGTCTGGAGAACATTACCTATGCCTATCCCGGCACGGATGTGAAGATCTTTGACCGGGCGAGCCTGACGGTGCCCATCGGATCCTCCGTCGGTATCGTTGGAAGCTCCGGCGCGGGAAAGAGTACCATTGTGGATATCCTGCTGGGACTTCTGGTGCCCCAGGAAGGTACCATCTATGCGGACGATCACGACACGAAGGAAGAGTATCGCAGGTTCCTGAAAAATATCGGTTACATCCCTCAGATGATCTTTATGCTGGATGATTCCATCCGCAGCAATGTGGCCTTCGGCGTGCCGGAGGAGGAGATCAGCGAGGAGCGGATCTGGGAGGTGCTCCGGGAAGCACAGCTGGATGAATTTGTCCGGGGGCTGCCCGAGGGGCTGGACACCGGCATCGGCGAGCGGGGCATCCGTCTCTCCGGCGGTCAGCGCCAGAGAATCGGCATTGCCAGGGCCCTGTACCACGATCCCGAGATCCTGGTGCTGGACGAAGCTACCTCCGCGCTGGACAATGATACCGAGAAGGCCATCATGGATTCCATCAATCATTTCCGGGGGAAGAAGACCCTCATCATCATCGCTCACCGCCTGCAGACCATCGAAAAATGCGACTCCGTCTTCCGGGTGGAAAACGGCAGGATCGAGCCGGCATAAAGGAGCCTGTTTTGAAGGAAAACTGCAAGGGGAAAATCGCATATGTGCTGGGAGGGCTCCTGCTCTTCGGCATCCTCTTCGCCTTCTTTTTCCGGGGATTTGCTTCGCAACTGGCTCCCGGGCGTGAGACTCCTGACATCCTGCTGATGGGAGACAGTATTTTTGCTTATACCCGGGACGAGACCTCTGTGGCATCCCTGATGAATCAGTCCATGAACGCAGTGATCGCGGACGGGAGCTTTGGCGGAACGGCCCTCTGCTACCGAGATGTGGACGCCAGACTGGGCTATATGGGAGACGCCTTCTGTATGGCGGCCCTGACCCAGGCCATGGTCACCGGAGACTTCCGGGTCCAGGAAAATGCCAGGGTCCGGGAAAATGCCACGGACTATTTCGGAGAGCGTCTGGCGGCGTTGGAACGCATCGACCTCTCCGGCGTGAAGATCCTGGTGATCGAGCACCAGCTCAACGATTATCAGGGAGGATCCGCATTGGAGGATCCTGCAAACCCTACGGGAGAATACAATTACCTGGGAGCCCTGCGGCATGTCATCGGCAGCCTGCAGAAGGCTTACCCCGACCTGGACATCGTCCTGGTCTCCAGCCCTTACGTCTGGTACCCCCTGGAGGAGGATGCACGGACGGGAGCGGAGCGGGATTTCGGCTACGGCACCCTGGATGATTTTGCGGCGGTGCAGGCCCGGGTGGCGGAGGAAATGGGCTGCGGCCTCATCTCCCTGCGAGACATTTATCCGGAGGCGGAGAGTTCCGCAGATCCGGAGATTTGGAAAACCTACACCGAGGACGGGATGCACCCGAATGCGGAAGGAAGAAGACTGATCGCAGAAGCGCTGACGGAAGTGCTTGCGAACAGACTAAGGAATGAGAAATGACCGGAATGGATACTTTTCTGAAAAAGCAAACTGAAAAGCTTTCGAAGCAGGTACGGTCTGCCATGGCAGGTGCCTTTGTCCTGGGACTCCTGATCCACCTGCCCGCCATGCTCTCGGACATCCCCAATCACGATGGCCTCAGCAGCATGTATTTTGACCAGAATATGATCACCTCCGGCAGATGGTTTCTGATGATTGCCTGCGGGGCATCCTCCTTCTTTACGGTGCCCTGGGTCATCGGCCTTCTGGGACTGCTCTTTCTGACCCTGGCAGCAGGCGTGCTGGCGGATCTCCTGCAGATCCGGAGTTGCCGTGCCGGCGTGTTACTGGGCGGTCTGCTGGTGGCGTTCCCTGCTCTGGCATCCACCTTTGCCTACGTTTTTACTCTGGACGGGTACATGTGCGGGCTGCTGCTGGCAGTATGCGCCGTGCGCCTTACCTCCGCGGGAAAATGGGGCCCTCTGTACGGCGCTCTGTGCCTGGCCTTCAGTATGGGCATCTATCAGGCTTACCTGCCCTTTGCCATCGTCCTCAGCATCTATGTGGTGCTTCGTGCCTTCGGCAATGCGACGATTTCCGACACGGATGTCAAAAATAAGCCCGTTCGTGTAGTGATCGATCACCTCATCATGGGTGTCGCGGGATTCGTCCTGTACTATGTGATCCTCCGGATCCTGCTCCTGATCCAGGGGAAGGAACTGGATACCTACCAGGGCATCGACCGGCTGGGAGAGGGCGCGGCAAATGCTTCCTTCCTCGGCGCCATCCCGAAGGTGTATGCGGATTTTGTAAAATATCCCCTTTCCGGCGGAACCCTGATCCCCAACGCCTTTGCGGGAATCGGTCTTGGGGTCTTGCTGCTGGCTGCGGCCATGACCTTTGTCACGAGACTCCGGAAGGGCGGCTGGCTGAAGAAACCCTTGTTTTATGTGCTCTTGATCGTAACCCTGGCAGCCCTGCCTCCGGCACTGAACGGGATCCTGCTCATCACCCCTTCCGTGAACTATCACCTCATCATGCGGTATGCCTGGGTACTGATTCCCATTCTGGCACTGAGCTATGTGGACAACGCGGGAGATTTTTCCGAGAAAGTGTCCGGCATCGTCCTTCCCGCAGTCCTGATCGCGGGTGCGGTGCTGACCTTCTGCTACGGTCTGGCGGATAACATCGGTTACACCAATCTGCAGAAAAAATACGAGAAGACCTATGGCTACTGCTTGCGGCTTCTGGATCGCATCGAGCAGACGGAAGGTTACTACCGTGGCATGCCCGTTGCCATCATCGGTGTGGTGGGAGATGAGAGCTACCCTGAGACGGACATCACCGGCGACGTGACGGGAGGCATGATCGGCCTTACGGGAGATTACCTGGTCTACACCGGAGAGAATTACGAGTCCTTCCTGAAAAATTATCTGGGAGCTACTGTAAACTTCCTGCCGGTGGAGGACGTAACGGAAATCTACTATTCACCGGAATATCGTGAAATGGACAGCTTCCCTGCCGCATCCTCCCTGCGGATCGTGGACGGGGTGCTGTATGTGAAGACCGAGAATCGGGAGTAAAAATCGTTTCAAAGAAATCACGAGGGAAAAAAAATATGGCACTTGTGTCAATTGTGCTTCCTGCATACAACGAGAAAGAGAATATCGAAAATGCGGCCCGGACTCTGTCTCAGGTCCTGCAGCCTCTGCCGGAGGAGTATGAGCTCCTGTTTATCAGCGACGGCTCCAAGGACGGAACCTACGAGGAGATCCTGCGGGTGGCGAAGAAAAATCCCCATGTAAAGGGGGCGGAGTTCTCCCGGAACTTTGGTAAGGAAGCCGCAATCTTTGCAGGTCTGGAGCTTGCTGCGGGAGATGCCGTGGTGGTGATGGACTGCGACCTGCAGCATCCCCCTTCCGTCCTGCCCGAGATGCTGGAAAAATGGCGCGGCGGCGCCGAAGTGGTGGAAGGCATCAAGAGCAGCCGCGGACGGGAGAGCCTGGGTTATAAGCTTTCCGCCGGACTTTTCTATCGCATTATGAGCGCCCTGATCCACATGGACATGAAGGCGTCTTCCGACTATAAGCTGCTGGACCGTAAGGTGGTGGCAGCCCTTCTGGAACTTCCCGAGCGCAGGACCTTTTTCCGGGCCCTCAGCTTCTGGGTGGGCTTCCGCACCGAGCGGGTGACCTACGATGTGCAGGAGCGGGCTGCGGGAAAGAGCAAGTGGAGCATGCGCTCCCTGATGCGCTATGCGATCTCCAACGCCACATCCTTCAGCACGGCGCCCTTACAGGCGGTGAGCGTCATGGGATGGGCTTTCCTGCTCTTTGCAGTGGTGCTGGGGATCCAGACCCTGGTACGCTTCTGTATGGGAAATGCAGCCACCGGATTTACCACGGTGATCCTCCTGCTGCTCATCATCGGAGGACTGTTGCTGGTGGGCCTGGGAGTCGTGGGGCATTACATCGCCCGGATCTACGAAGAGGTGAAGGGGCGCCCCAGATATATCATCAGAGATGTAACGGACAACCTGCCGGAGCAGGTGAAAGGAGCTTGGAAAAAACATGATCAGATTTAACGTCCCTCCCTATGTGGAGACCGCAGCGGGATACATTCAGGAATGCATCCGCAATGAGAAGATCTGCGGCGACGGTGCATATACCGCAAAATGCAGCAAGTGGATCGAGGAGAAGACCGGTACCGGCAAATGCCTCCTGACCACCTCCTGCACCCACGCCACCGACCTGGCAGCACTGCTGTGCGATTTAAAGCCCGGAGATGAGGTGATCCTCCCTTCCTACACCTTTGTGTCCACCGCCAATTCCTTCGTGCTGCGGGGCGCTGTGCCCGTTTTCGTGGACATCCGTCCCGACACCATGAACATCGATGAAAAGCTCATCGAGGCAGCCATCACCGAGAAGACCAAGGTCATCGCTCCCGTGCACTATGCCGGCGTCTCCTGCGAGATGGATACCATCCTGGACATTGCAAAGCGTCACAACCTGCTGGTGGTGGAGGATGCGGCGCAGGGCGTCATGAGCACCTACAAGGGGAAGGCTCTGGGAACCCTGGGTGACTTCGGTGCTTTCAGCTTCCATGAGACGAAAAACTACAGCATGGGTGAGGGTGGTGCCCTCCTCATCAAGGATCCCGCAAGAGCTGAGGATGCGGAGATCATCCGCGAGAAGGGAACCGACCGCAGCAAGTTCTACCGCGGCCAGGTGGACAAGTACACCTGGGTGAATTTCGGCTCCTCCTATCTGCCCAGCGACATGAACGCGGCATATCTCTATGCACAGCTGGAGATTGCGGATCAGATCAACGATCAGAGACTGTCCTCCTGGAACCGCTACTATCAGAACCTGAAGCCCCTTGCGGATGCCGGGAAGATCGATCTGCCCTACGTGCCCGCAGAGTGCGTGCACAACGCTCACATGTTCTACATCAAGACGAAGGACATCACCGAGCGTACCGCACTGATCGCACATCTGAAGGAAAATGAGATCATGGCGGTGTTCCATTACATTCCGCTGCATTCCGCTCCCGCAGGCAAGCGCTTCGGCCGCTTCCATGGAGAGGATGTCTACACCACGAAGGAGAGCGAGCGCCTGCTCCGTCTCCCCATGTACTACGGTCTGGAGCCTGAAACGGTAGACCGGATCTGTGATGCGGTAAAGGCTTTCTATGCTTAAAAATGACAAGCTTGTCAGTATTCTGCACTGGCTGATAATCATAGGATGCGGCCTGCAGGCAGTGACGGGACTGGTCTGGATGGTGCGGAACTTCGGTACCCTGCAGCTCTTCGGTGAGACTGCGGAGCTGGTGCGATTTTCCGGTACATTGCAAAGCGCCGAGGGTGGAGACCTGCTCTACCCGGTGCTGCTCCTTCCCATCCGGGTCCTGGGGGGCGTGCTCCCCATTCCCTGGTACTGCCTCATGTATCTGCTGCAGCTGGGATTCGGCTTTTTTGCGGGATACTTTGCGCTGCGGAGCCTGCGGCTCTTCGGCGGAGAAAAACGGTACTGCGCTCTGGGGAGCCTGGTACTTCTGACCTTCCCCCACATGATGCAATGTCATCTGGCCATCCTGCCCTACTCCCTATTAAGCAGCCTGCTGCTCATCGAAACAGGGGTGCTGGCGCGAGCCATCCGCCGGATGATCCCGCTGCCGGAGCGCTACACCCTCCGCGGGGAAGCTGCTGCGGGAGACATGGCACTGGTGGGGCTTTTATGGCTCCTGACCTCTTTGTGCAGTGCCACCCTTTTCTATCCGGGGATGATTCCGGTGGTGGGACTGCTCCTGTTACAGCTCCTGCAGATGAAACCGGGGAAGCGGTGGAAGCTTCTCTACCCCATCCTGGTGGCGGCTTTGTACTTTGGACTGATCCCCTGCGTCATGAGCCTGGCCAGGGGCGACGGGCAGATCAAAATGCCCGGGAGACCCGCTGAGCAGGTGGCCTTTGAGCGCACCGCCTGGACCGGCGCCATCGCTAATCCTGCCAGATGGCCCGCATCCTTACGGGAGAACCTGGGGGAGGATCTGCTCCTTTCCGTATCGAAAGATCCGGACGACATCCGGGAGGTTCTGGAGCCTGCGCTGGAGAAAAGCGTCGGTGTGATCGAAGCCCGGAAGATCTACCGCCGGGTGGCCCGGGATGCCTGGACCTATTACCGGGGAGACCTGCTGCGGGACATCCGGACGGATCTGGCAGGCTACGTACTGCCTCCCGTCATCACTGCCATGCAGCTGCGGGGCAGAGGATATGAGAGCTACGCCATCCGCAATTACGATGTGATGAAGCGGGAGACACCACTGCTGACGGCCTTTTATGTGGACTATGGGCAGTGGTGGTTTGTAGTCGCGTTTCTGAGCGCTGCCGTGATCACTATTCTGACACTTCTGTCGGAAAAGAAGAGCGCCGGAAAGCTCACCCTCTTCGAAACGCCCATGTGGAAGTTCGGGATCCTCATCACCGTCTTTCTCCTGGGGATCACAATAGCGCTGACCCTGTCCGGCAGCGCCGATCAGGACTACAAGAAAGCAGTCTTTCTCACGGCCCTCTGGATCCTTCTGATCCTGCGGGGAGCCTTTCCGAAGACTGCGATCACCGGAGAAACCAAATGACACAGGTACTGATCCTGGGGCTTTGGGAGTTGATCCTCCCGCTGCTCGCAGGCGGCATGTATAGGAAAATCATTCCGAAGGAATGGGGAACTATCTGGCGGGTGCTTTTTTGCTGGGTCATGGGCACCTTAAGCTTTTTTGCACTGTTGCAGCTCCTGGCGGTGCCGGAGATCCTGCGCTGGAGAACCCTCTATGAACTGCAGGAATACTGGACAGCGGCGGCTGCAGCGGCAGCCTTTGCCGGGACTGCCTGCATCCTCACGGGGATCTTCAAAGAACTCAGAAGCCGTGGGATCCACCGCGGAGAAGCGAGCGGTAAGGAGAGTTCGGGGAGCCGCGGGAAGACCCGCAAAGGGCGGGGGATAAAGAATGCCGGAGGTTCGGCAGATGCTGTGGCCAAAGCGGGACTGTTTAAGGATCCCGTAGCTGTCGCCCTCACCATCCTGGCATTGGTCCTTCTGGGAACCATGATCGTCCTGTCCTTTGTCCTCACCTACCGGGACGGAGATGATGCCTTTTATATCGCAACTGCCACTACTGCAGCGGCCTCCGGCAATATGTACCGGGGCGTCGCCTACACCGGCAGCTCGGGGCTGTTGAACCTGCGTTACTGCATGGCGCCTTTTCCCATGCTGCTTTCCATTCTTTCGAGACTGTCGGGGATGAGCGTTGCTACGGTGGCTCACAGCGGATTCCCCTGTGTGATGATGGCAGGCACCTTCGCACTCTATGCGCTTCTGGGCAAAAGCCTTTTCGGCGAGGACAGACGGATCCTTTCCGTCTACCTGGTGTTTGTGCAGATCCTGATCTTTTTCGGAAATTACTCCACCCAGAGCCCCGAGAATTTCCTGGTGGCAAGGAGCCGTCAGGGGAAGGCGGCCCTGGCAAATCTGGTACTGCCCCTGCTCTTTTTCCTGCTGCTGCTCTTTTTCCGTGAGATCAGCGAGCGCAAGCGGGACGGGAAGCGTGCCCTTCTCTTTGCGTTTACCTTTGTGACCGCTACCCTGGCAGCAGGACTTTGTTCCATGCTGTCCGCAGCTCTGGTGAGTCTTCTCCTGGGCGCGGCGGTCCTGTGCGGCATCCTTTGCTTTAAGACCTGGAGACATCTTCCGGTACTGATCCTTGCGACCCTTCCGCCGCTGTTTTACGGAGTACTTTACTTCGTCCTGGCGAGTACCGGTAACTATATGTGATACCGGGGGCAAAATCAATACAACAGAATGCATACCATCATTGAACTCTTTCAACAATATATGGGAACCGGCCTCATCATGATCCTGTACCTGGCAGCCCTGGTCTACGGCCTGCTCCGGGAGAAGGATCCGGTGAAGCGGTGCCTCTTTGTGTACATGCCCGCTTTGCTCCTGGTGCTGTATTTTCAGCCCTGGCTCTCAGCCCTGTTCCTGCGGTTTGCGGGGGATGAGATCTACTACCGCATCCTCTGGCTTCTTCCGGTAACGGTAACCATTGCGGCTACCTGTGCGGATCTGGTGCGACAGGCTGTGGGATGCAGAAAAGTGCTGACGGGTGTAGCCCTTGCACTGCTCCTTTGCATAAGTGGCAACCTGGTCTACCGCAGTCCCTATTTTCACCCGGCGGAAAATCCGATGCACATGCCCTCCTATGTGGTGGATGTGTGCGATGCCATCGTCCTTCCCGGAAGGGAGGTCATGGCGGTGTTCCCCGAGGAATTCCTGCAGTTCGTGCGGCAGTACACGCCCTATGTCTGCATGCCCTACGGCCGGGATACTTTGCTGGAGGACTTCAACTCCTTCCATGAGTTGGCACGGCTGATGCAGGCAAATGTGGTTGACGCGGAGCGCCTGGCAGAATGCGCGGCATCCTGGGGATGCCATTACATCGTGCTTTCCGAGGAACGCGAGATCGACGGTGATCTGAGCGCATATGGCTTTCCTGCAGACATGAAAATTGACGGATATGTCATTTATCGAAACGAGAACGGAAATTTTGACCTGACCTTTGACGGGTGATCTATGGCAAAAAACAAAGACGAAAAATACAGAAAACAGAAAAATGAGATTCCTTCCGAGGAGGCGGCGCCGGATTATCTGGAGATGATCGATCTGGATGCCAAGGAGGATATGGAGGAACAGGAGGAGGGATTTTCCTTCAACGTGTTCCACCTGATCTTCCTGGGACTTCTGGTGCTCATCGTATTGCTTCTGGTAAAACAGTTCGGGAAGCTGGGAACCTTCGTGGACATCCACTCCGTGGGTACCGTGGACGAGGTGGAGGAGGAGAACTTCGACAACATCATGCCGCTGCTGGATGAACAGGGATATCTGGTGCATCAGGATGTGGACACCATTTTGCTCTTCGGCAACGATCCCTTTGCGGATGACAGGGGAAGCAGCTCATCCCTGCCTGCCCTCATCGAGCAAAAGACCGGAGCAAAGGTCATCAACTGTGCTATCTCCGGATCCTATCAGTCGGCAGAGGAACTGCTCTTCGATCCGGTGAACCATCCGAAGGATGCTTACATTCCCTACTGGATGATCGTCAACACCATGGACGGGAGCACCAATGATTTCCCGGAGGAGGCTGCGGCCACCCTGGGAGATGCAGCATCGCCGGATGCGCGGATCGCTTATGACAATCTGCTGGCGGCAGACCTGGACGATGTGGATGTGTGCATCTTGTTCTACGATGAATCCGATTATTTTGCGGACAGGCCCATCCATTACGACAATGACTACCAGGATCTGACGGCCTTCGTGGGCTCCATGGGCGCCACGGTGACCATCCTGCGGGTCTATCACCCCCAGATCCGTTTCATCGTCGTAAGCCCTACCTACGCCTACTACCCGGAGCCGGACGGAAGCTTTTCCGATGCGGAGCTCCGTTCCAACTCCTACGGCAAGCCTTCGGACTACGCTCTGTGGGAATACAGTGTCTGTGCGGACCGCCTGGGCGTTTCCTTCCTGGATGCGTATTTTAATCTGGTGAACTGCAACAACGCTTCCGACTATCTGACGGATCACATTCATCTGAATCAGCAGGGCAGAGAGATCATCGCGGAGCGGATCAAGTACTTCATCGATTACTACGACAAGGAAGAGTAGCGGGCTGTACCGCCTTTGAGGCGATTTGGGCACAGGCTGATCATATGTGCATTTCTCCGGAGCGGCATTCTATGGTATACTTATGGGTGGCCCGGAGTAAAAAACTGCGGCGGCGCAGGAGCATGGTATCCGCTTCCGCCGGGGCTATAGAAAAGATTTAGAAAAAGAGTAAGGAGAATGACAACGATATGAGAACTTATCTGGTTACCGGAGGAGCCGGCTTTATCGGTTCCAATTACATTCACTACATGCTGAAGAAGTACGGGGATGCCATCCGCATCATCAATGTGGACGTGCTGACCTATGCGGGAAATCTGGAGAATCTGAAGGACATCGAGGATCTTCCCAACTACACATTCGTCCGTGCGGACATCACCGACAAGGAGGCCATCGCGAAGATCTTTGCGGAGAACGACATCGACCGCGTGGTACACTTTGCGGCTGAGAGCCATGTGGACCGTTCCATCAAGAATCCCGAGGTCTTTGTTCACACCAACGTGCTGGGCACCGCTGTGATGCTGAACTGTGCGAGAGCCGCATGGGAGCGTGAGGACGGAACCTATCCCGAGGGAAAGAAGTTCCTGCATGTTTCCACCGACGAGGTCTACGGCACCCTGCCCGACGACGACAACGCATTTTTCTATGAGACCACTCCCTACGATCCCCACAGCCCTTACTCCGCAAGTAAGGCGGGTTCGGATCTGCTGGTGAAGTCCTACATGGATACTTATCACTTCCCTGCAAACATCACCAACTGCTCCAACAACTACGGCCCTTACCAGTTCCCCGAGAAGCTGATCCCCCTGATCATCAACAATGCACTGCAGGGCAAGAAGCTTCCCGTTTACGGCGACGGCAAGAACGTCCGCGACTGGCTGTATGTGGAGGATCATGCAAAGGCCATCGACATGGTGCAGGAGCAGGGCAGACTCTTTGAGACCTACAACATCGGCGGTCACAACGAGAAGCAGAACATCGAGATCATCCACATCATTCTGGACACCCTCCGGGAGATGCTGCCTGATTCCGATCCTCGCAAGGCACATATCACCGAGGATCTCATCACTTATGTGACGGACCGCAAGGGCCATGATCGCCGCTATGCCATCGCACCCGACAAGATCAAGGCAGAGATCGGCTGGGAGCCCGAGACCATGTTCAAGGAAGGCATCAAGAAGACTATTCGATGGTTCTTTGAGCATGAGGACTGGATGAAGAATGTCACCAGCGGGGATTATCAGAAATACTACGACGACATGTACAAGAACAGATGATCTTCGGAAGGAGAGGACTATGAAAGGTATTATTTTGGCCGGCGGCAGCGGCACCAGACTCTATCCACTGACGAAAGCGATCTCCAAGCAGATCATGCCCGTCTATGACAAACCCATGATCTACTATCCTCTGTCCACCCTGATGTTGTCGGGGATCCGGGAGGTGCTCATCATTTCCACCCCCAGAGATCTTCCCGTTTTCGAGGAACTCTTCGGCGACGGCAGCCAGCTGGGCATGAGCTTTTCCTATGCGATCCAGGAGCAGCCCAGAGGACTGGCGGATGCGTTCCTGGTGGGCAAGCAGTTCATCGGAAACGATCCCGTGGCACTGGTGCTGGGAGACAACATCTTCTACGGCCAGAGCTTTTCCAAGGTGCTGCGCAGCGTCTATGAGAGAACCACCACCGAGGCCGGCGCTACCATCTTCGGCTACTATGTGAGAGATCCCAGAGAGTACGGTGTGGTGGAGTTTGACGAGAACGGCAAGGCCATCTCCATCGAGGAGAAGCCCGCGGAGCCCAAGAGCAATTACGCGGTGCCCGGACTTTACTTTTATGACAACGATGTCGTTTCTATCGCGGAGAACGTAAAGCCTTCCGCAAGAGGCGAGATCGAGATCACCAGCGTGAACAACGAGTATCTGAACAGAGGCACCCTTCATGTGGAGACTCTGGGCAGAGGCTTTGCATGGCTGGATACGGGCAATCACGACATGCTTCTGACGGCGGCTGACTTTATCAGTGCCTTCCAGAAGCGTCAGGGCCTCTACATTTCCTGCATCGAGGAGATCGCATACAAGCGCGGCTTCATCGATAAGGAGCAGCTGCTGAAGCTGGCTGAGCCCCTGATGAAGACCGATTATGGCAAATATCTGGTTGAGGTAGCCAATGGACTCTAAACTGAAAGTGCTGACCCTCCTGGGGTCGGTGGCAGTGATCATCCTGGTGGCACTGGCGGTTTTGTATTCCAACGGCTATTTCAAGAAACCTTCCGCTTCCCGTCCCGCTCCCGCTGCGGAGCAGGAACAGGCAGAAGAGGAGGTAAGCGCGGATCCGCACCGAAAAGGGACGGATCTTTCCGCGTTTTTGTGGGACGAAGATTTTTTCGATAAACCGGTGGAAACATCGGCCAGAACCACGGACACCAGCAATCATCTGAGCCTCATCACCACCTCCGTGGAGAAGGATCTGCGGGTGCAGGTGGTGGACTATGACGGGAATCCCGTGACGGGACAGAACTTCTCCGTGCGGTTGACGGATGCTTCCGCTTCCAGTGCCGATTACCGGGATCTGGACCAGGACGGCATCATCTACGCCGGGGGCTTAAGCGCCGGAGACTATACGGTGGAGCTCCTTCCCGTGGAGGGCTACAAGGTGCCTTCCAGCCCCGTGAAGGTGCGAGTGAAGGACCGGGTGGAATATGTGGTCATCGAGGATATCTCGGTGCTGATCCGGACCGAGGATGAGATCGAGCCCCTCATAGAGGATACCGCCGTGGCGGATGCTCTGGATGACGCCGACGAAACGGAGATCATGGAGCTTCAGCCCGGTGACAACCGTACCCTGGCGGGCATCGACGTGTCCAAGTGGCAGGGAGAGATCGACTGGAAGCGTGTGGCAGAGGACGGTGTGGACTTTACCATCATCCGCTGCGGATATCGCGGTTCCAGCTCCGGAGCGCTGGTGGAGGATCCTTTCTTCAAGGTGAACATTGCAGGGGCCAAGGCGGCCGGACTGCAGGTGGGCGTTTATTTCTTCACCCAGGCAGTAAATGAGGCCGAGGCAGTGGAGGAAGCTTCCGCAGCCGTTTCCCTGGTACGGGAGTACGGACTGGACCTGCCCATCTACATCGACACCGAGGGCGCCGGAGGACACGGCAGGGCGGACGGCCTGGATACGGATACCAGAACCCTGGTGTGCGAAGCCTTTTGCCGCACCGTGACCAATGCGGGATACAATGCCGGCGTTTACGCCAGCCGAAACTGGTTTTACAACAATTTGAAAACGGAACGCCTGGACAAGTACGAGACATGGCTGGCGGAATACCGCAGCACGCCGTTGTACACGGGCTATTACAACATGTGGCAGTATACCTCCAGAGGAAGCGTTGACGGCATCTCCGGCAATGTGGACCTGGACATCCGCTACCCTTAGAACTTTACGATCCCGCAGCGCGGGAAAGAAATGATACTTACGCATACAAGGAGGCTTGAAACAATGGGAAAAATTACGGTGGAGACCTGTGCCATTCCCGGACTTTTGGAAATCACACCCACGGTGTACGGCGATAAGCGTGGCTATTTTGTGGAGACCTATCAGTACAATGATTTTGCGGCAGCAGGCATCGATGTGACCTTCGTGCAGGACAATCAGTCCTCCTCCCGCCGCGGCGTGCTCCGGGGACTGCATTTCCAGATCGCACATCCTCAGGATAAGCTGGTGCGCGTGATCCGCGGAGAGGTCTTCGATGTGGCCGTTGATCTCAGAGAAGGCTCCGAGACCTACGGACAGTGGCACGGCGTGCTGCTTTCCGAGGAGAACAAAAAGCAGTTCTTCATTCCCAAGGGATTTGCTCATGGCTTCCTGGTACTGAGCGAGGATGCGGAGTTCTGCTACAAGTGCTCCGATTTTTATCATCCCGGCGACGAGGGCGGCATCCGCTATGACGATCCGAAGATCGGTGTCGAATGGCCCATCCCCGAGGATATGGAACTGATCCTGAACGACAGAGACCTGAACTGGGGCGGCATCGACGAGATCCGGAAGTGATCTGACGAACCTTTTGGTATATCGTGTTTTTAACGGATCGGAGGAAAAGGGATGAAGAATCTTAAGAGAATGCTGGCATTCGTACTGAGCATCTGTCTGTTTGCAACACTTCCCGCTGGCAGTGCAAAGGCTGTCTCGGTACATGAGTTTGATGAAGAAAACATCGTTTTCGAAGAGGCTCCCGAATATGCTGACCGTGATCAGTTGCGTGCCTTTGTGGCACGTTTTTACCGGATCACCCTGCAGCGTGAGCCCGAGGAAGAAGGATGGAATCACTGGGTGGATCAGCTGGAGAATCAGCAGTCCGACGGTGCCAACCTGGCCCACAGCTTTTTCCACAGCGCGGAATTCATGGATCGTGAGATCACCAATGAAGACTATGTCACCATGCTGTATTCCGCATTTTTCGACAGAGAGCCCGACGAGGGCGGCTTTGCCGGATGGCTGGATGTGTTAAACAAGGGCGGCAGCAGGGATGAACTGTTGCGTGGCTTTGTGAACTCTCAGGAGTTTACCATTCTCTGCGACCGGTTCGGCATCCTGCGGGGCTATATGAAAGAGGGCGCTCAGCCCGCCAATCCCGGCATTGCGCAGTTCGTTGCCAGACTGTATACCGTGGTTCTGGAAAGAGAGTTTGAGCCCGACGGCTTGAACGGCTGGACCCAGAAGATCGCCGACGGAGAGGTGAATCCCTGCCATGTGGCTGCGGTGGACTTCATCGGTTCTCCTGAGTTTACGCAGAAAGTCATCAGTGACGGAGACTACATCCGCCTGCTGTACAACGCCTTTTTCGGACGCCCGGCGGATGATGGAGGCTACTCCTACTGGATGGACCAGATCGGCTGGGACGCTCCCAGAAATGAGATCGTTTATGGCTTCTCCTGCTCGGAGGAGTTCCGGAACCTGGTGGAGAGCTACGGCCTCACCTACACAGAGGAGGGACATTACAATCCCAGAAATTCCAATCCCCTCACCCACGGCATCGGTATCCGTGGCGTACAGGGCGATCCTGATCCCTATCCCCAGGGCTTTATGAATCTCTACATCGATGAGTTCGTCTGGAACGATACCTTCGGTGTGCCTTACGAGTTTGAAGGAAAGACCTACTATTTCACCGGAGATCTGGACGATCCCAACGGCAGGCTTTTCTCCAAAGTCCGGGAACTGAATGAGGCGGGCCGCGCAGTGAATGCGGTATTTATCCTCAGATGGACCAATTATCCTTTCCAGCAGATCCTTTGCGATGCGGACGCACCGGCAGGCGCAGGATACTATCTCCCCGCAACCTCCGGTGAGGGCGGCGACACCATGCGTGCCCTCTGGACGAAGCTGGCAAGCAAGCTGCAGGAGTACAATCTCCACATCGATAACTTCATCTACGGCAACGAAGCGAATTCCTCCTACTACTGCTACGAGTCCTCCTATGATGTGGCGACGAAGGCTGCAAAATATGCGGAAGGCTTCTATGCAATGTACGATATCGTGACCCGGTACAATCCGGATGCACGCTGCTCCATCGCCATCGACCATTCCTGGAACCTGACCTTTGCCCCCAGACAGGTACTGCCTGCCAAGGCCTTCCTGGATAATGTGGTGGCAAACCTGGACAAGAAGGGTACCGTGAACTGGTTTGTCAGCACCCATATGTACCCTGCCAAGGTGAATTTCAGCAATCTCTGGGACGGCAACCCCAGTGTGACGATGTCCACGGACAGCGAGATGTTTGATGCCCGGAACCTGAAGATGGTGACGGACTACATCAAGAACACCTATGGTGCGCAGCACAGAGTCATGCTGACGGAGAACGGCTTCGAGAGCAATGTCTCCGGTGAGGCAAACCAGGCTGCGGCGCTGGCTTATTCCTACTATGTGGCAAAATACAACGACATGGTGGACAGTTTTATTCTGAATGCCAACAACGAGCTGGCAGCAGGCGGAGAATGTGATTTCTCCATCGCAGGAAAGATGGCCGGTTCCGTGTGGAGCTATCTGGAGGACGGCGATCCTGCCCACAAGGCATGGATCGACAGAACCTGCCTGCAGGTTATCGGCGTATCTTCCTGGAAGGATATCGTCCCGGGTTACGATGAGTAAACGGGAGAGTAAGGATCTTTGGAAATGACGATTTTTCGGGATATCATCACGAACCGCACCCTGATCCGAAAGCTGGCGGTGAATGATTTTAAAAAAAGATATGTGGGGTCCCTGCTGGGAATCCTCTGGGCCTTTATCCAGCCTCTGGTCACCATAGCGTTGTACTATGCGGTCTTTGGTCTGATCATGCCGGATGCCCGCACCAGCGGTTCGGAAGTGCCTTTTGTGCTGTTCCTGACCGCAGGTATGGTGCCCTGGTTTTTCTTCAGTGAGGGCTTAAGCAGCGGTACGGCAGCTCTGACGGATTACAGTTACCTGGTGAAAAAGGTGGTGTTCCAGATCGATGTGCTCCCCGTGATCAAGGTGACGGCAGCGGTGTTTACCCACGTGTTTTTCCTGGTGCTGCTGGTGATCCTGCAGTGCATCTGCGGGTATCCGCCCACCGTCTATATGGTGCAGGTGCTGTACTACAGTCTGTGCACCATGGCTCTGGTGCTGGCGCTGGTGTATTTTACCTCCGCTGTGGTGGTGTTTTTCCGGGATCTGGGGCAGTTCATCAATGTGTGCCTGCAGGTGCTGGTCTGGGCCACCCCCATCATGTGGAATCTGGAGCGCATCAATAACGGCGTGGTCCGGAAGATCCTGATGATCAATCCCCTGGTGTATGTGGTGGACGGGTATCGGGACGCGGTGTTCGGACATCGCTGGTTCTTTGAAAAGCCGCTGCACACCCTGTATTTCTGGGTCGCAACGGCAGTGCTGATGCTCATCGGAACTTCCGTGTTTAAGAAGTTAAGAGGTCATTTCGCGGACGTGCTTTGATCCAGGGGATCATATGTAGGATTGCGGGAGTTTCGAAGAAACGGAGCAATCCGTAAGGATCAAAGAGAAAAAATAGATGGTAAGTATATGAATCAGGATATCGCAGTATCCGTGCGGGATCTGGATAAGGTCTACCGGCTGTATAAAAAGCCCAGGGACAGGATCCGTGATTCCTTCGGATGGAAACGCAAAGGGGAGAAGCTCTACGAGGAGCGCTACGCCCTGAATAAAGTAAATATCGAGATCCGGAAGGGTGAGACCGTGGGCATCATCGGAACCAACGGTTCCGGCAAATCCACCCTGCTGAAGATCATCACCGGCGTGCTGACCCAGTCGGAAGGCCAGGTAGAGGTGGACGGCCGGATCTCCGCCCTGCTGGAGCTGGGAGCCGGTTTCAACATGGAATACAACGGCATCGAGAATGTCTACCTCAACGGTACCATGATGGGCTTCTCCGAGAAGGAGATCGACGAGCGCCTGCCCAGGATCCTGGAGTTTGCGGACATCGGAGACTATGTCTACCAGCCGGTGAAGACCTATTCCAGCGGTATGTTTGTCCGTCTAGCCTTCGCTGTGGCTATCAACATCGACCCCGAGATTCTCATTGTGGACGAGGCTCGGTCTGTGGGAGATGTCTTCTTCCAGGCAAAGTGCTACCGCAAGTTTGAGGAGTTCAAGAAGGCCGGCAAGACCATCGTCTTCGTCAGCCATGATCTCAGCAGCATCGCCAAGTACTGTGACCGTGCCTTCCTCATCAACAGGGGAGAACTGCTGGGAGAGGGCAGTCCCAAGGAGATGATCGACGCCTACAAGCAGGTGCTGGTGGGCCAGTATTCCGGGGGACACCCCGAGGAGATGGCCTCCGCAGTAGAAAATATCAATCCCAACCTGCTGGAGTACGGCACCAGACAGGCGGAGATCACAGAATACTATGTAACGGATGAGAGGGGCGTTCGCACCACCACCCTTCTGAAGGGCAGCGAGTTCACCATCCATCTCAAGGTTCTCTTTCACGATGATATTCCGGAGCCCATCATGGCCTTTTCCTTTAAGACCGCCCGGGGGACGGAGATCACCGGCACCAATACCATGCTGGAGAAAGCCTTTGCCGAGAGCTGCAAGGCGGGAGACTGCAAGGAAGTCACCTTCACACAGCGCATGTCCCTTCAGGGGGGCGAATATCTGCTGAGCTTCGGAGTCACGGGTTACAAGGG